>NZ_DAMBZJ010000004.1:58166-97881 GCF_032060045.1 Oscillibacter sp.
CTTCAAATTCGTGATGTCGATGGCCTTGTAGGCGTCGGCGGCGGCCGTAGTAACAGACGCTGCAACGTTGGTGGGGGTAGCGCCATTCAGGCTAGAGCTGGAAACCAGAACCTTCGCGTCGCTAGCACCCGATGTCTTGGCCTCGAAGGTCAAGTCCGCGTTGGTGTTGGTAGAAGTGACGTCAAAGAGCTTGCCCAGATCGCTCTCATTCAGAGCCTCTGCCAAAGCCTGGTTGACAACAGTGCTTGCCGCAGCACCGGTGGTGCAGTTCTGCTTAGAATCGACCCAGTCGCCATCGCCAATCTTATACTGGAGGGCGCCGGTAGTGGCGTCCTTGTTCATAAGGCTAATATTCAGAGTAGAGGTCTTGCCAGCCTCATCAGTATAAGTGAAGGTATAGTCGCTCGCCTCATTAATAACGTGGGCCTTGGCAGTTGATGCGAGAGTGAACTTGCCCTTCGTAGCATCAACCTGCACCAGCGCGTTGGCAATCTTCTGAGAGTCAGTCATCTGCAAGTCGGCAACATTACCGGCGGCAGAGGAGGAAGAGCCTAGAGAGCCGTCCAGCAGCTTGATGCCGTTAAAGTTGGAGCTGTCGGCGATACGGTCGATTTCGGAGGTGAGCTGGGAAACTTCCTTCTGGAGGTTTGCCCGGTCAGTCTCGTTATCAAAGGTGCCATTGGCGGACTGGTTGGCCAGAGTCACCATACGGTTGAGCATGGAGTGAACCTCGGTCAGCGCGCCTTCTGCGGTCTGCACCAGGTTGATGCCGCTCTTGGCGTTAGAGGAAGCCTGCTCCAGACCGGAGATCTGCGCCCGCATCTTCTCGGAAATGGCAAGACCGGCGGCGTCATCGCCTGCGCGGTTGATCCGATAGCCGGAAGACAGCTTCTCAAGGTTTTTGGACAGAGCGCCGGTGTTGCTGGAGAAGTTGCGATAGGCGTTCATGGACATGATATTGTGTTGGATACGCATAATTGTTACCTCCATGTATTTTAGGGGCGGGAATCCTTTCCCTGCCCTTTTTTATAGGCGGCGCCTTTGGCTTCAGAGGCCTCATGAAGCCTTCGGCGACCGCACAGGGGATTTTACCCTTGTATCCCATATATCGTCCGCTTTTTCTAAAACATAAGGGACTTTTCAGAAAATTTTCTTATTTCGCCCAATTTCACACTTCGCACCGCCTACCTACCCGTCGCATACGATAGCAGGACGGGGGCGCGGAATGCGCGCCCGGCAGGTAAAGGAGGATTCTGCCATGACGATCGCTCTCGAGCACGTGGCGCTGACCTATCAAGCAATCGACGGAGAAATTGAGGCGCTGCGGGATGTGTCGCTTGAGCTGGAGGAGGGGGAATTTCTGGGCCTGGTCGGTCCCTCCGGGTGCGGCAAGTCCACGCTGCTGAGCCTGATTGGCGGTCTGGAACCGCCCACCTCCGGTAGAATTTTAATAGACGGAAAATCCGTCACCGCCCCCTCAGAACAGGTGGGGCTGATGCCCCAGCGGGACCAGCTTTTTGAGTGGCGCACCGTGTGGGGCAACGTGACGCTGGGGCTGGAGCTGCGGGGCGAACGCGACCCGGAGCAATATGAACGCGTCCGAGGACTCTTGAAACAGTATGGACTGGGGGGATTTATCAACAAGCGGCCCTCCCAGCTCTCCGGGGGAATGCGCCAGCGCTGCGCCCTGATTCGCACCATGGCCGCAGGGCCAAAAATACTTCTGCTGGACGAACCTTTTTCTGCGTTGGATTATCAGACAAGGCTGTCCGTCTCCGCGGACATCCATGACATTATCCGACAGGAGGGAAAAACCGCCCTTCTGGTTACACACGATATATCCGAGGCCATCAGTCTTTCCGACCGGGTGGTGGTTTTAAGCCGCCGCCCCGCCGTGGTGAAGTCTGTTCACGATCTGGGGGTACTGCGGAATTTAAAGCCCATGGAACGGCGGGATGCACCGGAGTTTCGCGGGTTTTTCAATGCCATCTGGAAGGAGTTGGATTTTAATGCCTGATTTAACTCCCTCACCCCGTCGGCTTGCTTGGCTGCGCCGCCAAAAGAGGCAGCGGTCCGCCGTGCGGGCGGTGCAGATTTGTTTACTGTTGTTTTTCCTAATCTTATGGGAAGTTTCCGCCCGGCTGGGGTGGATTGACGCGTTTATTTTCAGCTCTCCGTTCCGCGTGGCAAAAACAGTGTCCGTGCTGTATCAAAGCGGGGACTTGTGGGTGCACCTGTGGACCTCGTGTGCGGAGACGGCGGCGGGCTTTATTTTGGGAACGCTCACGGGCACGCTGGTTGCGGTTCTACTGTGGTGGAGCAGCTTTCTTTCCCGGGTGATGGAGCCGTATCTGGTGGTGCTTAACGCCTTGCCCAAAACCGCGCTGGGGCCGATCTTTATTGTCTGGATTGGCGCGGGAACCTCCAGTATTATCGCCATGACGCTTGCCATCTCGCTGATCGTCACGATTCTCAACATGCTGGCGGGTTTTATCTCCACCGACGGGGAAAAGCTTCGGCTCTTGAAGTCCATGGGGGCCAGCCGGGGCCAGATCTTACGAAAGCTGGTGCTGCCCTCCAATCTTCCGACGTTGTTCAACACTCTGCGGGTCAATGTGGGCCTTTCATGGGTGGGCGTTGTGATGGGCGAATTTTTGGTTTCCAAAGCCGGGCTTGGGTACCTGATTGTATACGGCTCCCAAGTATTTAACATGGATTTAGTAATGGCCTCCGTGCTGGTCCTGGCGGCGGCGGCGGTGGTGATGTACCGAATCGTGCTGTGGCTGGAAAAATTTTTAAAAAAACGTTTAGGAGTGATCGCATGAAAAAAGTGTTTGCCCTGCTCTGCGCCGTGGCCATCGCGGCGTCCCTGTGCGCCTGCGGAAAAACCGGGACACAGGAAACCATTACCGTACAACTGAACGAAGTGACCCATTCTGTGTTCTACGCGCCCCAGTATGCCGCCCTGAAGCTGGGCTTTTTTGCAGACGAAGGGCTGGATGTGGTGCTGACCAACGGCGGCGGAGCCGACAAGGTGATGACCGCCGTCCTGTCCGGGCAGAGCGATATCGGTCTTGCGGGGCCGGAAGCCTGCGTTTACGTATACAATCAGGGAAAAACCGATTACCCCAAAGTCTTTGCCCAGTTGACGAAGCGGGACGGCTCTTTCCTGGTGGGCCGGGAAAATGTTCCTCTTAACTGGGCTGACTTGAATGGAAAAACCATTATCGGCGGACGCGCCGGCGGGATGCCGGAAATGACGCTTGAATATGTTATGCGGCAAAATGGCGTAATTCCCCATGTGGACGCGGTGGTGGATACTTCCGTGCAGTTCAATATGATGGCCGGCGCGTTCACCGGCGGAAATGGGGATTATGTCACGTTGTTCGAGCCTGTTGCCACGGAGGTGGAAGCTGCCGGGAAGGGCGTGATTCTCACCTCTATCGGGCAGGAAAGCGGAGAGATTCCCTATACCGCGTATTTTGCCTCTCAAGGTTACATGGAGAAAAATCCCGACGTAATTCAAAGGTTTACCAATGCGGTTGCCAAGGGGCAGACATGGGTGCAGGAGCATTCTGCCGCCGAGATTGCCGAGGCCATTGCCGATCAGTTCCCCGATACAGGTGTGGAGGTGCTGACAAAAGTGGCACAGCGCTACAAGGATATCGACGCTTGGAACGCCACCCCCGTGATGGAGAAATCTTCGCTGGAGCGGTTGGAGCTGGTGATGGAAACCGCCGGTGAGCTGGCCCGTGAGGATTGGGTTAACTTTGACGAGCTGGTAGACAACAGCTTTGCTCTGGCAGTAAAATAAAACCGGTTCATCGCAAAAAATGCCCGGAAGGCAACGGCCTTCCGGGCATTAATGGTTAAAAATGTATCGTTTGTCATCCGGATTACGTGTAAAGCCACAGATTTTCGCAAAGACACGGGCGCACCAAGTGGTGGGCGTGCTTGCGAAGGTAAAAGCGAGCAAAACTTGTGGATCGTCTTAGGCAAGGGATTGTAGACGCTGATTTAAAAACTCATCCCGCGTAAGATGGAAGTGTACATAGCCGCAGCCCTGAGAGACGCGCCGCATGCCCACCTTCTCAAAGACCCGGAGCGAGCGCAGATTGTCCGCGTGGACGTTGGCGGCCACGGTGTTGGCCCGACGCTGGAAAAACGCAGTTTCCAGACACCGGATAATGGCCTGTGTACCGTATCCGTTGCCCCAGAGGGCCTCCCGGCCGATGGCTACAACCAGCTCATAGGCGTCGTTCTTTTTCAACTCCGCCAGACGGACAAAGCCGATAGGCTCTGGATCCTCTTCCCGGCAGACGAAGAAAAACCGGCCCTGCCGGTTGAGCTGGCAGGTGAGAAACACCGGGTCGGTTGTTTCCCGCAGACGGGAGGTGATGCCCCGGTCCTCGTTCAGATAACGTGTGACAGCGGGGTTTTCCAGCCAGCTGATCAGCCGGTTGGTACGGGGTTGATTGATGTCAGGATGCAAAAAAACAGAAGGAGCTCTCTCCATATCACTTACCTCACAGTAAAAAATACTCAAAAGCCCTTCCTTGCAATGCAACGACGGTTCTTTATTATTCAGTTCCCGCAGCCTCTTGATTTGCGGTTACATTTAGTCTATCACAGATGGCCTTAAAAAGCAACCCCATAAACCGTGAGAACAAAAACGCCCGGAAAACCAACGGTTTTCCGGGCGTTGCGACCTATTAAATGGGAAGTGCGCGCACGGCCCCGTCCTTCAGCAGATAAAGATGTGTCTTGTCGCCGGAAAGGAGATAGGTGCCTGCAATGACATTTGCCTGCCCCGCCTCATGGGGGGGATAGACCTGAAGCTTCAGGCACAGTATGCCGTCCACCAGCACCGCGCCGTCCATGGGGCACACGGAGTAATCCCGCAGGCTTTCCGCATCTAAACCCAGATTGGAAGGGGCGAGGGATTTAAAAAAATCCACCGCCTCTACATAGGTCATTGGGTCCGTTTCCACCGTGCTTACAGTTCCCTCCGGTCGTGTGAGGGTGATCTGGCAGTTTTCGGCGGTCCAGGAAATATCCATCCGCAAAATCCACCCGTCTTCAGACGCGGCTTTCATCAAAGACACAGAGCCTTCCGTGTTGGCGTAGTTGGGAGGGTCCGTTACGGCGCCGTTCTCGTCCACGATCCGAAAGCCGTCTTCCTCCTCCGTCAGCCGTTCCACATACTGACGCACGCTCTCTCCACCGGTTTCCAGCTTTTGATAGGTGTAGTAGTAAGCCTCGTCCGCGGCGCTTCCCGCGCTGGAGGACGCGTTTGCGCCTACCGTGTCCGGCGTTTCCATGTTCGTCAGCTCCCCGCTGTTTTCAAGGCCCAGCACGGAACTGAGAGACTCCACCGTGTCTTCGCCCAGCGCATATTCCTCTGGCGGTTCCAGTGCCGCCGCACTTCGAAAAATCAGCAGATAGACCGCTGTCCCCAGACACACGGCAGCGACCAGGGCCAGAGGAATCAATACACGCTTTTGTTTTAACATATGTTTGCCTCGCTTCTGTTTGTTCAAGAGGGGCCACTTGCTCCGTCCGCTCACGTTTCGCTGCGGAAGGCCCAGTCAGTATCTCTCATGCACTGCATGTAGATATCCATTACCTCATAGGCATCCACATCCAGCGCGGGTGGCTCCATCGGTGTTCGCTGCTCGTAGGAGACAGCGTATTCCAGATACGTCTTTAAAGGGCGTGCGTCTTCCCCCAGCAGGACTCTCTTGGTTTCCAACGGGAGATGAACCTCCCCCAGCAAGTCCTTCATGGGGCGCCCCAGAATGAGATCCATCAAACTAAACATCCCCGCCAGAAAGCCAGATGTCTTCTTCTGGCTGTAGGGTGAGTTCTCCATCAGCCGCTCCATAAAAATCCCGCGAAGATATGCCACGCGCACTGTCTCGTCGGAGCAGGTGGTGTTGGATTCCCGGGCCAGCAGCAGCACCACCCAATGATACAGTTCGTCAATTCCCAGATAAGTCACGGCCCGCTCAATCACTTCCAGGGAGTTTCCTCGATAATATTGCAGCGTCCGCACCTTTTTCAGCAGGCGAAAGGTCAGCGCGGCGTCAGAGCGAATCATCTCCGAGCAGTAGCGCAGGTCCACATCGGTCCGGTTCAGCTCCCGCAAAAGGCGGATATACGTGGCGGAATTGATATTTGCCGTTTCTTTGCGCAGATTTATGGGCCGCTGAAAGAAAAATCCCTGAAATTTGCTATAACCCAGACGCAGCGCCCGCTCATAGGTTTCCCGGTCTTCCACCTTTTCAGCCAGCAAAGCCATGCGTCCACGGCGATATTTTCGGGCGATCTCCGCCTGAACTTCTTCGCTGGTAGAAAGAAAGTCCACCTTCAGTACGTCAATCAGCGGAAGGATGGGGTCGAAGACCGGGTCGCCGGTGTAGTCGTCCAATGCCAGACGGTAGCCCCGGCTTTTCAAATCCTTCAAACGCCAGATCAGCTTGTCCGTCACATGAATGTTCTCCAGCAGCTCCACCGTAATTTTCCGGGGGTCCGTCAGCAGCACAAAGTCACTCATCACCAGCGACTCGGTAAAATTGACGTATGCGCCCCGTCCGTCGGTCAAATTGTTGAGACCAAAGGCCATCAGTGCGTCGGACAAAAGGATGCGGGTGGCCCGGTCCCCGTCCGCAAACGAGGCCCGGTCTTCTCCGTCGCCCGCGCGGTAAAGCAGCTCATAGCTCTCTACCCGCAAATTGCGGTCGAAAATGGCCTGCCGGGCAATGTATCTCTGCATAGCCCAAACCTCCGTTTCACCGCGCTTTTTAGGCGCGGGGTTCCTCCAGCTGGATGCACACGCGATCTCCATCTGCCAGTACACGCATAAACGAGCCGCTCTCTCCGTTGACGCGCAGTGTCACCGGCCGGTCCAGATGCTCAAAATCGAGACCCGCATATTCCAGCAAATCCATTAGATAGTAGGGGCCACCCTTCGGCTTTGCCGGAAGCTCCAAAGGAGCATCGTTCAAATAAAACCAGCGAGGTGGAAAAGACTCTTCAGCAGGCTGGGGGACCGGGATACGCTCTGTCTCCGGATTCCCAGCCAAAGTTGTATCCGTAAGTGGAATGTCCTCTGAACCGCCGGTGGACTGGCTCTCCGCCACAAAAGATTCCTGAGAAAGGGCCGAGGAAGCGCTCGCGCCTATGGCGTGAGGAGAAGAAGCTGCCTCGCTGTCGGCTTTTTCTGATACCGCCGCCTTTACGGGGACGATGGCGTTGGTGACCACCGTGTCTCCCGGACGCAGCTCATAATCCGGGCTCACCGGCGCTCCGTTCACAAGGCAAACCGCTGCGTTCGCCGGGCTCCCCAGCGCCTCGGAAATAGATCGTCGACCCGGCATTCCGGAGCGAGCAGGGGTGAACTCAATGGCGTCCGCTGCCTGAATCACTGTGGAGGGCGGAAGCTCTGTTCCGTTAATGCGCAGGGAGGACGGCTCCGCAGGCTCACCCCGGTACAGGGTCCTCTGCCCGTCGATGGTGACGGAAAGGGAGGAGCCGGTTCTGCCAATTAAATCGGCGTAGTTATAGCCATTCATTTGCAAAACATCCAGCGCAGTCAAAGTACCGCTGCGAAAAAGCTTGGCGGGATGGCCGTTGAGGGAAACGCGGTAGCTGTCTGAAATCATGCCGAGACCGGCGGAGACGGCGATGCCCAGCGGCGTGGTATATTCCGGGTCGTTCAGCTCCTCAGTGTCGGAAAAGGCGCTCATTTTAAAGTTCGACCCTGCCACGCTCACCCGGCGAGGGTCCATTTCCAGCGCGGAGGCCACCGCCAATGGCAATCCCTCCAGCTTGCTGCCGCCGCCCGCCAGAAATACCGCCGAAGGTGCACCGCCGTTAATCTCCCGGATGCGGCGGGCCAGCTCGTCCGCAAGCTGACCTTCCGCCGGGGTAATGACCTCTTTCAGTGCGGAGGAGGGAAGCTCCTGCTCTAACCCCAAAATATCTGTGAAACGAAGGGTTTCCCGCCTCGCGGCCTCCGATTTCAGGCGCTCCGCCGTGGAAAAGTCCGTCAAAAAGGCCCGCATAATGGCCTCGGTAATCTCGTCCCCTGCCACGGTGGCCATGGTATAGCCCACCACGCTGCCGTCCCGGCAGGCGGCAATGTCCGAGGTGCCGGCGCCAATGTCCGCCATTACCAGATTTAAAAGACGCAGCTCTGGTGGAATGGCGGCGTTGATGGCGGCGATAGGTTCCAGCGTCAGGCTGAGCACCTCCAGCCCCGCCGTCTGCATGGCGGAATAGAGGCTGTCCACCACCTCGGAGGGCAAGAAGGTTGCCACCACGTCGCATTCCAGCTTTTGTCCGTTGTGGCCTTTCAGGATGGAAAGGGGATAGCTGTCCACAAGATACTGAGAGACGGTGTATCCCACCAGATAAAATCGGCCCAGCCGCTGGCCGCTCTTGTTCAGGTTGGACTCGGCAGCGGAAACGGCCCCTGCCTCAAGCTGACCAATCAGGTCCTCGCCGATGCGGCGAACCTCGGGCAGCTCCAGCTCAAAGTGGCCCGCCTCCGTATGCAGCGCCCGCCCTGCAGCGGCGATGCAAACCCGCGTCAACTTGCAGTTCAGTCTGGCTTCCAAACGGGCCGTCACCTGCGCGGCAACCTTCCCCACCTGAACAATATCCTCAATCTGGCCGTCGATCATGGCCCGCTTGCTGTGCTCTTGTTTTTCCACGGCCAGAATGTGCACCCGCTCGCCCTCTGTCCGGCCAACCATGCCGATGATGCTTCTGGTGCCGATGTCCAGCGCGAAAATCAGGTCCCGGCTCTGCTGCTCGCGTACTTCTTCCACGGTGGCTCACTCCTCTGCGCTTGCGGATGCATAAAAATCCACACACCCGGTATATTCTGCGTTGTTCCGGCGGGAACGACTCCCGCCGCGCTTTGCTTTCCTCTGTGCGGCCGGTCAGGATTTTTTGGCGTATCTTGACTTCCGTGTCCGGATTTCGCCATACCGGCCACCGGACATGTCGCCCGCAATCTTTCCATCCACCAAAGTCACCACCCGGCGGTGCATCACGTTGACGATGGTACTGGCGTGGGTGGCCATAATGACGGTGGTTCCCAGTCGGTTCAGCTCCGAAAGTACGTGCACCAGATCCCAGATGTTGTCCGCGTCCAAATTGGCGGTCAACTCATCCAGCACCAGTACCGAAGGACTGTTTATCAGCGCCCGGGCCAACTCAACCCGCCGTGCCTGCCCGATGGAAAGCTCCCCCGGATACTTTCCATCAAGGCCGCTAAGCCCCACAATACCCAAGGCTTTTTCGGCCCGCTCTCGCAGCTTTTTTTCCCGGGTCAACCCGCTCACCCGGGCCACCATGGCAAGGTTTTCAAAGACTGTGCGCCGCCGCATCAGGTGCGTCTCCTGGGCCACATACCCAAAACTCCTGCGGACCCTTGCGGCGGGAAAGAGAGGCAGCGGGGCCACGTTCAGCCCGTCCAGCAGCACCTGTCCTTCGTCTGCGCGGATTTGACCGGCAATTAGTTGCAGCAGCGTGCTTTTTCCCGCGCCACTACTGCCCACAACGAACACAAATTCCCCCTGCCGGACGACGAGATTGATGTCGCTGACAGCCTCAATTAATCCATGCTCGCCACGATAGCGCTTTGTTGCGTTTTTCAGTTCGACTGTCGGCATCAGGATTGCTCTCCATCTCCGTTGCATTTCGCGGCGGCAACATCTATACATTTTTGTCGGGTACTGTTATAATCTTACTAAAATCGAGAGAAATTCCCGGAGAGAACCGGTTCTCCCCGTAACAACCTCGACAAAAAACCCCTAATTTCGTGTTTATTTGTACTTTATCATAAAACGTAACATATGAAAAGCCCTAAATGATACAAAAGTTTTGAAGGGAGGAGGCGCCTGTGAAGCGCAATTCTCACTTAAAAAAAGTGCTCGCTATCTCTGTGCTTGCCGTTGTGTGCATCGGGACGGCAGAACTGGCCGTGTGCCGGGTGGCGGACCCGGCGCTGTACGAGCGGATCATGGACCCCGTGCGGCGGACCGTCTCTTCTGGGTGGACCTTGGCGTCTGACGGTGCGCGAACGGTATACGACGCAGTGTCCGACGGTGCATCCTGGGCGTGGGATAAGACGTCCTCGGCCGTGACCGGGGTGCTGCGCAAGGACGGGGAGGACCTGGAGAGTCAGGCGGTTTTAGAGCCGGACGAAAAGCCTGCTCCCTTGGCGGACCCTGCCGCAACCACTCTGGAGCAGCGGGAGACCGGCGAGATTCTCACCGGTGGAAACCGGGAGATCGTTTATTACAATCAGACAGACGATGCTTGGAGTGACCAACCGTACGGGCGGGATACTCTGGGCGCATACGGCTGCGGACCAACCTGCCTGTCCATGGCTGTTTCCAGCCTGACGGATCAGGCGGTGGACCCCGAAGAGATGGCCCGGTGGGCGGCGGAAAATGGGCATTGGGCGCGACGCAGCGGGTCGTATCTCTCCATTGTAAACGGCGCGGCTGCGGCCTACGGGTTGGAGGCGGAGTCCCTGCCAAACTGCGATGCGGAGCGATTGCGGCTGGAGCTGGCGGCGGGGAAAATGGCGGTGGCCCTGATGACGAAGGGGCATTTCACCAATGGAGGACATTTCATTCTTTTGCGGGGTGCAACGCTTAACGGCGGCATTCTCGTGGCGGACCCCAGCAGCCGGGAGCGAAGCCTTGCCGTGTGGGACCCGCAGCTGATTTTGGATGAGTTGTCCAAAAGCCGGAGCAGCGGTGCGCCACTGTGGATTTTATCTCCGGCGAACTCATAAGCAGCGAGGAAAACAGGCGGAGGGACCGCCCCGGTTGGGGGCGCTTCCTCCGCCGCTTCTTTTTTCAGGATGCGTTTTAGCGTTTGCGGTAAAACGATTTTTCTCGGCAAAGTTTTTCACTTACGTATCGGTCCAGCTTTGCAAGCTGCTCCAGCGCGCGGCGGTTTTGGGCAATCTGCTCCGCAATCTCGCGCTCCGCCTCATTTTGGGGCTGGCCGCTCTGCTTTACCAACCGGTCGAAGGCGGCCTCGTCCTCGCCGCTTAAATCGCAGCGCTTCAATTCCAGCGCGGCATTTAGCTCCTGCAATTCAAGCAGAGGCCGGTGCCGGCCCGTCAAAAGCAACCCCACGGACACCGGATCCTCCCGGTCCACGGCCTCTGCCAGCTCACGGGTAATACCGATCACCTCGCCCAGCTTGCGGAAAATGCTTCGCTCCAACACAAGCAGCTCCGGCAGAACCTTTTCCCAAAGCGCACTCAACGTTCCGATGAATCCTTTTCCGCCGCGTGGAAGGTGTCCCGCAGTTCACCGACCATGACAAGAAGCTGCTTCAGCTCTTCATGGTTACGGCCCGCCTTGACGCGGTTGAAATCATAGCAGAAAAAATCGTAGAGCCGGTGGAGCTCCCGGCTGATGGGATACTGATTGTCCAGTGTGTTATCTAAATAGTGCAAAATGTCCAGGCACCGGTCCACCGATGCCTCAAAGAGCGGATAATCCACCTGCTTCAGCGCGATGTCCGCCCGGGCGGCGCGCTTTACCAGCTCATCATAGAGAACGATCAGCAGTTCACCCTGCGTCATGGTGCTGACAGACTGCTGCTTATACTGCTGATACCCCTGTGCTTCCATGCATGTTCCTCCGTTTTTCTGGCCGCGGCTTTGCCGCGGATTTACTTGTCTCAGCCGCCCAGCATGCTTGTAATCATGGAGCTTTGAGAGTTCATGTTGCTGGTGAGTTGCTCTAACCGGGTGAACATTCTGGTGTAATGATCCACCTGATCGGAAAGCTTGCTCTGCCATTTTGTGATTTGAACGTCGTATTCGGCAATCTGATCCTGCATGTTGTTTTTCAGCAGAGACAAAGGTGAGTAGACGGAACCCGCCTTCTGCACGAGAATGCCCTTAGTCGCGCCGGTGATGGCGGTGTAATCGGAAAGCACGCGGTTGACGTTGACCATCAGGCCTCCATTTCCAATGGTGGAGGTAAACGCGTCTCGCACGCTGTCGGGGTTGGAATTCAGGGTTTTTCGCAGAGCTTCCTCGTCCACCTGAATCGTGGTGACGCCTTGAGAGTAGGAGGTATTGATGCCCATTGCCAAAAGGGCGCCACTGCTGGCGCCACCGGGAGAGATGGCAGAGATGAGTTTGCTGTAAAGGCTGGTAAGATCACTGTCGCCAAACACAATGCCCTGCTTTGCCTTCTCCTCGTATTTTTTGATCGCGGATTCCGACATTTTGCTCTTATCTTCATCGGTAAGAGGTTCGTAACGGGCCTTTTTGTTGTTCTTGTAATTGGGAAGGGTGGCGTGAGCGTCCCGTACCGACTTTAAAATTGAATTGAGCTCCTCGACCATGCCGGTGATGGTTTCCACCAGCTTGTCCGTATCCGATACGGAGGTAAACGTGACCGCTTCGGGGCTGTCTATCAGGGAACCGCGAACGGGGTTTCCGTAGGGATCCACCGTGTCGGCGGAATAGGTTCCGAAGGTTCCCTTCAGGGTGACAGACAGGCCATCCACGTTAAAAGTGTTGTCCGAGCGGGTGATGGAGCCCATGTTCACGCCGTTGACCTCCATGCTGAACACGGCGTCTTTTCCCGCGATGTAGCCGGCATTTGTGGTATTGCCCTCGCCGTCAAATTCGATAGAGCCGAACAAAAGCGCTGCCAGATTTTTTTTGGACTGGCCGTTTTCATCCGTGATGTTCTCGTTGATTACGATTTGGTTCGCCGCACCGGTTTCTCTGGAGGAAATCTGAATTTGGTTGGTGGTTTTGGAAAAGCTGGTGCTCAGGCCCACCGATTCGGAGTTGATGGCGGAAAAAACGGTGTCCAAGGAGGAATCCCGTGTAAAGGTCAGCGTTTTTCCGCTGATTTCCAGATCATAACCGTAAAGCTGCCTGCCGTCGGCCCCCAGACGGTAGCCATTCTCATCGGTTTTGTTGCCGTCCAAATCCACATAAGTGCCGTCTTTGCGTCGGGTGAGCTTGTCGGGGTCGGAACGCAGTACCCTTCCTTCAATGCCGCCCAGTGTTTCCGGAGTGCCTTCCGCAGCCGCGTTCAGATCCAGCAGCGAGCCAAGGCTCATACCGGTGTTGAGGTAGCTGGAGGAAAAGCTGCCGCCAAGCCCTAGCGTTTTGCCCACGTCGGCATTGGCCGAAATGGTGATGATAGAGCCCTTCTGCCCCGTGAATTGCAATGCGTCACCATTCAGCTCCACCTTTACGCCGGTGCCAAACGCATCTTTCACGGCATTTTGCAGGCCGGTTAGGAAGTCCTTGGACAACTGCTCCTTTTCCTCCGGGGTGGCGGTGGTCAAATCCAGATCGGTGGGATTGTATGTGGGCAGCGTGATGGGTTTGGTCTTGCCGTCCACCGACATGGAGATTGTTTTTCCAGAAAGGTATTTGCCCGCAGTGCCGCTTTTGTCCACCAGATCAATCAGGTTTCCGTTCTCCGAGGGGATGGTGAGAAAGGAATCCTTTTTGCTGGTATCAATATTCAAGGTTTCCTTCAACTTTCCGGTGGCACCGGTCACAGTGACGGTGTTTCCGGCACTCTGATTGTCAATAAAGCTCACCTTTCCGTCGTCTCCCAAAGAGGCTTTTACCATGGTCAGGGCAGGCACGCGCTCTCCCTTGGAATCCGTCACTGTGGTGGAGGCCAGTTTCACGTTGATGGCCCGCACAAACTCATCCGCCGAGGAGTACGTCTCCAAATCTCCAAAGCTCAGATCAATAGAGCGACTGCCGCCATAGCTCAGGGTCAGCGTACCGCTGACCTTGCTCAAATCCATTTGCTGGGCCAGGTCCAGGTCGCTGCCGATGATGGTGGCAATGCCGTCCTTGCCGGTAATGCCAAGATTGCTGAACAGGTCTGCGGCCGAAGCGCTGTATATAGATTTGGTGGCCAATTGCTTCACGCCCAAAATCTGCACGTTGCTGGAGGTTTTTCCGGAGGCGGAAATCTTGGAGGCGTTGGCCCCGTTGGTGGAGGTAATCACTGCCTTGTTAAAATAGCTGGGGCTGAGCAGGTTTGTGGACGAGTTATAAGAGGTGTATTTCTGCGCAAATTTAATCATGGGGCTGGAAATTTCGCGGATAGCCTCTTGCTGCCACGACAGGTTGGTCTGCTTTTTCTGCAGGGATGCAATTTTAAGATTATAGCCGCTGACGGCGTTTTCAATCATGGTCTCCGTATCCATACCCGTGGCGAGGCCGGACAAAACGTTTCGATTGCCGTAAATGCTGCTCGAATTGCTGCTGGTGACTCCGCTGACGGACGCCATACCGATCGCTCCTTCCTGATCCGCGCCTGCGCGGGGCTTCCCCGGGGCTGCGGCTGTAAAAGAAAATTTACTTCTGTCTCTATACTTTTCTATCGACATATAGTATAGTAAAGTTAAGAGTTTCGACAAAGTTTTTTATTCAATGGGAGGTTTCGGTTTGGCAACAATCATGACGGTCACAAATCAAAAGGGCGGCGTGGGAAAGACCACCACTGCCGCCGCTCTGCTGTACGCGCTGTATGAGCGTGGGCAGCGAGTTCTTGGCGTGGACCTGGATCCCCAGGGCAGTCTGAGCTTCAGTCTTGGGCTGGACACGGAAAACTGCGCTACGGTTTACGATTTGTTTAAAGACCGGGTTACGGTGGACGAGGCCATCACCAATTCCCGCGGAATCGACCTGCTTCCGGCCAATATTCTTTTGTCTGCGGCCGAGCTGGAATTTAACCGCACCGGGCGCGAGTTTATGCTGCGCAATAAACTGACGGGTGTGACAGAGCGATACGACTATGTCATCATCGACACGCCGCCCGCGCTGAACGTGCTGACCGTGAACGCATATGTGGCTTCAGACACGCTGGTGATTCCCATGGTTCCGGAAATCCTGAGCCTTCTGGGCGTGGCCCAGATTAAGGAGACTATTGACACTGTGCAGAACTGTTACAACCCCAAACTGAGAGTTTTAGGGATTCTGCTGAATAAATACAACGCCCGCCTGACGCTGAACCGCGAGGTCAGCGAGATGGCCGACCAGATTGCAAAGCAGCTGAAAACCAGCGTGTTTAAATCCGTAATCCGTTCAAGCATCGCCGTGGCGGAGGCTCCCGCGCACGGCGAAAGCGTTCTCAGCTACGCGCCCAATTCAAAACCCGCCGACGATTTCCAGCATCTTACCTCGGAAATCACCTCTCTGCTGCAAAAGTGGCAGGGCGTTCGGTAAGACGGTCTGCCAGCAGGAGGAATGCAACATGCCCGCGAACAAAAAGCATACCAATAAAACGGCTCATGTGCTGAATGTTATCACGGCAGGACGGGAGACGGCGGAGGAAACGCCTGTCACCGCGCCGGTTTCCCCGCCCGCCGCGCTGCCTGAGACGGTTGTTATGCCGGCACCGGTGGTTGCGCCGATTGTCCCTGTGGTGGAGGTGGAGCACGCACCCGAGGAACTTTCCAATCAGATTCGCGAAGCCCTTCGGGAGGCAGTGGAACAGGAGGAGAAAGACGCCTTTTCACCCCTTCAACCGGAGGTTATTAAAACTGAAAGTTATACCGATCCGTCTAGTTCATCTGCACCTGTCCCGCCTTCACCTGCGGTGCCGCCGAGTTCTTCCATGGGACGGCCCACTTCCGTGGAGGTCGCGCACCCAACACTTGACGGGGAATTGCAGGTCCCGCCAGAGGCCAGCCGTGAAAGCGAATACATCAACGTTATGCAGGTCCTAGTGCGCGAAAAAGTACCTAAGTATATCAAGCTTCTGGGTGTTTGCTCGTGCAGTCGGTGTCAGGCGGATGTGGAGGCGCTGGCCTTGAGCCATCTGGAACCGAAGTATATCGTGCTGCAAAAATGCCAGAGGTTTCCCTACTCCGTGTATGAAAATCATTATAACGTCACCGTCACATCCCAGATCATCTCCGCCTGCCGGGTGGTGATGGAAAAGCCCAGACATTAACCGTTTTTTGTGGAAGATACTGGTTGGCATTAATCGGTCTGCCCAGGGACAAACGTGCTTTTTGGGCGCTGGGTTTGCGAATGGTTGCCCGTTTCAAAGCCGCCTTTGCGGTTCATCTGCTAGTTATTTACGGACATATGGAAAGCTCCTCTCTGTTTGAAAACGGAGAGGAGCTTTTTTTTGAAATATTGCAAATTGTATTAAATATGCCTTAAAATGACACAATTTCCTGCCGCGGCTTCTTTCCGCTTGCCACTGAGACAACGCGCATCACCGGACCCCGCCCCTTGTAGGCAGGGTGTTCTTCCACGTCCATTTTGGCGGTAATTTCCATCCAGTCGTGGTTTTTGAAGCGGTCCAGTCCCTCACCCCGGGCAATCAGCCCCAGGAAGGTCACATCCTTTTCGCAGCACACCATCGCAAACCGGCCGGGGCAGTCGATGCCGGGATACTGAGAGGAATGGCACATTACCACGGTCATATGGACCAGTTTGTCTTGATACCGGTCCGGATGATCCATTACATCTACATACCAAACGCCGAAGTCCTCGTCGGGTATGTCGATGATCTCCTGCGTCATGTCGAAAGGGCATTCGTCGCCGGTGAGATAGTCTTCACTGGTGCCGTCTTCGTTCTCCAGATAGATGTCTGCCCGCCGATTCACCATCCGCAGGTTGCGCTTGCGCAGGCTCTCCCGCAGTTCCGGGGTGCAGCGGTTGAAGACCAGCATGTCCGCGCCCGTGATCTTCTCCATCATGAGTTGGCCCATGTTTTTGGCATAGGCTTCAAAGGTGGAGGCCTGCACCATGCACATAATCTGATACAAAACCCAGTTGGCCGGAAGCACGTCCCGGTAAAGCCGCTCAAGCTGCCACATGCCGTTGTATTCGATCAACACCTGTCGGGGCTTATATTTTTTTTCACATTCTTTTAAAAACGAGCAGGTGAGGGCCTCTTCGCGCTCAATGGTCACCACGGTGACATTGGAAAGGGCGGCTTTGTCGTATTCCTCCTCGCCTTCCTCGCAGCAGAGAAGAAGGGTCTTGTCTTCTTTGGCGAAGCCGTCCTGCAAAATGCCGTTGATAAAGTTGGTTTTGCCGCCGTCCAAAAAGCCGGCAATGAGATAAACGGGTATATCCATAAATTGAAAAGTCCTTTACAGCAATTAAACTTCTTTAGTTACAGGCCAAAAAGCACCTTGAGCTTCGCCTCGCTCAGCTCCGCGCCGATGACGCACAGGCGGCCTGTGTAATCGGGAGTGCCCCGCCGGACCTCTGCCTCCTCGGGCACATAGTCAAAGTGAAGCCAGCCGCCGTCCGCTGTGGGAAGAATGCCTTTGGCCCGCAGAACTTTTCCGTACGCCCCGGAGTCCAGCTTTTCAAGAATGGTGCGAATGCCTGCTTCCGTAAAGACCTTGGGTGTCTCCGCGCCCCAACTGGTAAACACCTCGTCCGCATGATGGTGGTGGCAGGAGCAGGCGGGGTCGCTGCACTCGTGCCCATGATCATGGTGGTGTTCATGCTCGTGATTGTGCTCGTGGTCATGGCAGGAGCAGTCGGAATTGCTGCACTCGCACGCGTGATGATGTTCATGGTCGTGATCGTGATGGTGCTCATGCTCATGATCGTGATGATGTTCATGCTCGTGATGATGCTCGTGTTCATCTGTGGCGTGCTCGGCGCGTATGCGCTCCAACAGCTCGTCCGCCAGAGATACTTTTTCAATGGCAGAGAGAATGGTTTTGCCATCAAGCTGGTCCCAAGGAGTGGTAAGGATGGCGGCCTGAGGATTCTTCTCCCGCAACATGGCCACGGCGGCATCCAGCTTTTCAGCGGAAAGCTTCTGGGTCCGAGAGAGAATAATGGTTCCGGCGGACTCCACTTGGTTGTTGTAAAACTCGCCGAAGTTTTTCATATAGACTTTCACCTTGGAAGCGTCCGCCACTGTGACGAAGCTGTTTAGCTCCATATCTGCGCTTTTGGACACCGTGTCCTGCACCGCGGCAATCACGTCGCTGAGCTTGCCTACGCCGGAAGGCTCGATGAGAATGCGGTCGGGGTGAAACTGCCGCTGCACATCCTGAAGCGCCTGACTGAAGTCGCCAACAAGGGAGCAGCAGATGCAGCCGGAAGACATCTCGGAAATCTGAACGCCGGATTCTTTTAAAAAGCCGCCGTCAATGCTGATTTCACCAAACTCGTTTTCAATCAAGACCAGCTTTTCACCCTGATAGGCCTCGGCCAGCAGTTTTTTGATGAGCGTTGTTTTTCCGGCGCCGAGAAAGCCCGAAATAATGTCAATTTTTGTCATGGAATCAAGTCCTTCGCTTTTAAATTTGGAGAGCTGACTAATACATGGTATCATACCATTTTTTCGTAAAATTGCAACATTTATATGGAAATTTCATGCCTCGTCCATATATTTAGAACCAATTTGTCTGATAGGCGGAAATCCGTATTGCTCTCGCCAAGGGATCTAATGAGTGCCCAAGTCATCGAGAAAATCAAAAGGAAGTGACGCGGAAAATCTGATTGCAGCAGGAAGACGCAATTGGCGTTATGCCCAAATAAATAAAACAAAAAAGGCGAACTAACGTTTACGCAATTGGTAAAAACTATAAAATGAAATAAGCAGTACATTTTGAATTGTATAAAACAGACAATTGTTGCGAATTTGTGAACCGGTTATTGCAACAGTTCAACAGCGGTGCTAGAATAAAACCGAAAGGGAGTCAATACAGTTCTTCATGAGGGGGAATTGTGCGGCTCCAAGAAGTCGCGGATTGGCCGCGAACAAAATGGAAGAGGGGGAAACAACAAATGGCAGAGATGATTGCTGAGATTAACAGCAAAATCAACGGCCTCGTCTGGGGTATTCCGATGATGATTTTGATTATCGGAACCGGCCTTTACCTGACCGTCCGCACTGGGTTCTTGCAGTTCTCAAAGTTTGGCTATGCAATGAAAAACACCATCGGAAAGGTCTTTCATAAGGTGGAGGCCAAAGAGGGCGCAATAACGCCGCTGCAGGCGCTGACCACTGCTCTTGCAGCCACCGTGGGCACCGGCAACATCGCGGGCGTGTGCGGCGCCATCGCTGTAGGCGGTCCGGGTGCGATTTTCTGGATGTGGATCTCTGCGCTGCTGGGTATGTGCACCAAGTTTGCCGAGGTTACCCTTGCCATCAAATACCGGGAACGCAATGATAAGGGTGACTGGGTTGGTGGGCCCATGTATTATATCAAAAACGGGCTTGGCCAGAATTGGAAATGGCTGGGCACGCTGTTTGCCGTGTTTGGAATGCTGGCTGCCTTCGGCATCGGCAATATGACGCAGGTGAACACCATCGCCACCACCATCGGCTCCGCCATTGGCGAGTTCGTCACTTTGAGCGACGGCACCATGAATATTGTATATTTGATTATCGGCATCGTCGTGGCTTCCATTTCCGCGCTGGTATATCTGGGCGGACTGAAGCGCATCGGCAGCGTAACCGAGAAGCTGGTTCCCGTCATGGCAATCATTTACATCGTTGGCTGTTTGACGGTGATTATCACCAATTCCCAGCACGTCGGAAAGGTTTTCAGCGACATTTTCGTTGGAGCTTTCCAACCTGCTGCCGTGGTGGGCGGCGTCGCTGGCGTGGGCATTAAGCAGGTCATCACCAAAGGCGTTGGCCGCGGGATCTTCTCCAATGAAGCCGGTCTTGGCTCCGCTCCTATCGCCCACGCCGCCGCCGACACGGACAGTGCTGTCCGTCAGGGCCTGTTCGGCGTGTTCGAGGTGTTCGCCGACACCATTATCATCTGCACGCTGACCGCGCTGACTGTGATGTGCGCCTATACCGGCAATAGCGCCATGTCCATTGAATTTGGACAGTCCGCGGGCGCAAATCTGGCTATTTCCGCTTTCTCCACCACCTTTGGAGGAAAGGCTGCCGGCGCAGTTGTTGCTGTTGGACTGACCCTGTTCGCGCTGTCCACGGTTTTGAGCTGGGGCCTGTATGGCACACGCTGCGCGGAGTTCCTGTTCGGCACCAGAATTATTAAGCCGTATCAGGTGTTGTTCTGCCTGTTTATGGTTGTGGGCGCCACTATGGAGCTTCAGTTGGCCTGGGATATTGCCGACACACTGAATGGCCTGATGGCGATTCCCAACCTGATTGCGCTGCTGTTGCTGTCTCCTGTGGTCTTTAAGCTGGTGAGAGAGTACTTCTCCGACCCGGCCCGTGCCTTGGAGAAAAAGGAACGGTAAGCGATTTATCCATTACGGTTCCAAAAAGAAAGCGCATCCCGGCGAGTTCGCCGGGATGCGCTTTTTCTATGCATTTCTTCAGTACAATTTTTCAGAGTCCACACGTCACAGCGGAGAGAAACGGCCCGCAAGAGCGCTGCCTTCATTGCTTCAAAGGGGGGGGTGTCATCCCAAATGAAGAATGGCAGAGGCGAAGGAAAAGTAAATGGTAAGAGAAATGGCGTCTACAATGGTGGTGATGATGGGAGAGGCCATCACCGCCGGGTCAAAGCCCACGCGCTTTGCCAGCAGGGGCAGCGAGCAGCCCACCACCTTGGCGGAAAACACGGTGACGATCATGGTGGAGCACACAACCAGAGCAACCATAGGGGTCACGGCGGGGTTACGGAACAGCATCTGATCAATAAAAATCAGCTTGAGAAAGTTGGCCGAGGCCAGCGTCAGTCCGCACAGCAGGGAAACGCGAATTTCCTTCCAGACGACCCGAAGAATATCTTTGAATGCAATCTCATTCAGCGAAATTCCGCGAATCACAGTAACTGCCGATTGGGAACCGGCGTTTCCGCCCGTGTCCATCAGCATGGGGATATAGGCGGTCAAAATCGTGGCGGCGGCCAGCGCATTTTCAAAGCGAGAAATAATCTGCCCGGTAAAAGTCGCGGAAATCATCAGAAGCAGCAGCCACGGAATGCGGGATTTGAACATTTCTAAAATGTCGGTTTTCAGATACGGCTTGTCGGAAGGAAGGATTGCCGCCATCTTTTCAATGTCCTCGGTGACCTCTTCCTGCAAAACGTCCATAGCGTCGTCCACGGTGACGATACCCACCAGACGGTTTTCTGTGTCCACCACGGGCAAAGCCAGAAAGTCGTATTTGGAGAGAGTGCGGGCGGTGTATTCCTGATCGTCCAGCGTGGAAACGGAGACAAGATTTGTCTCCATAATGTCTCCGATAATTGCGTCTTCCTCGGCCAGCAACAGCGTGCGGAGAGAAACTAGACCAATGAGGTGGCGGTTGTTGTCGATGACATAGCAGATGTTAATGGTTTCCTTGTCTGGGCCGGTGCGGCGGATACGCTTGAGGGCGTCCTCCACCGTCATGGTAGCTTTCAGGTCCACAAACTCCGTGGTCATAATGCTGCCGGCGGAATCCTCGGGGTATTTCAAAATTTCGTTGATGCTCTTGCGCATATCCGGGTCGGAGTGCATCAGAATGCGCTTGACCACGTTGGCAGGCATTTCTTCCACAATATCCACCGCGTCGTCCAGATACAGCTCGTCCAGCACCTCTTTAAGCTCAGTGTTGGAAAAACCCTGAATCAAAAGCTCCTGCTCGTCGGAGTCCAGCTCCACAAAGACCGCCGCCGCCAGCTCTTTGGGGAGCAGGCGAAAAAGAATCGGAAGGTCTTCTTCCGAAAGGCCGTCCATTAAAGGAGCAATGTCTGCCGCCTCAAAGAGACAAAGGAGATCCCGCAAGGCAGCATACTGTTTTCGGCGAATGAACTCCTCTATTTTTTCAATCAGTTCCAAGCGCTTGTTTTCAAATTCCAACATACGCGGGTCCTCCTTTCTTAAAATAATTGGCAAGTCAGATGTCAGAAAAGTAAAAAAATCCCAATCGTCCTGTCCAGTACGATTGAGAAAATTTTCTCCAAAAAACACTGCCGAGAGACAATTCTGTCTCCCCACCGTTCAAGCTTTAGCTCCACAAGGCAGTGAAGTTGCATTAGATGATACCTTAAAGTTCGATATCGCCTGTTCAAACCATCTAATGATGTCTCCATCATTTCGCGGCAGCAACCCATATCCCTGTGGTAGCCTTACCTACCGGACGCTGTTTACTTTTCTCCTTTATAGTATGCCTAAAATGCCGCTGTGTCAACCTTTGGAGCCGTAAAATTGGAGAAAAGAGAAAATTGGGGCGGAAGGTCCGCCCTCCGTTGTGCCACGGCAAGATTTCCAAAGCGCAAACATTTGTACTATAAAAGCGCTTGTAGGATTGTAATGCGTATGGTATAATAGTATACCTGTGAATCTCAAAGAATAACGCTGTGAGGAGGGAGTCCATGGGAATCCATGACGGACACCGGGAAAAAATGCGCCGGCGCTTTCTGGAAACGGGTCTTGCGGGCTTTGCCGACCACGAAGCGCTGGAACTACTTTTGTTTTACGCCATTCCACGCAGGGATACAAATGTTTTGGCCCATGTGCTTTTGGAGCGGTACGGCTCTTTGGGAGCCACCCTCTCCGCCCCGGTGGAGGATCTCCAAAAGGTAGACGGCGTGGGCGAAAGCGCGGCGCTGCTGTTGCGGCTGGTGCCCATGCTGACGGAACGAAGCAGAGCAAGGGAAAGTGCGCCGGTGATTCTGAACTCCACAGAGCGGGCGGGAGAATACCTCCTGAATCGGTTCGATGGAAAAAAATACGAGCTGGTGTATGAGTTGTGTCTGGACAGAAAGGGAAAGCTTCTGGTGAGCAAGCTTTTGACCGAGGGCGACGTGAATGGTGCGGAGCTGAACATCCGCAAACTGGTGGAAAATGCCCTGCTTGCCAATGCCAGTGCCGTGATCCTCTCCCACAATCACCCCAGCGGCGTGGCTTTGCCCTCTGGGGAGGACTTTGCCACCACCGACCGGGTGCGCATGGCGCTTGAAAGCGTGGGCGTCCAGTTAGTGGACCACATCATTGTCGCGGACGGAGATTTTGTTTCCATGCGGGACTCCGGCTATTTTACATCCTGATAAAACCGCCCAAAAGGAGGGCCTATGCCAAAATTTAAAGTCGTAGCGCCTTACGAGCCCTCCGGCGATCAGCCGGAGGCCATTAAAAAGCTGGCCTGGGGCATTGAAAACGGGCTGGACGAACAGATTTTGCTGGGTGTCACCGGCTCCGGCAAGACCTTTACCATGGCCAAGGTCATTGAGCAGATTCAGCGGCCCACGTTGGTGCTGGCCCATAATAAAACGCTGGCCTCTCAGCTTTGCGAGGAATTTAAGGCGTTTTTTCCCAATAACGCCGTGGAGTATTTTGTCTCGTATTACGACTACTATCAGCCGGAGGCCTATATTCCGCACACGGATACCTATATTGCGAAGGATGCGTCCACCAACGATGAGATTGACCGCCTGCGTCTTTCCGCCACCTGCGCCCTGCTGGAACGGCGGGACGTGATTGTGGTGTCCTCCGTCTCCTGCATTTATGGCTTGGGAGAGCCGGAAGATTTTGCCCGGCTGATGATTTCTATGCGCGTGGGACAGACCTTAAACCGGGACGAGCTGCTGCGCCGTTTGGTAGAGGACCGATACGAGCGCAACGACATCGCCTTCGAGCGGAATATGTTCCGTGTCCGTGGGGACACGGTGGAAATCTACCCTGCCTATTTCAGGGACAAGGCCCTTCGGGTGGAATTTTTTGGAGATGAAATCGACCGCATTACGGAGTTCAACCCCGTCACCGGCGCGGCCTATCGCCTGCTGGAGCACGCGGTGGTCTATCCTGCCAGCCACTATGTCACTACCAAGGATAAGATGGACCGAGCCATCGGCGAAATCCGGGAGGAGATGGAGGAGCAGGTTCAATATTTTACGGAACGCAACAAGTTGGTGGAAGCCCAGCGCATCCGTCAGCGGGTGGAGTATGACATCGAGATGATGACGGAGCTGGGCTATTGCTCCGGCATCGAGAATTACTCCCGCATCATCTCCCAGCGGCCCGCCGGGTCTGCGCCCATGACGCTGCTGGACTTTTTCCCCAAAGACTTTATGGTGTTTGTCGACGAGAGCCATGTGACGCTGCCGCAGGTGCGGGCCATGTATAACGGGGACCACGCCCGCAAGCAGAGCCTGATTGACTATGGCTTCCGTCTGCCCTGCGCGTTTGACAACCGCCCGCTGAAGTTTGAGGAGTTCGAGGAGCGGGCGGGTCAGGCCGTGTACGTCTCCGCCACCCCCGGTCCCTACGAGCGGGAGCGCGCCGGGCAGGTGGTGGAACAAGTTATCCGCCCCACGGGACTCTTGGACCCGGTGGTGGAGGTGCGCCCGGTGGAGGGCCAGATCGACGATTTGATTGCAGAAATTCAGGCCCGGTCCGAGCGGCGGGAGCGGGTGCTGGTGACGACTCTCACCAAAAAGATGGCCGAGGATTTGACCGAGTATTTCAAAAATGCCGGAATCAAAGTCCGCTATATGCACTCCGACGTGGAGACAATTGAACGGATGGAGATTATCCGGGGTCTGCGGCTGGGAGAGTTCGACGTGCTGGTGGGCATTAACCTTTTGCGGGAGGGTCTGGATTTACCCGAAGTGAGCCTTGTGGCCGTGCTGGATGCAGATAAGGAGGGATTCCTCCGCAGCGAAACCTCCCTCATTCAGACCATGGGCCGCGCGGCTCGAAACGCCGACGGACTGGTCATTCTCTACGCGGATAAGATCACCCCCTCCATGCGGGCCGCCATGGACGAAACGGAGCGCCGCCGGATGATTCAAGATGAGTATAACAAAACACACGGCATTGAGCCCAAAACCATCATCAAGGACGTGCGTAACACGCTGGAAATTTCCAAGTCCGCTGACCCAGAAACAGCGGGAAAGCGCCGGAAGGCGAAGCTCACCGACCGGGAGCGGGCAGAGGAGATCGCGCGGCTTGAAAAGGAAATGAAAGAAGCGGGCAAGATGCTGGAATTCGAATATGCCGCCATCCTCCGGGACCGCATCATTGAGCTGCGGGGATAATCAAACGCACGGATCCACGACTTTGCCGGGCTTTTCTTTTTGCAGCAAGTTCGGTTGTTTCCCAGAGAAAAAGGAAAAGGGAAGGCAGCAAGTAAAAACGGGGACCACGGCCGCGACGCAGGCACACAACCGGAAGGAGTGCTTATGGAGGAAAGTAAAGATATTACGGAAACACAGGAACAGGAGCGAGCTCCCTCGCCGCCGCAGAAGGCCACTGCCGACTGGCGGGCGTACGCCTGCATTCTGGCTGGGGCGGTACTGTGGGGTATGATCGGTCTATGGAACCGCCGATTGATGAGCGGCGGCCTTTCCCCGTGGTCTATTGTCCTGGTGCGCAACACAGGCGGGCTTGCCCTTCTGTCGGTGATTTTTGCCATTCGGGACCGCAGCGTGTTTCGGGTGAAGCGGGAGCACCTAAAATACTTTTTTGGCACCGGCGTGGTCAGCGTTCTGCTGTTCACCGTGTGCTACTTCTCCTGCCAGAAAATCACGTCTTTGGCGGTGGCGTCTATCCTGCTGTACACGGCCCCGTCCATCGTGGTGATTTTATCCGCGATTCTCTGGAAGGAGCCGGTCACGAAGAAAAAATTGCTGGCGCTGCTGCTGACGCTGCTGGGCTGCGCTCTCGTGTGCGGGGTTTTTGCTGGGGATTTGATGGTCACGCCGGCGGGAATTTTGCTGGGCCTTGGCGCGGGCTTTTTCTACGCGCTGTACAGCGTCTTCGGGCGATACGCCCTGCGGGCCGGGTATGACGCCCGGACCACCACCGTGTGGACCTTTGTGTTCGCCGGTGCGGGCGCGCTGTTTTTTATCAAACCGGCGGAGCTGGCCACACTGATCGCCGCACCATCCCTGTGGCTGGGGACGCTGGGGCTGGTGGCGGTATCCACCGTGGCGCCGTACCTGCTGTATACGTCGGGCCTTGCCCGGGTGGAGTCCGGCAAGGCGTCCATCATGGCGAGCCTTGAACCGGTGGTGGCAACCCTTGTCGGCGTGCTGGTGTTTCAGGAGCCTATGAATGGGCTGACGCTTTTGGGAATCGTGTGCGTCCTTGCGGGCGTGGTGATTTTGAGGTGAGACAATGAAGCAAAAAGAGGAAAAAACCAATGTGATGCGACTGCTGGATCAGAAAAAAATACCCTATACCGCCCATTTTTACGAGGATACGGACGGGCCTTCCGGGGACAGGGAGTATGGTCTCCATGTGGCGGAGGCTATGGGACAGGACCCTCAACGGGTTTTCAAGACGCTGGTTGCCCAAGGTGCGTCCGGTGGATTCTATGTATATGAGGTCCCGGTGACCGACAGCCTTGATTTGAAAAAGGCCGCAAAGGCCGTGGGGGAAAAGTCCGTACAACTCCTCCCGGTGGCGTCTATTTTGGCCGTCACAGGCTATATCCGGGGCGGATGTAGCCCCGTGGGGATGAAAAAGCGGTTTCCCACTGTGTTTCATGAAACGGCGGAGAACTTTGAAGCAATCTATATTTCCGCAGGAAAAATCGGTGCGCAGGTGGAGGTTTCCTTGCAGGACCTTTTGGCGCTGCTGGGAGCGGAGATGGCGGATATCGTGGTGGAGTGACCCTGGTGCAATGCGCCGGGACATGGCGGCGGGGAGGTCCCCGCGGGAAACGTCCCCTCGGGGGGCGGCAAGGAGTTTTTTAGAGTATGCAGGACAAAATTGTTGTAAAAGGCGCCCGCGCCAACAATCTTAAAAATGTGGATGTGACCATTCCCCGGGACAAGCTGGTGGTGCTCACTGGACTCAGCGGGTCGGGAAAGTCCTCTCTGGCCTTTGACACCATTTATGCCGAGGGCCAGCGCCGCTATGTGGAAAGCCTGTCCTCCTATGCCCGGATGTTTTTGGGGCAGATGGAAAAGCCGGACGTGGACTATATCGACGGGCTCAGCCCCGCCATCTCCATCGACCAGAAAACCACCTCCAAAAACCCTCGATCCACCGTGGGCACCGTGACGGAGGTGTACGACTATCTGCGCCTTCTCTGGGCCCGGGCGGGCACGCCCCACTGCCCCAAGTGCGGCAAGGAGATCCGCCAGCAGACCATTGACCAGATCATTGATCAGGTGATGGCTCTGCCGGAGGGGACTCGCATTCAGGTGATGGCCCCCGTGGTGCGGGGGAAAAAGGGCGAGTATGTCAAGACCTTTGAGGACGCCCGAAAATCGGGCTATGTCCGCGTCCGGGTGGATGGTTCTCTCTACGAGCTGGATGAGGAGCTAAAGCTGGAAAAAAACAAAAAGCACACCATTGAAATCGTGGTGGATCGCCTGATTATCCGGGAGGACGTGCGCCAGCGGCTGACCGACTCGGTGGAAACCGCCTCCTCCCTGACGGGGGGCGTGGTGCTCATCAACCTGGTGCGGGAGGAGCAAGACTTGACCTTCTCCCAGAACTATGCCTGCGAGGATTGCGGCGTTTCTCTTGAAGAACTGGCGCCCAGGCTGTTCTCCTTTAACAACCCCTTTGGTGCGTGCCCGGCCTGTATGGGCCTTGGCAGCCAACAGAAGGTGGACCCGGCGCTGGTGGTGCCGAACGGAGAACTGTCGATTTTGGACGGGGCCATTCAGGCCTCCGGCTGGAACAACATCCGGGGCGACGGCATTTCCCGGATGTATTTCGATGCACTGTCCAAAAAGTACCGGTTCTCTCTGTCTGTTCCCTTTAAGGACTTGCCGGAAGACATTAAATCCGTCATTTTTTACGGGACCGGCAATGAAAAGCTGGACCTGCACTACGACCAGCCCCGGGGCAAGGGCGTTTTGCACCAGCCCTTTGAGGGCATCTGTACCAATTTGGAGCGCCGCTATCAAGAAACGCAGAGCGACTCCATGCGCCGGGAGCTGGAGGAGTTCATGACCCAGCAGCCCTGCCCCACCTGTGGGGGGAGGCGCCTGCGCAAGGAAGCGCTGGCCGTCACCGTGGGTGATTTGAGTATTAACGATTTCACGAAAATGTCCGTGGTGAACGAGCTGGACTGGGTGGACAAGCTGAAGCTGACGGAACAGCAAATGCTGATTGCCGACCGGATTCTCCGGGAGATTAAAAGTCGCCTTGGATTTTTGCAGTCCGTGGGATTGGGCTATTTGACCCTCTCCCGCGCGGCGGGGACGCTCTCCGGCGGGGAAAGCCAGCGCATTCGTCTGGCGACGCAGATCGGTTCCTCCCTGATGGGGGTGCTGTATATTTTGGACGAGCCTTCCATCGGGCTGCACCAGCGGGACAATGATAAGTTGCTTGCCACGCTCAAGCGCCTGCGGGACTTGGGGAATACCTTGCTGGTGGTGGAACACGACGAGGACACCATGCGTGCGGCGGACTATCTCATCGATGTAGGTCCGGGCGCGGGTGTCCACGGCGGTGAAATTGTAGCGGCGGGCACGCCGGAGGAGGTCATGGAAAATCCAAACTCCGTGACGGGACAATACCTTTCCGGGCGGCGAAAAATTGCCGTCCCCACAGTCCGGCGCACGGGCAGCGGCAATGTTTTGAAGGTTGTGGGTGCGGGGGAAAACAACCTGAAGGACGTGAATGTGGACATTCCGCTGGGGACCTTTACCTGCGTCACCGGTGTGTCCGGGTCGGGAAAGTCGTCTCTTGTAAACGAGATCATATTTAAAAAGCTGGGCGCCGAGTTGATGCGCATGAAGACGCGGCCCGGAAAGTGCGGGCGCATCGAGGGGCTGGAACACCTTGATAAGGTGGTGGACATCGACCAAAGCCCTATTGGGCGCACCCCCCGCAGCAACCCCGCCACCTACACCGGGCTGTTCAACGACATCCGGGACATGTTTGCCGCCACGCAGGAGGCCAGAAGTCGGGGCTACGGGCCGGGTCGGTTCAGCTTCAATGTCCGGGGTGGACGGTGTGAGGCATGTTCCGGCGACGGACTGCTGAAAATCGAGATGCATTTCCTGCCGGATATCTTCGTCCCCTGCGAGGTGTGCAAGGGCGCGCGGTATAACCGGGAGACGCTGGAGGTCCGCTATAAGGGCAAAAATATTGCGCAGGTACTGGACATGACGGTGGAGGAGGCAGCGGAGTTTTTCTCTGCCCTGCCCAAAATCAGCAAGAAACTGCAAACTCTGTGCAACGTGGGTCTTGGCTATGTGAAGCTGGGCCAGTCCTCCACAGAGCTCTCCGGTGGCGAGGCCCAGCGGGTGAAGCTGGCGACGGAGCTGAGCAAAGTGGCCACGGGTCGCACCATCTATATTCTGGATGAACCCACCACCGGTCTTCACAGCGAGGATGTCCGGCGGCTTTTGGAGGTTCTTCAAAAGCTGGTGGAAGGCGGCAACACGGTGCTGGTTATTGAGCACAATCTGGATGTGATTAAGTGCGCCGATTACCTCATTGATCTTGGTCCTGAGGGAGGCGACGGCGGAGGATCCATCGTCTGCACCGGCACGCCGGAAGAGGTAGCCGCCTGTCCGGAGAGTTATACCGGGCGATACTTGAAAAAAATGCTCCTTTGACGGAGATTGAATGGGAGACGGAAGCATGAACATTCGCACCGCGCAAATGGCGGATTTAAAGGCGTTGACGGCAGTGGAAGCCGCGTGTTTTCCGGCGGCGGAGGCCGCCGGGGAGGAAGACTTTGCCGCGCGGCTCCGGGTCTATCCCCGGCACTTCTGGCTTTTGGAGGAAGATGGGGAGATTGTCTCCTTTGTCAACGGCATGGCAACCGATGAGGAGACAATCCGAGACGAGATGTTCTCCGACGCGTCTCTTCACAAGGAAAACGGGGCGTGGCAGGCGATTTTCGGCGTGAACACTCTGCCAGCGTATCGCCGCCGGGGTCTTGCCGCGCGCTTACTGCGCGCGGCGGAACAGGATGCCCGGGCCGCCGGTCGGCGGGGCTGCATCCTCACCTGCAAGGCTGCGCTGCTTCCATGGTACGAAAGTCTTGGCTACTGCAATCAGGGCGTGTCTGGGTCTGTCCACGGCGGTGCGGAGTGGTACGATATGACATTGGAATTTTGATGGAAGCTGAAAAGCTTAATTGCACAAGACAAAAGACGGACTGCGGTATAGCCGCAGTCCGTCTTTTTAACGATACAAACGTAAGGGGAAAAGGGGAGATTGCTGCAGGTAAAGCATTCTGGTTATTTTAGGTGCGTTACGCCAAAAAGCCTTTCAGAATGCGGTCTTCTGCCTCTTCCTCAGTCAGGCCAAGGGTTTGCAGCTTCAAGAGCTGATCGCCCGCAATTTTCCCGATGGCGGCCTCATGAATGAGCTGTGCGTCCATGCAGTTGGAGGCAATTTCCGGAATAGAGCGGATTTTTGCGTCGCCCATAATGATGGAGTCGCACTGCACATGGCCAAAGCTTCTGGCGTTGCCGGTCATCAGTGGGCGGAAGGTTTGTACGGAGGTGTCCTGCCCCACAGACCGGGAAATCACCCGGCCCTTGGAGTCTTCGCCGTCCAACACAATCTCCATGTCGCTGTTGGCCGTTTGCTCTCCGTGGGTAAGCAGTCGCTCCGTCACCACGGCCTCGGCGTTTTTTCCGCAGACAATTTTGGTATAGCGATTGGTAGAGTCGATGCCCCTTATTTGGGTGGTGTCCATCTGAATAGAAGCCCCCTCTTCCAGATACACAATGGTCTGGGGGTTCATAATTTTGCCGCCCTTGCCATCTCCCTCGCCATAGTGCTTTTCCGTATAGTGAACGTGGGAGTTTTTGCCTACGTAAAAGGTGTGTACGCCGTCGTGGCGGCTGGATGCGTCGCCGCAGTTGTGAATCCCGCAGCCCGCCACAATGATAACATTGCTGTTTTGGCCGATATAAAAATCGTTATAGACAAGCTCCTCGATGCCCGGCTTGGTGATGATGACAGGGATGTAGCAGGTTTCTCCCGTCGTGCCGGGCTTGATGCGGATGTCGATGCCGGGCTTGTCTTCTTTGCTGGTAATTTCAATGTTTTCTGAGCTCTGCCGCCCGTCGCACCCCGTGTCCTTGCGGATGTTAAAGGCCCCCACGGGCTTTCCGATCAGGTCCGCGATTTTTTCAAGCAGGGCGCGGTCCACTTCCGTATCCATCATCGCGCTGTGCCCCCCTTCGTCAAAACCGGGCAGAAACCCGTGGTATCCGCCAGAATTTCCGGCAAAATCTCGTCGGCGGAGCCACGGAGACTGACACCGCCGTCACCGATGACCACCACCTCGTCTGCCAGAGAAATAATCCGCTCCTGATGGGAAATGACAATCATAGTGGCGTTGCCGGACTGGTGAATTTGTTCAAAAGTCTCCGTCAGACGGGAGAAGCTCCATAGATCAATGCCCGCCTCCGGCTCGTCAAAAATCATGAGTTGCGCGCTCCGGGCCAGAAGGGTCGCAATTTCAATGCGCTTCACTTCGCCGCCGGAGAGAGAAGCGTCCACCTCCCGGTCCAGATAGTCGTTGGCGCACAGGCCAACCCGGGTGAGATACTGGCAGCAAAGGTCCTTGGGAAGCGGCCTGTTTCCAGCTGCGATGGTCAAAAGGTCTCGGACGGTCAGCCCCTTAAACCGGGGGGGCTGCTGAAACCCGTAGCTGATGCCCCGCTTCGCCCGCTCCGTAATACCGAGGTCCGTCACGTCCTCTCCATTCCATAAAATCTTGCCGGACGTAGGCTTCACAAGACCCATCACGATTTTTGCTAAAGTGGTTTTTCCGCCGCCGTTAGGTCCGGTAAAGACCACCAGACGGTGGTCGTCAACCGTCAGGGAGATGTCCTTCAAAATCTCCAGCTTGCCCTCCGGCTCCTGAACGGCATAATGAATATGTTGCAATTCCAGCACAGCGCGATTCCTCCTTGCGCGTTTTTTCAAAATACGCGGTTATTCTACCATTTTTTTTCTTAAAAAGCAATGCTAACAGCCGGATTTAAGTATTCTGTCCCAAGAGTGGCAGATTTATCTGAGGTCTCAAATTTACTGGCACACGGGACACGGCTGGCGCATACCATGAAAAAGAGAACTGGACTCCGCCGGGAATTGCTTCGCGCGGCGGAGACGCGGCGCGTTTTTTAATACTTGCCGGCGCGAAGCGGCGGAATGGAGCGTTTTTATGCAACAGCAGGCTGATACATACGACTACCGGCAATACGACAAAATCTGGCAGCGGGTTTCTCCTACTCTGGATCCCTATCCCGGCGTCGCGCCGGAATGTGCCACGGCAAAAACTCCCGCCGTCAGCGCGGCCGTCTCAGAGCAGGAGGAGACCGTCTGCGCGGCACAGACCAAAGCCGCCTCCATGACGGAAAGTCTTTCCTGTATCGAGGCAAATCCATGCTGTATGGGCGAATCGGCAATGGATATGCTGCGAGTTTTGCAGAATTTTATTGAAGAAGAGCTGGCGGCCAAGCGCTATTATCTGGCCTTCTCCCGGCAAGCCCCCGTCTGGGCGCGTCAGATGCTGCGGGACATAGCCGAGAATGCGGCCGCTCACGCCCGAAGACTGATGGCGGTGCACTATCTGATTACCTGCCAGTGCTATCAGCCCGCTTCATCTTACGAACGCATTTATGTGGGCCAACTTTGTCCCGCTTTGCGGGCCCGGTATCAGGACGAGGTCTGTCGGGCCCAGCAATATGAGCGGGCCGCGGAGAACACCTCAGACCCCTGCCTTTCAAAGCTTTTATTCGAGTTGAGCGCGGATGGATACCGGAATGCAGATCAGTTAATGATGCTGCTGGAGCGGGCCATGCGCCAGCAGCAGTAAAAAAGCGGCAAGGCTCCCGAGGGCTTTCGCGCAAAAGAGCCGCCTGCATCGCAGGCGGCTCTTTTGCGTTCCAGCAAATCCAGAGCGCAGCTTGCATTTTCCCGACAAATTTGGTATACTAAAAAGCAAAATTCCGCATGACGCGCCGGGAAACAAAAAGCAACGGGCCGGCAGGCTGCCCTGCCGGCCCTATTCGAAAAAGCGGTGGCACCGCGTCGGGGCCGGACACCGCGTGGGGTGCCGCGTGGCGCCCATCCGCTTAGGCTATCCTATGCCAGCCGGGGCAGGCGGTTCCTGCCGCCGAAAGGGTCCGGCTATTGCGCGGGCGCTGATTTTTCATTGAAAAGAGGGCTTATAATGATAAAGATATCGCCGTCTATCCTGTCCGCCGACTTTGCCAACCTGGAACGGGACATTCGGAAAATTTCAACGGCCGACTATGTGCATGTGGACGTGATGGACGGCGTGTTCGTCCCAAACATCTCCATCGGCCTGCCTGTGGTAAAGGCCATTCGCCCTGTGACGCAGCAGCCGCTGGACGTTCACCTGATGATTGTAGAGCCGGGGCGGTATGCCGGGCGCTTTTGCGACGCGGGGGCGGACATCGTGACCATGCATGTGGAGGCGGACACGGAGGAGAATCTTCTCTCTGCCATCGAGGTCATTCATGCCAAGGGCAAGCGAGCGGGCGTGGTGCTCAAGCCCGCCACCCCGGTTTCGGCGGTGCTGCCCTATCTTGAGCGGGTGGAGCTGATTCTGGTGATGACCGTGGAGCCAGGATTCGGGGGCCAGAGCTTTATGGAGGACCAGTTGGAAAAGGTCCGCGCCATCCGCGCCCTGATCGAAGAGCGCAATCCCGATTGCGAGCTGGAAGTGGACGGGGGTGTCGCCCCAGACACGTACCGTGCCTGCATCGACGCGGGGGCAAACGTTCTGGTGGCGGGCAGTTCGGTATACGGCGCGGAAGACATTCCCGCCCGCATTCAGCTTCTGCGGGGCTGAGAATAGGGTTTTCCGCGCTTTTTGAAGCGGTCCCCTTTTAAACAATGTCCCGATGCCATACCTGAATCGGCGCACCGCCGCCATCAATTAAGAAGCGAGGTCTGACCATGGAATATTTTCCCGCGCCGCTGGAAAAACTGGTGGAGCAGTTTGCCCGCCTGCCGGGTATTGGCGGAAAGTCCGCCCAGCGTCTGGCGTTTTATGTGCTAGGGCTGCCGGAGGAGGAGGCGCTGGAGTTTTCAAGCGCCATCATTGACGCGAAAAAGCACGTCACCTGCTGCCCCGTGTGCCAGAATTTTACCGCCGGGGGACTGTGCCCCATCTGTTCCTCGCCCAAGCGGGACGGGAGCGTGATCTGCGTGGTGGCGGACCCCCGGGATGTGGCAGCGCTGGAGCGGTCCCGGGAATTTGGCGGGCACTATCATGTGCTCCACGGAGTCCTGTCCCCCATGAACCATGTGGGACCCGACGACCTTGCCATCCGTCCCCTGCTGGACCGGGTGGCCAAGGGAGGCGTTGAGGAGGTCATCATGGCCACCAACCCGGACACCGAGGGAGAGGCCACCGCCATGTACCTTGCGCGGCTTTTAAAGCCCTTCGAGGTGAAGGTGACCCGTCTGGCTTACGGCATCCCCGTGGGCGGACATCTGGAATTTACGGACGACGCCACGCTTTCCCGCGCACTGGAAGGCAGACGGGAGATATAAAGACGACAAAAAGAATGCCCGGGCCGTCCGGCCCATACAAATAATTGCTCAAACAAAGAAAGTTGAGGATCATCTATGCCCGAAATCAAAAAAACCGCTATGGTCACCGTCTGCGGACGGCCCAACGTGGGAAAATCCAGCCTGACCAATGCGTTGGTGGGCGAAAAAGTCGCCATCGTGTCCAACAAGGCCCAGACCACCCGCAACCGCATTTGTGGCGTGGTGAACAGGGGCGAAATCCAGTTTGTCCTGATGGACACGCCGGGTCTGCACAAGCCCAAGTCTGCGCTGGGGGACTATATGGTGAAAATTGTCACCTCCAGCCTTTCCGACGTGGACTGCGCATTGTTGCTGGTGGAGCCCATTGCTCACGTGGGCGCGCCGGAATTGGCGCTGATTGCCCGGGTGCGGGAGGAGAACATCCCCACGATACTGTGCATCAATAAAACGGACACGGTGAAGCCCGACGAACTGCTGCCAGTCATTGCGGCGTACAACGAGGTATGGGACGGCTTTGCCGCCATCATCCCCATCTCCGCCCACCGGAAGGACGGGCTGGAGGATTTGCTGGGCGAGATGAACAAATACGCCAAGGAAGGGCCTCAGCTCTTTCCGGACGGGCAGACCTCCGACCAGCCGGAGCGGCAGGTGATGGGGGAAATCCTGCGGGAGAAGCTGCTGTTGTGCCTTGATAAGGAGATTCCTCATGGCACCGCCGTGGAGATTTCCAAGTTTTCGGAGCGGGACGACGAGGTGATCGAGGTGGATGCTACGATTTACTGCGAGAAGTCTAGCCACAAGGGGATCATCATCGGGAAGCAGGGTGCCATGCTGAAAAAAATCAGCAGCATGGCCCGCCATGACATGGAGCGCTTCATGGGGACGAAGGTCTATCTCCAGACTTGGGTCAAGGTGAAGGAGAACTGGCGAGACAATCTGGGTTATGTGCGGAACCTGGGCTATCGGGACAATTGAAAAAAAGACAAGCTTTCGGCGGGGCGCACGGTATCGTGCGCCCCGCGTTTTTGCACAGCACGCCATCCTGTGCGAAGCGCGGGTACGAAAGCAATTTTCCAGCCTTTTTCGCTTCTTACGCCCCTCTTGACACGAATTGCAAAGCCTGCTAATATAATAAGAACGCGAGGAACGGAAAGAGTAGCAGATTCCTAAAGGGCAGAGAGGGCGCGCCATCGGCTGAAAGCGCGCCTGCGGAGGGAAGTGTGAAGTGCGTCCGGGAGCGTGAGGTTAATCCCCTCCGGTGAAGCCGCCGTTATCGGGCTGTCCGGCTGCTGGGCCGGCACGAGTATTGCAAGAGTGGAACCGCGTCGCCGACGCCTCTTGTACCTATTTGAGGTACGAGGGGCGCTTTTTGATTTAAAAGGAGTGCTGTATGCGGATATTTGCCTGTCGATGTCCGGGTTTGACTTCCCCGGCATATTTTAATAATTGAGATTGAAAAGGAGTCTTGAATATGACCCGTTTGTCGGAATTGCTGGGCGCATACCAAAGCCGGGACCCCGCCGCCCGCAGCAAGCTGGAGATTTTTTTGCTTTATCCTGGCGTCCATGCCACGATTTATCACCGCATTGCGCATTTTTTCTTTCAAAGAAACAGGATGTTTCTTGCCCGGTGCGTCTCCCAGTGGAGCCGCTTTTGGACCGGTATTGAAATCCACCCCGGTGCAAAAATCGGCCGCCGCTTAGTGATCGACCACGGCATGGGCATCGTCATCGGCGAAACCGCCGAGGTGGGGGACGACTGCCTGCTCTACCAGTGTGTGACACTGGGTGGGACGGGGAAGGATAAGGGAAAGCGCCACCCCACCATCGGGAACAACGTGATGGTAGGCTCCGGGGCCAAGGTTCTGGGCCCCTTCACCGTGGGGGACCATTCCCGCATTGCGGCGGGGGCCGTGGTGCTGAGCGAGGTTCCGCCAAATTCCACAGCCGTGGGTGTTCCGGCGCAGGTGGTACGGGTCAGTGGACAAAAGCCCGTGGCCAGCTTTGCGGAAGACGTGGACCAAATCAGCGATATGTGCGACCCTGTGCAGGAAGAGCTGCTTGCCCTGTTCCAGCGGTTGGACGCGCTGGAACAGCAGTTAAAAAGCATCAAGGAAAGGACGGCCTGAGCCATGTATCTTTATAACTCCGCCACCCATAGAAAAGAGGAATTTAAGCCCAACCACCCGGATATCGTGAAGATGTATACCTGCGGCCCCACGGTTTATCACTATGCCCACATCGGAAATCTGCGCAGCTATATAATGGAGGACGTGCTGGAAAAACACCTGCGCTACGTGGGTTATAACGTCAAGCGTGTCATGAACATCACGGACGTGGGCCATCTCACCAGCGACGCGGACACGGGCGAGGACAAAATGCTCAAGGGCGCACAGCGAGAGCACAAGTCGGTTCTGGAAATTGCCCAGTTTTATACCGACGCCTTTTTTGACGACTGCCGCAAGCTAAACATCAAGCGGCCCGACATTGTGGAGCCCGCGACCCGATGTATTGACGAGTATATCACAATCATCACCCGCCTGATGGAAAACGGCCACGCCTATCAGTCCGGGGGCAACGTGTATTTCGACACCTCCAAGCTGGAGCATTATTACCTGTTCAACGACCACGATGCGGATGATTTGGCCGTGGGCGTGCGGGAAGGCGTGGAGGAGGACTCCAACAAGCGCAACAAAAACGACTTTGTGCTCTGGTTCACCAAGTCCAAATTTGAGGATCAGGCTCTGAAGTGGGATTCTCCCTGGGGCGTGGGCTATCCCGGCTGGCACATTGAGTGCTCCGGTATTTCCATGAAGCATCTGGGTGAGGATCTGGATATTCACTGCGGCGGGATCGACAATGCCTTCCCCCACCATACCAACGAGGTTGCCCAGTCTGAGGCGTATCTGGGCCACCACTGGTGCAACTATTGGTTCCATGTCCTGCACCTGAACACCGGCGGTGGGAAAATGAGCAAGTCCAAGGGGGAATTTCTCACGGTTTCCCTGCTGGAGGAGAAAGGCTACGATCCCATGGACTACCGCTACTTCTGTCTCCAGTCCCACTACCGCAAGGCGTTGGTGTTTTCCTATGAAAATCTGGACAACGCGAAAACCGCTTATGGCAAGCTGATTGCCCGGATTGCCGCCCTGAAGGACGGCCCGGCAGAGAGCAGCGAGACGGAGAATGCTCTGCGGACTAAGTTTAAGGCCGCCATGGACAATGATTTGAACACGTCTTTGGGCGTGACCGCGCTGTACGATGTATTGAAAGCGGATATTTCCGACGGGACCAAATTGGCACTTCTGGGTGAGTTCGATGGGGTGCTGAGTCTGGGATTGCTGGACCGGGCGGCAAAAAAACGGGAGCAGGACGCAAAGTCCGTCAGCTCCAATCAGGGCGGGTTCACCGTTCAGGGCGAGGGTGATCCGGAGATTGACGCACTGGTGGTCCGGCGGGCCGAGGCCAAAAAGGCAAAAAACTTTGCTGAGGCGGACCGTATCCGCGACGAGCTGAACGCCAAAGGTGTGGAGATTACCGATGTGCCCGGCGGCGCGGTGTGGAAACGGGCGTAAGCCGACAAGGTAGATGCGGATCTTGCGAGCGAGGCACGGAGGCTGTTCTGTTTAACAAATCGAGGACCGGGCGCAAAGCGCCCGGTCCTTTTTAAAATATTTTTTTCATTTGTTGCAAATACTACTGAAGATATGAATATATTAGGATATTCTAATAAAACGAATATGAATAAGTAGGCCGAGGCGGGAAAAACTGGCTTCGGACGGAACCTCGGAGAAAGGACGGGTGAGAACCGGAAATGGACTATGACCAACAGGCGGAACTGCTGAAGGCGCTGGCAAATCCCACACGGCTGCAAATTGTCCACTCCCTGTTAAACGCCGGTTGTCGCAACGTGGGCTGCATGGAGCGGGGAACGGGCGTGAGCCAGTCTTGCATTTCCCAGCATCTGCAAAAGCTGAAGGCCGCTGGCGTTGTGGCGGCGGAGCGCAGTGGAAACGAAGTTTATTACAGAGCTGCGTCGCCGGAGGTTGCCCGGCTGGTGGCGGCGCTGTTTCAGGAGGAGGTTTCAAACTATGTCCTGTGATGTGCTGGTAATCGGCGGCGGCCCGGCGGGGCTGAGCGCGGCAATCAATGTCCGGGCTCGGGGGAAAAGCGTGCTGGTGATCTCCAACCCGGTGGAAGAGAATCCACTGTGGAAATCTGAGCGGGTGGAGAATTATCCGGGCCTGCCCGGCGTCACCGGAGAGGAGTTGCTTCTCGCCATGCAAAAGCACGCAGAGACCGACGGCGTAGAATTTGCCGAAGGGAAGGCTCTGTCCGCCATGAACATGTCCGAAACATGGTATGTGAGCGTGGGCAGCGACGTGCAGGAAGCCAAGGCCGTGGTGCTGGCGGCGGGCGTTGCCCGGGGAAAGAAATTTCCCGGCGAAGAAGAGTTTTTGGGCCGGGGCGTGAGCTACTGTGCCACCTGCGACGGGATGCTTTACCGGAACAAGCCTGTGGCGGTGCTGGGATACAGCCAGTCAGCCCGGCACGAGGCCGAGTTTTTAAAGGGGATTGGGTGCGAGGTGCACTACTTTGAAAAACCCAAGGACTGCGAAATTACCGGCGAGGGAAAAGTGGAAAAGGTAATTTGCGGTGGCGAGACAGCGGAAGTGGACTGCGTGTTCATCCTGCGTCCCGCGCTGGCGCCTACGGATTTGTTTCCCGGTCTTGCGGTGGAAAACGGCTATGTGCAGGTGGACCGTCGCATGGCAACGTCCCTTACCGGCGTGTTTGCGGCGGGAGACTGCACGGGAACGCCTCTTCAGGCGGCGAAGGCGGCCGGCGAGGGATTGATCGCCGGACAGAGTGCGGCGGCGTATGTGGCCGCGCTGGTGCGGAAAGAATAAAGAAAGCAACGGAAGATAAAATAAAGAAAAAGGAGATTTGAAAAATGGCATTGGTGCATTTGAACAACACGGAGTTCGACGCGACAGTCGAAGCGGCCCCCCTGGCGATGGTGGATTTTTGGGCGGATTGGTGCGGCCCTTGCAAAATGGTGGGTCCCACTGTGGAAAAAATCGCCGCCGATTACGACGGCAAGGCTTTGGTTGCCAAGGTCAACATTGACCAGGAGCCGGAGTTGGCCCAGCGGTTTGGCGTTATGTCCATTCCCACACTGGTGTTTTTGAAAAACGGAGAGGAATTTGACCGCAAGGTAGGCGTGATGCCCGAGGCGGCGTTCACCGCCGTGCTGGACGAGAGCCTGTAATTTCAGCGGGCCTGAAAACGGAAGAACTTAAGCGCCGCTCCG
>NZ_DAMBZJ010000004.1:98103-115503 GCF_032060045.1 Oscillibacter sp.
CCAGCGTCAGTTTGGCCCTTTCCCGCAACTCGGGGATGCTCAGCGCGCCGCAGTTACACATGGTGGAGCGAATTTTTGCAAGGGTGGTGGACATGCCGTCCGCCAGAGCGCCGGCATACGGAACGTAAGAATCCACGCCTTCTTCAAAGCTGAGCTTTTTGTCGCCGCCTAAGTCATACCGCTCCCAGTTCCGGGCGCGGGCGCTGCCCTCGCCCCAATACTCCTTCATATAGCTTCCGCCCACCAGTGTCTTTGCGGTGGGGCTTTCGTCAAACCGGGAGAAGTACCGTCCCAACATGCAAAAGTCTGCGCCCATAGCCAGCGCCAGCGTGATGTGATAGTCCTGCACAACGCCTCCGTCGGCGCAGATGGGGACATAAACCCCGGTCTCTTCGAAATACCGGTCTCGCTCCGCCGCCACGTCAATCACTGCCGTGGCCTGTCCCCGACCAATGCCCTTCGTTTCCCGGGTGATGCAGATGGAGCCGCCACCGATGCCAACCTTTACGAAGTCGGCCCCGGCGTCCGCCAGAAAGCGGAAACCCTCGCCGTCCACCACGTTGCCCGCGCCGATTTTCACGCGGTCACCGTATTTCTCGCGGACCCAGAAAAGGCAGCGCTTTTGCCATTCGGAAAAGCCCTCGGACGAATCCATGACCAGTACGTCCGCGCCAGCCTCCACCAGCGCGGGAATCCGTTCCTCATAGTCCCGGGTGTTGATACCCGCGCCCACCACATAGCGCTTATGCTCGTCCAGCAGCTCCAGAGGGTTGTCCTTATGGGTGTCGTAGTCCTTGCGGAACACAAAGGCCACCAAGGCCCCGTCCTCAGAGACGATGGGCAGAGCATTGAGCTTGTGGTCCCAAATCAGGTTATTGGCCTCCTTCAGGCTGGTGCCCTCCGGGGCGAAGATCAGTTTTTCCATGGGAGTCATAAAGGAAGATACCTTCTCTTTGCCATCCATGCGGCTGACGCGGTAATCCCGGCTGGTGACAAGGCCCAAAAGCCGGCCGGTGCCGCTACCATCTTCCGTCACAGCCATGGTGGAATGACCCGTTTTTTCCTTCAGGGCCAGCACGTCGAAAAGCGTGCTGTCGGGCCGCAGGTTGGAATCGCTGACCACAAAGCCCGCCTTGTGACCCTTTACGCGGCGGACCATCTCGGCCTGCCGGTCGATGGGCTGGGACACATAGATAAAGGCCACGCCGCCCTCCCGCGCAAGGGCAATGCCCATCTCATCCCCGGAGACGGACTGCATCACGGCGGAAACCATGGGGACATTGGCGGAAAGAGCGGGCTTCTCTCCCCGGCGGAATTTCACAAGGGGCGTTATCAGGGACACGTTGGCGGGAATGCACTCCGCGGAGGAGTAGCCCGGCACCAGCAGGTACTCGCTGAAGGTGTGGGAGGGTTCGTTAAAAAAATATGCCATAAGGCCACCTCTTTCGTTGTGTATGTTGGAGGGAAACGGATGGCGCAAACGCGACAGACGCCGAAAGGCAAGCTTCCATCCGATTTTTCTTGTCCTCTACAATACCACGTCCCCAGGAAAAAGCAACGGGAAAGGGAAAAAAGTCTGGAAAAATGCGGAGATTATAGCCGCCGGGGAACAGGTTTTGCGGAATTCTATGCAAAAAGACGCGGGAAGTCCCGCGTCTTTTCCAAACTCCTAAATCAGAGGAGGGCTTGTCACAGCTTTTTGCGCATGACGGTCAGATTGAAAATGCCGTCCGTAAAATACTGGCGGGAGTAAAATACCGGCTTCCCGTCGATGTCGTAATCCACCTCGTCCATGCGCAGCAGGGGTGCGCCCACAGGGAGACCGAAAATTTCAGAAAGAGCTTCATCTGCCAGTCCGGGTCGCACGTCGGTCAGGTCTAAATAAGGGGTCACATCACAGAATTGACCGAGAAAATGGAAAATGGGAAACTTGAGGTCCCGGGCGGTGTAAGTGCCGTTTACAAGCGCCTTTTCGATAATGTCCTCGCAGTAGATGGCGGGTTTGTCATCGGCGGTGCACAGCCGGGAAATGCGAATAACCGGGGCGTTGACCGGGATGCAAAGCTTGTGGGCCACATCCGCGTCCGCCTGATCGTCTGCCGTCTGAACAAAAGCAACGGCGGGCTTATGCCCGCTCTGGCGAATCATGTCCAGAAATTCCAGCTCAATGTCCATGCGCGTCTGAATATCTAAAACGTGACGGTTGATGACGGTTCCCACGCCGTGGCGGCGGGTAATAAAGCCTTCTCGCTCCAAAGAGGCCAGCACGTCCCGCAACTGCGTGCGGCTGATTCCCATGCTCTCCGCCAGCGCGCTCTCCCGGGGAAGACGGTCGCAATTGGCATAGGCGCCGTCCCGCATGGCGGAGAGAAGCTGCGTGCGAATGGTTTTGGACCGGGGAAGCTGACCGTTCATAATACGTACCTCATTATCGATAAAATCTATCATTGTAGGTAATACCTCATAAGCTGCCCCCATTATAGCCGCCTTTGCGGTTTGTCGCAACTGACAAAATCCACAGATTTCGTCCTCGGGCTTTTATGCAGAGAGGAAGCTTCAGAAAATTGATTTTTGTGTAAATTAGAGGTGGACATTTGTCTGTGAAATTATTATAATGGCAGTTGTCGACGCTGCGCCAACTCATTTGACGGCTGTGACACGCGGACGGACTGAGGTTTTCCGGCGAATTTGAGGGCGCGGGGAGAGCATTTTAAGGAGGAGCTTGTGAAAAATCTGATTTTAATCGGTATGCCCGGCACGGGCAAGAGCGCCGTGGGCAGGGCCTTGGCGGAGCGCCTGGGGTATACGTTTTTAGATGTGGACGATGTGATTAATGAGCGAACCGGAAAGACCCTGAAAGAATTGCTGATGGAGATGGGCGTGGACGCCTTTGTGGTGCTGGAGGGAATGATCGGCGAAAGCTTGAACCTTGAAAGCACCGTGGTTGCCACCGGCGGCAGCATGGTACTCTCCCATAATGCCATGGAACATTTGCTGGAAAACGGCGTTGGAATCTGGCTGGAAACGCCTTTGCGGGACATTGAGGGCCGGATGCCGGAGGATCTGTGGGACCGGGGCATTGCCGCCCCTAGAGACATGACCATCCGGGAGATTTACCGAGAGCGGGAGCCGCTGTATTCCAAATATGCAGACATGATTGTGGCCAGCCGGGAAGGCGAGGATGCCACCGCCCATCAGGTGGAGCAGGTGATGCGCACCGTGGGCCTGAGCCTGAAAAGATGAGAGGATGCCTATGAATATCAAAACAAAAAGAGCGGCTATGCTCAGTTTGCTGGCCGTGTCCGTTGTCTGGAACGGACTGTGCCTACTGGGGGTTCTTCCCCTGTCGTATTTCAAGCTTTCCGTGTTTTTGCCTGCGGGATGCGCGGCGGCGGTGGTATTTGTGCCGCTGCTGTTTCCGGCGTTCAGAACCGCCGGTGGAACATCAAATGCTTATTCAGCGCTTACGCCCAAGGAAAAGTGTTTGTCACTGGTGACGCTTGGGCTGGCTGCGGCGTGGATTGTTACGCTGGCGGTCTGCGTCGCCTATTCCGGATAGCTGACCTGTGCAAAGCAAAGCGCCGCAGGCGGTGGGACGCACCGCTGTTTGCGCAAAGTGCGGTGGCCCGCTGTAAACAAAGCGAGGTAAAAGCCCCCCGGCTCGTCAAGAGCCGGGGGTTTTGTAATTTGGTATACCGCGTTTGGGACGCTAGGCGCTTTAGTAGCCGCTGATTTCCAGAGACGGATCGTCCGTGCCCTTTTCTACGGATTGGATGGTCAGTTCATACTCCCGCCCCTCGCCCAGCTCCACGCGGACGACCTCTCCGGCCCGGTGGCCCAGCACCGCTCTTGCAACCGGAGATTCTTTACTGATCAGGCCCTTTAGCGCGTCCTGACGCAATGTGGTAACGATACGGATGGTCTGGGGGACGCCCGTGGGGGCGGGGACGATGACCACGGTGTCGAACAAGCCTGCGCCGTCCGCTGTGTCGGCGGTATCGGGTTGAATGATTTTTGCGGTTTGAATCATTTTCTGGAGATAGCGAATGCGGCTGTCGTTGCGGTTTTTGTCCCGCTTGGCGCATTTGTACTCGAAGTTTTCGCTGAGATCGCCGAACCCCCGGGCTATTTGCACGTCCTCGATCAGCTTAGGCCGCAACACGGCGGTGCGGTAAGAAATCTCTTCCTCCATTTTTTGAATGTCAACTTCTGTCAGCTCGTCGTACATAAAACCCTCCCAAGCATAATTTTCATGTTACGGGTTCTGCTTTTGTCCTCTGCATGCCGGAACCACTTCACATGCGCCCATTCCGTTTCCTCCGGCGGGAGCTTTATCCGCGGTGCCGGCCCCGGAGGGGGCGTTTTCCGCCTTGCCGGATACGGTGCTGTCCGTCGCTCTTCCTTCCCGTGCCAGCAGGAAGATGGTGGACAGAATCAGGATAAAGCCAATCAGGTCCGCCGGAGAAAAGGCCGTGCGCAGCCACAGGGCGGAGCAAACCGTGGCAGACACCGGCTCGGTGGCCGCCAGCATGGAGGACTTCACTGGCCCGATGTCAGAAATACCCTGCATAAACATGGGAAACGCCAAAGCAGAGCCTAAAATCACCCTACCTGCCACCGCCAGCCAACCCTGCTATGGCAGGCTTACGGAATAGCGCCAGCTCCGGGCGGCAAGATTTATGAACACCCCACCGATCAGCATACCCGCGCCCGTGACCATCAACTGCCCCCAGCGCCGCACCAGTACCCGAGGCAGCAGGGTATAGGTCGTTGCCGCCACCGCGGTGAGCAGGCCCCTGAAAAGACCCCGTACAGAAAGAGACATCTGTTCGGGGTTTCCGCCGGTTGCCAAAATGAAGGTTCCTGTCAGCGCCAGCAGCAGCGCCGTGGTCTGCACCCGGCTGGGCAGCGTCCGGGTATGGGTGCAGGTGATATGCATAACCAATACAAGGCTCAGAGTTTGCAGCACGGTGGTGGTGCCCGCATTGCTATACCCGATGGCGGTCAGATACGCATACTGACACATCAATAGGCCAAACAGGCCAAAGACCGTCAGCTTTGCAAGTTCCCAAGGCTGGCGGATCAGCGCCAGCAGATCCCGCCCGTATTTGGGTAGAATCAGCAGCGTCAGAATTCCGCCACCCACCAATGTCCGCACGCACACCAGCCAGATGGACGGCACGCCGAAGGTTTCAAACAGATATTGTCCGCAGGCGCCAGAGACGCCCCAAAAAACACCGCCAACCGAGGAGCACAGAGTGCCCCGCAGGGCGCGTTGCTTGTCATTCATGAAAGTACCTCTCGATACATGGAAGCCCCGGCACAGCGGCGCCGGTGAATCCTAAAAAAACGCGGCCTCCCGTTGTTGCGGGAAGCCGCGCGGTATCTTCGATTCTAACGCATTTTATTCAGGATTGCAAGGCCCATCCTCGGGGAGAAGGCTCTCGGCGACCACGCAGGCGACAATGATACCAGCCCCCAGAAATCCTGCGGGACTGAGTCGTTCTCCCAAAAGAAGAAAGGAGAACAGCGCTGTCATCACCGGGCAGATACTCTGCACCAGAGAAACCGTCCGGGCGGATACAACGGTCAGGGCGGTGTTTTGCAGCAAAAAACCGCCCACTGTGCAGGGAATTGCCAGATAGAACACCACGCCCCACACCCCGGGCGGGGCGGCGGAGAGAGAGAACAAGCCTCCGTCATGGAAAAAGGCGCAAGTTCCCGCCAGCACCGCTGCCGTGGCGGCTTGGACGGCGGAGAGGGTCAGGGGGTCCACACGGCATAGGGATTTCTGTCCCAGCACCAAAGCGCCCGACAAAAGCAAAGCCGTCAGCAGTGCCAACGCTTCCCCCGGGCCAAAGCCGCTTAGGCCGCCCCGTCCGCAAAGAAAATACAGCCCTGCCACCACAAAAAACTGGATGGGAATATGCTTACGGGAGTATTTCCGACGAAGCAGCGCCAGCGCCAGCAGAGGCGTCAGCACCGTGGAAAGGGAGCGGAGAAATGCCATGCTGGTGGCAGCGGTGAGGGTGATTGCCACATTGCCCACCACATTTGCCGAGGCGATACATAGGGCCGGGCCAATCCAGTCTCGGACGCGGCAGCGGCGCAGCCCCGCCGCGATCCGTCTGCCGGAAAACACGGCCAGCGTAAACAGCGCCAACAGATACCGGGCGAAAAGCAGCGCAAAGACCGGCACCACATGGAATGCATTTTTGGAAAGGGGGTCTCCAAAGCCAAAAAATAAACTTTGCAGCAGAATTAGGCCCACAGCCAGCCGGGGTGTCAGGCGCGGAGCGGGAACGCTTGCCGAGTCCGGTGGTTGGCCGTCTGTCCCCGGAGTGTCTGAACACAAGTCGTCCCCCGATGGGGCGGAATCCTCCTCCAAGTGTTCCTCCGGGGCGCATGCTGGATATGCATCCAAACCGCACTCCGGGCACTCTGCGGAAAAAAACGGATTCCCCAAATCGGAAGTCGGCGCGGGGAGCACGGCTGAACCATTGTCCAACACAGGGGGAACCGCTTCCGGGTTTTCTTCCAAAGCTGCGTTAAACAGCCGTTCCATCCGCGATCACCCCTCCTATTTGCTCAAAAATTTAAAACTTTCGCTTTTTCTCCGCGTCGCAATAGGCGCAGCGATAAACATGCTTCTCCCGGTCGCTCAAAAGGAAGATGGCGTCAAGCTGCGGCTCCTCCGCCGTGATGCACCGGGGGTTTTTGCAGTGGATAATGTTTGTCAGCCGCGCGGGAAGCTCCAGATGCTTTTTCGCCACCCGCACTCCGTCTCGGATGATGTTGACGGTGATGTTGGAGTCTATGTAACCCAACACGTCCAAATCCACTTCCAAGGGGGAGTCAATTTTAATAATATCCTTTTTGCCCATCCCCTGGCTGCGGACGTTTTTAATAATGGCCACGGAGCAGTCCAGCAGGTTCAGATGCAAATACTTGTAGATGTCCATGGATTTTCCGGCTTGAATGTGGTCCAGCACCACGCCGTTTTGAATGCTGTCGATATTCACTGGCAAACCCTCCTTCATTCCGCGCGCAGGCCCAACAGCAAAAGAATCAGGGCCATGCGAATAAACTTTCCGTTTCTCACCTGCCCGAAATAGCAGGCCCGGGGGTCGTCATCCACCGCCACCGCAATCTCGTTTACCCGGGGAAGAGGGTGGAGAATACACAAATCTCTCTTTGCGGGAATCAGCTTCTCCGGGTCCAGAACATAGGTATCCTTCAGACGGATATAGTCAGCTTCGTTGAAAAACCGCTCTTTTTGCACCCGGGTCATATACAAAATGTCAAGGTTCGGGATGGCATCTTCCAGCGAATCCGTCTCCCGAAAGGAAAGCCCTTGCTTTTCCAGCACGTTTTCCTTCAGATAGCCGGGCAGCTTCAGCTCCTCCGGGGAGATGAACACAAAGCGGATGCCGCTTTGCCGGGCAAGCGCATTCACAAGCGAATGAACCGTGCGCCCGAACTTCAGGTCGCCGCAAAAACCGATGGTAAAATCGCTCAGCCGCCCCTTTTCCCGGTGAATGGTCAAAAGATCCGTCAAAGTCTGGGTGGGATGGTTGTGGCCGCCGTCCCCGGCGTTGATAATGGGGACCTCTGCGCGCTGGGCGGCGGCAAAGGGTGCGCCCTCCTTGGGGTGGCGCATGGCGATGATATCCGCATAGCAGCTCACGGTGCGGACCGTGTCCGTCACGGTTTCGCCTTTGGTGGTGGAAGAGGACGACGCCTCGGAAAAGCCCAGCACGCTGCCGCCAAGGGCCAGCATGGCGGATTCAAAGCTCAGCCGCGTGCGGGTGGAAGGCTCAAAAAACAACGTGGCAAGCTGTTTGTGGGCGCAGAGGTCTTGATATTTTGAGGGATGGTCAATCATGTCCTCTGCAGTGGCGATTAAGTCGTCAATTTCGGCGGGGGTCAGGTCGGTGATGTCGATGAGGTTTCGGTTTGACATGGAGATGCTCCTTTCCTGTGTGCCGCAAAGAGAATTAAACGGTCATCCAACTCTCGTCGCCGGGGTTGGCGCGGAATTGCTTGAGACGACGGATGTCTTCGGGCTTAATTTTTCCCTCTTGCGCTGCCACTTCGCATACCGCGTCGAGATTGCTCAGGCTGAAATTTGCCACATCGGCAGATGCCAACCGATCAAGGCCCTTTTGAAGACCGTAGGTAAAGATGGAGGCGATGCCCAGCACTTGCGCTCCGGCCTCCCGCAGAACCTCCACCACCTCGATGCAGCTTCCACCGGTGGAAATCAGGTCTTCCACCACCACGACCTTTGCGCCTTTTTCCAGCTTGCCCTCAATCTGGTTGCCCCGGCCGTGGTCCTTGTGGCCGGAGCGGACATAACCCATGGGCAGGTCCATGAGATGGCCGACAATGGCGGCGTGGGCAATGCCTGCGGTGGAAGTGCCCATCAGTACCTCGACCTCGGGAAACCGCTCCCGAATCAATGAGACAAGCCCTTCTTCCACATGGGTGCGCACCGCAGGGGCGGTAAGCGTCAGGCGGTTGTCGCAGTAGATGGGGCTGCGGATGCCGCTGGCCCATGTAAATGGCTCGTCTGGCCGCAGAAACACCGCGCCGATGGATAAAAGATCATGGGCAATCCCGTGCTCCGTATTCATGTCGTTTCGCTCCTTATAATTTAATAGATAGATGCTGACGAAAAAACGTGCTTATTCTCCCAGAAACTCCCGCAACGCGCGGCGGTAAGCCGCCACGGGGTCCGCCGACTGCGTGATGGGACGGCCCATCACCAGATAGTCGCAGCCGCTCGATCCTGCCCGCTCCGGGGTCATGACCCGCTTCTGGTCCCCCGCATCTCCGTCCGCAAAGCGGACGCCGGGAGTGACGGTGAGAAACTTACCTCCGCAGGCGGTTTTTACGCCCGCCGCTTCCAGAGGGGAGCACACCACGCCGTCAAGGCCAGACGCGGCAGCATTTTTGGCGTAGGAGAGCACGGTTTCTTCCATGGGAAGGTCAATCAGAAGCTCGTTTTTCAGTGTCCCGGGGTCTGTGGAGGTGAGCTGGGTCACGGCAATCAGCAAAGGCCGGGTCCCGTCCGGGCGGGTGAGCCCCTCTAGCGCGGCGCGCATCATTTCCGACGCACCTGCGGCATGGAGGTTTACCATGTCCACGTCCAGACGGCTGAGGACCCCCATGGCCCGCTTCACCGTGTTGGGAATGTCGTGGAGTTTTAAGTCCAGAAAGATTTTGTGGCCCCGGGCCTTGATGCTGCGGACCATGTCCGGCCCCTCGGCGTAAAACAGCTCCATGCCGATTTTTACATAGGGCTTTTCCCCCGCGGGAAAGCGGTCCAAAAACGCAAGCGCTTCCGCGCCGGAAGGGAAGTCCAGAGCGATAATAATATCCTTATGCATGATGTGCGCCTCCTGTCAAGAGTGAGATATCCGTCACGCCCAGCCGCTCACACACAGCGGGCAGCTTTTCAATAATGGTTTTGCAGACGGCGGGGTTTTTCAGGTTTGCCGCGCCAATTTCAACGGCGGAAGCCCCCGCCAGCATCATTTCACAAACGTCCTCGGCGGAGCTGGTCCCGCCGCAGCCGATGATGGGCAGGTTCGTGGCCTCGTACACGTCCCACACCATCCGCAGTGCCACCGGAAATACGGCGGGGCCGGACAAGCCCCCTGTGCGGTTTGCAAGCAGAGGACGCTTTGTGTGCAGGTCAATACGCATGCCAAGCAAGGTGTTGATGAGGCACAGGCCGTCCGCTCCCGCGTCGGCGCAAGCTCGGGCAATTTGGCCAATGTCCGTTACGTTGGGGGAGAGCTTGATGAATACCGGCTTGTCCGTGGCGGCTTTTACTGCCGCGGTCACCTCCGCGGCGGCGACGGGATCGGAGCCAAAGTTCTTGCCCCCCGCGTGGACGTTGGGGCAGGAGACGTTTACCTCAATGATGGCAACCTGCGGACAGGTGTTTAATTTGCGGCAGTTCTCCGCGTATTCCTCCACGGTTTCTCCGCCGATGTTGGCAATCACCGGGCCTTGAAAAATGGTGGCAATGTGAGGCAATTCCTCCGCAAGCACCGCGTCGATGCCCGGATTTTGTAATCCCACGGCGTTGAGCATTCCGCAGGCTGACTCTGCAATGCGGGGCTGGGGGTTGCCGAAGCGGGGAGTGGCGGTGGTGCCTTTAAAGGAAAAACTACCCAGAATATTCAAATCGTAAACCTCTGCGAATTCCCTTCCGTAGCCAAAGGTACCGGAAGCGGGGATGACAGGGTTTTTTAGTTGCACATTTCCCAGCTTCACACGCAAATCTACCATACCAGCTCCTCCTTCCGGAATACGGGGCCTTCTTTACAGACCCGGCGTGGGCCGCTCGCCGTTTCAATGGTGCAGCCCATGCAGGCGCCAAATCCGCAGGCCATCCGAGCTTCAAAGCTATACTGCCCGTCCGTCAGTCCCGGCAGGGACCAGACAGCCCGGAGCATCGGCGTGGGGCCGCAGACAAAGGCAGTGGTGCAATCCCTTGCGGTGCGGGTCAGGTCGGTGACAAAACCTTTTGTGCCAAGGCTTCCGTCTTCCGTGGCGATAAAAAGACGGCAGCCCAGATCGGCAAACTCCTTGAGGTAAAACGCGTCCTTCCCGGTGCGAAAGCCAAGGGCCACCGTGGGACTGATTCCCCGTTCCAGGAGTCGCCCTGCAAGGCCAAACAGTGGGGCTGCGCCCACACCGCCGCCGATAAGAATGGGATTGGGAGGGCAGTGATCAAGGTCAAATCCGTTGCCAAGACCGGAGAGAGTGTCCAGTTCCGTGCCGGGGACGGAGCGAACCAATTCCCGAGTCCCGTCCCCCACCACGCGGATCAGCAACAGCAGCGCACCGCTGCCCCAGTTTGCCACGGAGATGGGACGGCGCAGGGATTTTCCCGGCAGGGCAATGTTTACAAACTGCCCGGGTGCGGTGATATCCGAGGTATCACCGGACAGAACCATTTCATAGGTATCGTCCGTGAGCTGACGGGTGTGCTCCACGGTAAAAAGAGATTGTTTCATACGTCCTCCCGTTGAAAATCAGTGTAGACCAGTTCTCCGTTGCAGACGGTGGCCGCCACGGCGGCGGATGCCAGCCACCCGTCAAAGGGAGTGGCCCGTCCCAGCGAACGGAAGGTGCTGCTGTCGATGCGATGGGGACGGTTCAGGTCCAGCACCGCCAGATCGGCAGGCGCGCCCGGCGCGATTTCTCCGCCGCTTAATCCGAAAATCTGTCGGGGGCGCAGGCACAGGCGGTTCACCAGCAGTTCAAGAGAAACAAGCCCCGTACGAACAAGTTGGGTGTATAACACGGGGAATGCCGTTTCCAGCCCCACGATACCAAAGGCACTGCGGCGCAGGCCCTTGGACTTCTCCTCAGCGGAGTGGGGGGCATGGTCTGTTGCAATACAATCGATGGTCCCGTCCAAAAGACCCTCCAAAAGCGCGTCCCGATCCTGGGCGGATCGCAGGGGCGGGTTCATTTTGAATCGTCCCTCGTCCTGCAAATCCTCCTCGCACAGCACCAGATAGTGAGGCCCCGTCTCGCAGGTGACGGGCAGGCCTTCGACCTTGGCTTGGCGGATGAGCTCCACGCTTTCTTTGGTGGAGATGTGGCACACGTGATATTGACACCCGGTTTCCCGCACCAGTCCAATGTCCCGCTCCACCTGCCGCCACTCGCTCTCCGACGAGATGCCGGGCAATCCGTGGGCCTTTGCAAAGGCTCCGTCGTGGATGCAGCCACCGGGGGTAAGCAGTTCGTTCACCTCACAGTGGGCCACAATGGGCCGGTTCAGCGCCTTTGCCATATGCATGGCGGCGCGCATCATCTCGTCGGACTGCACACCCCGTCCATCGTCGGAAAAGCCGATGACGTGAGGGGCCATGCTCTCCATGTCGGCGAGGAATATCCCCTGCTCTCCGGCGGTGACGGCCCCGTAGGGATAGACATGCACCTTTGCGTCCCGGGCGATCATGGTCAACTCCGGCTGGAGTGTTTCCAAGCTGTCCGGCACCGGTTTGAGGTTCGGCATGGGACACACAGCGGTGTACCCTCCCGCGGCGGCTGCCTCCGTGCCAGAGGAAATGGTCTCTTTATAAGAAAAACCAGGCTCTCGAAGATGTACATGCACATCGACGAAACCTGGAACAATAAAAAGACCATCTAATTTAATGACCGACTGATTGTCACGGGGAAGAGAGGGGGAAATGGAAACAATACGGCCATTCTCCACGGCCACGTCCGCCGTCTGAAAAGCGCCGTTTGAAAATACGCTGCCGCCGGTCAGCAGAAAGCCCATAGTATACCTCCTCAGATCATAGATTCTAACCATGCATTCTACCCGAATCCGAAAAGCTTGTCAATGACGGATATCAAAAAACAAACGCCGGAATGAGAAATCGCTTTGTGGTTTTTCCCAATGTAGAACTAAGGCGAAGGACGCGTCGCGCCCTCCGCCTCAGTTTAAACTTATCGCAGCAAGCTGCGTCTGCGTCCTTGCCAAAGAGATGGCCCCAAAAGGAGCATGGGAAACAGCTCCAACCGCCCTGCCAGCATATCAAAGCATAAAATCAGCTTGGATACGGGCGAAAATTCCGAAAAGTTACCCATTGGGCCAACGTCGCCAAGGCCGGGACCGATGTTGTTGATGCAGGAGATGACGGCGGTAAAGGTGGAGACAAGGTCAAATCCGTCCAGACTGATCAGCAGGGTGGACGCGCCCATCAGCAGCATGTAAACAACCAGAAAGACGTGGGTTCCCCGAAGAACCTTGCCGTTTACGGGGCGATCCTCCATCCGGACGGTGGCCACGGCGTTGGGATGCATCATCTGGCGCATGTCACTGAGAGCTGTTTTGCAAAAAATCACCAGACGAGCAATTTTAATGCCGCCGCCGGTGGATCCCGCGCAGGCCCCTGTGAACATTAAAAGCACCAGGATTATCTTGGAGAAGGTGGGCCAGAGGTTGAAATCGGTGGTGGCGTAGCCGGTTGTGGTAATAACGGAGGACACCTGAAAAAAGGCGTATCGCAGCGCCGTTGCAAAGGAGGAGAACTGGTGAGAGATGTTCCACGCAATGGTGAGGGTGGAAGCGGCCACAATCATAAGATAGATCCGCAGTTCTTCGGAGCGCAGCGCATCTCGCGCCCTGCCCATAATCAGGAAATAATAGAGATTAAAATTCACGCCGAACAGCAGCATAAAAGTGCCGATGACCACATCAAAATAAGGACTGTTATACGCGCCGATGCTGAGGCTTTTGGAACTGAAGCCGCCGGTTCCCGCGGTTCCAAAGGCACTGATGCACGCGTCAAACGCCGGCATGCCGCCCAGCAGCAGTAACACAACTTCGACCACCGTCATCAAAAGATAGATGCCGTATAGAATTTTGGCAGTGTCTCCCAGGCGGCTCACCAGCTTGCCTACAACAGGGCCAGGAACCTCCGCGCGCAAAATGTGCATTTCATGCCCGTCGGTCGTGGGCAGAATGGCCATGACAAACACCAGCACGCCCATGCCGCCCACCCAGTGGGTAAAGCTGCGCCAGAACAGCATACCCTGACTCAAAAGCTCCACATTTTTTAAAATACTCGCACCGGTGGTGGTGAAACCGGAGACGGTTTCAAAAAAGCAGTCTATAAAAGTGGGCATGGAGTGGGAAAGATAGAAAGGCAACGCGCCGAACAGGGACATCAAAATCCAAGCCAGCGCCACAATGGCAAGGCCGTCTCTTGCATAGAGCGCCTTGGACCGGTGAGAAATAAGGCTCAGCGGAATGCCGCAGAGGACCAGAGCCGCCATGGGAATTAAAAAGGGTTTCGCCGCCTCCCCGTACGCCATCGCCACCAGCGCAGGCAACGCCAACAACGCCGCCTCCACTAGCAAGATTTTGCCGAGGATGTTACAAATCATTCTTCTATTCAATGGATTGCCGTCCTTCTCACCGCAAAATGTCGCCGATGTCGTGCAGGGTACTGGTGGCCACAACAATCACGTCGTCGCCGGCGTTGATGGCGTCGGAGCCAGAGGGAATGATGATTTTTCCGCTTTGCCGCACAATGCCCGCCAGCAAAACGCCGGGGCGGAGCTTCAAATCCCTTAGAGGCACGCCGATGAGGGGAGAGTTGGAATGAATGCCAAATTCCAGCGCTTCCACCTTGCCGCCAATCAAACGGTGCAGTGTTTTAATCTGCGCACCGGAGGCGTTTTGCATCGCCAGAACATACTGCAAAATCAGCTCTGTGGTGACGGAGCCGGTGGAAACCACGCTGCCGATCAGCCCCGCACCCGCCACAAGATCCACCAGCGGCTGGCGATTGATTTTCGTAATGACTTTGCAATTTGGATTCTGCCGTGCCACGCTGAGGGACATCAGGATGTTGGCCTCGTCCATGCCGGTGATGGACACAAAGCCATCCGTTTGGTCCAGCCCCTCTTCCCGCAGAAGCTCACTGTCGGCGCCATCGCCGGTAATCACCAGCGCGCGGGGCAGCAGTTCGCTCATGTGGGTGGAGCGCTCAGTATCCTGTTCGATGATTTTAACAGTCATCCCCATCTCCAGAAGCTGCGCGCCCAGATAATAGCACAGCTTGCTGGCACCCACGATCATTACGGAAGAGGCTTTGCTTTTAAAGACGCCCAGATGACGGAAAAACTGCTCCAGTTCGTGGGCCGAGCCGGTGATGTAAATGGTGTCTCCCACCTTAAGGGCAAAATCGCCGGAGGGAATAATCGTCTCCTCGTTGCGGGCCACCGCGCAAATCAAAACCTTTGCCTTCAGGCTTTTCTGCAAGCTGCTCAGGTGCATGCCGTCCAGCGTGCTGCCGGAGCCCAGCCGGTATTCCACCAGCTCCAGCCGCCCCTTGGAAAAGGACTCTACCTTCATGGCATTGGGATAGCGCAAGACGCGGGCAATCTCCCGGGCGGTGGCCCGCTCCGGGTTAATGGCCATGGACAGGCCCAAAGTGCTTCGCATATAGCGAAGCTGCTCTCCGTATTCCGGATGGCGGATGCGAGCGATGGTGTATTCCACGCCCAAATATTTTGCCACCAGACAAATCAGGATGTTTAGCTCGTCGGTGGGGGCGGTGGCGATGAGTAGCTCGGTTCGTCCAGCGTCCGCCTCTTTCAGCACTTCGGCACTGGCACCGTTGCCGCACACGCCCATCACGTCGTATACGTTGACAGTGTGCTCTACAAGCCGGGGGTTTTGGTCGATCACGGTGACGCTGTGTTCCCGGGAAAGGCTCTGCGCCAGCGCCAGTCCGACTTTTCCAGCGCCCACGATAATGATTTTCATAGCTACGATCCTCAAATTTCACAGTTGTTGTCCTACGGCATGTGCCGTTAAGAAATCTTTACACGATTCCATCACTGCCATTATAGTGAATATTTTCGTAAAAGCAAATGTTATTTTTGACCGGGAGCCCCAAGACTGCTATACTGAGAGAAATTTAACGGAATTCAAGCGGAGAAGAGCGGAGTAAACGATGAAAAAGCTGGTAGTCGGGATATTGGCCCATGTGGACGCGGGAAAGACCACCCTGACGGAGGGACTTCTCTATGTGGGCGGCGCGCTGCGGCGTCTGGGTCGGGTGGACCATGGTGACGCGTTTTTAGATACCTTCGCGCTGGAGCGGGAACGGGGCGTGACGATTTTCTCAAAGCAGGCGGTGCTGCCCCTTGGAGAACGAGAGCTGACTCTGCTAGATACGCCCGGTCACGCGGATTTTTCCGCCGAGACGGAGCGGACGCTTTCGGTGCTGGACTGCGCGGTGCTGGTCATCAGCGGGGCGGATGGCGTGCAGGGCCACACCCTGACTCTTTGGCGTCTGCTGCGGCGATACGGCGTACCCACCATTTTATTTGTGAACAAAATGGACCAGCCGGGTACGGACCGCGCCGCGCTCCTCACGGAGCTGAAGAGGGGGCTGGACGGCGGCTGCGTGGATTTCTCCCGACCTTTTTCCGAGCGGGAAGAGGAAATGGCGCTGTGCGGCGAGGCCGCCATGGAGGAATATTTGGCCTCCGGCACGCTGCGGGACGAAATCGTTGCGGAGTTGGTCGGCGAGGAAAAGCTGTTTCCCTGCCTGTTTGGCGCGGCGCTGCGGCTGGACGGAGTGGAAGAACTTTTGGATTGCATCACTCGGTATGCTCCGGTGCCGGATTACGGCCAGGAGTTTGGCGCGAAGGTGTATAAAATCTCCCGGGACACGCAGGGCACCCGGCTGACCCATTTGAAGGTTACGGGCGGAACTCTGCGAGTGAAGGATCTTCTTTCCGGCAGCCAGGACGGAGAGGATTGGCAGGAAAAAGCAGACCAGCTTCGAATTTATTCCGGAGCGAAATTCCGCCCTGCCGACGCTGCCGAAGCGGGAACGGTCTGCGCCGTGGCAGGCCTGAGCCATACCTTTTCCGGGCAGGGCTTGGGCATGGAGACTGCCTCCGCCCCGCCAGTGTTGGAGCCGGCTTTAACCTGTCAGGTGCTTTTGCCGGATGGCTGCGATGTTCATACCGCGCTGGGCCAGCTCCGCCGGCTGGAGGATGAGGACCCCCAGCTCCGCGTGGTCTGGCAGGAGCGCACCGGGCGGATCAATGTACAGCTCATGGGCATCTTCCAGCAGGAGATTTTACAGCGGCTTTTAAAAGACCGGTTTGATCTGGATGTGACCTTTGGGCCCGGAGCAATTGTTTACCGGGAGACAATTGCCGCCCCCGTGGTGGGCATCGGGCATTTTGAGCCGTTGCGTCACTATGCGGAAGTCCACCTACTGCTGGAGCCTTTGGAGCGGGGCGCCGGATTGCGGTTTGCCACCGCCTGCCCGGAGGCGATGCTGGGGCTTGGCTGGCAGCGCTTGGCGCTGAGTCAGCTTGCGTGGAAAAAGCACCCCGGCGTGCTTACCGGCGCACCTGTTACGGACATGAAAATTACGCTGCTTGCGGGCCGCGCCCACGAAAAGCACACGGAGGGAGGCGACTTCCGTCAGGCGGCGTGGCGAGCGTTGCGGCAGGGACTGATGAGGGCGAACAGCATCTTATTAGAGCCGTGGTACGAATTTTCGCTTTCGGTTCCGCAGACCCAGACTGGCCGCGCTATGGCGGATATGCAGCGCATGGGCGGAGAGCTTGCCCCGCCGGAGACGCAGGGGGAACACGCGCTGTTTACCGGCGCGGCTCCGGTGTCCTCTCTGCGGGATTACGGCGCGGAGGTTGCTGCCTATACCAAGGGGCAGGGTCGGCTGTCCTTCGCCCCCGGCGGTTATCGGCCCTGCCCAAGGCAGGAACAGATCGTGGGAGAGATAGGCTACGACCCAGAGCGGGATTTGGACAACCCTGCGGATTCTATTTTTTGCGAGGGCGGGGCGGGGCACGTGGTAAAGTGGCGGG
>NZ_DAMBZJ010000004.1:115513-117939 GCF_032060045.1 Oscillibacter sp.
CCGCGCCCATGTGAACAGCGGTTTTTCTCCGGACGGAACGCCCATGAAGCGAAGCGATTCCGGCCCTTCGTCCACCCGCTCCGCCGCCTATGCGGGGACCATGGAGCAGGACAAGGAGCTGCGTGCCATCTTCGAGCGGACCTACGGCCCCGTGAAGCGCAGGACCTTTCAAAAGCCATTGCCCGCCGTCGACGCGGCCCCGGCTTATCGCGCCGCGTCTCTTCCAGCAGGTCCGGAGTATTTGATGGTGGACGGGTACAACGTCATTTTTGCATGGGACGAGCTGAAGGCCGCCGCGGCGGAAAATCTGGATGCGGCGCGGCGAATGCTGTGCGATTTGATGAGTGATTATCAGGGTTTTCGCAAATGCCGGGTTATCGTGGTGTTTGACGCGTACAAAGTCAAGGGCGGCGAGGAAACCGTGGAAAAGTATCACAATATTCATCTGGTGTACACCAGGGAGGCCGAAACGGCCGACGCCTATATCGAGCGGACCACCTATCAGCTTGGACGGGAGCACCGGGTACGGGTCGTCTCCTCCGACGCAGCGGAGCAGATGATCATTCTGGGCCACGGGGCGCTGCGGGTTTCCGCCGCCGCCTTTCGGGAGGAAATGGTTCAGACCCGAGGAGAAATCAAGGCGGTTCTTGAAAAAAACAATCTCGCCGGAAAAGTCCGGCCCATGCACGAGGCCCTGACAAAAGCGCTGGAACGGCAGCGGCAGGCCGGAGGGAAGCCAGGCGATTCGATTGGCGGCCAGTGAAGGCGAACAACCGCGGTTTGGGGCGAAGCTCGCCTCTTGCGAAGCGGCGTTCACCTTGCTATAATAGGAAACAGACCCGGGTATTTACAGGGACTTGGGGCATAATTTCGACAAAATGGGACAAACTTCTCCAAGAGGTGATGAATTGTGACGGCTGATACCTGCTGGACACTGTTTTGGACCACCGGTGCGCCGGAATATTATGAGATGTACCGGGAATTTCTGGAGGCAACCGCCCCGGAATGAGGAGGGGAAACTGTGAGCGATCTTGTGACCCGGGGCGTGGTGCTTCGGGAGACGGAGACAAAGGAATCGGACAAAATCCTCACCGTGCTCACCCCCGACCATGGGAAAATCTCCGTGATTGCCAAGGGGGCGCGGCGGAAAGGCTGCCGCTATGCCGCCGCCTGCCAGGCCCTTGCATACAGCGAATTGACGCTGAATCGCCGGGGGGACTGGTATTATTTAAACGAGGGAACCACCCTGTCCCTGTTTGACGGGCTGCGGGCAGATTTTGAAGCACTGGCGCTGGGCTTTTACTTTGCGGAGTTGACCGAGGCTGTTTCCTCTCCCGAAATTCCGGCCCCGGAGCTTTTAAGCCATCTGTTGAATGGGTTGTATGCGCTGGATACCCTGAAAAAGCCCCGGCGGCTTGCCAAGCCTGCCTTTGAGTGGCGGCTGATGTGCCTTGCGGGGTATGAACCGCTGGTAGACGGATGCGCCGTATGCGGCAAAGAGAATCCCGCGGACGCGCGGCTGGACCCGGTGCAGGGCGTTTTGCGCTGCGCCGCTTGCGGCGGTCCGGGCGGCGGGGGAGCGCTCCCTCTGCGTCCGGAGGGGGTGGCCGCTTTGCGGCACATTGTCTACGGTCCACCGGGGCGGCTCTATGCGTTTACATTGACGGGGGAGGCACTGGAACAGCTTTCCAACGCGGCGGAGCGGTATGTGTCTGCGCAGCTTGAGCGGAGCTTCCGCACGTTGGACTACTATAAAAGTCTGACAAGCTTTTAATACATTTTATACGGTTAAAGACGTTTTATACGAAAAGGATCGAATATGAGCGAATTGTTTCAAAAATCTATGCGCACGCTGGAACTGTTCAGGGTGCTTTCCCTGTTGGCGGATCAGGCCGTGAGCGACGAAGCCAAGCGCCGTGCCTTGGCGCTGACGCCGGAGACGGAACCGGAGGAGGTTTTGCGCCTGCTGGACCAGACTGACGCCGCGCGGGAGATGATTGGCCTGCGGGGCAGCCCCTCCTTTTTCGGAGTAAAACCGGTGGGGGAAGCGCTGGACCGGGCGGACCGGGGCGGCGGGCTGAACACACGAGAGCTTTTGATCATCGCGGGCCTTTTAACTGCTGCCCGGCGAACCAGAGAATATTTTTCCGATGGTACGGGCGAGAAAACCGCCGTGGACCACCTGTTTTTGTCTCTCCACGGCAATCGGTTTTTGGAGGAGCGGATTAAGTCCGTCATTCTGGACGAGGACACCATTTCCGACAACGCCAGTCCAGAGCTTAATGACATCCGCCGCAAAATGCGGGCGGCGCAAGCGAAAAGCCGGCAGGTGCTCCAGCGGATCATCTCCTCTCCGGCTTACAGCAAGGTTTTGCAGGAGAGCATCATCACCCAGCGAGACGGGCGGTTTGTGGTTCCTGTGAAGG
>NZ_DAMBZJ010000005.1:0-19316 GCF_032060045.1 Oscillibacter sp.
CACCTCTGGCAGATTGCGTGGATTCTTTATGCCGTTGTACGGTGTTGCCTTAGGAATAATCCGTTTCGGGTCATTGGGGTCTTTCTGGTAGCCATAGGGCGGTTTGGAGCCAATCCGATCCCCACGCTTTGCAGCTGCCATCTTCACCGCCTTAATTTTCTTGCTGGTGTCACGGGCGTGCCACTCGTTAAATAAGTCCCGAATTGCAAGGCTTTCGTCCACTCCCTTGTCGGTGTCCACACCGTCATTGATGGCTATGTAGCGGATACCGTAATCGGGAAATTTTTCTTCCATCAAATAACCCATTACAAGACGGTTTCTGCCAAGCCGTGAATGGTCTTTTACGATGATGGTGGATACGTTCCCGGCTTCGACCTCTGCCATCATTTCGTTATAGGCAGGGCGGTCAAAGGTAACACCGGAAAACCCATCATCTGCCCATATTTTGGGGTTAGGAAAGCCGTTTTTCTCGGCATATTCAGCCAATATCTGCTTTTGGTGCTGGATACTGCCGGATTCTCCTGCAAGCTGGTCCTCTTGGCTTAAACGGCAGTAGAGTGCCGTGATTTTTTCGTTTGACTGTAACATCAAATACTCCTTTCCTCTGTACAGCCAAAACGATTCCCAATAAATTGTATGAATCTATTTTACTCAGAATCGCTTTGAGCGTCCAGATATTTTATTCTTTGTTCTGGTTATTCTCTATGTCACGCTCGATTAGGCGGATAATTTTATCCTCCGCAGACAGTGCAGACTCTTCTTTGAAATAAGCGTTTACAAGGTATTTGACACCGCCGATGACATAGCAAAGAGCCGGACGCTTGCCCGGCTCTTCTCGTTCCCATGTACCTTTTTTACTCTCAAACAAACAGCGCAATCTTTGAAAAAACAGCTTAATGCGGTTACAGTTCATATTCATCTTCCTCCTCATATTCGTTGTAATCATGGTGATACGGTGCATTTTGTTGTCGTTCCTGCTGCCAGTGCAGAACCTCGGCAAGGGTATCCGTAATGGTAGCCAGAAGCAATCCCGCCTGCTGGTTTTCTGCCTGTGCCTTTTCATGTGCCTGCCGTGCTTTCTCCAGCATGGAATCCAGTGCCTTACGGGAGAGGGCAATCTCGATTTCCTGTTTCGTCATGCCGTCAAAAGGAATATCTCGAAAATACATATCCTGATAACGGTCTGGGGTATCCGGACAATGTAGCTGACCCAGCTCCAATAAAACCTCCTGCAACAGCTGCATGTCACTGCCCCCGATTCTTGCCAGCCCGGCATTGCAGTTCCATGTGTTGCGCATATTTTCTGTAGTAAAATCACCATAAGACATCAATTTCCTGTTGGAACATTTTCGTTCGGATTGCAAGCCATATACACCTGCGGGAATGGTAAATAAAGTGCTTTTTTCACCCACATCGGCATCTATTCCGAGACTTGCCATGCGGTGCATGAAGTCCGCACGGCTATGACTAAGGGCAAGGTTATTTGCAATGTCCTGTGCCAGCTGCCGTTTCCAGCTTGCTGTTTGAGAATACTCACCATAGGAACGGTGTCCCTTTCTGCCATGCTCAATCACCGATAGTCCATATTCCAGACAGAGTTCATCGGAAAGAGAACGTATACGTTTCAAATCCTCTGGACTGGACTGCCATTTACAGCCGTTCTCATGACTGACAGAGTTGACGATATAATGAATGTGCATATGCGGTTCATTAGTATGTACTGCCATCATCACTTGAAAGCCATGAAAATACTCATATCGTTTGATAAATTCCTGACCGATTTTGTATGCCAGTTTGGTGGATACGTTGTCTCTTGGATCAAAGCTCTGGACAAAGTGGGCATACTGCCGTCCTGTGTCCTTGTGAAAGGCACGTTTGGTAATGACCATCTGCTGGTATTCCTTGCCCTTTAGCAAGTCCTTACAGTAGACCAATGCTCCGTTTTGGGTCTTGCGGTCATCCTTAATATAATCCAGCACCGCCCGCAGTCCTGCAAGGTTGCCGATACGCACCTTAATCGGCTTGACAATCGCCATCGTCATCACCTCCCAAGGCTGTATAAATGCGTTCTAGCACAGTTGAAAGCTGTATCTGCATTGTTTCAAGGTTCGGATTCTGCACAGCCCTCTGGTGGCAAAGTACAGTGAGTTGGTTGAGGTTATTGCCGATTTTATTCAGCTCATAACTGCATTTGTCCAGCCCTGTGATGTTGCAGACTTCCTTGCCCAACACTGCATGACGGCAGAAATCTGACATTCGGATACCCGACTTTTTAACCTTGGACTGTATCAGATTACGTTCATAGTCCGACACCCGAAACGAAATTTTATGGGTTCTGTTCATGGTAGCACTCCTTTCTGAATGGAGTTCCAAGGGTGCAAAAGCATTTGTGTCTTTTAACTCTGCGGAGCAGGAAAACTATCTGCGCACCGCAAGGGGCGAGGACGAATGTCCGACAGATAGGACGCTTGCCACACCCTTCGGGTGTGAATCCGTCTCCGTTGTCTGACACTCTCCGTAAAAAGAAAAGAGGGCAAGAGTGCAAAATTACCTAATAAATATAGGCATTTTACACTCTTGCCCTCAAACAGACGCAAAAATAGCTCTGTGCGAGAAATCACACAGAGCTATTTGGTCACAATTCTATTCTGCAAATGAACATACTATCCCCTTGGAACCGGCTGTTTCTTTTTAAAAATCGGACATTCATAAAATTATAAAAGTGTAATAAAAAGGTTTTCCAGTCCACAATGCCGATTTGCCGGTTACGCAAATCCCATAACAGCCGCCCCCGATTCTTTCTCAAATCAGGGTGATGCATGTTGCCATCTTTAGGCCTGCCGCCATAGCAGAAGTATCATGATTACGCATGGGGGTTGTTGCAATTCTGCTGTACCACACAACAGTAACCGCCGCAAGGTTTATCGCCGGAAATGAACTTCCGTCAGCGCCCTTCGGCTCGTCGCTCGCCCAATGCTCACGTTGCATTGCGGGATACGATGTTCATTTGTCAAAGTTCAAGGTTGTAAGTTCATAGTACTACAAAAAATGCAGTTTGTAAAGAATGTTTAAAAGCAAAAAAGCAAGTAATAGACTTCGGTTATACCGGTGAAGGTATTCTTTTTGCTGCCCCTGTCGGCAGGGATAGCTCTGCGTGGAAGCCCTTTTCATCGGCGTACAGATTGATTACACCGTTATACCGCTCCACGGTTTCCAAGACAGAGGAAACGCCAAGGCCAAAGCCACTTCGCTTAGAGGATAAATATTTTCCACCTCTGGTTTTGAGTTCCCCGTCAAAGCTGTTGTCCACAACAAATTCAAGCTGACCGTCCTGTACCCGACCGGCGATAAAAATGGTTTTATCCCCGGTCTGCTGACGCTGGCAGGCTTCCACCGCATTTTCCATCAGGTTTCCAAGAAGACCGCAAAGATCCACAATCGGAAAATTCAGCACTGCGGGAAGCGAGAGCCTTGCACGGAACTGGATACCGGCAGACTGTGCAAGATTGCTGTAATACTGCACCAGTGCGTCCAGCTCGATGTTATCAGTGAGACGGCCAAGCCGGGTACCCTCGTTGATTTCCGTGATACTACGGATATAGTTCTCAAGTTCCTCACAGTGTCCTTCTCCGGCCAGGCTCATCAGGGTGCGTAAGTGATGGCGGAAGTCATGGCGCAGCTTAGCACTTTCCTCCACCTTCTGATTCATCTGCCGCAGGTGCTCCACCTGCATGGTAAGCTGTCGTTTCATCTGCCGCTGTTCCTCGGCGTATACAAGGCTGTGGCGGTAACCCATGGTAATATCATACCCCAGCACCACGCCGGTTGCGATGACAAGACTTAAGCTGCCCCATTCCTGAAACCAGCCGCTAAGGATTGGCTCGTAGTTCGGCAGGAGGCGATCCCAGACAAAGGCGCAGGCATAGATAATATCCGCATAGAGCAGTATGGTCGCCTTTTCTATATTTTGACGTACCGCCATAGCAGCGGTAAACAGAAGATAAACAGCGGTAAGCAGCTTGAAACCGAAAACCAGATTGGAAAAGGCAAGCATTACCGGCAGTGTCAGATGTGAGGCAAACAATCCGTAAAGAAGTGCCAACACACAGACAACTCCGGAGGCGGCGCCGCTGATTACCTGCATAGCTCTTTTTGTATCGCAGATGCGATTGTGGAGAATGATCACAAGCAACGTTACCAGATACCCGCTGACCAGTTCTACTGTGTACCATGGCTGAATCGGCAACGGCAAAATACCATGCACTACGCTATATGAAGTAAACACTGCGGTCGAAAGGCACAAAAGGAAAAAGATCCAGATATTGTTCCCACGGCGGGTACGGATAGCAAGGTAAAAGCTGAAAATTGCAAGCACCAGTGTTACCGTGACCAGAATCAGGCAAATCCCGAACCGCAATCCGCGGATTGTGTAAACATTTAGGGGTTCACCCAAGGAAGGTGGATAAACCATACCGCTGTATACAAAAGAGTGGTCACTGACTGCAAGCAGAAGTGTCACTTTGCCTGAGCCTTCGAAGGTGATGACACGGCATTGGGCCTGATCCTGATAATCATCTGGGTTTGGTTCGCCCATTTGCAGCTTCAGTTTATCATCAATGTAAAATCGGTAGGCGGAATAGACTTCGGGCAGTTCAATGGCATAGGTATGTTCCTCCTCCGGCAGATACAGCGTTAAGGCGTAGCTTGCACTTCCGTGAGGGGAGCGGCGGGCGTCTTCCATGGAAAAATTAGACTGCTCTCCAATGGACAGGTACTGATAATTGTCACCCTGTTGTTTTAAGGTTTCTGGTGTCAGCAGGCGGTCTGCATAGAAACGCCAGCCATCCCGAAGATAGCGGATGGGTGTGTCTGTCCAGTCCGCTTCTGAAACATACAGCGCACCGTTAATGGCCTGAGGTGTAGCTTTTGTGTACTTGTTGTCAAAATGGTATAGGGCAAGAAACAGAGAGGAGGAAAGGGCAACCATCAGAAGCAGCGCCAAAGACCGCCGTAATACAAAAGGTTTTTTATCCATGGCGTTTCCTCCTGAAAAATGTAATTCCTCCAGCGGTCAAAAGCAAGCCGCCGGATACAGGAAGTAGCGGTGATGTACTTTTCCCAGTCTCCTGTGTACTTAATAATTCTGTAATGGTATATGTCCCCGTTGCATTTACTGCAAAGCGCAGAAGCTCCCCGTCATAGGAAACATCTGTAATTTTTCCGCCAGCTTCGTTTTGTATGGTGATATCCGTATTTTCCGACTTTGGCATGAATCGAAGTCGTAATACTGTTCCCGAAAGCTGCGTAACCGGTTTGCCGGAAACCTCCACTGCAAGCACAATCTGATTGCTTTCTGGTTGGGGCAGCCTAACAGTCAGAGTATCCGTATCCGATAAGTCCAGCGCTAAAAGCAGCTTGCTTGGAATACTGACGGTTACATTGCCGGAACCAAACACGACGCTTTCTTCCTCTTTGCAGAGATTCTTTAGACGCAGACCGGAAATGACCGTTTGGGTAGGAGAATAGGATTCTGTAACAGCAACGGATTCCTGAGATGCGGAACTTTCCTCTAACTGTGTATTGTTATCGTCCGTTACCGGGTTCATCACTAATTGAGCACTGTCGTTGGGTTTGGGTACTGTATCGTTTTTCTGCTCAGCAGATGTACTCTCTGCTTCCCGTGTGAAGAAAGCATCGGAAAACACTGGTACCGCTGATTCAGCTTCTGTGGCAGGAGTCACGGCTGTCGGTTTCTCTGTTACGGGAATCTGAGCCTGTGAATTGCCATCGTTGTTATGACTGTCGTTACTTTGAGAGTCACTGGGGGACTCTAGCTCAGTTGGAGCCGGCTCATTTCCGCCTAATGAGGAATCCTGTCCCTCCTGTGGCTTTTGTTGTTCTCCTGATGAGGAGCCTGAATCCTGTGGTGTGTCATCTGCATCTGAGGAGGAATCGCTCGTATCAGGCGAATCATTAACATCCCCTGAATTGTTATCCTCATTGGAATTATCTGGTGGCTGGTTCGGGATTGGAGCTGGTTGCGTGCCGGTTCCTGAACTTCCGCCGTTTACATCGCCGCCATCCCGGTCGCCGCCGGAATAATCGAGGATACTAAGCTCTCCGTCATATTGAAAGGTCAGAACACCGGTCTGACCGCCGGGATAGGTCACCTTAAGCTCATAAGTGCTTCCATAGGTAAGAACTTGTTGGGAAAGCTGGAGACCATCGGAGACAAACAGGAAGCCATCGCTTAAGCTTGTCCATTCTCCGCCATCCTGCCGCAGCCATACAGCAAAATCCTCCAGCTGTTCCTCTTGCGTGGCAGAGAGCACCCACGGAAAGTGTAGAAAGCCTCGTCCCGCTACACAGCAGTTTATATCTGGTTCACCGGGAACCTGAATGGAAACCGCGCAAAGTTGCTGGGGCAGAGGAACACCGTCTGCCAGAGTATACTCTGTTCCAAGGTCAGGTGACGTAAAAGCATAGTACACGCCAGCTGTGACAGTGTTTATGGCATCCAAAGACCATGAACCTGAGTTTAAGTCATAGGGGTTGCCATCTGCGTCATAGGCGGTGAAACCCATAGTAACCTGAGAAAACCACTGGGATAGTTGCTCCTGCGTGGTTCCTACGGGGAATGCCACGGCATCTGTCCGGTAGGGTTCATCGAAGCTGGCCAGAGTGATTGCAGCAGGCGTTATGGTAAGTAGCGGAGAAGTTACCTGTACGGAAAGGGACACCGTATTTTCTACTCCCTCCAAAAGTGTTGCTCCCTGTGGAATGGAAATGTTTCCAATCAGAGTGTAAGTACCGGGTGTCTCTGCATCCACTGTGCTGAAATCCCATGTAACAGACAATGTAAGCGGATAGGAAGAACCCTCCTTTTGTGCTGTGGCGGAAATGCTGATAGAATCCAGTTCATTCTGTAACTGCGTAAAGTCGGTATCGCCGCAATCCGTATTGAACGTATTTGTGAAAGCATTCGGGGTAGTATAGGAAATGATGCTGCCGGTATAGTCAAAGGTGTCAGGAACGGCGCTGTCTTCAGTTCCGCCCGCTCCGACAGTGCTGTCGCCTGTACCGCTGGTTTCATCACCATCCGTAACCATATCTGCATCGGAAGGAGTCGCGGTGTCTATACTGTCATCCGAAACAGAACCGCTGCCGGAATCGTTAACAGTATCTGTGGTTTCAGCAGGTACAATCGGTTCCTCTGCCGCCAGTACAGGCGGTGCAAGTGCTGTACAAACCAGAAAAGCGGTTAAAATCAGTGCAAGTATCTGCTTCATATTCCATCCCCCCGCAACGAACCAGCGGAGAGACTCAGACGCTGCTGCTGTACCTGCCGTTGCAGGCGCCTGCTGACCGGCAGTTGCTCCCCATTTTTCAGGATGAGAGAATCAGCGCCTAGCTCCCGCACTTCCTTTAGGTTGACCACAATACCCTTAAAGCAGGACATAAACTGCGAATAGGAGCAAAGCTTGTCGGAAAGCTCCGAGAAGCTGCCGGATACCGGAACGAGATAGTCCTTTAAATGGATACAGGCGGAGCGATCCTGATAATCAGCATAAAGAATCCTGTCTAGTGTGATTTCCAACGGCTGATTCCTTGTAGTAACCGTGATGGAGGGGAGGCTCTGCGGCTCTGTAATTTTGCAGTAGTGCAGTGCCCTCGAGAGCTTGTCCAATGTGGCTGGTTTTACGATGTAATCCGCCGCCCGGACATCGTAGCTTTTTACACCAAATTCTGAGCTGGTGGTAAGGAAAATAAGATTGAGATTCTCGTCCAGCTGCCGAAGCTTCAGTGCGCAGTCAACGCCGTTTTCGTTGTTCAGAAAGATATCCATAAAGACAACATCATAGGTACCCGGTATGTAATCATTAAGCAGTTCGCTGCCACTATGAAATTCTGTAATTTGCATCGTCTGCTGCTGATTGGCTTCATATTGTTTCAAAAGGCTGCGGAGTATTTCACACTCAGTAGCCATATCGTCTACGATTGCCGCATTCATTTGAAATTCCTCCTTTGCATATAATTATCCAGTTAACATTATACCATATTTTTGTAGAAAAAAATAACCGCTTGTGCAGATTTTCGACCGCTTGATCATAACCTATTGAAAAACACTTGACAAAATGCTACCTTAATAAAAACTATCAAACTTCTGTGAAAGAGGCTTGGTAGTTGTTTTTTTAGTTTTATAAGGAAAGGAGGCGGTCGCGTGAATGTTGCATTATGCGCGGCGTTTCTGGAGGAGGATGTTTGGGAAAGCCGTCTGCTGGCGGCCGTTTTCCCACAAAGGCTTGAAATTACGGAGTGTAACAGCGCACGGACACTTTTGCCGTTGCTTGACTTAAAGCCGTTTTCCCTTCTGGTTGTGGTATTAAACGGTGTGGCTGGGCTGGAGGCGGTGCGACAGCTTCGCCAAAAAGTGCCAGATGTGCCCATTCTGTGGATTTCTGATGAGGATTATAGCTTATTTGGCTATCAATATCGTGTGACCCATTTTCTGCGCAGACCTGTATCCGATATGGAACTGCGAGAAGCGATCACAGGCTGTTTACAGCTGAGAAAGGAGGAAATGCAAAAATGATGAAAAAAATTGCGCTTTGTGGCGTTGGTGAAAAAATCACTCGTATACTAGAACAATATAAAGGATTCCATATTTTACGCTTTTTTGACGAGCGGGAGCGTCGTGGAGATGTAAAGCTGGCATATTTTTTGCGGAACGACCCATCTGTGGAGCTTGCCATTGTCGGCTATTCTGGTGCCCAGGGGCTTGCCGCCTGTGATTATTTGCGAACGCAAAACAGCACACTGACCATCCTGTGGCTGTGCGACCGCAGGGAGTTTGAGCCCGAAGCAAGAAGACTTGGTGTAAATTTTTATGGCACTGGCCCGCCAGATTTGGAGCCAACCATACCACTGATACTAAAACAATGTATATAAGAGAATTTTAAGGAGGAACAACATGAAAAAACGATTTTTTAGCATTTTGCTCTGCCTTTGCATGGTGCTGGGGCTGCTGCCCGCAACGGCATTGGCAAGGGATGATCCTGACTTTTCGGGATTGACCGAAGGTGACATCGTCACCATTGACAATATCGATTACACCTATAAAGGCGAAGCCGACACCAGCGGCATTCAAATGTACAGTGGGGGCGGAATGAGTCATGACGCTTTGACGGAGGCCTATTGCTGGAAGGCAGGGAGCGGCTATGTGCTGTATAACCCCACGGTAGAAAGCGGCAAAACGACCTCCGCCGAGGTGATACTGCACAACGCAACCATCAGCACGGACAGTGCTACGGCGCTGGATTTGCCGCTTACTGGGAATATGGCTGACAGACCTTTTCCTGTTCCCGTCACCGTCTATGTGGAGGGTACAAATAGTCTGGCCACAAGCGATGCAACCAAGCGTGCCCTGGATAACGATGGAGGCAGTGACACCCTTATTACGGGCGGCGGCACGCTGTCGTTGACCAACAGCGCTTCGAGTGGACCCTATTCCAGCATTGGCGGCACGGTGGTTACCATAGATTCAGGTACGCAGGTCACAGTGAGCGGTGGCTCGGAGAACACGATTCAAAAGCTCGCTGTAACTGGCAGTGATTCCAAGCTGACCATTGTCAGTGGTACCAAGCTTAATATCATCAATATATGCACGGTGGACGAGGGAGCCGTACTGGAGAATAATGGTACGCTGAAAATGATGTACAGAACCAAGGATGATCCCGGTATCACTGGCGAGATTTCTGGGAGCGGCGGAATTGTGCTCACAGGTGAATCGGAGACAGTATATTGTCTTGTAGATGGTGAATTCATCCCCTATGGCGGTGACGTTAGCGTCAATGGGCTGAATATTTCGGGAAAGAAACAAGACGGTACTGATGATTCGACCTATAACGCGCCCACAGAAGTGACACGTTATAAGGCAGGAGAGAATGGCTACGCACTATTCACCCCAGCAGACGGCGGAGCAAACGCAAAGTTGGAATTGAATAACGCAACCATCAACACAACAAGCGGACGTGCCCTCTATCTGCCGCCGGAACCGGTTGACATTACCGTAGTGGGGGAAAACATCCTGACGGCAAACGGCAGCTATAACTTTGCCATTGACCCCAATATGCAAGCTGTGAGCATTACGGGAGAAGGCAGTCTGACCTTAACGGGCAACAAGGGGATTGCTTCATGGGATGGCACTGCGCCTGGTGTCACCGTCCACATTGGCGGCGAACTGAAAATTAATACTCCCCAAAACAATTCGATTGTTACGGACGGCGATATTAATTTATCTGCCGCAAGCATAACAACAGGTATCATTCGTGCGGGCAACGGCTCGCTTACCGCGACCGCAACAACAGGCAACCTTACCATTGACAACGGCGTAAGTGGCTCTTTAGTAGTTACGGCTAGCAACATCATTATGGAAGCACCTAACGGCGAAATAGCAGTAATGGGCAAGGGAAATACTTTGCTGGATACCAACGGTAAGGTTGACTTGAACGCAAAGAGAAATGTTACGTTAATTAGTTCCGAGAATGGTAGTGTGCCTATCTATTTCGGCACAGGCGGCGCATCCATCACGTCTGGGGAGGGCAGTATTATCGTGACAACTGACGGAGTCAGCGGCATTGAAAAAAAAGATGGCAGTGAGGTCGATGGGGTCACGCTGGATGCTGCCAAGGATATTACATTGAGCGCAGGCAATGCTTCCGTTGCCGCATCTGATGGAAACGTCAGCATTACCGCTGGGGGTAAGCTATCCTCCACCAGTGCCTACGGTATTCAGGTGGGCACACTAACCATCAAGGCAGATGAGGTGTCTATTGCAGGCACTCAGCAAGATGGCATTCTGGCAAGCAGTGTGAGCATTACAAACACGGATGGCACAAATAACTGCAAGAGCGTGAGTATTACCTCCACCAGCGGCAGTGACGGCAATGCGGCAATCAGATCCTCGAATGTGACCATCAAGGCGGACGATGTGCTGATTTGCGGAAACAATAAGGCAAAGGCAATCATCACTCCAAATGACAAAGGCACAGTTACCATTGGTGATGCAGGCATGATAATTGGCGCAGTTTCTATTACCGGCACACCAAATATTAATCCCCAAATTTTGAAGGTAGATAGCACTGGTGTTGACGCTTCCACTGGGCTGGATTTATCCACCCCTCCTGCTAAAATTACCTATTATAAGGCAGGAGACGGCTATGCACTGTTTACCCCTGCAAACGGTGAAGCAAAAGCAACCCTGACCTTGCATCATGCCAGCATTACCTCAGGGAGTGTAACCCCTCTTACATTGGGCGCTGAAACCGTGATTAAGCTGGAAGGGGCGAACAGCCTTGTAAACAGTAACACCGATAGCGGCGTAGGAATACAGGCATATAATAGTGGTGTACTGCCTTTGACCATTCAGGGTGGCAGCGGCGATTCTCTCATTGTTTCCTCATGGCAGTGCACCAACATGGGAGCACTAACCATCGACGGCTGCAGCGTTACCATGAACGGCAAGTGTTACGGCATATTAACAGAGGGAAACGTGGTTCTCAAAAACGGCGCAAAGGTGTCCGCTAGTGGTGGAGATATGGGAGGTGCAGTTAACCTTGAGGATCTCTCGGAAACAGAACAATATAGCCTGACCGTTAGTGATGGCAGTACCCTGACTATCACGGAGGGTGATGCTTTCATTACGGGCGACCTTACCATCAGCGGTAGTGGCTCAAAGGTGACAATAAATAGCGGTGCAACGGCAATTGTTAAAGGCACTGTTAAGGTGGAAAACAGTGGTGTGCTGGAGAATAACGGTATATGGCAAATGAAGTTCGGCACAACGGTGGATGAGATTAAGGCGTTGAAGCTGACAGGCAGCGGTGTTGTAAGGGTAAGGACAAATGAAGATGGTGCTCCTATATGGGCTACCTATACCAATGAAGGTGTTCCAGTGAAAGAAATCAGTAATCTTGACCTAAGCGATAGCGGCGACAGGGGCGATTTGACAGCTGACGGCTATCATTGGGATGATACAAACAATACGCTGACCCTTGGTGACGTCTTTGTGAGTGGTAGTTTAACCTTGCCAGATAACACAATCATCAAAACCACGTCAGGCAGTACCATCAGCGGAGGTATCAATGGTGCTGGCGGCACTGCTATGCACCTAACGTTTGAAGGAACGGCGCCCCTTGTCATTAACGGCGGTATCAGCCTAGGGTCTAACGGCGATACGGTTACCGTGCAGGAAGGGGCACACGTAACGGTAAACGGAAGCTTGTCACTGGGTGTTTACGATGGAACGTTGAACGTCATCGGTTCTGGTACAACGCTGAGCATTTCTTCTGACAATAGCTATGCGGCTTTATGCGGCGAAGTAAATGTTGGGAGTGGCGCATCCTTGACTGCGAAGGCCGCTGGTTCTGACTCTGTTGGTTTAAAGGTAGAAAAAATCAACGATGCAAGCGGCAATGTGAGTGTTAGCGGCGGTTCGACGCTGACAGTCGGCTGCGATTACGGTGTGTATGTGAAAGACGGCAGCTTTACCATAGATGAAAGCAGCACCTTTACCGCAAATGCCGACGTTGCCGCCGTTTGCGTGGTGGATACCACCAAAATGAAAACACAAAGCCAGACGCTGAATGTTCCATCATCGATGCTTCCGAGCGGAACTAAGATAACCGATGCGGTCGGAAACACCGTTGGAGGCGGATATCACTACTTTAGCATAGCAAACAATGCAAGCACTCTTGCTGCAACAAATGAATCCAGCAATCCGGCAACGCTTACCGGTGCGCTTGGTGCAATAACGCTCAAAAAAGCAAGTTCTGGTGGGAACAACAATAATAACGGCGGTGGTTCGGGCGGCGGTGTTTCCGTCAGCAGCTATACGTTAACCTTTGAAACAAACGGCGGCACGGCAATTTCCAGCGTATCCAAGACTTCCGGTACGGTCGTTGACCTGAGCGGCTATAAGGCAACCAGGGATGGTTATGATTTTGCAGGCTGGTATTCCGACACGGCACTGACCACCAAGGTCACTAGCGTGACCCTGACCAAAAGCGCCACAGTTTACGCCAAGTGGACGGAAAAAACGGTGCAGAGCGCAAGCCCCTTTGTCGATGTAGCGGACAGCGCATATTATCATGACGCAGTGCTGTGGGCAACAGAAAAAGGCATTACAAGTGGCACAACAGGCACCACGTTCAGCCCGGATAAAATTTGCACCCGTGCGCAGGCGGTCACCTTCCTGTGGCGCGCCGAGGGATCACCGGAGCCGTCCTCCGCAAATTGTCCGTTTACCGATGTTTCCGCAAAGGACTACTATTACAAGGCAGTCCTCTGGGCGGTGGAAAAAGGCATCGTGAAGGGTACTTCTCCAACAACCTTCAGCCCAAGCGCTACCGTGACCCGCAGCCAGAGCATGACCTTCCTGTGGCGTGCGGCGGGAGAAACCACGTCCATATCCGCAAATCCGTTTGCAGATGTGTCTAAGGATGCCTATTACTACAATGCAGTCCTATGGGCAGTGGAAAAGGATATCACAAAGGGTACGTCTGACACGGCGTTCAGCCCCGATGGCGGCTGCACTCGTGCGCAGATCGTAACCTTCCTGTATAGGTATATGGGGAAATAAAAATATGCTCTCTCGGAATCTTAAGTGATTATTACAAAAGTCAAAATAACGTGCTTTGAAAAATAATTATTATTCAAAACCCAAGAAAGGTGGGAAATTTTAATAAAAAAGAATTTCCAAAGCCTTACAAATCAAGGGCGAAGATTCCGAGAGAATAGAAAACCATAGGAGGAATTTTTTATGAAAAAACGGCTATTAAGCTGGTTATTAACATTAACCCTGGTGCTAAGCCTAGTGCCAGGAATGACCATAACAGCATCGGCGTGGGGCAAGACATCTTATGATGAGCTACTTAACGCTATCAGCAATCAGACACTGCTGGATAACCGCGTTGGCGGTTCTATAGATAATGATGACAGTGGATATTTTGCCGTTGATGGCAAAAAGATTACTAATTCAGATTCAAGGCATGCACAAATTGCTTCTGGTAATTCAACAAAGGACTTCACTTTTAACAATCCACCCCAAAGTGATTCTTCCTGTGCGACCTTCTTTCGTATCGTTCTTAAACCAAGTGAAATTAGCCGAATGCTAACTTTCAAGGTCAACCTGCCTGATAATAATGGTACGTACTACCACGACGGCGTTTTCAGACTGTTTATCTTTAACTCTGAGGTCCCCTATGTAGACAACAGTCCCCAACATTCTTACGATCCACAGTTGTCTCGCGAGGAATATGCTGTTGGAGGGAATAAGCAACCTGAAATCGTCGAAGATAGCAGCCTTCTTCCAAATAGCGGAACTTATGTGCAGGAAAAAACAGGCGGGGGCGAAGCTACCTTCGGGGCTGTAATCAAGCCTTCCCCTGAAAAAAAGGTATACGTTTATCTAGTCTATGACCCTGCCCGCAATAACTGGGGCGGAGGTGATTATTCTGCTGCATCACTCTTTGAATTAAGTGACTACAATGCACAATTTTCAATAAGCGACCTTAATCTTTACGAGGAAGTTCCAGATATCTTAGAGGTTACACCCAATAATAATTATTTAGTGCGAGAAACCATCAATGATACTAGCACTATTACCGCAAGCTATAATAAGAAGATATATTACCATGATGAGAACCACCCAACTCTAGAGCTTTTAACTCTTGCCGGTGAATCTCCTTATCTGTTCGCTAACGATTCCAACAGCTACACTGCAACGAAAACCACTCTAAATTACCAAGGCAGTGGAGCAAATTTACAAAGCGTCAGTCAATCGGGTAGTACCTCGGGTATCTCTTCTGCCTTAGCGGGTCTAGCTGGTCAGGGCTTATACTTAGGTAATGCTACGAATGATGGTACTTGGAATACTTCAGAAAATGCTCTGACAGTAAATGGCGAAATGTCAGTACCCCTATATTCCGCAACGAAAGACATTTTCCTTACTATCAATGGTGAGAAAATCTCTTCTGTAACATTTAATGGCATTACCGCTGCAAAAAAAGATAACTCCTATACACTTAGGATACCGAAAGAGACATATGGAGAGACACACATTAACACCAGTGCCTCGTCATCACTAAAATTTAATACAGATACAACAGAAAAACAATCTGTAGCGCTAACTTTTAATAACGACAGCAACACCCTTGGCAATTCTCAGAAATTAACCTATGGAGACAACCTTTGCGAATTGCTTAAAGTAACATATGACGGTCAGCCCGTAAATGAGGAAGGGGTTTTCTCATGGAGTTTATCGCAGGGTACTATGCCTCATATTGACACCACAGGCATAGCAGAGTTAGCTGGAACTGGGATAACAGAACGCTATAAGGTTACTTTCAGTAGCTCCTCCTACTATGGAGAAGCGGAGCTGTCTCTGAATAAATGCGCAATTGATAAGCGCGCCCTCACAATGACACTTGGAGGCGAATTGGTAAAGCAATATGACGGAGCAAACGATCTGGTCATCCATGATCGATTGAATGTTACGTGTGCATTCGATGGGTATTTAAGTAAAGATGCTGACATCTTTAAAAATATAAAAACATTAGAGGATGTCAGACTACCGAATGATAGTATGCTCGGCACCTTTTCTAGCCCTGATGCTGGGACAGGAATTAATGTAGTCATTAATAACTATGGGTTTTATATATTGGAACGTGATGTATACCCCGTCCTTAAAAATTATTATATTAAGGAGGGTTCATCTGGAAATATAGGTACTATTAGGCCTAAAAAATTAACACAAGTTAATGGATTCAGTATTCTTCCTAGAGCATACGAGGCGGGTAATACAAAGGTTCAGTTAATTGCAGAAAATCTCACTTTATCAGAATCAGAGATTCTGGAACGAGACAAAGGTAAAGTAGGTGTTGCTTTAAAATCTAGTATAAATCCAAAGGAATTTGAACGGGGAGAGGACAATGTTGGAACTGCTAGTGTACCAATTTACTTCCAGGCCAACCTTGAATTAACTGGAGAAAATTCGAAAAATTATATTTTTACAGAAACATTTAACTATGCTTTGGTGAAAAGCTTGGTCTACACTGAGACATACAGTCCTAAACTTCTGTTTTATCTACCAGATGATTCTTCGAGTCAATTCGAAAACTATACTGCCACATACACAGGAGAGGCTATTACGCCTTACATTATGACTGCCGATAAGCGTTACTATATGTATGCTCTCAAGGAATACTGCGATATAGAATACAGTAACAATATTGAGCCAGGCACTGCCACCGTAACCATACGTAACAAAGACCAGCGCTACCCCACCTCGGACGGCAAGCTTATATTCTTTACTACGACCTCCGCCAACTTTACAATTCAACAATTGGAAACAACGGAAGCAGCCGTTCTGGCAGACACCAATAAAGGCAATGATAACTGGTACATCGGCGATGTAACTGTCAATGCCCCAAATGGGTTTCAGATTTCAAAAGAAATAGGGCAAAATGCAAATTGGCAAAACTTCCTTACTGTCACTGAGGATATGAATGGCAGCTACACCTATTATCTCAAAAAGACTGCGGACGGCAGTGTCACCGCATCTAAGACTATTGAGATTAAGCGGGATTCAACGGCACCTACAATATCAGCAATCAACAATTCAAATATAACTGACAATGCAGCAATCGTTACCGTAAATGCCAATGACGACGGTTCTGACATAGCCAGCTATGAACTGTCTAAAACCAGCTTCGGCAGTGAACCTACAATCACCGGTGGTGACAACGGTGTATTTAACATTTCAAATCTGTTTCCTAATACACAATACGACTTTACCGCAATGGTCAAGGATAAGGCAGGCAATGTGACTACACAGGCTTTAAGCTTTACCACTGAAAAAACACTACCTATTGCTGGTGAGCCAAGTTTTGGCAGTGCAGTTTATGGGACTCCCTTAAGCAATCTTACTATTGATTCTGGGACATCTGCCATAGCAGGAAGCTGGGTATTGGATGACAAAATCAACAATGCAGACAGTATTTACCCAACTGTAAATGATACAACCGAATACTCTGTCGTGTTTATACCCTCTGAAAATCCTGACAGCTACGGTAAATTAACGCGTAAGCTGAAACCGACGATCATACCGAAAGAACTAACGCTTTCCGAGGTCACCTGTTCAAATAAAAAGTATGATGGCGAAAATACGGTGGATATCACAAATGCCAAACTAAATGGCATTATAAATTCTGATGAGGTCTATGTAGACACCAATGGGCTGACAGGAACCCTGAATGGCTCCGACGTAGGCCCTTACAATGCAATTAACATTGGTAACATGACACTGGCAGGGCCAATGGCAGGCAACTATACTCTAAAGCAGCCAGTTGAAGAAATCTCTACAACAGTAGAAATCTTGAAAGCTGACGCATTTACCTTGAACAGCCCTGCAACAATGATAAAGAATCAAGATAACTACACACTACGTCTTGACCTGACTCAAATCAGTGGTTATCCGCCGACTCCTGGCGGTACGCCCATATTCACGATCACCAGTAACAGCTATAACTCCCTAAGCAGTGCAACCCTGGAGGGTGATACGCTCATTCTTGCAGTAAACAAAATGCAGAATTATACTTCCGATACTGTAACCATCGATGTTACGGGTATGGATAACTATGAGGACAGTATTATCACTGTGAATGTAGATTATACTGACAAAGTCCCTGTAACTATTTCAGGTGTAACTGTAACAGATAAATCTTATGACGGTAGTGAAATCAGTTATTCTGGCACACCTGTTTCCACTTCAAATAATACGGAAATAACTCCTTCTGGTTATACCTATACCTGGCAAACAGCCAGCGGACAAACTTTATCTGCGGCTCCTAAGAATGCAGGTAACTATAAGTTGATTATTTCGGTGGACAACAACGACCCAGCTTACATCGGTAGTGGAGTAGTGAACTTTACCATCAGTAAGGCTACCATTACCATTACTGCTGATAACAAAACTGCATATGTAAAAGATACAAAACCAACTTTAACTTATACTGTGTCTGGTCTTGCACCAAATGAAGAATTAAAAAAGCTTCCAAACCTTACCTGTGATTCAGATATGGGGAAAAGCAATACTTACACAATAGCTGTCAGCGACGCATCAGTACCGGAAGGTGACAACTACAATGAAAAAATTATATACCATAACGGAGTGTTAATTGTAAGCAACTCGTCTTCCGGAGGTTCGTCGGGTGGATCTTCTGACAGTGCTGCCACTGTTCTGGTTTCAAGTGATTCCGCAAAGATTAGTGTGTCTGCCACTGTCTCTAATGGCACGGCAACAATTTCTGTCACGGACACACAGCTTTCAATGATTGCTTCCGCAGCTAAGAACACCGGCACAATCAAAATTGATGTATCCGGTCTCAAGGTCAATGCCATAGTTATCCCATCTAAGCTTGTTTCGGCAGTGGATAACGCATCTACCTCCGCAAGTCTTGAAGTTGTGCTTTCAAACGGTACTGTGACCCTTGACAAAACTGCGCTTAATGCCATCAAAGACAAGGGCGACGTAAAGATTTCCGTTGAGGCTGTGGATCATGCAAAGCTCAGCAATACGCAGAAAGAGGCACTTGGCAAACAGACAAATACGGCGGTTGTCGTTGACGTAAACATCTATGTGAATGGCACCAATACCAGCACGTTTCATAGTGGCAAGATTCATGTTTCTGTACCGTACACGCTGAAATCCGGCGAAAACGCAAACAGCATCACAGTCTGGTTCATAAAGGACGATGGTACAATTGAGCCGAAGAATGGCACGTACAGCGATGGAACGGTAGAATTTACAACTGACCACTTGTCTCATTATCTGATTGTAAGCTTCCCGTTTGCGGACGTAAACCAAAATACATGGAGCTATGGAAGCGTGGCTTACGCTTACAACAATGGCCTGTTCTCAGGTACTTCCGCCACCATGTTCAGCCCCGATGCGGCCATGACCCGCCAAATGATCTGGATGGTACTTGCTCGTATGGATGGCAGGATGCCAGCCGATATGGACGATGCTCGTCATTGGGCAATGGAAAATGGTATTTCTGACGGATCCAACCCGACAAACTCCATCAACCGCGAACAGTTGGCGGCGATACTCTATCGCTATGCTGCTTATAAAAAGTATGACACCACACAGGGCGGCATGGCTATTCGGGAATTCGCAGACTATGACAGTGTTTCTGTCTATGCGCAGACCTCGCTCAGCTGGGCAGTTAATGTCGGGCTAATAAAGGGCAGCAACA
>NZ_DAMBZJ010000005.1:19326-67890 GCF_032060045.1 Oscillibacter sp.
AAACTGATGCCTCACGGCGATGCTACCCGTGCTCAAGTTGCGGCAATCCTCATGCGCCTTATCCAAAACACAAAGGAGTAAACAACAAGGGGCTTAACTGCTATCATGCCCTTGGGTCTGACGGCTCCTCACGGCCAGATACGCTTGAATCGAGGACCGAGATGTAGTTGTAAGTAGTATAAATCAAAAAATAAGGGTATAACATCAAAGAACGCACAGGTTTTATCCTGTGCGTTCTTTTGTGGTATGGGGAAAATCACCCGGAATAAAATCTCCGGCACAACTCATGGGTAAAGCTGTCAACGCAGGTATCCACCCCTATTTTTTGAAGATATTCAATATAATCCGGAATTACTTTTGAAAACTGCATATAGCAATACTGCTCTAAAAGCCAGTCCATAAACCGCATAGGTGAATAATGGAAGGCCAAAAGCATCTGTTCAATGTGCAGATATTTATATTTCTTTCCATGCGCTGTTTCTTCAAAAAATGCCTTATGAACGGAACCGATATTATTAAACCGTTCTTGATAGTGGTTGGCAAACTTCTCTAAGGACATGACCTCTGTCCGCAATGTTTCCAATTCACTCTCTTGAATAATCCGTTTACAGTATCGGCAGAAATTGTCCTCTGACGGGAACAGAAGTTCTTCGTCTTCACTAAGCAATTTGTCTGCTTTCATTTTATCAAAGATTATTTCGTAATATTCTGAGATAATTGAATTCTCCATGAACTACACCACCCTCTAAGCCTATTGCCATAATTATAGCAAACAGGGCATCGCAATTCAATAAATGGTGTGAAAGTGCCCTGCCGATTATGGCAAGGTATTCAGTTTATCTGGGAATTAAGTCATAAAATGCGCATTCATCTGCAATTTTCTGCGCAAGCTCAGAGCATCGAATGCGTTCCATTGCATCGTCTTCCGGCATGGGGTGTGCTTTCAGATAATCGGCACGAATACATTCTGTCATTTCAAAGGCGGCCTTTTCTATGGTCATGCAATGTTCTGCCAGCTTACCCGTCAAAAGCAGTTCACGGTACATCCCGAATTTTTGTTCGTGCAGATAATTTAGACGGAGTCGCCCGTATTTGCCTAAGCTGTCAAGCTCGGCTTTTCCGTCAATTTCAATGTTGGGATATAACAGTCCATCAATTTCAGTGTACTCAAATTCAAACTTTGCCATAAAGCAAATCCTCCAATAAAGATTATTTACAATTCATCGGTAATCGTTCTGCTGTGTGCTAAACAATTATGATTTTTGTAAACATCTTTATTGGAGGACTGCATAATGGCAAGCCCTTTTCCATGCTTTGTGGAAAACTTTTTTGTTTTTGCATAGTTTTCTTCTGCAAAAAGCCATTTTTAAAGAAATAGACCTACTTATAGACAAAAAAACAAGGAGTAGGGGAATAAAATATCCCTACTCCTTATTTTCACAGGACACAGATAAATTTTTTAAACTCTCGAAATAAAATATGCTTATTTGTATTTTCTGCTTTCCAGCACCGCCAGCTCGTCGCAGCGGTTGTTCTCCGCAGTGTCGGCATGGCCCTTTACCCAGTGATACCGAAGGGTGTGGGTTTCCGTCAGATTCAGCAGCTTATCCCATAAATCCGGGTTTAGCGCGGGCTTCTTGTCGGACTTCACCCAACCCCGCTTTTTCCAGCCCTTGGCCCAGCCCTTTTCCAGTCCGTCAATTACGTATTTAGAGTCGCTCCACAAATCCACGGTACAGGGCTCCTTTAAGAACGACAGCGCTTCAATCACAGCGGTCAGCTCCATGCGGTTGTTGGTGGTGGCCGGCTCGCCGCCGGAAAGCTCCCGGCGGTGCTCTCCGTAGAGAAGGACAGCGCCCCAGCCTCCGGGGCCGGGATTGCCGGAACAGGCGCCGTCGGTATAGATGGTGACAGTTTTCATGAAAACTCCTTTAAGCTTGTAAAATCCGGGACTTTTGGACATCGCGCCCCAGAGCGCTTATTCCAGCGTGTCCAGTTCCGCTTGCCACAGGGCAACCTGCGCGTCGCTGGGCATCCGCCAGTCTCCCCGGGGCGATACCGCCACAGAGCCGACCTTCGGCCCGTCCGGCAGGCAGTTGCGCTTGAACTGCTGGGAGAAAAACCGCCGGTAAAACACCCGCAGCCACTTTAAGATCACCGCCCGGTCATATCGCCCCGCCCAGGCATACAGCGCCAGACGAAAAATTTTTCCTGGTCCAAAGCCCCAGCGCAAAAAGTAATACAAGAAAAAGTCATGCAGCTCGTAAGGACCCACCAAGTCCTCCGTCCGCTGGACAATGTTGCCACGGACGGCGGGCAGCAGCTCCGGGGACACGGGCGTGTCCAGAATGTCCTCCAACACGCCGGTGAGATCTCCGTCCTTGTCCTGATTGTCCCGCGCGAGGTAGGCCACCAGATGGCGCACCAGCGTCTTGGGAATGGAGGCGTTGATGGCATAGTTGCTCATGTGGTCGCCGTTGTAGGTGCACCAGCCAAGGGCCAGCTCGCTCAAATCTCCCGTGCCGAGGACAAGGCCACCCGTCTGGTTGGCAATGTCCATCAAAACCTGCGTCCGTTCCCGGGCCTGTCCGTTTTCAAAGGTGACGGAGTGGTCGTTCAGGTCCTGTCCGATGTCCCGGAAGTGGCTGCGGACGGTGGCGGAAATATCCACGGTCCTGAGCGTGGTCCCCAGGCGTTCCGCCAGAATCACCGCGTTGTTTTTTGTGCGGTCCGTGGTGCCGAAGCAGGGCATGGTCACGGCCACAATATCCGTCATGGGTCTGCCGAGTAAATTCATGGAAAGGGCGGCGATCAGCACGGCCAGTGTAGAATCCAGCCCACCGGAAAGGCCCACTACGGTGGTTTTCGACCCCGTGTGCTCCAGCCGCTGCTTTAAGCCAAGGGAAGCAATCAACAGGATTTCTCGGCAGCGCTTGTCCCGGTCCTCCCGTTCCTCCGGAACAAAGGGCATGGGGGCCACATAACGAGTGAGCTTTGTACGCTCCATCGTCAGGGAAAAGGGCACTGTGACAGGAGCCGCGGAAACCGGTTTTTCCGGCATGATCTGGGTTCTTCTCCGTTCATAGCACAATCGCGCCACATCAATTTCTGAAATCAAAAGACCGCCTTCAAACCGCTGTTCAGCCAAAAGGGTTCCATTTTCGGCGATCAGCTGGTGTGCACCAAACACCACGTCAGAGGTGGACTCCCCCTCCCCTGCGCTGGTGTATACATAGCCGCACAAAAGCTTCGCCGACTGCATGGTCACAAGCTGGCGGCGGTAGGCGTCCTTCCCCACCAAATCGTTGCTGGCGGACAGGTTGCCGATGACGGTAGCCCCCATCTGGGCCATGTTCACAGAGGGAGAGCAGGGGGCCCACAAATCCTCACAGATTTCAAATCCCACCGTCAGCTCCGGCATCTCTTCACAGGAAAAGAGAATTTCCGCGCCGAAGCAAATCTCGCTTCCGCACAGCGACACCATGTTAAATGGGTCCCGGGGTGCGGGGGAAAACTGCCGCTTTTCGTAAAACTCCCCATAATTAGGCAAGTGCGTTTTGGGGACTACCCCAAGAATAATTCCTTTTTGTATAACCACTGCGCAGTTATACAATTTGTTGTCAAATCGGACCGGCAGGCCCACGGCTGTGACGACCTCCAGATTCCGAGTGGCCTCCAGCACGGTGGAAAGCGCCTGTTCCGCGCCGCGCAGTAGGGTTTCCTGATAAAAAAGGTCGCCGCAGGTATAGCCCGTCAGCCCCAGCTCCGGCAGAACCAAAACCTTCACCCCCGCCTGCTCTGCCTTGCGCATCAGGGTAAAAGTTTCCTCCGCGTTGCGGGCGCAGTCAGCCAGATGAAGCCGGGGACTGCCGCAGGCGACAGAGATAAAACCGTCTTTCATGCAAAACGCCTCCCGAGTATAAGATTTTGTTCTTATAGTATACCACACCGGAACATTTCGCAATACGGAAAGTGTTGTAGCGGCTATCGCGGTGTGGCGATTTGGCAAGCGGCAAACGGGATAAAAGTGCTCTGTGGTTGTCTGGCGGAACGCATTTTAAAAAGGCACGCAAAAAGGACCGCCGAAGCGGTCCTTTTTGCTGTGTGTGTTTTAGGAGGGAGAAAACGCATCGGGGTGGGAGTCCCCTTTGCTAATTCTTAAGATACCCGAAAATCATTGCGGAATTATGCATTTGATGTGAACAGTCTGTAAACAAACGCGGAGTTTTATTCTCAGAAAGTTATAAACTTTCAAAAGACCTGTTGAAAAAGCAATGCACAAATGCAAATTTTGGCCAACATTTTTTGTGAAAACTGCCATTATAGACATTTATGTATAAAATGTTATACTGTATATTAGGTATTCTTATGTAATATGCTGTACTGTATGGGAGAACCCTTGGTTTTCATCTTTGTGGCGCATTTTTTTGTGTTCCATAAAGATAAAGCCAATTGAGAAGCCGCTTGCACAGCGGGGGAAGGGGGGTCAGGGCAGCGGGGGCCGTGTAGACAAAAACAAGACCCTTACAATTTTAGGAGGTATCCAATGGACAAATTTTTTAAGATCACCGAGCGCGGAAGTACCGTCAGAACGGAAATTCTGGCGGGTATCACCACCTTCATCACCATGGCCTATATTCTTCCGGTAAACATGGGAATTTTGAGCCAGGCCGGACTGAATGCAGGCGGCGTTTTCTTGGCCACCGCCCTGACCGCGTGCCTTGGCTCCATGTTGATGGGTCTGTGGGCTGGAATGCCGTTTGCGCAGGCACCGGGAATGGGCCTGAACGCTTTCTTTACCTATACGGTGGTATTCGCCATGGGATTCGCTCCGTCCTTTGCGCTGGCGGCGGTTTTGATGGAGGGCTTCATTTTCCTGTTGCTCAGTCTCACTGGCGTGCGCTCCAAGTTGCTTATCGCAATCCCTAAGCAGCTTCGTCTGGCAATTTCAGCCGGCATTGGTCTTTTTATCATGTTCATCGGCTTCCAGAATTCCGGCATCATTGTGGGAGGAGCCACGCTGGTAGAGGTAAACTCAAACCTGACTCAGGCCGGTGTGTTTTTGGCCCTTGTTGGCATTGCCATTACGGTGGTTCTGTGGATGAAGAAGGTGAAGGGCGCGCTGCTCATCGGCATCTTTGTCACATGGTTTTTGGGCATGGCTGCTCAGGGAATCGGCTGGTATCAGGTAAATCCCGAGGCAAGCGCATATTCCCTGTTCCCCTCTGCTCTGGTCAGCTTCACTTCCTTCTCGGGCCTTGCGGAAACCTTTGGCCTGTGCTTCTCCGGCTTGCGCGACGCGTTTTCCAGCGGAAAAAACATCACCCAATTTATTATGGTCACGCTGACCTTCCTGTATGTGGACATTTTTGACACACTGGGGACCTTTGCAGGCGTGGCCACCAAGGCGAAAATGATTGATGAAAATGGAAACTTCCCCGGCGTAAATCAGGCCTTTGCCTCCGACGCTGTGGCCACCACAGTGGGCGCCATTCTGGGTACTTCCACGGTTACCACGTTTGTGGAAAGTGCTTCCGGCGTGGAAGAAGGCGGACGCACTGGACTCACCGCTGTCACCACCGCTATTTTGTTCCTGTTGGCCATCCCCTTCTTCCCTGTGATCGGCGCCATTCCCAGTTTTGCCACCGCACCCGCGCTGGTGGTTGTGGGTATTATGATGTGCGAGCCGATGGAAGAGTTTGAGTGGACAAAGGTAGAGGCGCTGGTTCCCGGCGTGTTAGCAATCATCTTCATGGTGGTGGGTTACTCTATCTCCGCGGGCATTATGTTCGGTATCCTGTTCTATCTGCTGGTGCGGGTTGTGCAGGGTAAAGCAAAGGAGGCCGGCGCCGTGATGTGGGTGCTCGGTGCCCTGTTCCTGTTCAAGCTGTTCATTTTCCCGCTGCTCTAAGCAAAAAAGAATTTAAACTGAAACGGGTCCTCCGGCGAAAGCCGGAGGACCCGTTTTCCCTGCTGAGTGCAGGAAGGACAAAACAACTCGCTGGAGGTAAGCCACACGCTGGAGCAAAGCAGCCTTTTGGATGTCTGAGGACTCCGTTAAAAATTTTCCTGTGCGTAACGGGCCAGATCTTCACGGAAGTCAGGGTGCGCAATGGAAATCATGGCGGCTGCCCGCTCGTTCAAAGAAAGACCCGACAGCTTGGCCACGCCGTACTCTGTCGCCACGTATTGAATCATGCTGCGCGGTGCGGAAACCACACTTCCACCGGGGATAAAGGGGACAATGTTGGACTTGAGCGTCCCGTCTTTTTTCTTGTGCACAGCGGCCAGACAGATAAACCCTTTTCCGCCCTCGGAGCGAAACGCCCCTTCCAAAAAGTCAAGCTGCCCGCCCGTGCCGGAAAGCTGGCGGCTGCCGGCGGATTCCGCGTTCTCCTGACCCATCAGGTCCAGCTCTACGCCGCCATTAATGCTGATAAAGTTTTTCATTTTGCACATCCGTTCCGGCGCGTGAACAACATCCACATCACCGGGAGAAAAAAGCTGCGGCTCCTGTTCCAGCCAGTCGTACAACTCCTTAGAACCCATGGCCAGATTCCATGTGGAGCGCCCCGTATCAAGCTCTTTCCGGGCATTGGTGAGCTTTCCCGCTTTGTGAAGAGCCAGAAACGCATCGCTGATGGTGCCGGTATGACAGCCTAAATCCTTTAAATCAGAATCCGCCAGCATCTTGGCCACGGTAAAGGGTACGCCGCCCACTCCCAAAGACAGCACTGCGCCGTTGGGGATTTCTGCAACCACATGCTTCGCAATTTGCACATCAATGGGAGAGGGCTCCCGATAGGTACGCACAGGCAGGGGTTCATGCTCTCCCTCCACGATATAATCCGCCTCGGACAGATGAACCCTGTGGGACCCATTCACACCCTGAAGTCTTGGCAGATGCTCGTTTATTTCAAAAACAACCGTTTTGGCATTTATAAAAATAGTGCGCCAGGCGTAATTGGAAATCCCCAGACCGCAAAAGCCCTTGTCGTCCGGCTGGGAAATGGGAACGAACGCTACGTCCACCCGGATATGTCTGCGATAAAGCTCCGGAAGTTGACGAAGGATCATGGGCATAAAGCGGCATAGACCCTGCCCTTGCAGCTTGCGTTCGTAGTCTCCGATGTGCCAGCTGTAATAGGTGAAGGCGGACTGTTCGAGATCCTGCTCAACCACCTCAATGTGGGGGCGAATCACCAGACCGCCCCGGATTTTCACATCCCGCAGTTCCGATTTCCGTGCGGCCAGCGCCCGGTCCATCAGCTCGGGAAAGCCCGCGCCAAATCCATAGTCCACCCAGTCGCCCGACTTTACTGTCCGGGCGGCAGCCTCTTCGGGGCTTACAAATTTGCTCTTGTAATCTTCCATGATTGTTTTTCGCTCCCATATGCAGTTATTTGCTTAAAACCGGACATTTCCTGATAAAATGCAAGTGTGTCAATTAAAAAAAATCCTTCCCTGCGTGGGCAAGAGAAGCTCAGTCAAGATAATCCTGTGTGTCCATTTTACAATAACCTTCAAAATAATTCCAGTAATTCTTATTAACCCTTCAGCACAGCAATGGACTTACCAATTATTTTAAAGGCGGCTTCCAGCGTACCTTTGTCCACGTACAGAGGAGGAATTAGACCAATGTTGTTCTTGTCGGCGCCGCAGATTAGCAGAAGATCACGCTTCAACCTCTCGATAATTACGACGGAGCACATGGTCTCATTGGGCGCATTGTCCTCAGGGTTCACAAATTCCATGGCGCTCATTAAGTCCATGCCCCAGATATCAACACCGATATAAATACCTGTTGGTTACTCTTTTTGATTCAGGCTGGAATTAAGTATGGCTACGCCACTATACTGATAATTTCGGTTGACATTTTAAAATGCAGTGCTACAGTTTAAATAAATTAAACAATAATAGAGTTTCGTATCTGTAATAAGTTACATAACAAAAAAGCGGAAGATATCTGGATATTGCGTGTATTGATGAACACAATGAGGCAATTCTTCGAACAATCAACATTAATAATCTAGAATATGGGTGATAGAATATGAAAAAGATTTTTCAAGGTCTTGTTTGTGCAGTTCTTTGCCTTTCGGTGACTCTGGTCGTCCCCGTATTCGGATATGCCAAAGCTCCGGCGTGGTGTGCAGATGCGGTATATGATTGCGAGGAGAATCACTTGTTTCATGGAGTACCACAGGATGAGAAATCCCTTGATGATATTGTAACATGGGGAGTTTTTTCACAAATATTATCAAATTCAACTTCTAACTATGACGCTACATATTATCAACCGGGTTTAGTGATGGACAGCAATGTTAAAGACTTGAAACAAATCTTTTCCGTTGTAAAGTATTTGTGAAAGCTCGGCAACCGTTATCGGTCTATTGGACCCAAAAGTTGAATCTCCGAATCCATTTATGAGAAAATTTGATTCGGCAAATAAAACGCCGCTGCGCAAATTATCAGGAATCTCATTGAAATCTGTAAAACAGCTTGATAATTCAGGTTGTGCAACTTTAACATCAGTCCTGCCAAAATAAGCATAGAGCGCATTGGCCGTCTCTGCACGGGTCATAGGATCCGTTTCCTGTTTTAAATCGTCCACGATCCAAAAGCTTTCAGCCCAATTCATAGCTGCCCGATAGATTTCACTAAACGCGGCCATGGAGAAATTATTTGTCTTAAATGCTTCGGATGTGAACAGTATCGAATTTCGCAACGGATATAACTTCGAGCAGCATATTACCAAGAATAAAAATGTGATTAAGGATGTGATTGACCATCTGAATGCATTTCGGTTTAAAAATATGGAAAGTGCAGATTACGATGGTTGGAGTTACGGTTTCAAAATTTATTTTAAGGATGGGAAAGAGTTCAGTTCCACGTTAGATCCAAATTGGGTGCGTGTCTGTGGGGTGGGGTACGCACCGGCAAAAGAGTTTTTTCCAAAAGCATGGTTGGATCAGTATTGCTTACCATATAGCATCTAAAAGACTCTTTTGCAGTCAGCCCAGTTTTGACATTCTGTAATACATGGGGATTATCGCACCTCTATGTAAAAAGCAGGTCGGACAGTTAAAACTATCCGACCTGCTAACAGGAATGATACAGGGTTCGCGTTTCGTTCCTATGATGCCCCTGAAGTCAGCTTAACAGCCGGAAACGGAACAAAAGGCGCTGAACGATCCATATAAAAATAAATCCAAACGCAAAAAGGCGCCCGCAAAAGCGGACGCCTCATTCTTAGCCCAGCTTATTCAGCTTCAGGGTCATTGCGCTCTTGCGGTGCGCAGCCGTGTTCTTGTGCAGAACGCCGCTGGCAACAGCCTGATCGACTTTCTTCACCGCGACTTTGTATACGCCATCGGCCTCGGTGCGATTGCCTTCTGCGGCAACGGCCTCGAACTTCTTGATGGCGGTCTTCAGCTCGGATTTTTCGGCCTTGTTGCGGGCGTTTCTCGCTGCGGAGACCAAAACGCGCTTCTTGGCAGACTTGATATTCGGCAAACCAAACACCTCCTTTGGCAAATTAAAAATCTGGAGAGATTAGAATCTCACCGTGCAGAATGATATTTTAGCAGTTCTCCGCGCAAAAAGCAAGCCCTTTTCCAAAAAAACCTTGATTTTTTGCATATTGTGTCCGCTTCCGGAAAACCTACGGAAAAGACACTATATTTAGTGGAAGGCGGCGTGCAATTAATGTATATAAAACGGACGGACCTGGCGCTGGAGGCGCAGGAGCTGTGGCAGGAGGGCGCGGAGAAGACCGCAAAGCTCTCCGGAGTGAAAGCAGGCAAGTCTCGCCGGGAGGGTTATCCTGTGACGCGAGTGAAAATTTTGGATGAGGGTGGCGCGAAAACTCTTGGAAAGCCGGTGGGAACCTATCTCACGCTGGATTTCACAGCTTATTGGCAGAGAAAGGAAGATTATTTTCAGCGTGCCGTCCGGGCCTTGGGTGCGGAGCTGAAAGCCATGCTCCCCGGGGACGGGGCGGCGCTGGTCATCGGCCTTGGAAACCGGGCCATGACGCCGGACGCGGTGGGTCCGCTGACCTTGGAAAGCGTGCTCATCACCCGGCACTTGCTGGCCGCCATGCCTAAACAATTCGGGGGCTTTCGGCCTGTGTCCGCATTTTCCGTGGGCGTACTGGGCACCACCGGTGTAGAATCCGCCGAGGCGGTGCGGGGGCTTGTGAAGGAAGTGGAGCCGGATTTTGTCATTGCCATCGATGCGCTGGCGTCCCGCCGCACGGGAAGGGTCTGCGCTGCCGTTCAGCTCAGCGACAGCGGCATCGTCCCCGGCTCCGGCGTGGGAAATCACCGCGCCGCGCTGAACAAGGACTCTTTGGGTGTGCCGGTGTTTGCTGTGGGTGTGCCCACGGTGGTGGACGCGGCCACGCTGGCGGCGGACCTTTTGGAGGAGTCCGGCGTGACGGAGTTTGACGAAAAGCGCCTGCGCAGTCGCAAGCAGCCCATGACCGTCACGCCCCGGGACATCGACGCGCAGGTGCGTGAGCTTGGGCGCGTGCTGGGCTACGGCGTGAACTGGGCACTTCAGGAACTGGAAATCGAGGACATGGCCGCCCTCTTGGGATAAGAAACGGAAAGAGCAAAATCACCCACAAAAAAACAGGGGTTGCAACGAGAGAACCCGGGACTGTGTTAAACCGTCAGCTCCAGACCCACCGGGCAGTGGTCGCTGCCAAATACTTGGTCATAAATGACCGCGTCCTCCACGTTTTCCTGAAGCCGCTGAGAGACAAGAAAATAGTCAATGCGCCAGCCTGCGTTTTTCTCCCGTGCGCGGAAGCGATAGCTCCACCAGGAGTACGCGATTCGCTCCGGATAGAGCGTTCGGAACGTGTCGGAAAAGCCGGCCTCCAGAAGTGCAGTCATCTTTCCCCGCTCCTGATCGGAAAAGCCGGGATTGTTCCGGTTGGACTTGGGATTTTTTAAATCCATCTCCTGATGGGCCACGTTCAAATCGCCGCACAGCACCACCGGTTTTATCCGGTCCAGTTCCAGAAGATACGCCCGAAAGTCATCCTCCCACTGCATCCGGTAGTCAATGCGCTTCAGTCCGTCCTGCGCGTTGGGTGTATAGCAGCACACCAGATAGAATTGCTCAAATTCGGCGGTGATGATCCGGCCTTCGTGGCGGTGCTCGTCACCGCCAAACCCATAGGTCACGCTTACAGGTGGGACCCGGGTAAACACCGCCGTGCCGGAATAACCGGGCTTGTCCGCGCTGTTCCAGAATTTTTCATATCCAGGCAGGTCAAAATCTGCTTGTTCCGGCTTCATTTTCGTCTCCTGCAAACAAAGGACGTCCGCGTCCACTGAGGCGCAAAAATCAAGAAAGCCTTTTCCAAGACACGCCCGCAGACCGTTGACATTCCACGAGATCAGCTTCATAAAGAACTCCTCCTTCTGTTTTTTCACAGTTTATCCGCTCCTGTGGAAAAAAACAAGATTTTTTGCATCAGACCGTTGCCGGATGTGGAAAAAAAGTGTAAAGTGAAAGCGGCGCGAATGTATGGCGCGACTGAAATAAAACAAGGACGGGAGCTTTTATGGACAGAGAAGACCGGGGCCTGCGGGATATGACTTCCGGCAGCCCCGCAGGACACATTTTTCTATTTGCCCTTCCCTTGCTGCTGGGAAGTTTTTTGCAGCAGCTTTACAACATGGTGGACTCTTGGGTGGTGGGCAACTACGTGGGCGACGCGGCGCTGGCCGCCGTGGGCGTGGGCTTTCCCGTGATGTTTATGTTCATCTCCCTGTTCATGGGGGTCTCAAATGGCGGTACGGTGGTCATCTCCCAGTACCACGGTGCGGGCAGGCCCGACCGGGTGCGGGACGCGGTGGACACGATTTACACCACCTTCATCGTCGCCGTAATTCCGGTGACGGTGCTGGCTTTATTTGCGGTGAAGCCCATGCTTTTTTTGTTGCGGGTGGACGAGGCAGTTTATCACAGTGCGTGGGTTTACATGATGATTGTGTGCGCGGGACTGGTGGGAACCATCGGCTATAACACCAACGCGGGCATCTTAAACGGCATCGGAAACAGCCGGGCAACGCTGCTGTTTTTGTCGGTGGCCGCGGTTTTGAACATTATTCTGGATTTTGTTCTGGTGCTGAACGCCGGGATGGGCGTGGCGGGCGTGGCACTGGGGACGGTTATCTCCCAGCTTGTTTCGTGGCTGCTGGGCATTATTTATATCAACCGGCGGTTTCCGGAGATCGCCATCCACCCCTTCTGCTTCCGTTTTGACAAAACTCTGTTCCGTCAGGTGATGTCGCTGGGTATCCCCACGGGACTTCAGATGTCTCTGGTGTCCCTTGGCATCATGGTGGTGATGAGTAAGGTCAACACCTTTGGAACGGCGTATACCGCCGCCTATAACGTGGGAAACAAGCTGGACGGCGTGGCCTTTCTCCCCGTGCAGGCGCTGACCAACTCCATCACGGCCTTTGTAGGTCAGAATACCGGGGCGAAAAAACCCGAGCGGGTGCGCACCGGGGTTCGCATTGCCGTGACCTATACGGTGTTCTGGTGCCTTTTGATGACGGCGGTGCTTTTGCCTGCGTCCGACGCGCTGTTTCACTTTTTCTCGCCCGAGGCGGAGGTGGCGGTGGCCGGAAGACACTATATGTTTGCTATCATGCCCCCTTATGTGACCTTTGGCGTGATGTATATTCTCAACGGAGCCATGCGGGGCGCGGGAGACAGCGTGGTTCCCATGCTGGCAACCGTTCTCTCCATGATTGTGCTGCGGGTTCCCGCGGTCTATTATCTTGCAAACCACTTCGGGCCGGAGCGGATGTTTCAGGGCTTTGGCATCGGCTGGGTGGGGGGCTTTCTTTTCTGCGTGTTTTATTATCTTTCGGGCAGGTGGAAACGCAGAGGAAGCCTTGCGGAGGAAAATGCCTGAACGGGTTGTTATTTTTCGCAATTTGGAATATACTGTACACTTACAGAGTTCAATGCCCGGCCCCTTTCATTCGGGGGACGGAAAAGGAGGAGAAATCCCATGGAAAAAGAGAGATTCTATATTACAACACCGATTTACTACCCCTCGGATAAGCTTCACATCGGCCACTCCTACTGCACCGTCGCAACCGACGCGATTGCCCGCTATAAGCGGCTTCATGGCCTCGACGTGATGTTCCTCACCGGCACGGACGAGCACGGCCAGAAAATCGAGACGAAGGCCAAGGAGGCCGATGTTTCCCCCAAGGAGTTTGTGGATCGCATTGTGGAAGGACCCCGGGGCGTGAAGGATCTGTGGAAGCTGATGAACATTTCCAACGACCGCTTTATCCGCACCACGGACGACTATCATGTGAAATCCACCCAGTATATTTTCCGCAAGATGTATGAAAACGGAGATATTTACAAGGGTGCCTATAAGGGCAAATACTGCACTCCCTGCGAGTCCTTCTGGACGGAGAGCCAACTCAAGGACGGCTGCTGTCCCGACTGCGGCCGCCCTGTGGCGGACGCGGAGGAGGAGGCCTATTTCTTCCGCCTGAGCAAGTATGCGGACCGCATCCGCACTCTGCTGGAGGACACCGACTTCCTTCAGCCCCGCTCCCGGGTGAACGAGATGGTAAAAAACTTCATCGAGCCGGGTCTTGAAGATTTATGCGTTTCCCGTACGACCTTCACATGGGGCATCCCGGTGGACTTTGACCCGGGACATGTGGTGTATGTCTGGGTGGATGCGCTGAGCAACTATATCACGGCGCTGGGCTACGGAAACGACCGGTATGACGACTATAAAAAATGGTGGCCCGGTGTGAACATTGTGGGCAAAGAGATTGTCCGGTTCCACTCCATCATCTGGCCCGCCATGCTGATGAGCCTTGGCGAGCCTCTGCCCAAGCAGGTTTACGGTCATGGATGGCTGCTGCTGGACGGCGGAAAAATGAGCAAGTCCAAGGGCAACGTAGTGGACCCTTACCTGTTGGCAGAACGGTATGGAACGGACGCGCTGCGCTTTTTCCTGCTGCGCTCCTTCCCCTTCGGGCAGGACGGCAACTTCTCCAACGAGCTGTTGATTCAGTGCATCAACACAGACCTTGCCAACGATCTGGGGAACCTCCTCTCCCGCACCACCGCTATGGTGGAGAAGTATTTCGGCGGACAGCTTCCCGCGAAGCAGGAAGCCGACGGACTGGACGAGGAGCTGATCGCGCTGGCTACCGCTCTGCGGGACCGGTACGAGGTCCAGATGGAGAAATTCCAGATGCAAAACGGGTTGGAGGAGATTTTCAAGGTCATCTCCCGGGCCAATAAATATATTGACGAAACAGCCCCTTGGATTCTGGCAAAGGATGAGGCAAAAAAGGCCCGTCTTGCCCGGGTGATGTATAACCTTTTGGAGACGCTGCGCATCTGCGCCGTGCTTCTGACGCCCTTTACGCCCGATAGCTGCACCGAAATTTTCAGCCAGATCGGCGCTTCCGAAGAGGAGACGAACTGGGACAGCGCGGGAAAATGGGGTGTGCTCCCCGCAGATGTGCGGGTCCACAAGGGAGAGAACATCTTTCCCCGCATTGATATGGAAAAAGAGCTTCAGGAGCTGGACGCGGTGCAGGAAGTGGCCCGCAAGGCATCCCAGCCCGCGCTGGAGCTGGAACCCCAGCTTGCGGAAAAGGTGGACTTTGATACCTTCTGCAAATCCGATTTTCGGGTGGTGAAGGTGAAGGCCTGCGAGGCGGTGAAAAAGTCCGACAAGCTGCTGAAATTCATTCTGGACGATGGCACCGGTACGGACCGCCAGATTCTCTCCGGCATCCATAAGTTTTACGAGCCGGAAGACCTGGTGGGTAAAACGCTGGTGGCCATTGTGAACCTGCCGCCCCGGAAGATGATGGGACAGGAATCCAACGGAATGCTGATCTCGGCCGTCCACACGGAAAAGGGCGAGGAGAAGCTGAACCTTTTGATGGTGGACGACGCCATCCCCGTCGGCGCAAAGCTCTGCTAAACGACACTGACCAGGGCGGGGCGGAAAACCGCCCCGCCCTGTTTAAAGCTATCCGAATTGAGAGGATTGCCCATGTATTTTGATACCCATGCCCATTATGACGACGCGGCTTTTGATGAAGACCGGGATGCGCTGCTGGCCTCTTTGCCGGAAGCGGGAATCGAGTTGGTGGTGGACCCCGGCTGCGATGTCTCCTCCTCTCGAGCTGCCGTGGCGCTGGCGGAACGATTCCCTCATGTATACGCCGCCGTGGGCATTCATCCGGGGGACTGCGCGGGCTGTGGCGAGAGCGAGCTTGCCGCCATCCGGGCGCTGGCGGCCCACCCTAAGGCCGTTGCCATCGGGGAAATCGGACTGGATTATTATTGGGAGGAAAATCCCCCCAAGGAATTTCAGAAGGAGATTTTCCGCGCCCAGCTTGCTATGGCGGTAGATTTGGATTTGCCGGTGATTGTCCACGACCGGGAGGCTCACGGAGACTGTCTTGCCGTTGTGTCGGAATTTCCCGGCATTCGGGGAGTGTTTCACTGCTATTCCGGCAGCGCGGAGTTGGCGGAGGTGCTTTTGAAGCGCGGCTGGTATCTGGGGTTTGACGGGCCGGTCACCTATAAAAATAACCGCCGGGGCCGAGAAGTGGCGGAGATCACTCCGCCGGAGCGGATGCTGCTGGAGACGGATTCCCCCTATCTCACTCCGGTCCCCAACCGGGGAAAGCGGAACGACAGCCGAAATCTCCGCTACATCGCGGAGACGCTGGCGTTGTGGAAGAATATGGACCCGGTTGAGCTTGCGCGCATCGCCGCGGAAAATGGGAAACGACTGTTTGGAATCGAGGTTTAAGCGCCATGGAAGAAAAGAAAGGCTTTACTATTACCTATGAATACGGCGGGAACCTGTATGTAAATACGACCAACCGCTGTAATTTCAACTGCGAGTTCTGCCTGCGCCACAATGGCAGCGGTGGCAGCATTTATACCCACAACCTGTGGCTTACGCGGGAGCCTACCCGGGAGGAAATTCTGGCAGATATTGAAAAGTGGGATTTGAGCAAATACGAGCAGTTGGTGTTTTGCGGGTTTGGCGAGCCCAGCTACCGCATTGAGGACATCTGCTGGGTCATCGACCGGATGAAGGAGCACGGGACGAATATCTTCACCCGGATGGACACCAACGGCACCGGCAGCCTGATCCATGGCCGGGACATCGCCCCGGACTTTGCCGGTCGGTTTGACATGGTGTCCGTCTCGTTGAACACGGACACGGCGGAAAAGTACGACGCGCTGTGCCATCCTCAGCAGAAGGGGGCCTATCAGGCCATGAAGGACTTTGCCAAGGAGCTGTGCAAGTATGTGCCAAAGGTAATGATGACCGTGGTGGACACTATCCCCAAGGAGGAAATCGAAAACTGCCGCCGCATCTGTGAGGATGAGGTAGGGGCCACCTACCGCGTGCGGGAATACATCGAAGACTGAGCAGGACGGTTCGCGCTGTTTCCCTTGAGGATGGCGAAAAATTTCTGTCGCAGCGGAAGCTCGGAGAGCAATCTCCGAGCTTCTTTTTTTTTGTCCTCGTGCATAAGGTTGTCCCATGAGGTGATGCAAATGAAAGCAGCCGTAAAAAAACGAACTGTTCCCCGGCGGCTGGGAGCCATGGTTTTAGCGGGGTGTACACTGTGGGCGGTGGCGCTTACTGCCAGGAGCGACACCGTTGTCTCAGCGGTAACCGCCCTGCGGCAGGGAGCTTCCGCTTCTCTGTCGGCCCTGCAATGGGAGTTGGGGGACTTTGGGCCGGAGGACGGACTGTCTGCCGCCGCGGTGCTGACGCTGTCGGAGTCCCCACTGCTGCTCTCCGCAAGACAGAGCGTGGCAAAGCTTTTGTCTACGGAGACGCCTGAGAAGCCTCAGGACCCGGTGGTGCAAATCCCAGTGGAAGAAACGCCTGTGGATACCGCTCCCCTTCCCACGAAGGAAATCCCGGAAAACGGAATTACCGCCAAAACGCTGGTACCCAACACGCAGGAGGGCTACACCGTCAGCGGTAAGGTTTACATCTCAAACAGCACCGACCACACACTGTCCGTTCAGGACCTGACAGCCTCCTTTGACGCGGGGCTTACCGAAGAGGAACCCCAGATTCTGATTATTCATACCCACGGAAGTGAGGCCTATACCCCCGCACCGGGTGAAAACGTGGACTATTGCGGAAATCGCCGGTGCCTTGAAACCCGGTACAATGTGGTGGGAGTGGGAGACGTGATGGCCCAAACCTTTGGAGAGCTTGGCATCTCTGTGCTTCACGACCGGACGCTGTATGATTACCCCTCCTATTCCGGCTCCTATGATCGGTCTCTAAAGGCGATTGAGAGCTATCTTACGCAGTACCCGTCCATTCACTTCATTCTGGATATTCACCGGGACGCAATCGAAGACACGGAGGGCAACGAATATAAGGTAATTTCTCCTGTGGAGGGAGTGGGAAACATCGCTCAAATCAGTATGGTGGTGGGAAGCGACGGAAGCGGTCTGGCCCATCCAAAGTGGATGGAAAATCTGAAGCTGGCCACGGCCTTGCAACAAAATATTTCCCAAAACTACCCCACGCTGATGCGCCCCATTCTCCTACGAAACTCCCGCTACAATCAGCACGCCACCACTGGCTCCCTTTTGCTGGAAATGGGGGCTGCGGGCAATTCTCCGGAGGAGGCCGCGCTGGCAGGAGAACTGTTTGCCCGGGAAATGGGAGAGTATTTACTGGCCAGAAGCAAGTAATCAAAACCAAAAACAGGATAGAACAGCCGGCCCCGGTCAAACTAACCGGGGCCGGCTTAAATAGGTTTCAGAAGGTTTGCGCTTCCACAAAAAGCGAAGGTAAAAGAAAATTTGCGCGGCACGAATGCAACACGGAAAGACTCAGCCCAAATCCACCCGGAAGTCCCCCCTCGCCCGGGCCTCCTCTCGGCGTATTTTGTCCGCGCCCAGCGCGTCCAGCATTCCGCCGATAATTTGGTTGGAGACAAGAAAGCCCTCCGGCGTCAGGCACCACCGTCCGTCTTCCTCCATCGCGTAGCCCGACTTGCGGCACTCCTCCAAAAAGGGAAGAAAGCAGTCAAATCGGCGACGAAACAGGTTTTCAAACACCTTGGGGTCCAGCCCCCGGACAGTGCGCAGACCCATCATCAGCCATTCCGTGTCCCGATCCAACGGGGGTATGCGTTCGTTTTCCGAAAGCAAAGGACCGCCGGTTTTCATCCCGGAAATATACCCCTCCAAATCCCGCTCATAGGCATAGCGCACGTTGCCAAAATCCGAATGTGCGCCGGGGCCAAAGCCTGCATACTCACCCAAAGTCCAATATTTTAGGTTGTGCCGGGATTCAAAGCCTGTCCGCGCAAAGTTGGAAATCTCATACTGGAAAAACCCGTGCCGTCGGAGATAGTCCACCGTCCAGAGATACATCTCCGCCTGTGTCTCATCGCCGGGAAGACCCGCAGTTTCTCGCCGAATAAAAAGCGGGGTCCCCTCCTCCACCTTCAGCCCGTAGCAGGACAGGTGCTGGGGCGCCAAATCCACGGCGGCGGTCAGATTTTTCTTCCATACGTCCATGCTTTGCCCCGGCAACCCGTAAATCAAATCCAAGGAGAGGTTTGAAAACTTGGCCTTCCGGGCGGCCTCCACCGCCGTTTTTACCTGACTGGCGCTGTGGATGCGCCCGATGGCGCGCAGTTCTTCATCGTCGGCGGACTGCATTCCAAGGCTCAGCCGGTTGAACCCTGCGCTGCGCAGGGCCCGCAGCGCTCGAAAGTCCCCGGCGGATTCGGGATTGGCCTCCAGCGTAATCTCCGCGTCCTTTGCCACAAGGTATTTCTTCTGAATGTCTTTTAAAAGGCGGACAAGCCGCTTCGTGCCAAGCAGCGTGGGCGTACCCCCGCCGAAATACACGCTGTCCACCGTATGAAGCCCGGCCCGGGGAGCCAGCTCCAGAAGCTGCGCTTCCAGCGCCTGCGTGTATGCGTCCATGCGGTCCTCTTCGCCAGAGAGGGAGTAAAAATCGCAATAGTCGCATTTTTTGGCGCAGAAAGGAATGTGGATATATAGCCCCAGACTTTTTCGTTCCTCTTTCAAGGCGGCCTCCTTTGGCGGCGCACGGCGCCCGCCAGCAGTGATGGTATAAATATTAAACGATCCCGACAGGCGGGCAATCGCTGCCTTCCCTGCCGGAAATGTACCGGAAAACATGCCCGCAGGCCCTTGCCCGCGGGCACTGTGTTCTATTCTCGGATTATTCCTTGGAAGTGCAGAAGAAAGTGAAAGAGCCGGTAGCCAGCAGCTTGCCGGTGGCTTCACTGGTAACATTTACATTGACAAGGCAGGTTTTTCTTCCCCGGTGAACCACGGCGGCGGAAGCCACTGCCGTCCCCTCTTTAATGTTCGCAAGAAAGCTCATGGAGCTGTTCTGGGTGACGTAGGTCCGTCCGTCGGAATGAGCGGCGGAGCCGGTGGCGCAGTCCGCCATGGTGTACAGCGCGCCGCCGTGCAGTATCCCGTAGGGATTGGTGCTTTCCTCGCGCAGCGTCAGGCGGCACTCGGCCCGGTCCTGCTCCAGCGCGCTCAACTCAATAGAATTATAGGTCATAAAGTGGTTTTGCTGAATACGGTTGTTTTTAATCTCTTCCAGTGTGGACATGGATATCTCCTCATCTTTATCGAAAATAATAGAACTAGTCTACCACAGTTGAGGGAAATTTTCCACACTTTCGTAAAAGTGGTTGACAAACTGCAAAACCCGTATATAATACAACATATGAACAATCGTTCAAGTGTTCATATGAAAGGAGAGTGAACATGGAAGACCGATACAACGTCGAAGCTTGCGAACTACTCTGCGTTCACGAGGACGTGGTGAAAAAGGTCCGCAGTGAAATGCCGGACGAAGACGCGCTTTACGATCTGACGGAGTTGTTCCGCATTTTCGGGGATTCCACCCGCATCCGTATTCTCTATGTGCTCAGCGCGTCGGAAATGTGCGTGTGCGACATTGCGGCGCTGCTGGGAATGACGCAGTCTGCGATTTCCCATCAGCTTCGGGCGCTGAAAAACACGCGGCTGATCAAGTCCCGCCGGGAGGGAAAAACGGTGTTTTACGCGCTGGCGGACAGTCATGTACGCACCATCATCGATCAGGGCATGGAGCACGTTTCTGAATAAACTCGTATTCCGCGCCGCCCGAGGGGACGACGAACAAATAAATAATCTTCAGGAGGATGTTTGTATGAAAAAGCGTTTTGGATTGACCGATTTGGACTGCGCCGCCTGCGCCGCAAAAATGGAGGACGCCATTAAAAAGATTGACGGCGTAAACGGCGCCACCGTCAGCTTTATGGCCCAGAAGTTGACCTTGGATGCGGAGGACGCGCGGTTTGACGCGATTCTGGACGAAGTGGTCCGCGTCTGCCACAAGGTGGAGCCAGACTGCGTCATTAACCGCTGAGTCCGGGAAAGCGGCGGACGCGCTCAGGGGCCGCACGCCGCGAAACAAATTCCGCCGCTGAAAAACACGGCGGGGCGGAGGAGAAGATATTTGTATGAGTAAAAAACAGAATAAAATGCTGTTTCGAATTCTGGCTGCGGCCGTGCTACTGGTCGTGATCCATTTTCTGCCCTTGTCGGGGCTGGCGCTTGCGCTGTGCTATCTGGTGCCCTATGGCATCATCGGGTGGGATGTTTTGTGGCGTGCGGTACGCAATATTGCAAACGGGCAGGTGTTTGACGAGAACTTCCTGATGTCGGTTGCCACCGTGGGCGCGTTTGGCACCGGAGAATATGCCGAAGCGGTGTTCGTGATGCTGTTTTATCAGGTGGGTGAGCTGTTTCAGGACTATGCGGTGGGTAAGTCCCGAAAATCCATCGCTTCTCTCATGGACATCCGGCCCGACACCGCCAATGTGGAACGGGAGGGCGTGATTACGCAGGAGGACCCCCAGGACGTCGCCGTGGGCGAAACCGTGATGATTAAGCCCGGCGAGCGGGTTCCGCTGGACGGCGTGGTGACGGAGGGAAGCTCTGTTCTGGATACTGCCGCCCTCACCGGCGAGGCGGTCCCCCGGGATGTGGGACCGGGAGATGCGATTCTCAGTGGGTGCGTAAACCTGCGGGGCGTGCTCCGGGTAATGGTGACAAAGCCAGCGGAAGAATCCACCGTTTCAAAGATTCTTGAAATGGTGGAAAACGCCGGAGAACGAAAGTCCCAAAGTGAGAGCTTTATCACCCGCTTTGCCCGGTACTATACCCCCAGCGTGGTGCTTGCGGCGGCGCTGCTGTTTCTCATTCCCACGCTGGCGCTGGCGGTGCTGCCTGCGCCTCCCGCATTTCTGGCGGGAACGGTTTGGAGCGATTGGCTTCACCGGGCGTTGGTGTTTCTGGTCATCTCCTGCCCCTGCGCCCTAGTGATTTCCGTGCCGCTGAGTTTTTTCGGCGGAATCGGTGGCGCGTCCCGCAGCGGCATTCTGGTGAAGGGCGGAAACTATCTGGAAGCTCTGGCAGAGACAAAAACCGTTGTGTTTGATAAGACGGGCACCCTGACAAAGGGCGTGTTTTCCGTTTCCGCTGTCCATCCCGAAGAGGGGTATACCAAAGAGCAGATTTTGGAGTGGGCCGCATTGGCGGAGCAATTTTCCGACCACCCCATCGCTGGTTCCCTGCGGGCGGCCTGCGCCGCCCAGATGGATTCCGCCCGTGCGAAGAATGTGGAGGAGATTTCCGGACACGGAGTATGCGCCAGCATTGACGGCCACAGAATCTGCGTAGGCAACGCCCGGATGATGGAGCGGGAAAGCGCAAGCTGGCTTCCCTGCGAGCTGCCCGGGACCATTGTTCATGTGACTGCGGACGGGTTTTATGCCGGGCATATCGTGATTTCCGATCAGGTAAAGCCTGACGCGAAGGCGGCCATTGCCGACCTGAAGGCCAGCGGTGTTGAAAAGACTGTGATGCTCACGGGAGACGCGCAGGCTGTGGCCGCTGCGGTGGCGGCGGAGCTGGGCGTGGACGAATTCCATGCGGAGCTGCTGCCTGCCGACAAGGTGGAGCTGACGGAACGACTGCTTGCAGCCGGAAACGGGAAGCTGGCATTTGTGGGAGACGGCATCAACGACGCGCCGGTTCTTACCCGGGCGGACATCGGCGTAGCTATGGGAGCCATGGGGTCCGATGCGGCCATCGAGGCGGCGGATATCGTCCTGATGGACGACTGCCCCGGAAAGCTGGCCACCGCCATGCGTATTTCCCGCAAAACGTTGCGCATCGTCCGCCAGAACATTGCTTTTGCGCTGGGTGTAAAAGCGCTGGTGCTGGTGCTGGGTGCTTTGGGTCTGGCAGGTATGTGGGCGGCGGTGTTTGCTGATGTGGGCGTCTCCGTTCTTGCGATTCTCAACGCCATGCGGGCCATGCGAGTGGAGCCATCTCCCGCAGCGGAGGCATAAGCCCGTCACTGAGGCTCAAAAAGTCAAAATTAGCAGCATTCGTCTTCTCAAATGTAAAGCGCCGATCCCGGATATCCGGGACCGGCGCTTTTGAGCTTAAGGCGTATCGGCGTTGCTTTCGTCGGAGCGTTCCTCCGAGGAAGGCGAAGGCGGGGCCTGTCTGGAAGGGGCAGATTTGCTGCCCCGAAGCTTGTCGTGCATTTTCAGCATGGTTTCGGCGGCCTGATCGAATTGCCGTACCTCCTGGTAATTCTCCACCAGATCACTATGCATGAAATCGCTGTAATCCTTTGTCGTATTCTTGGGATACACCGCCCGGAGCATAATGGGCGTCACAATGGTGGAAACCACCACCATCAACACCATAGGGGCCAGAAAGACGTCTGGCATGATGCCGCTGGCAATTCCCTTGTTTGTCACAATCAACGCCACCTCGCCACGAGAAATCATTCCCACGCCGATGCGAAGACTTTCCGCGTTGGTATAATGGAACAGCTTTGCTCCCAGACCGCAGCCCACCACTTTGGTAGCAATGGCGATCAGAATGGCTGCCGCCGACAACAAAACCACATTTGCGTCCATGGTGGAAAGCACTACCTTCAGTCCTACGCTTGCAAAGAAAATGGGAGACAGAAACATATAGGACAGAGTCTCGCACTGAGACTGCACATAGACCGCCCGAACGGTTTTGGCAATAATCAGTCCCGCACAGAATGCGCCGATGATATCCGCCACGCCGAAGACCTCTTCGGCGACATAGGCATACAAAAAGCAGAAGGCCACGGAAATCACGGCAAACCGCTTGCGGTTCCAGCGGGCGGAAGCCATCCATTTTTGAATGGCCTTGTGGAGAAAAAGGCCCAGAACCAGCGATACGGCAAAAAACGCCCCGATTTTAATCAGCACAATCCACAGGCTCACATCGCCGGTGGAGGCGCCGGTAATCAGGGTCAGCAGAATCAGGCCCAGAATGTCGTCAATCAGCGCCGCGCCCAGGATTGCGTTTCCAGAGCGGGTGGAAAGTTTGCCCATTTCCTTCAGCGTCTCCACAGTGATGGACACGGAGGTGGCGGTGAATACGGTGCCTACGAACATATGCTCCAGAGGGTCGCCCCCGGGGTTGAACGTCGCCGCCATTGCGTATCCTCCGCCAAGCGGTACCAGCACGCCGGCAAGCGCGATGAAAAACGCCGCCTTTCCGGATTTTTTCAGCTCGTTAATGTCTGTTTGCAGCCCTGCGCTGAACATCAGGAGAATAACCCCCAGCTCCGAAAGCATAGAAAGAAAGTCGCTGGGCTCTACTAAATTCAAAAGGCTGGGTCCCAAAAGCAACCCTGCAATTAAAGACCCCACTACCTCTGGCATATCCACTCGCTTGGACAGCATTCCGAAAAGCTTTGTTACCAAAATAATCAGCGCTACGTCCAACACATACCGATAAGACTCCATCGAATAACAATCCCCTTCCCCCAAGAATTCCAAATAGAAACCGTTTTCGGCGGTTCGCACACATGAACGGCTCCATGTTGTCCAGCCTTTGTCATGTTCTCTAAAAAATGGCCGTGTCATCGAGACTAACATAAACGGATTGAAAAGTCCAGCAGGTGAACAGGTCAAATCTCATAAATCTTGTTGCAAATTGAAAGAAAAACTAGAAGATTTATACATAAATCTAAAAAATAGGCAAATTTATTGATTTCTCAACAATTGTTTTGCAGGATTTGATGCAAAAAATCTTCATCAGAGTTTGATAAAAACTGCTGACAACAGAAAAAGGAAACGCGATTTTCCTGCTGTTGTCCAATAAGCGTCTGTCTCCCTACAATTTTTATACAGAATAAAAAGCACTCCCCACCCGATTGGGCGGAGAGTGCTTTTATTGGAGCGGGCAACGAGGCTCGAACTCGCTACCTCCACCTTGGCAAGGTGGCGCTCTACCAGATGAGCTATGCCCGCGAAGCAAGAATCATTCTAGCAAAGAACACTCTTTCTGTCAACTCTTTTTTACGGAATTTGCGAAATTTCCTTCGATTCCGCAGCACTCCCCTCCAAAGCAAGATTAAATTCAATCAATTCCACAGCCCCCTGGGCCGGATAATAGGAGATGCTCCACTCCGGCGTGTGGGTCAGTTCCCGCGCCACACGAAGCGACTCCACTGTTTGATCGACCGCATTGCGGTCCTCGGCCTGCCAGTAGCCTATGCGGACTGTCAGCTCCGATTTGCCGTCGTCCAGCGCCGCCTCCAAAAGACTTTGCAGCGCGGCCACGCTGGTGGCGTTGACGATGGAGGCAATTTGCTCCGCTGTGCGACGGTAGCCAAGCTGAACGGACAGCTCGTAATACCCACGCTGAGCGGTGGAGGAAGAGGTGATGTATTCAAGGGCATAACTGCCAAGGGCTGTCTCCTGTTGGACCTCGGCGGCGGCTTTTTCCAACGCGTCGGCAACGCTCACCCCGTCGTCATAGCTGTAAAACCGTATGACTGCCTGATCTGTGTGCCGCCCGATGAGAAGCATCAGGTCGTTGACAATGTCCTGATAGTTTTCCGCCCGCAGAGTGCCGGAGTCTTCACTTTCCCAGAATTTGTTGGAGTGGGGCTCCACCGTGCTATATTCCCGGTCCAAAAGAGAGGCGCAGCCGGAGAGCAACAAGCATAGTGCCAGCAACAAGCACAATTTTTGTTTCATCCGTCCGCACCTCCCTTCCGGTTCAGTTTTATGCCGGATACCGGCGTTTCTCATGAGTTTGCATGGGCGTTTCCCGCGGTCTATTAATACCCCAGGTCCTCGTTGATGAGGATGACCTCCGTCTCCATGACGCTGACGGGTCGCCACAGCACCGCAACACCCCGACAGATGCGCTCGGGGCTTTTGCAATCGTAGCATTTATCGCCCTTGACGGCGCAGGGCGTTTTCCGCTCCAGACGCTGGGCGTTTTTCGGCCCGGCGATGTTCCGGGCACGCCACAGCGCCTCTTCGTAAGTAGCCGCAAGCTTGTTGCGGCCTGCCACCAGATAGAGCTTTTCGTGGCCATAGAGCATGGAAGCCACCCGGTTTCCGTTTCCGTCGATGTTGATAAGGGTTCCGTCCTCGTCCAGACCGTTGACAGAGGAAAGGTATACCTGTGCCGTTGCAGCCTCTCCCGTGGAAATGGGGGTTTCCTTCCAGTGCCAGTACACGCTGTTGTGAGTGGCCAGCCGCTCGTACACCCCCATGTCCCGCAGGGTAACGGAGCCGCCGAAGCCCACGGTTTTTCCGTCAATAGCTCCGTCGAGATAGTCCGCCGACTCGGCCGCCGTCTCAAACAGACGCACGGAAAAACCCCGTTCCTCCAGACTTTTCGCTGCTTTCTTCAAATCTGCCATGTTACAAATCCTCCTTTTTGTATTCCCCGAATCCCTCGCCCAGTACGTCGTAGGCGTTGCAGACAATCATAAATGCGCGGGGGTCCGCCTCGTGGACAATGTGCTTCATCTCCACGATCTCCCGTTGCTTAAAGGCAACCAAAAGCACCTGCTTTTCAGCCCCTGTATAGGCGCCCGAAGCAGTGAGCAGTGTCACGCCCCGATCTCGCTCTAAAATGGCGTCGGCAGTTTTGCGCCAGCTATCGGAGATGATATACGCTACCTTGGATTCGTCCAACCCGTAGAGAATCTTATCAATGACCACGGTGGAGACAAACAGGGCCACCAAACCGTACAGCGCGGCGTCCATGCTGCCAAACACCGCCGCCACCAGCGCCAGCACCACAAAGTCGGGAAACAGCACCAAACGGCCCATGGGGAGCCAGGGGAACTTCAAACCCAAAAGCCGGGCGATCATGTCTGTGCCGCCGGTGGTGGCCCCTTGAGTGAAAACCAGACCCATCCCCACGCCCATCATGGCTCCACCCATAAGGCAGGCCAGCATGGTGTCCATGGGCTGGAATTTGTACAGCAGGGCAATCCCGTCGATGGCAAGAGAGCTGACCACCATCGAAAACAGGGAAGAAATCATAAGATGCCGCCCGATGAGTTTCCACCCCAGGAAAAAAAGCGGGATGTTCAATATCGCAGTCACAATACCAACCGAAGCCCAGGGCAGCAAAACGTTGATGACTTGGGCAAGGCCCGTCAGGCCGCCCACGCCGATTTGATTGGGCACAAAAAACCAGTCGAAGGACAGGGCGAAAATGACGCAGCCCAGCGTCATAATTCCATAACTTCTCAGCGCTTTTTTTACTATATAAACCGTCTCCCTTCATCCGAACCTTGCGTATCAGTCCAGCAGACCCAACTGCTTTTCCTCGCAGTCCTCCTCCCGAAGCAGCGACCCGGCGGCGGGCACTGCCCGCACGCGATAGCGGCTGTGATTCACGACGGCGCTTTCTTCCAGCAAAACCGCCCGTTCCAAGTGGTACTTGGGCTTCATGGTCATCACCGCGACGCCTTGAGTGGAGCGCGTGGTTTTTGGAGAAAGCAGCGCGGTGTTGAAAATCAAAACCCGCGGCTCGCTGGAATAAACCGCCAACTCCTCCTCCTTGTCCAGCCGCAGAATGGAGGACAGGGGCGACTTGTCGGAATAGGCGCCCGTCAACTTTCGTCGATTGGATGTCGTCTGATAGGCCGAAAGATTTACCCGGGCTGCCTTTCCGTTTTCAAAAAAGAACAGCAGCGCACCCGTATATTCCCCGGGCAGGCAGGCAAAGACCGGGCTTTCCTCCCCGTCCATCCCCAGTTTCGAAGGAAGATAATCCCCCAAAACGCTGGCCTTGGCGTCTTCAAAGTCGTTGATGCGGCATTTGTAGACCTGACATTTGTCGGTGAAGAACATAATTTCCGACGCGTTGGTGGTTTCAAAAGTCTGGCGCAGCGCGTCTCCGTCCTTGAATTTCTGCTCGCTGTTCATCCGCAGAGAGGCAGGAATAATCTTTTTGAAGTACCCCTCCCGGGAGAGGAACACGCTCACCGGGTAATCCTCCACCTGCTCTTCCTCGCGGAAGTTTTCCACCTCGTGGCCGTAAATAAGCGTGGTGCGGCGGGGCTGGCCGTACTTCTTCGCCACCTCGTCCAGCTCGTCAATAATGATTTTCTTGATGCGCGGGGGGCTTTCCAGCAGGTCCTCCAAATCCGTAATCTCGTCCTGCAAGGCGTCGGTTTCCTGCACCCGCTTTAAAATATACTCCTTGTTGATGTTCCGCAGACGAATTTCCGCCACATATTCTGCCTGAATTTGGTCGATGCCGAAGCCAATCATCAGGTTGGGGATGACCTCAGACTCCTCGGTCGTTTCCCGGATAATTTTAATGGCTTTGTCAATGTCCAGCAGAATCCGGCGCAGACCTTTGAGCAGGTGCAGCTTTTCCCTTTTCTTGCCCAGAACAAAGAACACTCTCCGGCGGACGGACTCCCGCCGCCAGGCGCACCACTCCTCCAGCAGCGCCCGCACGCCCAAAACCTTTGGCATTCCGGCGATGAGTACGTTGAAGTTGCAGCTGCAGGTATCCTGCAGGGAAGTCATTTTGAAGAGCCGGGCCATCAGCCGGTCCGGGTCTGTGCCGCGCTTCAAGTCAATGGTAAGCTTCAGGCCGGTGCGGTCCGTCTCGTCCCGCATGTCGGAAATTTCCTTGATCTTCCCGGCCTTGATCAGCTCCGCCACCTTGTCCAAAATTGCCTCGATGCTGGTGGAGTATGGAATTTCGTAAATCTCAATCAGATTTTCGGCCTTGACGTAGCGCCATTTTGCCCGGACCTTCACGCCGCCCCGGCCGGTGCGGTAAATCTCCTCCAGCACCGCCGGCTCGCAGATCAGCTCTCCGCCGGTGGGAAAATCCGGGGCAAGAAGGGTATCCGTCAGGGCGCAGTCCGGATTTTTGAGATAAGCGGCAGTGGTGTCGCACACCTCTTTTAAATTGAACCCGCAGAACTGGGACGCCATACCCACGGCGATGCCGCTGTTGGCGGACACCAGAATGTTGGGAAAGGTGGTGGGCAGCAGTGCGGGCTCTTTCATGGTGTTGTCGTAGTTGTCAATAAAGTCCACCGCGTCGCTGTCGATGTCCCGGAAAAGTTCGGAGCAAATGGCCGACAGTTTGGCCTCGGTGTATCGGCTGGCGGCATAGGCCATGTCCCGGGAATAGACCTTGCCGAAGTTGCCCTTGGAGTCCACAAAAGGAGTCAGCAGCGCGCCGTAGCCTGCGCTGAGACGCACCATTGTCTCGTAGATGGGTCCGTCTCCGTGGGGGTTGAGGCGCATGGTCTGGCCCACGATGTTGGCGGACTTGGTTCGCCCGCCGTTCAAAAGCCCCATTTTGTACATGGTGTATAAGAGCTTTCGGTGAGAGGGCTTGAACCCATCGATCTCCGGGATAGCCCGGGAGACAATGACGCTCATGGCGTAGGGCATATAGTTGACTTCCAGCGTGTCCACGATGGGCTGGTCTTCCACCGCGGCATGCAGGCCAAGGACGTTGGGGTTTGCTTCCCGGGAGACTGCGTCCTCCGGAATTTTCTTTTTTGGCATTCGTATCAATCCTCATTTGCGGCGGACGCCGCCTGCTTTCTTGTGGTGTGGTGTGGCGTGGGCGCAAAAATTGGCAAGTCCGTCAGGATATATCCGCCACTTCCAGATATTTAAAGCCGTTTTCCGCGATGTGCTCCTTCCGGCCCTGAAGGTTGTCCCCCAGCAGGAGATCAAACACCCGGGCTGTCTCGTCAAAGTCGGAGGGCTGAACCCGGATAAGCCGCCGGGTTTCGGGGTTCATAGTGGTCAGCCACATCATCTCGGGGTCGTTTTCGCCCAGACCCTTGGACCGGTCCACCTTCATTTTCTTTCCGGACAAATCCCGGACAATATCGTTCTTCTCCTTGTCGGAGTAGGCAAACCAGGTCTTTTCCCCACTGTGAATTTCAAAGAGAGGAGTTTCCGCGATATAGACGTACCCCTTGCGAATCAGCGTGGGGGTAAGGCGGTAGAGCATGGTGAGAATCAAGGTGCGGATCTGAAAGCCGTCCACGTCGCCATCGGTGCAGATGACCACCTTGTTCCACCGGAGATTCCCAAGATCAAACTCCGCCAAATCCTTTACGTGCTTGTCCTTGACCTCGATTCCGCAGCCCAGCACCTTCATCAGGTCGGTGATAATTTCACTTTTAAATATTCGGGCATAGTCTGCCTTCAGGCAGTTTAAAATCTTGCCCCGTACGGGCATGATGCCCTGATACTCCGCATCCCGGCCCATTTTCACGCTGCCCAGAGCGGAGTCACCCTCCACAATGTAAATTTCCCGGCGGGACACATCCCTAGAGCGGCAGTCCACGAATTTATCCACCCGGTTGGCGATGTCGATGCTGCCCGAGAGCTTTTTCTTGATGTTCAGCCGGGCCTTTTCCGCGCTCTCCCGGCTGCGTTTGTTGATGAGCACCTGCTCGGCAATTTTCTCTGCGTCAAAGGGGTTTTCGATAAAGTAAATCTCCAGATTGCTCCGCAGAAATTCCGTCATGGCCTCCTGTACAAACTTGTTGGTGATGGCCTTTTTCGTCTGATTTTCATAGCTGGTGGCGGTGGAAAAGTTGTTGGACACCAGCACCAGACAGTCTTCAATGTCCGCCCAGGTGATTTTGCTCTCGTTTTTCTGGTACTTGCTGTTTTGTTTGAGATACTGGTCCAGCGCTGAGACAAAGGCGGACTTGGCCGCCTTTTCCGGGCTGCCGCCATGCTCCAGCCAGCTGGAGTTGTGATAGTGCTCGGTGACGTTCACCCGGTTTGAAAAGCAGCAGGCCGCGCTGAGCTTTACCTTGTATTCAGGCTTGTCCGCCCGGTCCCGGCCCCGGCGCTCCGTCTCCCAGAATACGGGGGCGGTGAGGCTTCCCTCCCCCGCCAGCTCCGTCACATAGTCCACAATACCGTTTTGATAGACGAAGTCCTCCGTCACAAACTTTCCCGTCTCCATTTCGCGGCGGAAGCGGAACGAAACGCCCGCGTTTACCACGGCTTGTCGTTTCAACACGTCGGTAAAGTATTCCGCGGGAATGGCGGTGTCCGTAAACACGTCCAAATCCGGCAGCCACCGAATGGTGGTGCCGGTTTTCTTACCTCGGTCAGAAGGCGCCTCGTGGAGGCCGCCCACGTTTTCGCCCTGCTCGAAGTGCAGGGTGTATTTTTTCCCGTCCCGCCGGACGGTCACGTCCATATATTTGGAGGCATATTGGGTGGCGCAGGAGCCAAGACCGTTCAGCCCCAAAGAGTATTCATAGTTGTCGCCGGTGTTGTTGTCATATTTTCCGCCGGCGTACAGTTCGCAAAATACCAACTCCCAGTTCCAGCGGTTCTCCTTCTCGTTCCAGTCCACCGGGCAGCCACGGCCCTGATCCTCCACCTCGATGGAGCCGTCCTTATATGACGTGACGGTGATGAGGCTGCCGTGGCCCTCCCGGGCCTCGTCGATGGCGTTGGATAAAATCTCAAATACTGCGTGTTCGCAGCCCTCCAGCCCGTCGGACCCAAAAATCACGCCGGGGCGCTTGCGCACCCGATCCGCGCCCTTCAAAGAGGAGATGCTTTCGTTGCCATAGTCCTTTTTTGACGCCATTGCCTGTTTCCTTTCCGTTTTGTCCTCTGATTCGGGATTATCGTACCATACGCTGTTAAAAAATTCAAGACTGGGGTAAATGCGGAAAATGTTCGTCCTAAATTGCGCATTTGGGCGGAAATGTTCCGGAGCCAACTTTTTCATAATTTGTCTGTCACCTTGGGAATTGACCTGCGTTTCTGGGTTTTGCACATTTTCCACCGGGTTTTCCACACTGTTATGTAAACGTCAAAAGCCGCCGGAAAATACCCATCAAATTCCCACCGTCCAAACAGGAAAAAAGAGCCGCCGCTCTCCGCTGCGGCGGCTTGCTTTTTTTCGTATTCCGTTGGAGTGCAGGGGGTTTCCGGGTTTACTTCAAAAGCATCAGCACCACGCCGTAAATGGCGGAGGCCAGCGTGCCAAATACAATCACCGGCCCTGCCACCAGAAACATTTTTGCTGCCATGCCGGTGACAAAGCCCTCGCTACGAAAGTCGATGGCAGGGGAAACCACGGCGTTTGCAAAGCCGGTGATGGGGACCAGTGTGCCTGCTCCGGCGTATTTCGCCAGTTTGCTATAAAGGTTCAGCCCTGTAAACAGGGCGGAGAGAAACACCAGCGTGCAGGAGGTGGCGGTGCCCGCGTCCTCCTTGTCAAGGCCGGCTGCGGACCAGCCGTCTAAAATAAGCTGGCCAACCACACAAATCAGTCCGCCGATGATAAAGGCCAGAATGGTGTTTTTCACGATGGGGGATTTTTTTGATTCCTGCTTGACAAGCTGCGCATATTCCTTTGGAGTGATATCCATAAGCCGCCTCCGATGTTGTTTTCGGTAGGATTTCCCCAAAAGAAAAAATTATGCGCTCGTTTCTAAGCAAGAAAGAACACGGATAAAAAATACGTCTGCGCGCCCAGAATCCGGGCGCGCAAACACGCAAAGCAAGCCGTTATTTCCGAAGTAGAGGAAACGTAAGAATAAAACGGGTGGAAGTTTCGTCCGACTCGGCCCGCAAGGTTCCCTTGTGCTCTGCGGCAATGCTTTGGGCAATGGAAAGCCCAAGGCCGAAGCCGGATTTCTCTCCCCGGGAGGCGTCCGCCCGGTAAAACCGCTCAAACAGGCGGCGAAGCTGCTCCGGCGGAATGGGCGGTCCCTGATTTGCCACCTGAAGCCTTGCCTGGCGGTCCGTTTTTCGAAGCGCAAGGGCAATGCTTGTCCCCTCCGCGCCATATTTGATGGCGTTGTCCAGCAAAATGGAAATGGCCTGCTTCAGCCGGTCCGCGTCGCCGGTGACAAGCACGTCCGGGTCGACGCTCTCGTAGTCCAGGGTTTTTCCCGCGTCAAAGGCCACCGGCTCGAAAAGAAGAGCGCAGTCCGTGGTCGCGTCGGAGAGGGAAACCTCGGAAAATACGCCGCTGCGGACCAGACTGTCGGCTCGCGCCAAAATCAGCATCTCCTCTACAAGGGAACGCATCTGCCGCGCCTCGGAAAGAATGTTGTCCGCCCAGCGGGCAGGTCGCTCCTCCAGAGGAACGTCGTCCAGCAGCTCTGCGTTGGAGAGGATCACTGTCAGGGGGGTTTTCAGCTCGTGGGAGGCGTCGGACAAAAACTGGCGCTGCTGGTCCCACGCCCGCCCTACCGGGCGGGTGACCAGCTGGGCCAGCAGGACGGAAATTCCCAGCAGCACCAGCAAAGCCGCCGTGCCGATTTGCAGTGTGGAGCGGACCATGGAGCGCAGCGACGCGGTTTCCATAGAAACGTCCACAAAGGCAATGCGCTGGAAAAATCCGCTGTTCACCCGCAAATAACGAAGGTTGTAGGCCGGGATATTTCCAGTTTCCTGCTCCTGTTCCATGCAGCTTTGCAGAATGTCCCGCAGAGTTTCGGTGTTTTCAAGGTTAGAATAGGTTCCGCCGGTGACATAGATGGTGTTTCCCCATACCTCCACGGTAAAATAGGGGAGCTGTACTTGATCCCCGCCAATGATGATTCCGGTCTGTCCCCGCTCCACTCGGGGGTCCTGGACAACGACCCGGCGCAAAAGCTCCTGCGTGCTGTCGCGGATGTTGTTTCTTGCGGCGGTGTACATAAAAAAGAATGCGCCGCCCAAAACCGCCGTCACCAGCAGCATACAAACCGCTACCACCTGAAGCCTGAGCCTTCGGATCATGGCGTCTCCTCCTCAGGAATCAGGCTGTAGCCCGCCATGCGCAGGGTGATGATTTTTGCCGTGGAGCGCAGATGCTGAAGCTTCCGGCGTAGAAAAGAGATATAGACCTCTACATTGTTGTCCTCCGCGTCGGACTCGTAACCCCAGACCTTCAGCAGTAGCTTTTCCTTAGTAAGCACCAGCCCCTGATTCAGCATCAGCATTTCCAGCATATCAAATTCCTTGCGGCTCAGTCGCACGGACCGCTCCGCGCAGGAGAGCGTGAAGGTGGACTGCTCCAACTTCAAATCGCCGCAGGTCAGGGTGGCGGTGTCCCGCAGCTCGGGAGTCCGGCGGGTCAACGCACGGATGGCGGCCAGCAGCTCTTTGGGTTCAAAGGGCTTTGTAAGGTAATAATCCGCGCCGCTGTCCAGCCCTCGTACCCGGTCATCCAACTCCGAACGGGCGGTAAGCATCAGCACGGGGGTGGCACTCCCCTCTCCCCGCAGACGGCGGAGTACCTCAAAGCCGCTGAGCTTGGGCAGCATTACGTCCAGCAAAATTACGTCGTAAATAGAGGTAAGGGCGTTGTCAAGCCCGCTTTCCCCATCGTGGCTCACGTCGGCGGTGTAGCCGTTTAATTCCAGCAGATCGCGCAACGTCGCGGCAAGGCGCACCTCATCCTCCACAATCAACACGCGCATGGAAAAGCCCCCTTCCTAAAAAATCAAAAACCGGACGAACAGCCCCACGTCTTTCGCGGCTGTCGGATTGCGAAAAGAAGCCCTCAGTTTTCGGAGGTGGCGGTGTCCAGTCCGCTTTTGGCCACTGCCAGCAGCGCGTCCAGCTTGTCCGCTGACATGCGGTAAATAGTGGTGTCGTCGTTCACCCGGACGTACTGCCCGTCGCCCGTCAGCACCGGATTGCCCACGCACAACGTCAGTGTCTGGGCGGTGTTGCCGTCGCCGGTGTAGTTCACTGTGACGGTGGCGGTGGGTGCGTCAAAGCCGCACAGGGCAGCTGCCCCGTGGGAGGGACGGTAGTCCACGCATGCATCTAGTTCCAGCGTGGTTAGCTGAGTCAGCACGCGCTGCACCTGCTCGTCCGCGGTCACGTCCGCTCCGCCGCACAGCCATGTGACGCTGCCTCCATCTTCGGGGGTGGCCTCTTCCCCGCTTTCGGCGGTCTGGGTCTGGGCGCGGAAGGCGGAAAGCTCAGTTGTCACGGCTCCTGTCAGGGTGACCGTTCCCAGCCGGTCCTCCGTCAGAGTCGGAAGCGAAGGGAGAAGAAACATGTCATAAATTCCCACGGACATCTCCTTGACCAGCTCGTTGGAAATAATAAAGAGAGTCGTTTCCCAATCGTTCATCAGCATATAGTAGCTGTTTCCGTCGGAGGTGGCGTTGCCCAAAGCCAATGTGGTGAGCTGCCCGTTGGACGCGGTGGCACTCAGGGTCCGGGAGGGCTCTGAAAGGCCATAATCCTCAGGCGCGGCTCCGTCGGTGATGGTCTGCTGAGGCTTCAGCGTGGAAAGCGTGTTCGCCATTTGAATGAGATAGTCCTGATTCAGCGGAAAGTCCGGATCGTCGGTCCAGTACCACGCGCCTTCTTTATTCAGGGCGAAGGATAGCGTGGCGCTGCCGTTGTGGTAGGAAATTGCCTTATAGGACGCGCTTTCGCTCATCATGCCGGAGGTGGAGCCGGAAGACCCGAGTCCTTCCTGACTCCGGCGGGTTTTCGTGGAGCGTACTGCCAGCACCGCCGCCGTCAGCACCGCTGCGGTAAGGAGCAAGAGCAGAAGCGTCCGTCTGTGTCTTTTGTTCATGGGGGAACCCCTTTCTTTTCGGAGCTTGCGCCGCCAATACGGCGGACAGAGCCTATGAATGCACCTATTATAAAGCTTTGTGACCGTCAGGTCAATCTGCGCCAAGCCAACTGGCTTTTTATCATAAACACAATAGTAAAAATTCCTTAAGGGAAGCTGAATTTTTAATTGTGCAGATAGTAAAATTTTCTTCCGTTTTCCCCCAAAAAGCATGATTAAAACGCGCGGACAAGCGAACATCAAAAAAGCTGCACAAGTTTCATCAGGTTTTCAGAGTATTTCAGCCACATTGTCAGACTTTTCACTTGCAGTTGGTTGATTGCTCCTGTATAATCTAGTGCACGCGAGGAAAGATCAAAACAAACGACGAACATTTGGAGGAAAGAACAGTGCGTGGCATTCACAGCGCCGTAGATGATATCCGGCGAAACGTGTTTACAGAGGTGGCAAAAATTGCCTATGAGGGCGGGGACTATTCCCGTGTTGACTTAATTCCTTATACGATTGTCCCTGGAGAAGATTCTCAGTATCGAAGCAACGTCTTCTTGGCCCGGGCCATTGTACAGGAGCGCGTACGGCTGGCCTGCGGGCTGCCGATTCAGCCCGTGGATGTGCGGGCTCCTGCCAGCGAGGGCATTGAGGAAGCGGCGGCGGCGGACGACAAATTTTTTGAAGAACCGCTGGTAAACGTAATTTCATTTGCCTGCAACGCGTGTCCCACCAAGCGGATTCGGGTGACGGACAGCTGTCAGGGTTGCATGTCGCATCCCTGCCAGGCGGTCTGCCCCAGGGACGCGATTTATTTTGACGAGATGAAGCACTCCCACATTGACCAGAGCAAGTGCATTAAGTGTGGCCGCTGCGTCAATCAATGTCCCTATCATGCCATCAGCAATTTGGAGCGGCCCTGCGCCGCCGCCTGCGGGATGGACGCCATCGAATCCGATGAGCGGGGCCGGGCTAAAATTAACTATGACAAGTGCGTCTCCTGCGGCATGTGTCTGGTAAACTGCCCCTTTGCCGCCATCGCGGACAAGAGCCAGATTTTTCAGATTATTCATGCCATGAAGCGCCACGACGAGGTGATCGCCTGCGTGGCTCCCGCCTTTGTAAACCAGTTTGGAAAGGGCGCCTCTCCGGCAAAGCTGAAGGCCGCCATGCGCCGCTGCGGCTTTGCCGACGTGGTAGAGGTGGCCGTGGGCGCGGATTTGTGCACCATTGAGGAAGCGGAGGACTTTTTGGAGAAGGTTCCGGCAGAGCAGCCCTTTATGGGTACCTCCTGCTGCCCCGCGTGGAGCATGATGGCAAAAAAGCTGTTCCCGGATTTTAAGGATTATATCTCCATGGCCCTGACCCCCATGGTGATTACCGCCCGGATGGTGAAAAAGGAACATCCCGGCGCGCGCATCTGCTTTATCGGCCCCTGTGCCGCGAAAAAGCTGGAGGCCAACCGCAAATCCGTCCGGTCCGACGTGGACTATGTGCTGACTTTTGAGGAGCTTCAGGGCATGTTTGACGCCAAGGAAATTGACTTTTCCCAGCTTCCCGAAGACCCGGCGGACGATTTCACCGTGGCAACCGGCGCAGGCCGGGGCTTCGCAGTGGGCGGCGGCGTGGCCGCCGCGGTGGTAGAAGCCGTGAAGCGCATTGACCCGGAGCGGGAGATGCTGATTGACTATGGCGACGGATTGCGGGAGTGCCGCAAGATGCTTACTCTTGCAAAGGCCGGAAAACGGGACGGTTATCTGCTGGAGGGCATGGCTTGTCCCGGCGGCTGTGTCGCCGGTGCGGGAACCATCGCCCCGGTGCGGGAAACCGCTGCCGCTGTCCAGAAATATAAGGATGGCGCGGCCGTTCAAAACGCGCTGGACAGCCCCCTAAAGGAACGGTTGAGCGATACAAAGGAATAAATCCCCAGCGGCCGCCGGAAAGTTTACAAACTTTCCGGCGGCCTGCAACTTTTTCCGTTCCGGTACGTCTTTACAATAGAGCCCGTTCGGCATGGCTTCCAAAGATTGCATGGAAGAAAGGGTCTACGCGGGATTTACATTCTTTTCAAGGCGTGGTATCCTGAAAGCGTTATAAATAAATGAGTTTAACAATATTTGAAGAGATTATGGAGGAATGAACGTCGTTATGAAAAACTACCTGCGCCGCATTTTTTCCAGCGTTTTGGCAGCATCTTTGCTGTGTGCGCTGACAGTTCCCGCCGCGGCGTCTGCCGCGCTGGGCGAGGACCTGCTTCAAAAGGATGTCCCCGTGCACCGGGATACGCAATTGTCCACCAATGTGTTCTGGAGCACCGCCTACAACGATATGCGGGTGGAAAACCTGATTACATATAGGCCCGGCTCCTCCGCAACGCCTATGGTGAGCTATGGCAGCGTACTCACATCCTGCAACACCGTCTCCTCCGCCGCGCAAGCGCTGGAGAGTCAGGGCTACCGCGTGGTGGCGGGCCTGAACGGCGATTTTTACAATGTGAACAACGGCCTTCCGATCGGCATAGTGGCGGCGCAGGGAGAGCTGAAAAGCTCCGACGGTGGCTATTGGGCCATCGGATTCCGACAGGATGGCTCCGCCGTGCTGGGCAAGCCCGCCGTGAAGGTCACTGCCGACCTTGGCTATGAAATGTTGGACAATGGCGACTTTCCCGCGCGGGTGGTGCGCCAGCTTACCGCCGTCAACAAGGCCCGGGTTTCCGGCGCCGGGATATACCTCTATACTTACGAATTTAACTCCAAACACACCACCGGCACCTCAGAGCCGGGGGTGGATGTGGTGTGCACGGTTCAAAGCGGCTCTCTGGCCTTAAACGGCAGTCCGCTGGTGCTGACGGTGGACAGTGTGCTTGCCGACGCGGCGGGCACCGCCGTTCCGCAGGGGAAGGTGGTTTTGTCCGTCAACAATCAGGCGGACGCCTATGCCTTGAACGCCATGAAAAACATTCCCGTCGGAGCAACCATCAGCGTTACCGCTGCACCGGCCTCCACTGAGTGGACGGATGTGCAGTACGCCGTGGGCGCGCTGTACGCGCTGGTGCAGGGCGGCAGCGTGGTTTCCGGTCTTCCCACCGACGTGAACCCTCGCACCGCCGTGGGCCAGAAGGCCGACGGGACGCTGGTGTTCTACACCATCGATGGGCGCAGGTCCGGGTATTCTGTGGGTGCATCCATGACGCAGGTGGCTCAGCGGCTGATTGAGCTTGGCTGCGTCACCGCCCTGTGTCTGGACGGCGGCGGATCCACCACTTTTACCACCACCCAGCCGGACGCATTGAACGCAAAAACGGTCAACCGTCCTTCCGGCGGCAGTGAGCGGGCCGTGAGCAATCAGATTTTTCTGGTGGCACCCAGCCAGCCCAGCGGGCAACTGGACCATTTCTATGTTTCTACCGACAACAGCTATGTGCTGGCGGGCAGCAAGGTCAAGGTGACTGCTGCCGCTGTAGATACCAATTACATTCCCATGAGCGGCGGAAGCTATACCCTCAGCATTAGCGCTGGGGAAGTTGAAAACGGCGTCCTGACCACTCCGACCGCCGGCGGAGAGGTCACTGTCACCGCCACGGGCGGTGGACAGTCCGGCTCAGCCAAGGTCCACGCCGTCACCACGCCGGACGCGATCTCCGTGAAAAACGGCGCCACTGCCGTCACCACGCTGACCGTGGCACCCGGCAGCGTCACAACCCTCACGGCCTCCGCCGTTTATCGGCATCTGGCCTTGAAGGCAGACCCGGAGGCCTTTACCTGGGCCGTCACCGGCGACATCGGCGCGGTGGACAAGACCGGGAAGTTTACCGCCGGTTCCCCCGGATCTGGCACCCTGACGGTTTCCGCCGGGGGAAAGACGGCCACGGTACAGGTGAATGTTTCTCACATTGCCCTTGCCACGGTGGAGGACTTTGAAACCACCGCGCCGGAGCTTTCTAGTTTCAGCTACGGGGCGACGATTTCCCGCGTCACTGACATGAATTTGGTGAAATACGGCCGGGCTTCCGCCGCCGTGAACTACACGATCGGCGCGGACGGAACCTCCTCGATTCTCTTCGCTGTGCCCTATTCCATCGGCAGCGCCTATACACAGATGAGCTTCTGGCTGTATGGCGACAAGTCCGGGAATGCGCTAACTGTTTTGACCTCCGATGGGGCAAACACCGTGGAAACTCCTGCAGGCAGTGTGGACTTTACCGGCTGGAAGCAGATTACGGTTGCTCTGCCTACGGGGACCGCCACGTTGGCCGGATTCAAGCTAACCTCGGGAATCAACGCCGATGGCACCGCGACCGCCGCTTCCGGCACGCTGTATCTGGATCAGTTTGTGGCCTCCTATAACAACGTGGTGGACACCGCGCCCCCTGAAGTGCAGGCCACCCTCTCCGGAACCAGCCTTACCGCAACGATTACTGATGCGGCCGACAAATTCCCTGCCCAGAGCGGCGTGTCCGTCACCATGGACGGCAAGGCCGTAGCCTTCACCTATGACCCGGCGAAGGGTACTCTGACCGCTTCGCTGCCCGTGAGCGACACCTATGCCCACCGCGTCACTGTCACCGCACGGGACGCCTCCGGCAATATTGGTCGTGCATCCTGCGACATTGCCGCCACCGGTGGCGAGACACAGTTCGGTGATACCGTCGGCTATTGGGCCGGGACTTACGTGGACTGGTTGAAAACCACCGGGATTACCACAGGCTATGAGGATGGGACCTTCCGCCCCAACACGTCTATTACCCGCCAGCAATTTGCTGTGATGCTCTACCGCTATCTGGGCTTGGACGGAAGCGGATATGAAGCAAACGACCTTCCCTTCGCGGACGCAGGGGACATTGGCGAGTATGCCCGCACAGCGGTGAAAACGCTGTACTCCATGGGGATTCTTACCGGGTCTGAGAAGAATGGAAAGATTTATTTTAACCCCGGTGCAAGTCTTACCCGCGCCCAGGCGGCAACGATGATTGGCCGGACCCAGCAGAAGGGTTATGCCCAGGCGGCACTCACCTTTAAGGATGCCGCCTCCATCCCTGCATACGCCGCCTATTACATTCAGACCATGACTGCCCAGAAGGTCATCAGCGGCTATGAAAATGGCGCGTTCCGTCCCAGCACCTCCATTACACGCGGACAGATGGCGAAGATTCTTTATAACCTGCTGTAAAGACCGTGTAAGAGAATATCGCGGCGAAACGGGAGAAATCAAAATAACGGGCCCCGGGGAATCAAGTTCCCCGGGGCCCGTTGCTTTGTGTTTTTTGCTCCGAATGGAAAGACGTTTTTAAAGAAAAGGAGAAAAAATTAATAAAACCTTGTCGGATGGGATGAATGTTAAAAATTGTTCGGTTGATTTTTTCGCAGGATTGGAGTAGACTGACGAGACAATTACCGAAAGGAGGAAGCTTTTTGCGCGCTTATACGGCGGACCAGTGGGTCCTATTGTTTTTTTTCTACTGCTTGTGCGGCTGGGTCTGGGAGTCGTGCTATGTCTCGGCGCGGCGGCGCAGATGGATTAACCGGGGCTTTCTCCACGGGCCGGTGCTGCCCATTTATGGCTCCGGTGCTATTTTGATTTTGCTGTTTACGCTACCGGTGCGAAACCACCTGGCGCTATTGTACTTGAGTGGCGCAGTGGCGGCCACATTGCTGGAATACATCACAGGCGCGGCGATGGAGCGGCTGTTCAAGGTGCGTTATTGGGACTATTCCAGCCAAAGGTTCCATGTGAACGGATATATCTGTCTTTCCAGCAGCATTGCCTGGGGCTTTTTCTCCATTTTGCTGGTGAAGGTGATCCATCCTCCCATTGCGCGACTCGTGTTGTCCATTCCCGTCGCGTTTGCCACGCCGCTGACGTTGGCACTGGTGGCTGGGTTTACCGTGGACGTGGTGCGCTCCGTACAGGCCGCGCTGGATCTGCGCGCCATGCTGGAAAAGCTTACGGAGGAAAACGAGGAACTGCGCCGCCTTGCCCGGCGGATGGAGATTATCTCCGCTTTTGCGGAGGAGGATCTGCAAAAATTCAGGGATAAAACGCAGGTGGAGCGCATTTTGCTGCAAAGCCGGCTGAGAGAAGGGCGGCAAAAGCGAGCCAAAGGTCGGGCGGAGCGGAAGCAGCGGCGGGAGCAACGTCTGGCCGAGACGCTGCGAACGCTGTCAGATGCCACATTGAACGCGCTGGAGAACGTGGCCGCTTCCGCCGAAGCCTGCCGGGACCGGCTGATGGGCGAAAACGGCCTGTCCGCCGGGAAACTGGCGGAGCTGGACGAGGCGGTGAGGAAACTGCGGGCGCGGCAGGAGGCTGTTCGGGCCAGAACTGTGAAAACTTATCGCCAGTCTTTGCGTATTCTGCGGGGCAATCCCTCCGCCGCCGCGCGGCAATATCCCGAGGCAATGGAAAACCTCCGCCGTCTGGAGGGGACCGACGAGGACTGAGGGGACATATTTCCCATGCTCTGTTTGCGTTTGCCGCTTATGGGCCCACGTCCATGATTGTTACGAAAAGAAAAGGCCGGAGCGTACATGTACGCTCCGGCCTTTGTGCTGCAAAAAGTTCAACGCTTGTTGTTAAGGTTCAAAGCAGGCCGCTGTCCTCATCGCCCGACTCTTGCCGATCTGCAACGGAAATGGGATATACGCCGCTGGTGCGCTTGGCGATTTCGTAGTATTCCAGTTCTGCGCATTGAAAAACGGGAATGTAAAAAATCTCTACTGCCAAGGCCCACAGTGAAAGAAGAAGTTTTATCACCAAGACGCTTCCCAGAGACGGTGTGATGTAAGCCTCTCCCATTATGATGGAGTAGGTGGACCGGTAAGAGATCTGAGATGCCCAAAAACTGAAGGGGAAAGAAGCCAAAAGCCCCCAGCCCAGATAGCTCAGATCCAGCATAAAGAGCTGGCCCTTATAGCCTGCTGTTTGCTTCTTGCTCAGCTCCAGCGCGTCCATGCAGCCCAGTTCCGGATTTTCACAGAGATTCAAATAAGCAAACCGGTAGCGATAGATGGCCACAATGCCGGGGATAAGAAACAAAAGCGACCAGAGGAAGACAAAAAACACCCTTAAAATAGCAAGTCCGATCACCCGTCCCGCAAAGGAAAAACCGTCAAACAGCGTAAGATATCCGGACCGGATTCCCCGCCGGATATCCATGCAGTAGAGAATAAAGCCGACTTGTAAGACAACGCCCAGAAGAGAGGTCAGGATGCTGACAAAGCTCCCCAGCGGGTTGCCGTAAGCCACAGGGCTGCCGCTGCTGGCCAGAGTGTCCACCATGTTCAGGGCCAGAATCGTCAGAAGGTACAGTCCCACAAATCCCTTGGGACTTACCTGCGCGGAGCGAAGCATCTCCTTTACCCCGGCTTTTATTGCAGGCCGGTCTATCTGTTCTGCCATAAAAACTCCTTTCGTGCCGCCGGATACCGGAGGCAAACCACATTATTACAAGGGCGCGGATGAAAGCACCGCGCACCTTTTTATCAGTGTATCATGCATGGGAAAGCTTGGCAAGACCCCATTGGCCCACACGAAAAGGATATACAATATTCGTTAAAAAAAGAACAATTTTCTGAGAAAACCAGTGCGAACAGTCTGGACAATTATTCATTTTTGGTGTAGAATAATGCGCAGTATGTGGCAGAGCAACCTTTAACGCTCTAACCAGGAGAAAAATGAGGTGAAAACAATGGCACAAGCGTTTTTCGGCGGTGTTCATCCCCATGATATGAAGGCCGCCACCAATGAAAAGGCCATCGAACAACTGGCACCACCGGCTGAGGTGGTCATTCCCATGTCCATGCACTTCGGCGCTCCGTGTGCCCCCCTTGTCAAGGCGGGCGACCATGTGAAGGTCGGCCAGAAAATCGGAGAATTCCGCGGCTTGGGCGCACCGATTCACGCCAGCGTTTCCGGCACGGTTAAAGCCGTGGAGCCCCGTCCCTATTCCATGGGGGGCAACATGACCGCCATCGTGATCGAAAACGACATGAAAAATGAGCTGAGCGAAGAAATCAAAGCCCCCACCGACCCCAGCGCATTGACCGTTGACGAAATGGTGGAGATCGTCAAGGAAGCCGGCATCGTCGGTATGGGCGGAGCAACCTTCCCCACCCATGTGAAGATTTCCGGCGGTATCGGCAAGGTTGACACCGTGATCATCAACGGCGCGGAGTGTGAGCCCTACATCACAGGCGACCATCGCGCCATGCTGGAGCGCCCCGAGGAAATTATCGGAGGCGCGATTTATCTGGCTAAAATGTTTGGCGTGGATAAAGTTGTCATCGGCGTGGAGGACAACAAGCGCAACGGAATTGACGCCATGAACAGAGTTATTGCGGAAAAGCATGCTCCTGTGATGGTGGAGTCTTTGCGCTGCCGTTACCCTCAGGGCGGTGAAAAGCAGCTCTGTCAGGCTGTTACCGGCAAGCAGGTTCCTCCGGGAGGGCTGCCCTCCGCCATTGGCTGCGCCGTGTTCAACATCAACACCACCTGTGCCATCTATCGGGCCATTACGCAGGGGCTTCCCGTGGTGTCCAAGGTGGTTACAGTCTCCGGCTCCGGCGTGATTGACCCGAAGAATCTGGAGTGCCCCATCGGGACACCCGTGGCAAACCTGCTGGACGCCTGCGGGGGACTGAAGGACGGTACATATAAGCTGATCGCCGGCGGCCCCATGATGGGCATGGCACAGTACACCGCGGACATTCCGGTGGCCAAGGGTACTGGCGCCGTTTTGGCGTTTTGCGAAAACGAAGAGCAGACCGTGGAGCATCCCCAATGCATTCGCTGTGGCAAGTGTGTTTCCGCCTGCCCGGTGAATCTGGAGCCTCTGTTCATGTATCAGTATGCCTCCAAGGGAATGACCGAGGAGCTGAACGCCGCCAACATTATGGACTGCATGGAATGCGGCGCATGCTCTTACATCTGCCCCGCCCGGATTCATTTGACGCATATGTTTAAAACCGGCAAGCAGCTGGTGAAGGATAAAGCGGCCGCCGATAAGGTAGCCGCCGAAAAGGCCGCCGCATTAGCGGACAAAACTGAGAAGAAGGAGGCGTGAGAGATGACCGACTATAAAAATCTAAAGCTGATCGCCACGTCTTCTCCCCATATCCGCGCCGCGGAAAATACCCGCTCCATTATGCTGGATGTGATTATTGCCATGCTGCCCGCCTTGGTTTACGCCGTTTGGGCATTTGGCCTTCGAGCGCTGGCTGTGACCTGCGCCAGCGTGATTTTCTGTATGGCATGGGAATGGGTATACCGCAAGCTGATGAAAAAAAATCAGGCCGTGGGCGATCTTTCGGCAGTGGTCACGGGTATGCTGCTGGCGTTTGTCTGCCCCGTGGGCGTGACCTATTTTGCGCTGTTTGTGGGCAGCTTTTTCTCCATCGTGGTTGCCAAGCAACTTTTCGGTGGCATTGGCAAGAACTTTGTAAACCCGGCTTTGGTGGGCCGTGCCATAATGGTGGCCTCTTTCGCCGGGAACATGACGACCTGGGCGAAGTATCAGGCCTCCTCTCACCTGTTCGGCTCCACCGCCGACACCGTGACGGCCGCCACCCCCATGGCTTATCTCCACACCAATAATTTGCAGGGACTGCTGGACAGCGGCATCACCATGACGGACATGTTTTTAGGGCGCATCGGTGGTTCCATCGGCGAGATTTCCGCTCTGATGCTCATTGCTGGCGGCATTTACCTGCTGGCCCGCAAGGTCATCTCCTGGCAGACCCCGCTGAGCTACATTGCCACCGTGGTGGTCCTGACGCTGATTTTCCCCCGTGGGAACGATGCGTTTACGTGGATGATGTTCAACCTGCTGGGCGGCGGACTGCTGCTGGGCGCGTTTTTCATGGCGACCGATTACGCGACCTCTCCTGTCACCGGCAAAGGTCAGCTGATCTATGGCATCGGCTGCGGCCTGATTACCGTGTTTATCCGCTATTTCGGCTCCTATAACGAGGGTGTGTGCTACTCTATTTTGATCATGAACTTGCTCACGGCCCTCATCGACAAATATGTGAAGCCTCAGCGCTTCGGCGTCGTCAAATCCGATAAGAAGGAGGCGGCTTCGAAATGAGCGAACAAGTGAAAAGCAAAGAAAAAATTACGATGGACCCCATGTACATTTTGGTGCTGACGTTTACCCTAGCCATCACCTGCATCATCGTGGCGGGACTGCTGGGCCTTGTCAATCAGGTGACCGAACCCAATATCACCGCAGCCAACAAGGCCAAGACCGTGGCGGCTATGTCCGCTGTGGTGGCCGATCCCAACAGCACTTTTTCCGAGCCGCTGACGATTACCGACGAAATGATCGCCGAGGCAGCGAACTATAAGACCAAGGTGACGGAGATTTATCAGGTTACCGGGTCTGATGGGGCCGACGCGGGCTATGCCGTGAAGATGTCTGCCAGTGGCTCTCAGGGCACCATCGTAATGATGGTGGGCGTGGACGCGGAAGAAAGCGTCACCGGTGTATCCATCGTCTCTCATGCCGAAACCTCCGGCATCGGCACGAAGGTGATGGACAACAATCCGCTGCCGGGCAGCGGCGTGGGCGTTTTGGAGCAGTTTGTCGGCATGAGTAATGCGGATGGCGCTCTGGCGGTTGGCAGCAATGTGGACGCCATTACCGGAGCCACCGTGTCCACCAAGGGCGTCACCAGCGGTGTCAACGGCGCTCTGGCCGTGACGGCCGCAATGGGCTGAGAAAGGGGGAGTTGAACAATGAACATCGGTAAACAGTTGAAAGAGGGCGTCATTACCAACAACCCCGTGCTGGTGCAGCTTCTGGGTTTGTGCTCTACCATGGCAATTACTACCTCGGTTATGAACGGTCTTGGCATGGGCGTGTCCGTGCTGATTATCCTGACCGCTTCCAACGTCGTGATTTCTGCAATCCGGAAGATCGTTCCCAATAAAATCCGGATTGCCATGTACATCGTGGTCATCGCTGGCTTTGTTACCTGCGTGGACCTGCTGCTGCAGGCGTTTTTGCCGGACATTGCCGAGTCTCTGGGCGTCTTTATACCATTGATCGTGGTGAACTGCATTATTCTGGGCCGTGCAGAGGGTTTCGCCTCCAAGGAAGGAATTGCCGCCTCTGCTATGGATGGCGTGTTTCAGGGCGTTGGCTACACGCTGGTGCTGCTGGCTATGTGCATTATCCGCGAGCTGCTGGGTGCAGGCACCTTGGCTGGCATCCGCATTATGCCCGCTAGCTATCAGACCATTGGTGTGCTGACGCTGCCCGTGGGCGGCTTCCTGGTGCTGGGCGTTTTGATCGCCGCCATGCAGTGGGCGCTGAACCGGCCCAAAAAGGCTGCAAAGGAGGAAAAGTAAGCCATGAAAGAGATCTTTTCCATTGCGCTGGGCGCCATTCTGGTCAATAACTTCATTTTTGCACAGTTCCTTGGCATCTGCCCCTTCATGGGTGTTTCTAAGAAAATTGACACCGCCGTGGGCATGGGCGTGGCCGTTACGTTTGTTATGGGCCTTGCGTCTGCATTCACATGGCTCGCCAATGAGTACCTGCTGGTTCCCCTGCATCTGGAGTACATGCAGACTGTGGCGTTCATTCTAATTATCGCTTCGCTGGTGCAGTTTGTGGAGATGTTTCTTCAGAAATCCCTCCCTGCTCTATACACTGCGCTGGGTATCTACCTGCCCTTGATTACCACCAACTGCGCCGTGCTGGGCGTTGCCCTGCTGAATGTGCAGAACGGCTACAATTTTATTGAGTCCGTGGTGTATGGCATTACCGGCGGTCTGGGCTTTTTGCTGGCTATTGTGCTGTTTGCCAGTATCCGGGAGCGTCTTGTGTTCGCTGAACCGCCCAAAGCCTTTGAGGGGTTCCCTCTTGCGCTGGTTACCGCTGGCCTGATGGCACTGGCGTTCATGGGCTTCTCCGGTGCGAACGTCTTCGGTTAAGGAGGAGAAATCATGAATATTGTCTTTGCCATTTTAGTTCTGGGAATTCTGGGTGCTGTATTCGCTGTCATTTTGGCTGTGGCGTCCATTGTCTTCGCGGTAAAAACCGATCCCAGGCTACCTGAAATTTTGGATGCCCTGCCCGGCGCGAACTGCGGCGGCTGCGGCTATGCCGGCTGCTCCGACTGCGCGGGTCACATTTTGGACGGCAGCGCGCCCGTCAATGCCTGCCCTGTGGGTGGCGCGGCGTGTGCGGAGAAAATTGCTGCCATTATGGGCGTGGAATCCAGTGGTGCCGAAAAGGAAGTGGCCTTTGTCCGCTGCAACGGCGGAACCGCCGCGAAAAAGCGCTTTGAATACCGCGGCGTACTGGACTGCGTTTCTGCCATGAAGGTGGCCGCCGGTCCGCTGGAGTGTGGGTTCGGCTGTCTGGGCTTTGGCTCCTGTGTGACTGCCTGCCAGTTCGATGCCATGCACATCGCGCCCAACGGCTGCGCCGTGGTGGACCCTGCGAAGTGCACCGACTGCATGGCCTGCGCCACCGCCTGCCCCCGCAAGCTGATTATCTCTGTCCCTGTGTCCAAGAAGGTCCATGTGGCCTGTATCAATCAAGATAAGGGCAAAGTGGCCATGAGCGTGTGCGCCAACTCCTGCATTGGCTGCGGCCTTTGCGAGAAGGAGTGCAAAAAGGACGCGATCCATGTGACCAACAATGTGGCCGCGATTGACTATGACAAGTGCATTAACTGCAAGATGTGCACCAAGGTCTGCCCGCGTGACTGCATTTTGCCCATCGCAACACCTGAGGAGAAGGAGAAGTACAAGGCTGTTAAAAAGGCGCAGGCCGACAAGGCCAAAGCCGCTGCTGAGGCTGCCGCCGCTGCGCAGACTGCTGCTCCTGCTCCCAACGCGTAAGATTTTCAAAACACTCTGTCATAAGAAAAGGCAGGCCCAAATCGTTCGATTTGGGCCTGCCTTTTTGCTGCCCCAGTGTGCCAGATATCTGGGATGAAAGGGGTAGCCATAAATAATCGTGCGAGATTGTCTAGACAATCCGGACTTCAGTCCTGATCAAACAGGCGCCCTGCCGGAACCTGCAGCGCTTCGGCGATGGAAAAAAGCGTTTCCAGAGAAAGTCCCTTCAGCCTCGCTCCGTTGTTGGCCTCAATCTGGCTGAGAAACGACCAGCTTTTGCCGATCATTTCCGCCAGCTGCTCCTGCGTGTAGCCCCGAACCTTCCTGTAATAAGCAATTCTCAGCCCCAGAAGCCGGTAGTTTTGCCGATATTTTTCCCGCAAGCGGTATCCCTCCCTCCTACGCAAATTAGGATTTTTTCCTATTTGTTCTTAATGTTATCAAAACAAAGGATGCTGCGTTACAGACCAATAGAATAATATTATTTACTTTTAGCGAGTAATATAGTATTATTAGAATAAATAAATACACTTTTGGCGAGGGGTGAGGTTATGCCGAAGGAAGAGGGGCTTTTAGAGATGCTGGCAAAGCGCGTAGGCTGCAATTATCTATCTGATTTGCGGGAAAAGAGTTTTCAGCGCAGTGCGGTGAGAGTGGCGCTGGAGTTTTCGCAGGAGGCGTATTCCGCATCGCAATGGCGGGACGCCGCGGGGTATTTGC
>NZ_DAMBZJ010000005.1:67900-70949 GCF_032060045.1 Oscillibacter sp.
TTGCTGCATTTAACCGATTTACCACCCAGCGGAGAAGCGGCGCGAGCGCTGTTGCAAGGCTGGGAAGCGGCTCAGATTCCTGAAAATTAGTCGAAATCAGCGTCCCGGTCCGCAAACGCGGACGCGGGGCGTTTTTACATCTTAAATGCATTCCATTAAAGAAGAAGCTTTTTTTCTGGAATCCACGCGTTTGGGCAGGCCGACGAATGTCTGTCACCTTCACAAAACAAAGGGTTTTACCTGAATTTACAATTTGTTTATATCCATCCATTGACATTCGTTTTGCGTGGTGGTAAACTCGCTTTAGCACTCGGAACTAATGAGTGCTAATCATTATTTTACCGTTCTGGTAAGGAGCGGACTATGGATTTAACAGACCGAAAAAAGCAAATACTGAAAGCGGTGGTGGAGGATTACGTTTCCACTGCCGAGCCGGTGGGCTCAAAGGCAATTGCTTCCCAGATGGGCGGCTCTGTCAGCTCCGCCACCATCCGCAACGAGCTGGCGGATCTGGTGGAGCTGGGTTATCTGGAGCAGCCCCACACCTCCGCAGGGCGGGTGCCCGCACCCAAAGGCTATCGACTGTACGTCAATGAGCTGATGGAGCGGCAAAAGCTCAGCGTGGTGGAGACGGAGAAACTGAACGCGGCGCTTCACCTGAAAATGGAGGAGCTGGACCGGGCTGTTTCTCAAGCCGGGAAAGCGGTCAGCGCGCTGGCAGGCTATCCTGTGTACACAGCTACCGCCGGACGGAAAAAATTTTTTGCCAAGCATTTTGATTTGATTCCCGTGGACGACGAAAGCTTGATTGTCGTGGTGATGATGGGGAACAATCGGGTGAAAAGCCAACTTCTCCGGCTTCAGCTAACGCTGGACGCAGACCAGATACCGGCGCTTGCCCACTTGCTGAATACTCATTTTACCAGCAGCTCCGCCGACGAGATGAACGAGCGTCTGCTGCACATGACGGACCAGCTTTCCCCCAAGGTGTTTCTGCCTCTGAGCCAGACCGTGGCCTATGCCACGGACGTGCTGGACGAGGCGGGCCGCCGGGAGGTGCAGACTGTGGGGGCCAGTCGGCTTTTAAAGCTTCCCGAATTCCGGGATGCGGATAAGGCACACCAGCTTATGAGTTATTTGAGCGACGAAGACGCAGACCTCCCCTCCCCCGATGAAAACACCGCCATGAAAATTTTGATCGGACCGGAAAACGTCAGCCGCGCACTGATGGACACCAGCGTGGTGGTCGCAAGCTACGACATCGGAGACGATTTGCGGGGCCTTATTGGCGTGGTGGGTCCCACCCGTATGGATTACGCCGCCGTGACCGCGCGGCTGAGCTATTTTGCCGAAGGTATGGCACGAATGTTTGGAAAGAAGGATTTACTTTCCAAGAAGGAGGACACAAAGACGTGAGCGAGGAAAAGAAAGAGCCCATCGATCAGATTCCGGAGCAGGAGTCGGAGCAGACACTCCCCCCCGAGACGGAGGAGACTTCTCAGGACACGCACGGAAAGAACGAAAAGTCCCGGAAGGAGCCTAAGAAAAAGGAAAAGACCTATACCCTTACCCGGGAACAGATGGAGGCCGCCGAGCTGGCCGCAAGGCAGCTTACCTCCGTTACGGACCAGTTTACCCGGTTAAGCGCTGAATATGACAACTACCGCAAGCGCACATCCAAGGAGAAAGAGTCCATCTATCAGGACGCCAAGGCCGACACCGTCATTGCCTTTTTGGCGGTGTACGATAATTTGGAGCGAGCAATGCAGGCTGGGGGCGATGACGAGTCCCCTCATAAAAAGGGACTGGAAATGATTTTTAATCAGTACAAAGAAGTGCTTGCCAAACTGGGCGTCGCCAAGATGGAAGCATTGGGACAGCCCTTTGACCCCAATCGGCACAACGCCGTTATGCATATCGATGACGAAGCGCTGGGTGAAAACGTGGTGGCAGACGTGTTTCAGACGGGCTTTATGATGGGCGACAAAGTTCTGCGTTTTGCCGCTGTCCGCGTTGCTAATTAAATTTTCCGGATTTGTAATTTTTTATGTTTCGATATAGGAGGAATTCATTATGTCTAAAGTAATCGGAATCGATTTGGGTACCACCAACTCTTGCGTGGCAGTGATGGAGGGTGGCGAGTCCATCGTCATCGCCAACGCCGAGGGCAACCGCACTACCCCGTCCGTGGTGGCGTTTTCCAAGACCGGTGAGCGCATGGTCGGTCAGGTGGCAAAGCGCCAGGCCATCACCAATCCGGACCGCACCATCTCTTCCATCAAGCGGGAGATGGGCACCGACCACAAGGTCACCATTGACGGAAAGGCCTATACGCCGCAGGAAATCAGTGCCATGATTCTGCAAAAGTTGAAGGCCGATGCGGAGGCGTATCTCGGCAGCTCCGTCACCGAGGCGGTCATTACTGTGCCTGCCTACTTCACCGACGCCCAGCGTCAGGCCACCAAGGACGCAGGTAAAATCGCGGGCCTTGAGGTCAAGCGCATCATCAACGAGCCCACCGCCGCCGCGTTGGCCTATGGTGTGGACAAGGAGCAGTCCCAGAAAATCATGGTGTACGATCTGGGCGGCGGCACCTTCGACGTGTCCATTTTGGAAATTGACGACGGCGTGATCGAGGTGCTGGCCACCGCAGGCAACAACCGGCTGGGCGGCGACGATTTTGACGAGTGCGTCATGAAGTTTCTGGTCAGCGAGTTTAAGCGTAGCGACGGCGTGGACCTCTCCAGCGATAAGGTGGCCATGCAGCGGCTGAAGGAAGCCGCCGAAAAGGCCAAGGTGGAACTTTCCGGCGTCACCAGCTCCAACATCAATCTCCCCTATATCACTGCCGACGCAAATGGTCCAAAGCATCTGGATGTGACCCTCACCCGGGCCAAGTTCAACGAGCTGACCAGCCATCTGGTGGACGCCACCATGGGTCCCGTGCGGCAGGCCATGTCCGACGCAGGCCTGAAGCCCTCTGAGCTGAACAAGGTCCTTCTGGTGGGCGGCTCCAGCCGGATTCCCGCCGTGCAGGAAGCCGTGAAGA
>NZ_DAMBZJ010000005.1:70959-113607 GCF_032060045.1 Oscillibacter sp.
GAAGAGCTTCACCGGCAGCGATCCCTTTAAGGGCATCAACCCGGACGAGTGCGTGGCTATGGGCGCGGCGCTGCAGGCGGGTGTTCTCACCGGCGACGTGAAGGGGCTGCTGCTGTTGGACGTGACTCCCCTGTCCCTCGGCATCGAGACGATGGGCGGCGTGTTCACCAAACTGATTGACCGCAATACCACCATCCCCGTAAAGAAGAGCCAGGTGTTCTCCACTGCCGCCGACAACCAGACCTCCGTGGAAGTCAACGTGCTTCAGGGCGAGCGGGAGATGGCGGCCGCCAACAAGTCCCTTGGCCGCTTCCATTTGGACGGCATCGCCCCTGCCCGCCGCGGCGTGCCTCAGATCGAGGTCACGTTCGACATCGACGCCAACGGCATTGTCAACGTCTCCGCCAAGGATCTGGGCACCGGAAAGGAACAGCATATCACAATTACGTCCTCTACGAACATGAGTAAGGATGATATTGAGCGCGCTGTGCGCGAGGCGGAGCAGTTTGCCTCTCAGGACGCGAAGCTGAAAGAGGAAGTGGAAACCCGCAATCAGGCCGATCAGATGGTTTACCAGTCTGAGAAGACCTTGAACGAAATGGGCGACAAAATTCCTGCCGACGACAAGACCAAGGTGCAGTCCGGCATCGACAAGCTGAAGGAAGTTCTCAAGGGAACCGACAACGCCGCCATCAAGGCCGCGACTGAAGAGCTGACGCAGGCATTTTATGCTGTGAGTGAAAAGCTCTATCAGCAGGCAGGCCCCCAGCAGGGCGAGCAGCCCGGCGCCGGTCCCGACGCGGGTGGCCAGCAGGGCCAGTACTACGACGCGGACTACAAGGTCGTGGACGAAGAAGAGAAAAAGGACGGCAATCAGTAACAAGTTAATGGAATGCGGAGCGGCCTTGGCGGCGGCTCCGCATACCCCGTATAGCCCGACCCAAGGCGCCGCGCCGAGGGCGCGGGACGGAGAGGAGGAATAAGGAAGCGGAGCCTGTCCGCCGCAGCGGCGGAGAGGATTCGTGGACTTAAGCACTATATGGCAGATCAAAAACGAGATTATTACGAGATTTTGGGCGTTTCCCGGGATGCGTCCGATGAAGCGATTAAAAAGGCCTACCGCAAGCTGGCCAAAGAGAACCATCCGGATTTGAACCCCGGTGACAAGACGGCGGAAACCCGCTTCAAAGAAGTCAACGAGGCCTACGAGGTTTTGTCCGATTCGGATAAAAAGACCCGATACGACCAATACGGTCACGCTGGCGTGGACCCCAATTTCGGCGGGGGCTACGGTGGCGCGGGCGGCTTTGACTTCGGCGACCTGGGGGACATTTTCGGTAGCTTTTTTGGCGGTGGCTTCGGCGGACAGCGCCGGGCCAATCCCAACGCGCCCCAGCGGGGTGAAAGCATCCGTCAGGCCGTGTCCGTGTCCTTTGAAGAAGCGGCCTTTGGCTGCGACAAGTCGGTCACGGTGGAGCGGTACGAAACCTGCGACACCTGCAAGGGCAACGGCTGCGAGTCGGGGACCACTCCTGAAGTTTGTCCCGACTGCCATGGCAGCGGCACGGTGCAGACCCGCAAGCAAACGCCCTTGGGTGTGTTTGCGTCCACGGGTCCCTGCCCCCGCTGCGGCGGAAAGGGCCGCATTATACATCAGCCCTGCAAAGAGTGCTATGGCACCGGCATGCTTCGCAGCCGCCACACCATCGAGGTGAAGGTTCCCGCCGGAATTGACGATGGACAGACCATTTCCATCCGGGGGCAGGGCCACGCGGGCAAAAACGGGGGCCCCGCCGGGGATCTGCTGATCACCATCACGGTGAAGCCCCACGAGCTGTTCCGCCGGGAGGGCAACAGCGTGCTTTGCGAGGCGCCCATTACGTTTGCACAGGCGGTGCTGGGGGCGGAGCTTGAGATTCCCACCATCGATGGGAAGGTGAAATACACCCTGCCCGAGGGTACCCAGACGGGTACCACCTTCCGCCTGCGGGGCAAGGGCATTCCCCTGCTGAACGGGCGGGGGCGGGGCGACCAGTATGTCACCGTTTACATCGAAACCCCAAAAAATCTGAACAAAGCCCAAAAGGAGGCCCTTATAAAATTTGCTGAATCTGTGGGCGACAGTAATTATGAGGACCGCAAGAAGTTTTTTAAGAAATATAAAAAGTGAGGCGTTGCATGTATCTGGCCGATTACCACACTCATTCCCGTGTCTCCCCCGACAGCTCCGTCCCTATGCTGGAAATGGCCGCCGCCGCTGCGGAAGCGGGGCTGGACGAACTCTGCTTTACCGATCACTTTGAGCCGGTGAAGCCCCGCACGATTATTCCGCTGGAGGAATTTGACTGGGGCGCACTGACGGCGGAATATTCCAATGCCACCGCCTGCTGGTCCGGCCCGGTGAAGCTGCGGCTGGGTCTGGAGCTGGGAGATGCGCAGGTGGACGAGGCTCGGACGGAGCGGCTGCTTGCGGGCATGCCGGAGTTGGATTTCATCATCGGTTCGGTCCATATGTTCTCTGAACGGTTTGGGCTTCAGGACATTGGGTGGATCCAGGAGCCGGACGAGAAAACCTGCTATGCCGAGGTGGAGGACTATCTGGAAAACCTGTTGAAAATGGCCCGGTGGGGAAAATTCACCGTGCTGGGCCACATGACGCTGCCCCTGCGGTATATGAACGACTACCGGGGTTTTCACATCAGTCTGGACGGTTATGGCGCAGAGTTGGAGGAGGTTTTGCGGACGCTGATTCAGGGCGGACGAGGTATCGAGGTGAACACCAACCGGGGCGGACGCTTTCTTCCCGACGCACAGTGGCTCAGGCTTTACCGCAGCCTTGGAGGTGAGCTGATTACGCTGGGTAGCGATGCCCACCGCCCCACGGATGTGGGTAAAGGGATTCGGGAAGGGCAAGCTCTGCTGCGGGAGTGCGGCTTCACCCGCTTTTGCACCTTTGAAAAGCAGCGGCCCATCTGGCATGCGCTGTAAGTGGTGTCTTGCAAATTTCTCCAATTGCGTGTAAGATAAACAAAAGGTGCATCGCACCCCCGGTGGACCGGGGCGCGGAAAGCAGCATTTGCTGCGCCGTGGCCTGCGCGGCTCGCCGTCAAACCGATGAATGCGAGGAAGTTTTTATGAAAATCGCACTGGGCTCCGACCACGGCGGATTTGAGCTGAAGGAAAAAATTAAACAGCAGTTGGAGAAGGACGGGTACGAGTGTCACGACTTCGGGTGCTTCTCCACAGAGAGTTGTGACTATCCCCCATTTGGCGAGGCGGCGGCCCGGGCCGTGGCCTCCGGCGAATGCGAGCAGGGCATTGTCATCTGCACCACCGGGATCGGCATCTCCATTGCCGCGAATAAGGTGAAGGGGATCCGCTGTGCCCACTGTGCGGACACGGTGCAGGCCCGCCTTTGCCGCCAGCACAACAACGCCAATATGTTGGCCATGGGCGCGGGCTTTACCGGGCCGATGCTGGCGCTGGAAATGGTAAGGGTCTTTTTGAATACCGACTTCGAGGGCGGACGGCACGCGCGCCGCGTGGCTCTGATGGACGCCATCGGGGACTGAGGAAAAACTTCGGAGGAGGAACGCTATGGCGGGACCGAGAGGATACAGCACCTACCATGGAAAGGGCCCCAAGTGGAAGATCCTGCTGGCGGTTTTGCTGGTGCTGGTGATTTTGGGGGCTCTGACAGTGATTCGGTTGCAAAAGTACGTGGTCTACGACGATTCTGACCGCCCAAGGCTGGACCTGCCGCAATTTTCAAAAGACCAGCCTGAGGGCTCCGGCAGCACATCGGCGGATGAACCCGGCGATGCAAGCTTTACCATTGAGGAACCGGAGCAGAAAAGCATTCAAGCCGCCGCGCTTCCAGTGGGCCCGCTGACCGACTGGAAAGCCGCTTGGGCCGCAGTTTCTCCCGGCGGGGTGAACGCTGTGGTATACACCGTGAAGGATACGGACGGCTTGGTTTATATTGATTCTCAGGCCGCGCCGCCGACGGCGGCGAAGACTGTGGAAGGCTCTGCTGCGGCGCTGGGGGATATGCTGAAAGACGAGGGCGTGTATGCCGTCGCCAAAATTGCATGCTTCCGGGATCCGGTGGCCTCCAGTGCAGATCTGGTGGGCAGGGGCCTGATAAACACCGGCGGATATGTCTTTTACGACGGGAACAACGAACGCTGGCTGGACCCATCCAAGGTGGGTGCGCGGCAATATCTCGTTGACTTGGCCACCGCCTGCGCAGCGGCGGGCTTTGATGAAATTCTCCTGACAGACGTGAACTATCCCACCATAGGAAAGCTGAATAAGATTGACTACGGCCTGGCGGCGACTGGCCGGCCAGACAGTCTGCGTCAGGGAATCGACGCGTTTTTGACAGAGATGAAAGCCGCTCTCGCCGAGTATGACGTGAAGCTGGCAATTATGCTGCCACCCGAGCTGTTCGCTCCAACAGAGGACCTTACCGCAGAGAAGTTTGCGGCCGTTTCAGGCCAGTCTCTCGGGGATATCGTTCCTTTGATGGATCGGGTCTATGTAACTGGGGACGGGACTGCGTTGGACGCCATCCGGACGCGGCTTGCCGCTATCAGCAAGGATGCGGAACTGGCGCCCATGGTGGCCCAACCGGGAACGCTGGAGAATGGTGAATCCTATTTTATTGCACCGTAAACGCTAAACAAACGCCGGGGGAACGAATTTTTGTTCCCCCGGCGTATTATTATGGTACGCGCACTAAGAAACTTTCGGAAAAACGCGAAAATTCTCTTGAACGTTTCGTGGCATTGTGCTATAATACTCCCGTTACACCTGCCGGTGTGATGGAATTGGTAGACGTAGTGGACTCAAAATCCACCGCTGGCGACAGCGTGCCGGTTCGAGTCCGGCCACCGGCACCATAGAAAATCCATGTGACAGGATTCGAACCTGCACATGGATTTTTTATTTTTCTATGAAATTATTTGTGATGCTATTGCAAGGGATTATTTATATAAAGTAGTGGGTGGATGGGATGCATAATGCATTGGCAGAATCTGGTGCAACATCTAAGTTAAACGGCAACCAATTGAAATTAATAGCAATTCTTGCTATGACGATAGATCATTTGGCTTATGCATTGATGTTTCAAAAAGATCTGATTCCCTTTCAGAACGATATATTTGATCAGACCAGCGTCATGTGAGCGCTGGCCTAGGGACTGATTGCACTCTCTGTTGAAAAAAGCAAAAATTTGAAATTGAATCCTTGGATGAAAAACCTTGCCATGTTATTAATATGGATCATCACTTTTTGTGCGGATTGGAGTTCCATTGCTGTTTTGGCGATTGTGCATATCGGCAAATATCGTGGGAATTTCAAAAAGCAGATGACTGGCATGGTGTTGTACGTCGTAATATACGCGACTGTTTATGCGCTGTTTCTCAACCCCGTCTATGGTCTTATGCAAATGGCCGTTGCCCTCTCGATTCCGGTTCTGTATCTTTACAATGGTGAGAAGGGTAAATGGGAAGGGATGAAGTGGCTTTTTTATATTTACTATCCGGCGCATCTTACCATTTTAGGCTTAGTCAGAATTTTTATATTATCTTTAAACGGCTTCCGAAAAACAATACGTTTATTCCCAAGATACGAAGCAATATGTGGAGTTTGAGGGGGACCCGTTTTTTGCCAGCGCAGGTTCTCCATATGGAAAGTACCGAGCTGAAAGCGCAGGGATGAGCGAAGATTCAGTCAGCGGCCTTATCTCATTAAAGGAAATGCAAATCATTGATTTGGAAAATGGCGAAACACTGTGGTCTGACAGTGGGTTTTTAAACAACCGATTTTTATGGTCGCCCGACGGAAACTATTTAGCAATCCGATACTCTGGAAAGAAATGGACGGAGACGAAGAATAAAATGCACAGACGCAAGCCTATTCCCATATAAAATTGAAAACTGAATTGGCTGGATAAAAGCAGCGTATAAATGACAAACACGGAAAAAAGCCCAAGCACTGCAAACGTGCTTGGGCTTTTTATAGGTTGTTGAGGTTTTGAATGCATTCTTACTTGAATAATACCGCCTATTGGCTTGCTGTTTCATTATTAAACCATGCTTTATAAGACTTTTCGTTGAAAGTATTGAGAAATATTATCAGGTCACAGCCAGACAGAATAAATTGCCGCAATGCGGCAATTCCTGCCCCATTTAATGCGTCTCCAAATATTTCTCAGATCAACCAAATAAGGTAACGAGACCTGTAGTTAGCACCGGGATAAACGTCAGCATTAGAAGTTCAATAATTAATACAACGAAAAATGGCACACTCTCTTTTATAAAGTCCTTGAGTTTACACCCTGTCTCATTGCATACCACGAACATGAGGGTACCCATAGGAGGCGTCATACAGCCAATGGAAACATTGAAGATAATGACCATTAGGAACTGAATCTCGTTGATCCCATACTCCATGGCAATGGGAAACAACAGGGGAACAAGTATGATCATAATGGCGTTGCCCTCCAAGAACATACCACAAAGCAGTAAGAAGACATTCATCAGGAGCAAGAACGCATATTTGTTGGGGCTTATCTGAAGGATCAACTCGGTCAGCGTCTGGGGGATCCGCTCTTTGGTCAGCACCCAACTAAGGGCAGAGGCCGCACCAATAATCAACATAATTCCAGCGGTGGAAATCACCGTTTCTTTCAGTCCCTTGATAATCTTCTCAAGATTCAATTCTCGGTAAAACAGACCCAAGAAAATCGAGTAAAGCACGGCCACAGCACCGGCCTCTGTAGCGGTAAACGCACCAAGACGCACGCCGCCAATGATAATAATCGGCAAGCACATAGGCAGAATTGCCGAGCGGATAACAAGCGCGACCTTCTTTCCGGATAACTTTTCATCCTGGGTACGAGTGGGTTTGTAGTCTCGTTTGTGAGCGATCATGGAGACGCAAATCATCTCGCCGACGCACAGCAGAATTCCGACTCCGATGCCGGATATAAACAGTTTGCCGATAGACACATTTGCCAGAGAACCGCAGAGAATCATGGCAATTCCCGGAGGAATGATTGGGGTAATCATGGCGGATGCGGCTGTGACCACAGAGGAAAATGCCTTGCTCATTCCGTTTCTTTCCATGGGAGGAACCAAGAGCTTTGCTTCCATGGCTGCATCCGCCAGATTAGAACCAGAAAGTCCGCCCATCAGCGTGGACAACATTACGTTTACCTGTGCAAGACCACCCCACATATGGCCTGTCAATAATTCACACAAATCCATGATTCGCTTACTGACGCCGGAGGAATTCATGAAAATGCCAGCACACACAAAGAAGGGTACTGCCAGCAGTGTCAGCCCCTGAACAGAAGACGCCAGACGCTGGGCCAGAATCATAGAGGTGACAGCTGGATTCAAAAAGAAATAACTGGCCGTACCTGCAATAACGGACAGCCAAACCGGCACCTTCATAAACAGAAGTACCAGCATCAAAATTATAGCAAATGCAATGGCATTCATTTGATTTCTCCTTCTTTTAGATTAATTCCCCGTACAAATTGCTGGTAAGATGCCCACAGCATGGACACAATCATCAATATGCCACCAATGGGAAGCGCCAGATAAACCAGACTGTAAGGCAGCCGCAGCAGATTTGTGACCTTACCAGTAGAAGTGAGCTGTAAATAGTAAAGAAACTCTTGTCTGCATAAATAGCCGAGGATTACCAGTTGAATTAAAATGTTAAACCGTTCAATCAAAACACCGATTTTTTTTGGCAGCGAGTCCACCAGAATCTCAATAGATACATGTGCGGCTTTGCGGAAAGCAACGCCACCGCCAATAAATGTAATCCACATAAAGAGTAATCCCTGCACTTCTTCCATCCAAGAGATGGGACTGCGGAAAATATACCGTTTGAGTACACCCATGAAGGTCAGCAGGATTAGCCCTGACAATAGAAGCACGGTAAAATACAGGTCGAGATTCCCGAGAATTTGCAACGGGCTTATTTTGTTTTTTTCTTTCATATTCGCACCCATTTCTTTTTATTTTGCATTTTTGAGCAACCCGTTATTGTGGATACCGACACGGCTTTCGGGCCTTCCATAACTCCGGAAATTTATACGGTTTTCTCTTTCTTACATTAATTCCCGGTTGCTTTGCACATTGTGAACATGAACGTGGCTGCCCAACCGAATATCAACAGCAGCTCTTCCTATATGCTCGCCCACAGGCTGCCCTTTGGGAATAAACGCTCCATTACACATGTCTAGCTTAAAAGAAAGGGACAAGCCAGTTTGTTGACTTGTCCCCTTTCGTTATCGTTGAAGATTAAACCGGTTGAGTTTATCGTTGCAATCAGCTAATCATGCTGCGGATGTTATCATACAAGCCGTCGCTCCAGTTAGCGGTTACATCCGGATTGCTATAGATTTGCAAAGCAGCTTCCTTAAAACGAGCCATCTCGGCGGCCTCGGGAGTGATAATCTCAACACCATTGGCTTCCATGTCGCTCACATACTGGGCACTCATCTCGTCCTGCTTCTGGTTGTGGAATAGCCCAGCCTCATCACCGGTTTCACACAGGATCTGACGCTGCTCCTCGGTCAGGCTTTCGAACCAATCCTCGGAAGTAATCCACTGAATGGGCATGCGGATGTAGTCTATCATAGTGATGTACTTGGCAACTTCATAATAGGTCTGACCGTACAGTGTGGCCATGGGGTTCTCCATGCCATCGATGGTGCCCTGCTGTGTAGCTGTGTAAACATCGCCCAGGGCCATTGCGGTTGGAGCTGCGCCCATTTCTTCCCAGGTCTTCATCTGCATCATGTTGTTGGGCGTGCGGATAATCATGCCGGACAGGTCGTCCAACGTTCTGACAGGCTTAGTGGTCATCAGTTCACGGACACCGTAAGCCCAGTTGGCGCTGACGATGCGCAAACCGTTATCGACCAGCTGGTCAACTTGCGTCTGCCACCAATCAGTTTTCAGCAGATTGAAATACTGATCCCAGCTGTCATAGATGTAGGGAGCGGAAGCAATGCCCATTTCCTTTGCGCCGTAGTCAGCCCAGAAAGCAGCGTCACCAATCGTGATGATGCCTTGGCCCATCTGCATCTGGTCGACCAGATCAGTCTTGGTGCCCATCTGACTGGAGGGAAACAGTTCAACGGTCATGGTTCCGTTACTACGCTCTTGGATTAAACGTGCCCACTCATTGCAGCCCAAGTCAATGGGTTCACCAGGGTTGTTCTCGTATGCAATTTGGATCACGACAGGGGCGCTGGAAGTAGAAGCGTTGGCGTCTTTTTCAGATCCGTTGGAAGCGCCAGAGGAACTGGTGGAGCTACCGCAGGCGGCAAGCCCCGTGAGCATTACAGAGACCAGTATCGCAGCAAAAATCTTTCTCATTTCTCTCTTTTCTCCTTTGTTTTTTATAAACTACCGGCGATGCGTCGGTAATTCACTCAAGTAATCCGTTTTCAAAAAACCGAGACTCTCAAAGGTAAGATCTCTGGAATGAATTACATGTTCTCTGGAAAACTGCTCTGTCTCTTCCCTGTTTCCAGACAACATTGCGTCGAGTATTTTTACATGCTCTTTCTGTGAGAAACGGACTTGCGCTGGATTTTGGTCTGTTTTTAGGCGAATTCTGCGGTCATGCTCGTAGACCAAACCCAAAGATTCCCGCAAGAAACTGTTGGAGCAAGAGGACACAATGACTGCATGAAGCTCAGTATCCAACGCCATGACTGCATGAATATCACTCTTGTCTTGGAGCGAGTGTTCCTCAACTAATCGTCTACGAAGATCCTCCATCCATTCTTTGGACGCGGTATCCACCGCGTTCCGGGTGATGAACGGCTCGATCAAAAGGCGAGTTTCGTAGATATCCCGTACTATTTCGATCGTTACATCGGTGACAAAGGTACCCTTCCGGGGGTAGGTTTCAATGAATTTTTCGTCTTGCAGACGCTTGAGTGCCTCATGAATCGGCGTACGGCTTATCCCTAATTTTTCCTGCAACTGTTTTTCGGAAATATCGATCTTTGGAGGAAGCTCACCAGAGAGGATCATTTCTTTAATATACTCGTATGCCGAACGGCTTTTTTCGATCATTGTCAACGTACCCCTTCTCTAGAATTTAAACAAAAAATATGGTGATATATAACTAATATATATCTAATATATCAGAGAACAAGTTAATATTTACATATTTTTTACGTTTTTACAATACCCATTTTTTACAAATATTCAGTTCATATTTCACAAAAGTGACAACCGCACTTGCGGTGCTTATCCATATACTGCACAGAGAAAACAAGCTTTGCTGTGATGGTTTGAACGTCTTGGATGCGCACTTTATAGTAATGTATGTACTTAAATCACGGTTTTGCTTGTTTTCTTGCGTAGAGGTACACCGCACAATATGAGGAAATTATTATTCCAGAGGTTCTGTGTTGGTGCCCTATGGTTCTGCCGGTAAGTTTCATAAAAGATGCATGCAAATTCACACAGACTGGTGTTTCTGTTTCTCATTTTCGCCCTAAGCATATACTGTAACAGCTTTAAGGGTAAAATTACATATTCTCTGTTTAATATTTGACCGTGTACGGAGCGGCACATAAGGAGTTACGATCATGATAGTCCATAAAAATAACGAGTTTCGCACGTCTTGTCTATTGCCATACGATCCGTGTTGTTGCAGCAATTACCTTATTGGTCCCACCGGCCCCACTGGTCCACAGGGAATGCAAGGGAGCACCGGCCCCGCAGGTACGCAGGGAATACAGGGACCCGTCGGCCCCCCTGGCGCACAGGGAATGCAAGGTCCGCAGGGGGCTCAGGGTCCCCAGGGTGTTCAGGGGCCCGTGGGACTCACTGGTAGCACAGGCCCTCAGGGAGTACAAGGTTTCATCGGCTCCACGGGTCCCGAGGGTGCGCAGGGGGTACAAGGTCCCACCGGCCCCGTAGGTCCTCAAGGCATTCAAGGCCCGACTGGAGACACGGGTGCACGGGGAACGCAAGGCCCGCAGGGAATGCAAGGTCCGCAAGGGATACAAGGTCCGCAAGGGATACAAGGTCCTCAAGGCATTCAAGGACCTCAAGGCATTCAAGGACCTGTTGGTCCCACTGGAGGCACGGGTACACAGGGGATTCAGGGCCCCATCGGCCCCACCGGAAACACAGGCCCACAAGGGATTCAAGGTCCCATCGGCCCTACCGGAGGCACGGGTGCACAGGGGATTCAGGGCCCCATCGGCCCCACCGGAGACACAGGTCCTCAAGGCATTCAAGGACCTGTTGGTCCCACCGGAGGCACGGGTGCACAGGGGATTCAGGGTCCCATCGGCCCCACCGGAAACACAGGCCCTCAAGGTATTCAAGGGCCTATTGGCCCTACCGGGGACACGGGTGTACAGGGGATTCAGGGCCCCATCGGCCCCACCGGAAACACAGGTCCTCAAGGTATTCAAGGACCCATCGGTCCTGCGGGCCCGCAAGGCATGCAGGGTCCTATTGGCCCCACCGGAACGGGTACACAGGGCATTCAGGGTCCCACAGGAGCAACAGGCGCTACAGGTGCCACCGGGCCTTCAAGTGGAAATAATACATATATTGAAACCGGGTCACTGGGAACAATTAACGCCGGAATTTCTTATAATCAAGGCGGAGGAAACAACGAGGCCTTTGCTGCGCTGGTTTTTGACTGTGGCTCTGATAAGGTTGTCACAGAGGTTGCAGCTTACATTACGCAAGTAGGTGCACGTACCGGCGCCTTCCAAATGGCAATCCTTATACCGAGAAACAATGGTCAGGCGGAGGTCATTGCAGTAACAAACACAGCCAGTTCCATTTCCGGAGGAATTTTTGTAATCCCACTCACCACATCGGTTATGCTTAGAGGAAATACATCATACTATCTGGCGGTATATAATCAGGTCAATGCAGCAATCATCGGCGGATTTACTGCAGGTGCATCAATAGGGGGAGACGCACCTCCGATTAATTTTAGAGCACAAAATCTGCCCGGGTTTCGGGTTGGTCAGTCCATCAGTACCGGCGATACGAGTCAGCGCTTATCGCCTTGGCTGTATGCGTGTTAAGCTCACGTTCAACCTCTGGATGACTTTGTGAGGATTGCGGCAATGGCTTAACATCTCCCGTAAGCGCAGAAAATGAGAAGACAGTATTTCAACGGCAGCCTTTGTATGCCAGAGGTGAAGTTGTGGTTAGGGTGTAAATGATTGTTGAATAGAAACGAGATAAAGCTACCGGCGGCAAAATTGCAACCGATAGCTTTATCTTGTAAGGAAAACAGGGTTGTTGTGTGCACAGCTGATCTTTTTTCAGCGCTTCCAATGTGACCGTTGCGATGTGTTTATACTTTTCCAGAGAGTTCGCGCTGGCTTTAATACTTTGCTGCCTTGAATGCAAGGCTTGTGTGGTCATCATACTTTTCAGCAGGCAGCATAGGGGCCTGCACTTTTTCTTCGGCCAGATACATAGAAAGCGGTTGTGTATCAGCAAGCTTGAACTTACTAACCTCGTGCTGCAAGGTCTGGGCCTGAGCTGCCAATTCTTCGCTGGAAGCGGAGCTTTCTTCCGCAGTAGCGGCGTTCGTTTGTACCACTGCAGAAACTTGTGACAAACCCTCGTTAATCTGTTCAATCGAAGCGGCCTGTTCGCTGGTTGCAGTTTCAATTTCACGAATAGACTGTACAGCGAATTTCGATTTTTCAGAAGCCTCTATCAACCGTTTTAACGTGTCCGAAGCCAGCTTTTCTCCTTCGGATACAGTAGTACCTGATTTTTCAATCAACGCAGCAGTTTGATTGGCTGCTTCTGCAGATTTTGCCGCAAGGTTGCGCACTTCGTCGGCTACCACAGCAAACCCCTTTCCGGAACTTCCGGCTCGCGCTGCTTCCACAGCGGCATTCAGCGCAAGAATGTTGGTCTGGAAAGCAATGTCTTCCACCAACTTGGTGATTTTCGAAATTTCCTGAGAAGTCATACTGATTTCTTGTATGGAGGTGTTCAGTCGCTGCATGTGGTCGTAACTCTCTGTGATATCATTTTCAACCTGTTCAACATACTTCACAGATTTTTGAACATTCATAGTGTTCAGTTCCGCTTGCTGGGTTACACTGGCGATAGAAGCGTTTAGCTCTTCAACGGTTGCCGCCTGTTCTGTGGCTCCGGCTGCAAGCGCCTGTGCCGCGGCAGAAACCTGATCTGCACCAGAGTTGACTTCTTCTGAGGTGGTGTTAATCAACAGCAATGTACGATTGAGGTTTGAGGAGATCCATTCGATTGCTTGCCTGATGGCAACAAAGTCCCCGGCATATTCGAGATCCGCAGTAATCCGCATATCTCCGCGTGACATCTGCCCCAGCTTTTCTGAAATGTCGCGTATGTAACTTCGCAAGGAGGAGAGGGTTAAGCGCATTGCATCGGCCAATACGCCCAGTTCATCGCTGGACTGATATGTAAGTTCAATATTTAAATTTCCCCGAGACAGTTCAGAAGCAACCTGAGACATGTTTGCCAGGGGCTTTGCAATTGATTTTCGGATGTAGTGAGTAAGAAGTGCAGCAACCAGAATTAAGAGGACAACCACGCCCAGAATTGAGAAAATCGTAGTGGTATACAACGCGGCATTGATTTTCTCAATTGATACGCCTGTAAAGTAAATTCCGATAGCATTTCCGTCGCTGTCAATCATCGGGGAGTATACCGTAGCATAGGACTTCCCCAATATATCTGCATTTCCCTGATATTCAAGACGGTCTTCCAACACGGTCTTTGCAATTTTAGAATCCAGCTTTGTACCGACTGCACGCTGTCCGTTTTCAATGACGGTGGTGTTGGCACGCTCGTCACCAATGAAAATAGTAAATTCATTTCCCGTCATTTCCTTCATGCGATCAACGAAGGCGGGGTCCACCATAGAGTAGCCGGTTGATAGGACACCTATGGTCTTTCCCAATGCATTTTTAACAGGTGCGCCAGTTCGAATGCTTAATTTAATTTCATTGCCCAGATCAATATGCGTGTTAATCTCTCCGTTGAGTGCCATCGCAACACTCTCCTGTGAGATAACAGAATCACCGATTTGATTGCTGTGGGTACGTGCGATAGCAATTCCCTGCGCATTTGATACAGTTACAAAGTCTACGTCCAGCCCCATCGCAGTGCGTGCCTCCTCTGCCGCATCCCTTATAGCGGCCGCATCCCCACTTTCTACTGCGTGAATCATGGCTTCGCTGCTGGCCATAGAGGTTGCAGCGATTACGGAATCTTTCTGATAATCCTGCAAAACAGCTTGCATCGTATGGAGTGCAGCATTACTCCGCTCCATATTGGCTTGCTCAATAAGCCGATGACTGCTGATTGACATGTAGGTAACAGTCAATGCACCTACGAGCAAAATTCCAAAGGTAGAAAACAATGACAGTTTAAATCCGACTTTTTTGATCAGTGAAATTCCTTTGCTCTTTTTTATTTTGCTGTTTCCCGATTCCGGGGCCTTGCGTTTTGTCTTCATGCAATCATATCCTTACTTCTAATTTTGATTTACGACCCCGCTATAGCTAAAATTCCAAACTGAGGGGACTGAAACTCCATTTAGGATTTGTCCATGTTTCGACTTTTTAAAAATCTCCTTTAACTAGCATTACAATTTTTTGAACCGCACGCTAAAATGAAATCGTGTTCTTAATTTATAATATAATAATACATTAAAATGCTAGTTGTATTTGCAACAGTTCGCTTGAAAGTATGGGAAAGAAAACGTTTTTGTGGAATTTTAAGGAAATTACTTGCTGGACGTGCCGGGAGATTCACGTTGTTATAGATAGCAAAGCATATACTTATGGTAGGTACCTACACGCGGAAATGCAGCTTCGATTTTGAGACTGTTTTCAGCCGGACGGACAGTGGAACGCAGCCTTTCCGGATAGACCCTGTGGGTAAACAGTGCCATAAAATTTTTCGATCAGGGAGTTGATGAAGTTGCTGGACCTATTGAATCCCTTGAGAGAAGTGACGATTGCATCCATCTTCTTTCGTTTTTTACTGGCCACATTCTGTGGTGCCGTCATCGGGTATGAGCGGGGGAAAAAACGCCATGCGGCCGGGCTGCGCACACATATCGTGGTATGCATCGGCGCTTCGTCTGTCATGCTGCTGAGTCAATATCTGTCCATTTTCTCCAGCGGAAATTCAGACCCCGCGCGGCTTGGTGCGCAAGTTATCAGCGGCATCGGCTTTCTCGGCGCGGGTACCATCGTAATTACCGGGCACCAGCGGGGGCAGTATGTCAAGGGACTGACCACGGCCGCTGGTCTGTGGGCCTCCGCTTGCATGGGGCTTGCCGCCGGAAGTGGATATTATGAAGCGGCGGTCATTATGTGCGTATTCTTGTTCTCTGTAATTGTGATTTTGAACCGTCTGGATGAAAAGTATCTAAAAGATTCTACGGTGATGCGATTTTACATCGAGTATGCCTCCAAAACGCCGTTCTCCACAATCCTTGCCGAGGTACGAAAAAACAAATGGCATATGGCACATTTGGAATTTGTGGGGGGAAACAACGACTCCTTTAACAGCGCAATCATCGACGTGCAGCGCACCGGGCTGGATTCAGACCGGAATGCGCTCTTGTGTGCCCTTCGGTCCACAGAGGGAATCCTGTTTGTCGAGGATGCATAATTGAAAATAAACATGGCCTTTTGCCTTGTTCGGTTCAAAAAACCGTTTCAAGCAAAAGGCCATGTTTATTAGCTTACATAAGCTGGCGCTTCAGCGCAGCTATTCTTTCACTGCGGCGAATCCCTTTTGAAGATCCGCAAGAATGTCGTCGATATGCTCTGTGCCGATGGACAGGCGGATGGTGTTGGGCTTGATGCCCTGATCCGCAAGCTCCTCGGCGGAGAGCTGGGAATGGGTGGTGGTGGCGGGGTGAATCACCAGAGATTTCACGTCGGCCACATTGGCAAGCAGAGAAGATTTCCAGATGGTCGATGAAGGCGTGAGCCGCCTCTTGCCCACTCCGAAGCTCGAAGGTGAAAATAGACGCGCCGCCGTTGGGGAAGTATTTCTCATACAGTGCATGGTCCGGATGGTCGGGCAAAGAGGGATGGTTCACGCGCTCCACCTGCGGGTGATTCGCCAGAAACTCCACCACCTTCTTCGTGTTCTCCGCGTGCCGGTCCAAGCGCAGAGAGAGGGTTTCCACGCCCTGAAGCAGCAAAAACGCGTTGAAGGGAGAGATGGCGGCTCCGGTGTCCCGCAGGAGAATGGCCCGCACATAGGTGACAAAGGCGGCGGGGCCGGCCGCATCCACAAAGCTTACCCCGTGATAGCTGGGGTTGGCGTCGGCAATGGGGGCGAATTTCCCGGCGGTCTTCCAGTCAAACCTGCCGGAGTCAACGATGATGCCGCCCAGCGTGGTGCCGTGGCCACCGATAAACTTGGTGGCGGAGTGGACCACGATATCGGCGCCATACTCGATGGGGCGGATGAGATAGGGCGTGCCGAAGGTGTTGTCAATCACCAGAGGCAGGCCGTGCTTATGGGCAATCTCCGCAATCGCGCCGATGTCGGGAATGTCGGAATTGGGATTGCCCAGCGTCTCCACAAAAACGGCCTTGGTATTCGGCTGAATAGCGTTTTCCAGCTCGGTCAGATTGTGTGCGTCCACAAAGGTGGTGGTTACACCGAATTGAGGCAGCGTGTTGGCCAAAAGGTTATAGCTGCCGCCATAGATGGTCTTTTGAGAGACGATGTGGTTCCCTGCCTGCGCCAGCGCCTGAATGGTATAGGTGATGGCCGCCGCGCCGGACGCGGTGGCAAGGGCTGCCACGCCGCCCTCCAGTGCCGCGATGCGCTTTTCCAGCACGTCCTGCGTGGAGTTGGTTAGTCTTCCGTAGATGTTGCCGGGGTCCGCCAGACCAAACCGGGCGGCGGCGTGGGCGGAGTTGTGAAATACGTAGCTGGTGGTCTGGTAAATGGGCACGGCCCGGGAATCGGTGGCGGGGTCTGCCTGCTCCTGCCCCACGTGAAGCTGCAAAGTCTCAAATTTATAGTTACTCATGTCAATTCCTCTTTCAATTCTTAAAAATAAAAAAGCCGGGGCTGTCATTCAGCTCCCGGATAAGAGGTATGGCCTGTGTGGTGCGGCTTTGTCACCAGGGGCGCGAACAGGACATGCCGATGCGCCCGGCCATATCACTTGTCCGGGAGTACAGCATTCGTCCACAGCGGAAATTGCCCCGCAGCAGTTTTTCAAACAGCGTCGTCATATCCTTCACCCTTTCTTGCACTAATTACCTACCTGATCGATTGGTATGGTGGGTATTGTATCGCCTCAATTTTAATTTGTCAATAGGTTCTAATAATAAAATTGCTCGCCGAGCTGGTTCTTGACTTCCGTGGATTCTCTGCCTATAATGGGGCCACCCTATGTAAATACGGCCCAAAATCAGTTGGCGCGGCCCTTTTTCAGATGGAATGCCGCGGACTTTTGCCGAAACCTTTTGGCGAAAAAAGGGACCGCAGGATTAATGGTGACGGAACAATTTCCGCGGGTCCTATGGAACAAGGAGGCGAGCAGGCCATGACCTTACAGCAGCTAAAATATTTTATTGAAACGGTAAACTGTGGCTCCATCAGCAAGGCGGCGGACAGTCTTTTTTTGTCTCAGCCCAGCCTGTCCAGCTCCATCAAGGAGCTGGAAACCGAAACCGGCGTGGAGCTGTTCACCCGGACCTCGAAGGGCATAACTCTGACGCAGGACGGCGTGGAGTTTTTGGGCTATGCACGGCAGGTAATCGAGCAAGCCGATTTTCTGGAGCGGCGGTATCTCAGTAAAAAGCCGCCCCGCCGGGTATTTAGTGTCTCCTCTCAGCACTATGCCTTTGCGGTAAATGCCTTTGTCAGCATGGTTCGCAAAACCAATGCCGACGAATACGAGCTGACCATGCGAGAAACCCGGACCCACGACATTGTGGAGTCCGTCAGAACCCTGCGCAGCGAAATCGGTATTCTCTATCTCAATCCGTTTAACCGCAAGGTGATTGAAAAGCTTTTGCGGGAGAGCGATTTGACCTTTCACTCCCTGTTCACCGCCAAGCCCCACATTTTTACCGGCAGCGCAAGCCCCCTTGCAAAGCGGGAGTATGTCACGCTGAAGGATTTGGACGGCTTTCCCTGTCTGACCTATGAACAGGGCGAGTATAACTCCTTCTATTTTTCAGAGGAGATTCTCAGCACCGAGTTTCACAAAAAAAGCATCAAGGTGACCGACCGGGCCACCATGTTTAACCTGATGATCGGGCTGGATGGGTATACCATTTCCTCCGGCATCATCAGCGCCGACCTCAATGGCGACAATATTGCCGCCATCCCATTGCGGGTGGAGGACTCCATCGAGGTAGGCTGGATTTCCCACCGCTCCATCCGGCTCACTGCGCAGGCGGAGTTATATCTGGAAGAGCTGGACAAGGCCATCCGACATTACGGTGTTCCCGGCGAAGTGGTATAGCCTCAGCCTATGGATGGGAATAGGATATCGGTGCTACCCTATGGGTTTCTTCCGTGCTATCATATACCCATCAAACAAGTAGGGGGAATATCCATGAGTAATAGATTTCAGACAGTGGGTAGTTTGCTTCGTCCTGAGGCGCTGCTGGCCTATAAACGCCAAATTGAAGACCGGGAGGACATCCGGTATCCGTTTTATGATGACTTCCCCGGTTATCAGCAGGTGGAAGCCGAGGCCACAAAGGCTGTTGTGGCCAAGCAGGCCGAGCACGGGCTGACGGTGCTGACAGACGGCGAGTATTCCAAATCAATGTGGCATCTGGACTTTATCTGGGGCCTTGGCGGCGCGGAGCGCCGGCTTGCCGACCACGGCTACTTTTTTCGCGACAAGGGCGAGCACGGCCATTTCGAGACACGCCGGGACATCGGCATCGCCATCACCGGTCCCCTGTCCGGAAAAAACCACCACTTTATTGAGATTTATAAGCAGTTGGCGGCTCTGGCGCCGGAGGGTGCGGCGCTGAAGCAGTGCGTGTGGGCGGCGGCCCACGCTTATACCGAGCTTGCAATTTTTGACAAGCTGGCAGGTCCCGGTCAGGTCTATGCCGACAACGAGGCTTTAAAGCAGGGCGTGATTCAGGCCTATAAGGAGTTCGTGGCGGAATACGCGGCAGCGGGCGGAAAAATCATTCAATTTGATGACTGCCTGTGGGAGCTGTTTGCCGCCGACAACGACAATTCCCCCTTCACCGGTGGCACCAATTCCCCGGAAGTGCTGGGCCTTGCGGAGGACTTTGTAAACATCAACAACGCGATCATTGACTATGCGCACTCTTTGGGCCTGACGGTGTGGACCCACAACTGCCGGGGCAACTATGCCTCCCGAAACATGGGTGGCGGGTCTTACAGCGCCATTGCAAAGCTCTTTTTGGGCCAGCAGCGGTACGACCGGTTTTTCTTGGAGTGGGACGATGATCGCGCGGGGTCTTTGGAGGCACTGGCGGCGTTTAAGGACCGGCCCGACACGGAAATTGTCTTGGGTCTGCTCTCCAGCAAAAATAATCAGCTTGACGACGAGGCCCGCGTCCTCCGTCTGTTGGACGAGGCGTCGTCCATGATTCCAAAGGAACGGCTGTACCTGTCCCACCAGTGCGGCTTTGCCTCTTGCGACGGCGGAAACGAGCTGAGCGAAGCCGAGCAATGGGCCAAGATTGATCAGGGTCAGCGGCTGGCGCAAAGTTATTGGGGCGAATAATAATTTTTCAAAGTGCCCCGCGATGAAAATGCCCCCTCTTTTTCCATTCCAGAATGGTTGTAAAGGCAAGCGGCGATTGGGTCTGCCGTGCGGGTCCAATCGGCGCTTGCTGCCCTATTGCATTGTCCACAATGGTTTTGTATAATCATGGTTAGCAATGCTAAAAATACAGGACGGCTTATCTTATAAAGGAGGAACATAATATGGCAAGAAAGATCGGGTTTATCGTCGGAAGCCTGCGGGCCGATTCCTACAACAAGAAGATTGCCAAGCAGTTTGCTGCTTTGCTGCCGGAAGACTTTGAAGCGGTGTTTATCGAAATCCGTAATTTGCCGCTTTACAATGAGGATTTGGATGTGGCGGGAAAGGTCCCCGCGGAATGGACCGCGTTCAGAGAAACCGTGAAAACAGTGGATGGCGTTTTCTTTTTCACGCCGGAATACAACCGTTCCATGCCTGCGGCGATGAAAAACGCGCTGGACGTTGGCTCCCGTCCTTATGGCGAGAGCGTGTGGCCGAAGAAGCCTGGTCTGGTGGTCAGTGGCTCTGTGGGTCCTGTGGGCGGCTTTGGGGCAAACCATCATCTGCGCCAGACGCTGGTGTGCCTGGATGTTCCTGTCTTGCAGCAGCCGGAGGCTTATATCGGCAACGTTCCAAGCCTTTTTGACGAGCAGGGAAACATCGTGGAGCGCACGGTGGAATTTTTCCAGAAGATTGTGGACGAATATATGGTGTTCTTTCACAAGATGGCGGATTGACGACATGCCCTGCGCTGCATAATCCCATGAAGTTAAAAGGACGAGCCGTCGGTCTTGCCGACGGCTCGTCCTTTTATGTGTTACAGCTTGGGTAGCGTCATAATAAACCGACTTCCCTGTTCGCCCCGACTTTCCGCACGGACGGTTCCCCCGTGGGCCAGTGCAATGGACTTTACAATCGCAAGGCCGATTCCTGCGCCGCCGGATTCCCGGTTTCGGGATTTGTCGGTGCGATAAAGCCGCTCAAATACAAGGGACAGCTCCTGTGGAGAGATGCCGATACCGTCGTCCTCCACGATGAGTGTGGCGCAGTCCTCGCCGTTTTCCACCCTGACATGGATGTGTCCGTGGGCCCCGGTGTATTTCACCGCGTTGGAAAGCAAATTTACCATCACCTGACATAGCTTGTCCCGGTCGGCCCTCAAAACAGAGGGGGCGCCCTCCACCTTTAAGGATAGGTCCTTCTTTTTAAGGTCTGCGGCAAAGCGAGCGCATACGGTGCGAACCACCTCCATCAGGTCCACCCGGGTTTTATGGAGGAGAAGATTTTCGTGCTCCATCTCCTCCAGCCGCTCCAAATCGGCCACCAGACCCGAAAGGCGGCCGATTTCCTCATAGCAGCTTTGCAGCCGTTTGGCGCTGGGCTCCCAAACGCCCTCAATCATCATTTCAAGATGGGAGGAAAGGGTGGTGAGGGGGGTGCGCAGCTCGTGGGCAACGTCGGCGGTCAGCTGCTTTCGCATCTGCTCCTGCCCCGCCAGTCGGTCGGAAAGATGGTTGATGGCGGCGGTCAGTTCGTCCAGCTCCATGGTTCCCGTGTTGCCCTCGAAGCGGGCGGAATAGTCGCCCTGAGAAATCTGTTTTGCGATATACGCGGTTCGGATAATGGGGCGGGCGATGCGCCTTGCAAGAATCGTGCTGACAAGCAAGGCGGCGCACAGCGAGGCCAGCCCCACCCCAATGAGCACCGTGTTGAGCCCGCTGAGAAAGCGAAAGTCGCTGTCGCTTAAAAAATACGGGCCGTAATAGCTGATGGAGAGGGAGCCTACTTCCTGCCCGTTTTGGATCAGGGGATAGTCGTGGGCGGCAAACGCGCCCTGCATGTCGGGCCGCCATTTCTTCATCCGCGCGGAAATATCCGTCATCACTTGATGGCACGCGGACATATCGTGGTTTTCCGCGTCCCAGACGATGGCACCCGCTTTGTCGTATACCTTGACGATATAGCCGTCGTACAGGGCATACATCCCCGCGCCGTGAAGATATTCCGTGTTCCATTGCCCCGTCGGTCCATCATACTGGCCGCTGAAATTGGAAATCATGTCGTAGGCTTTTGCATTCTGCTGTTCCAAGAGATATTTTTCAAATTCCGCCGCAATCAGGACGTTGGACAGCAGGCTGATCACCGCCACGGAGAACAGAACAATCAGTGCCATGGTCAGAGATAGCTGCCCTCTGAGTCTGCGCATGTCATTCCCCCCCGAACTTATAGCCCAGCCCGTGCACCGTGAGAATATACACAGGTGACCGGGGATCGTCCTCAATTTTTTGCCGAAGATTTTTCATGTGGCTGTCAATGGCCCGGTCATAGCCGTCAAATTCATCCCCCAAAGCAAGGGTAATCAGCTCGGAGCGGGTAAACACCTTTCCGGGGTATTTCAGCAGAGCGGACAGAATTTTCAGCTCGTTGGGGGTTAGACTCACGGGCCTTCCCTGCTTTCGGATGACATTCTGCTCGAAATCCACATAAAGATCGCCGTCATTCCATGAATTTTTCATGGTCAGTGGAATCAGGTCGTCCCCGGCGCGGCGCAGCAAGGCTTCTATCCGGGCGCACAAAACTTTCAGGCTAAAGGGTTTTGTGATATAGTCGTCCGCACCCAGCCCAAGTCCCTCCAATTGGTCATTTTCCTGCGCCTTTGCGGTAAGCATGACAATGGGCACCCGTGACTTTTTGCGGATGGTTCGGCAGACTTCCTCCCCCGGCATACCGGGCATCATGAGGTCCAGCACCACCAGCGCCACATTCAATCGCGCAAAAAGTTCCAGCGCCTGCGGGCCGTTTTCGGCGGTGTAAACCGCAAAACCCTTGCTGTTTAAGAAAGAAGCCACGGCCTCCAAAATTTTCGGCTCGTCGTCCACCACCAGAATATTCTTGCTGTCCTTTGTCATAGGGGACACCTGCCCTGTTGTGAAATTCATCTCCCGTACCCGGACGGAGTAACGGGAACCGCGCGGTAATAATCTCCGTAAAAAAACCTTCTGCCGGGGACAGTGGTTTCCATGATATACCCGCCTCTGCCCATTTGCAACCAAAACGGTGTTGGATTCCGGTTCTGTGGCCGTATTGCGGAATGACCCTACCCCGGATACGAAGCGCCGGGTTTCCACCCATCGGTCGGGTCATTCCCGACTCTCTATCCCAGTTAGTATTCCACTTTCCAGTTTTTAAAAATCTGCGCCGATTGATCCAAAAATTCGTAGGAAATTGTGATGGAATCCTCCGTCACGGTTTTGTTCTCATCCATAATCGGCCAGGGATTGCAGCCGCCTGCCTCAACCTCAACGCGGTCCATGGAAAACTGGTTGCCGCAGTTTTGGCAGACCAGCTTGTCGCCCGACTGCTCGTAATACCCCCGCCCGGAATCGTAGCAGACCTGACAGGTGTTAAACGCGGTGCGGACGGTGCCGTCCGGCGCTTTTACAGCAAGGACCTCCATGGCGGTTCCGTTGACCTCCGCCTGATAAAAGGAGACCTGGTCCGTAATACCTTCCAGATTGATGACAAGGTCCTCCCCGTTGCTCAAGGATGTTTGCGGGGGGGTATCCCCACCGGTCCCACCAGAGCAGGCGGCCAGAGCAAGGACGGATGCAAGGGCAAATACAAACCCTCCCGCCGCCTTCCATTTTGTGTGTTTGTGGGGTTTTACCTGCGTATGCATGGTGTTGTTCCTCCTTGTGATGTTGGGAAATTGCGCACCGACGTGCGTTGCTGTGAGTCCTGCGGCTTCAGCCGCAGCAAGACGGGCCGGAAAAAGCGCCAAGGGCAGAGTCCTGCGAGGAGCGATCGGACGGCGGTTCAATCTCCGCTCCCGGTTCCGCCACAGTGATGCTGCTGCGGATCATTCCCATCCAGCAGCTATACCCAAAGGTGCCCGTCTCCTCTGGCGTAAAGGTAATAACGTTTTCCCCGGTTTTAAATGCGTGTTCAACCCCGTATTCCTGAATCAAAAGCCGATTGTTGCAGCCATTAATGCTGCCCTGAGGCGCGTCGATCACCCATTTGACGGGTGTTCCGACCCAAACAGTGATTTGCGGATACCGCCCTGGTAAAAGAGTACTGCGGACCACCTGAATGCCATCCTCCAGAACGGGGCCGCCTTCCGGGGTAGCGGTCTGGCCTGTGGCTGTGGCAAAGCCCGACAGGCTCCAGCCCTGAGAGAACATAGAAAGACCCAGCACCGCTACCAGAACCGCCCCCACGGTCATCACCCGTTTGGTAAACCGTCTGCCCAAAGCAGAGCTGAGCGCCCCGAGACCAAACATCAGCGGCACCGTGCCCAGACTGAACAGCAGCATGGACAGCGCACCAGCAAAGGCGTTTCCAGTGGAAAGGGCATAGATCTGCATGGCCTGCAAGGGGCCGCAGGGCATAAGGCCGTTGAGCAGGCCCACCGCCAGCGGGCTTTTTCGCCGTGCCTTTTCGGAATCAATCCGCCTAGCGATTCGCTTTGGCATACGCGGGGTTAGACTTCGCAGTGCCGGAAAAATACCCAGCATATTAAAGCCCATCAGAACCATGAACCCGCCCGCTATCAGCTTCAAAACGCCCTGCGCGGCAGGCGAAAAGGTGACAACGGAGCCAAGGGCCCCCACCACAAAGCCTACGGCGGTGTAGGAAAGCACGCGGCCGAGGTTGTATAAAAAAGCGGGTCTGAGGGAGGGAAAGCGGCCCTCACATTGGGGCGCTTCGCTTTGGGGGATGCATTGGGAAAGGTTGATGCCGCCGCACATTGCCACACAGTGGACGGAGGTAATTAGTCCAATGACAAACAGCATTCCGTATTCCATGTTCGTTTCTGCCAGTTGACTGGGCGAAAGCAGATTCAAAAAGCCAAAGTGCTCCATAAGCATATAGAGCGCGGCAATCATCAGCAAAAACCCGGCGGAGCGCACCCTGTTTCCGCTTTGGCCCCGGCGGTTCGTTACCACCTGATAGCCAAGCTTTTGAATGATTGCGGCAAGATCCTTGCCGGAAAGGATATTCGCGTCATAGGTCACTGCCGCCGTTCCGGCAGCATAGTTTACCTCTGCTTTTTGAACGCCCACAGTGTTATGCAGCGTTTTTTCAATTTTGTTTTGACAGTTCACGCAAGTCATGCCGTCAATATGCAATTTTTCGGTTTTGATCCCCACGTTCATAGAACACCCTCTTTTCACCCTTGGGCCAAAGCATAGCCAAAAGATTTGTAGATGTTATGGAGAAGGAAAATAAAAGACAGCCAATTTTCAAAAGAAGTCTTCCATGCAGGAAGCATGCCTCCTAAACTGTTCCCAAAATATTGAACCCGCCCCCGCGCCAAGTAGCGTGGGGGCGGGTTTATCTGCGAATACAGCAAGGGAAAACGGCGGCCTTTTATTCTGAAGAGTGTTCATCGCTTTATTTTTGATGCTCTAAGGCATACCGGCAGCATTACAGCACCAGCATATTGAAGGAAATGCCGGCCTTCTCTGCCGTGTTGCTCAGATCCTCAAAAACTTTTCCGCAAAACGTATCGTCCGGGGTACGTTTGCATTTGCATATTGCGTGTCAATCTCAAACACTGTAACACCACCTTTATTGGTATTGAAAGTACAACTATTTTTGGTTATATTTTAATACAACCAAAAGCGGTGCAAATAAAGGCGGGAGGGGAATATGAAAGAAAGTCAGACAAACTTTACATACAGGCGTTTGGAACTTAAGCTGTCCGAAATTGCCGCAAAAATTGCGGATGCGACCGACCTGTCCCGTCAAAAAGCGTATTGACTTCCCATTTGCACAATGCTATTCTAATGGAAACACAAGCATGGGCGCAAGAGATTGGGGACCGGTCCAAAAAGCGGAACAAACCGAGCCCGGATACCCTTTCGCCCACAGGAAGCAGAGCTAAAAAGCTCGGAAAAAGGACCCGTTCTCCGCGAATTTTAAGTGGAGCGGACATTACGGGAAAAGTGGAAAGGAGCACATATCATGAGCGAACTGAAATTTTATATTTGCAAGCATTGCGGCAACCTGGTGGAGATGGTTCACACGGGCGGAGGCCAGCTGGTCTGCTGCGGCGACCCCATGGTGGAGTTGAAGGCCAACACCGTTGACGCCAGCCAGGAGAAGCACGTCCCCGTCGTCACTGTGGAGGGGGATACTGTGAAGGTTGCCGTTGGTGCAGTGGCACACCCCATGCTTGAGGAGCATTATATCCAGTGGGTTTACCTGAAGACTGAGCATGGTGCTCTGCGTCACGAGTTCAAGCCCGGCGATGCGCCCGAGGCCACATTCTGCCTGAACGGCGAAAAGGCTCTGGCCGCCTATGAATACTGCAATCTGCACGGCCTCTGGAAAAAGGAGCTGTAAGCGGTTACAGTCTCACGAGATACAAAAACCGATGGCCGCGCAAGCGGCCATCGGTTTTTCTGCCGGATGCGTATAAGGGAGGCGGAAAAGGCGGGAAGGTTTGCATTCTACAAGGAAGTCCGAGGGAGAAGAGCAATACCAATGCGCTTCTGACTCCGTTTATACAAGGGTTAGAGGAACGGGGCCATTGCTGCCAAACGATTTTACTTCGGGAAAAAGATTTAAGACTCTGCACCGCCTGCCGTGCATGCCAGAGGGACTGGACGATCTTTGGTTGCGTGCAGGAGGACGATGTGCAGGCAATTATTGATTCCGTCCTCTCCTGCGATTTGCTGGTGTTGGCGTCGCCCATTTATGCGTGGTACTGCACCTTCCCCATGAAGGCGGTGCTGGGCCGGCTATGTCATCAACGAAAAACACAGTAAATTTTTCAGAAGTTGCATTTGCAACTTAACACATGCGCGTATTCGTATATACTCATATCATCGACAGCGAGAAACAACTGTCAGCCAAAAGCCGGCGCTTGGCACGCCGGGTTATAAGGAGGAAATATATTATGAAGAAATGGGTCTGTTCTATCTGCGGATATGTATTTGAAGGTGAAAATCCCCCCGAGAAGTGCCCCCAGTGCAATGCCCCCGCTTCCAAGTTTGTGGAGCAGAAGGGTGAAATGGTTTGGGCTGCCGAGCATGTGATCGGCGTTGGCAAGTCCTTTGGGGACAATGTGCCTGTTGAGGTTCAGAATGAGATTGTGGAGGGTCTGCGGGCCAACTTCACCGGCGAGTGCACCGAGGTGGGCATGTATCTGGCCATGAGCCGGGCCGCCTATCGCGAGGGCTATCCCGAAATCGGCGACTATTGGCACAAGGCCGGTCTGGAAGAGGCCGATCACGCCTCCAGATTTGCGGAGCTGCTGGGCGAGGTCGTCACCGATTCTTCCAAGAAGAATCTGGAGATGCGTGTGGAGGCGGAAAACGGCGCCACCATGGGCAAGTTCGAGCTTGCAAAGCTTGCTAAGCAGTATAATCTGGACGCGATTCACGACACCGTCCACGAGATGGCTCGTGACGAGGCTAGACATGGCAAGGCTTTCGCCGGTCTGTTGAAGAGATACTTCGGCAAGTAAGCGCTCCTTTCATATTTAAAAGCAATGTAAGCAGGCCTCTGGAAAATTTCCGGGGGCCTGCTTTTTTCTATGAAAAACCGCCCCGGCTTATAGCCGGGGCGGGTGGTTTTGCATTTGGCGAAGAAATTACTCGGCGGCAGCAAGGGCCTTTGCCTCGGCAATGGCCTTTTCCTGCGCGGCGGGAGGACAGTCTTCATACCGGGTGAAGTCCAGCGTGAAGCGGGCCCGGCTCTGGGTCATGGACCGCAAATCAATGGCATAGGTCCCCATTTCGCCCATGGGGACCTCGGCCACAACTTCCGTCTCGCCGTCGCCCATGGGATTGGTACCAAGGACGCGGCCCCGGCGCTTGTTAAGATCGCCCATCACGTCGCCGGTGAAGTTGTCCGGCACGAAAACGTGCAGCTCGCCAATAGGCTCCAGTAGCACCGGATTCGCCTGCTCCAGACCCGCCTTAAACGCAAGGTTGGCGGCGGTTTTAAATGCCATTTCAGAGGAGTCCACCGGATGGTAGGAACCGTCTACCAGCGTGGCCTTCAAAAACACCACGGGGTATCCCGCCAGCGGGCCGTGGACGCAGCTTTCCCGCAGGCCCTTTTCAACGGCCGGGAAGAAGTTTCTCGGCACGGAGCCGCCGAATACGTTCTCGGAGAAAACCATCTCCTCGCTTTCGCTCTGAGGCGCAAACTCAATCCACACATCACCGAACTGGCCGTGTCCTCCGGACTGCTTCTTGTGGCGCCCCTGCACCTTTACGGTCTTGCGGATTTTCTCGCGGTATGCCACCCGGACGGGGGAAAGCACGGTTTCCACGCCGAAGCGGGACAGAAGCTTCGCACGCAGCACATCCAGTTGAATGTCGCCGGTGCCGGAGAGAACCAACTGGTGCGTCTCGGCGTTGTTAACGAGGGAGAAGGTCAAATCTTCCTCACCCAGCTTGAAAAGACCGCCTGCCACCTTGTCGTCCTGCCCCCGAGTCTTGGGGGCGATGGCCTGCGCATAGCAAGGGATGGGGAACGGAATGCCGGTCAGATTCACCACTCGTTTGGAAGTGCACAGGGTATCGCCGGTTTTCACCTTCTCCATTTTGGCCGCCGCCGCAATGTCGCCGCAGCAGACCTCCTTGACCTCCACGGCCTTTTTGCCCTTCATGGTGTACAGGTGGCCCAGCTTCATGGCTTCGCCGGTGCGGGCATTGGTCAGCGTCATATCCGCCGTGACTTTGCCGGAGATCACCTTGAAATACGAATACCGGCCATACTGGTCGGAAGTGGTCTTGAACACAAACGCATAGGGGTCGCCGGTTTCTGTCAGGTCAATTTCCACCTGATTGCCGTCGGCGTCGGTGCCCTTGCGGTTAGGGATTTCCACGGGGTTGGGGAACAGCTTTGCAACCGTGTCCAGCACGGTTTGGGTTCCCATGCCGGAATAGGCGCTGCCGCACATAACCGGGCAAAGAATCAAATCCCGCACGCCTGCGTGAAGGCCTTCCAGCAGCTCCTCCTGTGTGAAGGGATCGCCATTGAAGAACTTTTCCATCTTTTCCTCGCTGGTTTCGGCCACAGACTCGCAAAGCTGCTGATAGAACTTTTCCACAACCTCCGCCTTGTCGGCGGGAATGGGAATTTCCTCCCGTCGTCCGTCGGGCTTTAAGGCGTATGCCTTTTTGTAAACCACGTCGATCAGCGCGTCAATTTTCTTGTTCTCGTCCCACATGGGCATCATAGTCGGGCACACGGCCCGACCAAACTTTTCGCGGAGGGATTCCCAAGCGCCGTTAAAGTCTCCGCCTTCCTCATCGGTTTTAGAAATATAAATCGCCCGGGGCATATTCCGCTCCTGAAGATATTTCCACGCCTTCTCGGTGCCCACGGAAACGCCGCCCTTGGCGGAACAGACGATGATGCCGGCGTCCGCCACGCGGAGAGCCTCCAGCACCTCGCCGGAAAAATCAAAATAACCCGGAGTGTCGATCACATTGATCTTCACGTCCTTGAATTCGATGGGAGCGATGCTTAAAGAGATCGTGATTTTCCGCTTAATCTCTTCGGGATCATAGTCGCAGGTCGTATTTCCATCGGTCACCTTACCGAGACGGTCCGTGCCGCCGGTGAGATACAGCATGGACTCTACCAGAGAGGTCTTGCCGTTTCCGCCGTGGCCTAGTAGGCAGATATTGCGAATGTCCTTTGCAGTCATATGTTTTGTACTCCCTTCGATTTGTTGCTTGGGCAGAAAACCCGAAAAATCGCTCCATACGCCATAAAATGCGTAACATGGCCGTAAAAGCATTATACAATAATTTGACGGTTAGCACAACGCCGGATTTGTCGGCACCCGGATTTTTGGTGGCCTGCACAAGAAAGAAAGTAAAGAATTTACATTTCCGTCCCGTTTAAAGTAAAAGCCGCGGCCCCAATTTGGGGCCGCGGCAAGCGCTTTTTTCAAGATGCAAAGGACAGATGGAATCTTGCGCCGGCGTCGCCGGAAAACACAACCATTCCGCCCTTGGGCAGCTTCACGGAGCGGTCACCCCACAGGAGAGAGGAGGCAATGGCTGTGCCCTCGGCGTCGTAGACATAGAAGCCTGCGTTTTCGGGAAGGGTGACGGTCATGGTTTTACCTGCGTCCTTCTCCCCTACCGTGTACCAGCGGGCATAGCCGTCGGGTTGAATCGTGGAGTAAGACGCGCTGGTTCCGGTGAAGAGGTTTTTTATCCCGCGGTCCATTAAGTAGGGTGCACTGCCAATCCACAGGACCTTTCCCTCCACCGTCATGTTATTGGCGTCCCGACCGATGGGCAGGTCGTACACCAGCTCCGTCGGGCTGGCAATGCGATACCCCCCCACGTAGCCCGGAACGCTTTTGGTGCCCCCCTGTGCGGCGGCAGATTGAGCGGAATCCGACAGGGCCAGATAGAGCTGCGAGGTATACTTTTCCGCCAAAGGCACCGCACTTTCGGAAAGCAGCGCGTCCCACGCGGCCTGGGCTTCGGCGGAGACTGAATTTTCAGGCATCTTTACCATAAGATAGTCGCTGGTGGGCAGAACTCCCAGCCCGGGAAGAGGCGTGTAGTCCTGCTGGTAGAAATAGGTGTAGCCATTGCTCTCGCGCGCCAGCTTCACCGCCACCGTGTTGCTCTCGTCCCGGAAGGAGCCGTCGCTGTAATAGGTCAGGGTTTGATCTGGAACGCCTGCAAGGGTCACCTGATGGAGCAGCAGCTTCCCGTCGGAGGAGACGGTGATCTGCACCTGCTGTTTGGTGGTTCCGTAGTATCCGGACTCCTTCACCAGCGGCTGGGGCATGGCAGAGACAGTCGCGGCGGGAAGCGTGGGGACCGTCTCGTCCACTTCCACGCCCTTTTCCTTCAATGCGCTGATCAAAAGCTGGGCAGCAGCCAGCTCGTTGTAAACCGATACGCCCCCTGCGGAAACCACCGCTGCTGCCAGATTATACTCCGGCAACACAAGCAGCGCCGCGTGATAACGCAGGGTGTCTCCTCCCTTCACAAGGCACTGAATGCCATTTTGGGCAAAGGGAGCAAACTCCACCGCGTCCCAGCCGAGGCCAAAGCTTACAAGGCCCAAAGGCTCGTCGGGCCAGATGCCCCGGTCGTATTCCGGGGCGGCCATGGCGGCGGTGGATTTGGAGGAAAGCAGGGTCGTTCCCGTAAGAGCGCCGCCGAAAGAGGCCAAGTCGGTTGCCGTGGCGTACAGCCCCCCCGCGCCCACAACGCCAAGGGATTCGGCGGGCAGCTCACGGGAATCGCCGGCAGAGGCATAGGTAGGAGCCAAGAGACTCTTGGAAAACGAATCCTGCGGGGCGAAGGTGTTATTCAGCCTCAGTGGAGACAAAATTTCGGCGCGCACATAGTCCATAAAGTCCTTGCCGGAAACTGCTTCCACAATCAGCTCTGCAAGGGTAAACCCGTCGTTGCAATAGGCAGAGAAAGCGCCGGGGTCGGCCCTCAGCTTTTGGGTAGAAAGGCGCTGCAAAAGCTCGTCCGTTGCCTGCTGGTCGTCGTCGTCAAACAAAAATGCATTGACGGAGGAGGTTCCCGCAAGACCGGAGGAGTGGTTCAACAGCATCCGCACCGTGATCTTGGTGTACCGGGAATCCGCCATTTTAAAGTCCTTCAAATAATTGGTCACGGGAGAATCCAAATTGATTTTCCCGGCTTCCACCAGTTTCATCACCGCCACAGTGGTGTAAATTTTGCTGATGGAACCGATGCCGTAGAGGTCCCGTCTAGTGGAAGCAAAGGTGGGCAGAGATTCAGTGGCTGGTGTTTTGTCTCCACCTAAAACGGCGGTGTAGGAAAGCTTACCCTCGTCCCACAGCGCATAGGAAATACTGTCCGCAAGTCCATACTTCTGGGCGGTTTCGACCGCTGCTGAATCCGCCGCCTGCCGCTCTGTGGAGAGCGAAGAAGATGCCGCCGCGGTAGGCAACATCAGGCTTGTGGTCAGGGCAAACGCCAAAAAGGTACCCCCCAACTGTTTTTTAAACGTACAATTCATAATCCGTTCCTTTCCGCCCCGTTTGGGCGATCGTATTGTATGTATTACCGTTCGCGCTTCAAGCGCGGAAAATCAGGCAAGTCTTTGCTGCTTCCGAAGCCGCAGGGAAAACACTGCCAGACAAATTCCTGCCACGCCGCTGAAAAAGCAAAACAGCAGCATGGCGTTCACACCACCCAAATCAATTATCCGTCCGGCAATCAAGTTGCCCACCACGCCGCTCAAGCCGTTGGTCGCCACCATTTTCAGTGATTGGCCCTGTACCCGGTCCTCCGGCAACACATTTTCGTTGGCGAAATAGACGTTGCCGGGGTTAAACAGTCCGTATCCCAGCATCTGTACAGGTTGCAAAAGCAGAAGCAGCCGCAGATCTCCGCACAGGAAAAAGAGCAGTGGCTTTGCTGCCATGAATATCACGGAGGCAAGCATTACCTTTTCAATCCCCATGCGTTTCCACAGCCACTGGAACAAAATCGCACCAGGTAACTCAAACGCGGCCATGAGAAACAGCGCAAGCCCCAGATCGCTGCTACTGCCCCCCCGATCTTCCACCAAATTTACAAGAAAGTTCACGATGGGCATGATGGCCATCAGCGCGAAGAAGCCCGCGCCCAGCATGGCGGTAAACGCCGGGTTGTGCTTTAAGATGTACAGCGGGGAGTGAGGCGTTGTGCTGGTTCTCTCCGGTCCGGCGGATCGGGGAAAGGCGGGATAGGCCGTCAAAGCCAAAAGAATCAACAGTACCAGCACTCCGTGGGTGGTCAGGGCAGACTCCACGCCGAAACGCTGGGCCTGTTGCCCCACCAGAATGGACACTCCGGCATAGGAAACGGCCCCCAATCCCCTGCCCAAACTGTACCGCACGTTCACGCCCGCATTTAAAAACTGCATGGACATGGAGTCGATCAGGGGAAAGGAATTTGTCTCCAAAGCGCCCAGCGCCAGAAAAATCAGTGCGGTGCCAAAAAAACCGGGGCGGGTAAAATAAAACACGCCGTGTACCGCCAGCGCCAACAGCATACACCCGCCGAACAGGTGCTTTAGGGGCACGCTGGGATGCCGGTCGGCCCAGGCGCCTAAAAGTGGTTGAGAAAAAATACCCGCAAGGCAGCCCAGCGCAATGAAGACCCCGGCCTGTCCACTGGAAAAGCCACGGCCCAGAACAATGGCGGTTTGATAGCCCGTAAAAGCCGCCATCATCCCCCAGAACCAGATCTGAAGCATAAAATACGTCGCGTTGATCCGCATCGTTGAGGGAAGATGCGTTGTGCTCATTGGACTTCCTCCGTCAGATATCCCAGTAGCGGCTCAAATTCCACGCCCTCCCGCATGGGCAGCTCCGCGCCAGCGGTCCGCTCCGCACAGGCGCGGACAAACTTGGCCGCCAGCATGGCGGCGGCGGTCAGTGGTTTCCCCTGCATCAGTGCCCCCGTAAGAACGGAGGCAAATACATCTCCGGTGCCGTGAAATTCGTGGGCCACAAAGTCGGTCTGCACCGACTCAGCCCGCCCGGTTTTCGCGTCAAAGCACATGGCGCCCGTCATTCCTGGCGACATGGACACACCGGTGAGCACCACGGAGCGTTTTCCGTCCAGACTCAGGCGCTCCACTGTTTCCCGGGGAGAGGGAAGTTCCCCAAGAGGCAACTTCAGCAGAAGCGCCGCCTCGGTGAGATTGGGGGTAATCACATCGGCAAGGCGGGCCAGCCGCGCCATTCCGTCGCACATTTCGGGAGAGTAGGTCTTGTAGACCAATCCGTGATCCCCCATCACAGGGTCTACTACCGTCAGGGTATCAGGCTGGCGAAAGTCATAAAAAAACTCCTCCACCACGCCGATTTGGCGGGCGCTGCCCAAGAAGCCGCTGTAAATTGCGTCAAACCGCAGATCGAGAGACTTCCAGTGGGCGGCGGCGCGGGTCATTTCGTCAGTCATGTCCAGAAAGGTGAAGCCCTGAAAGCCGCCGGTATGAGTGGAGAGAAAGGCGGTAGGCAGCGGGCAGCACTGAGCCCCCATGGCGGATAAAATAGGCAGTGCCACGGTGAGAGAGCACCGTCCAAAGCCGGACAGGTCGTGAATGGTGGCGATACGGGGCGTAGACATGGCGAACCTCTTTTCTATTTTCAAATGGGTGAGCGCGGAAGTTTCTCTTATTTTAGTATACGGCAAATTTGCCTATTGTTCAAGAGGCGGAATTGTGGTAGAATATCCACTTGAAGGCGGGCTGTTTTTAAGCGGCGTTTTCGCCCGCTGCTTCTACCCGCAGTCTGAGGTGGCATATAAAGAACGGCTCACCGCTGATATACGTGGGCATGACGGAATTGGTACACATGCGAGATTTAGGTGTCGTCACCTCTGCGAAGGATGGTCCCCTAAGTTCGGAAATGTGGGCACTGCTCCCCCTCTCGGGTTTCCTCCCCGTGTAAAAATAGAGGGAAAACGGAATATGCGCCTGTGATGGAATTGGTAGACATGCAAGATTTAGGTTCTTGTGTCGCAAGACGTGTGGGTTCGAGTCCCTTCAGGCGCACCAAATTAAAGTCATGTATGAAAGTTTAAACTCATACATGACTTTTCGCTTTTTATGATATTATAGTCATACCACTTAAAAACCAAGACAGTCTTGACGCCCTATTTTGCGCCCAACAGCGTTATCGTCCTTGTCGGACACAAAATATTTTCGCCAATCCTGTGCTTGTTTTCAAGTAGTGTATGACTATATGTAAAAAAGTTTATTTATATAAATTAAGGCAATGATATGGAGGAAAATGCATGGGTTCTACAAAAGTAAATAGAAGAATTTTATTAATTGAAATAATTATTTGTTTTTTTCTTATGTTGGTATTTGATTTCGTTTTCAGTGGAATTGCTGCCATTTTGAAAACTGACGGACTTTGGGTTGGAATCATGGCCTATCTTGCATCTGCTACAGTTCTTATGATCTATGTAGTTAAAGTAGAAAAAAAGGCCACCGCATATGTTGGGTTAAAAAAACCTTTATTTATTGACATACCAAAAGGTTTAATACTTGGTTTGTGTATGTTCATCGTGCAGCAAATACCACTTCTATTGATGAAAATGGATTACACGGTCTTAGCTGTGAAGCCTGATTGGGGCAACATCATCATTATGTCGCTGTACTGTTTTTTGTGCGTGGGTTTTGTAGAAGAATTAATATTCAGAGGATTTATATTACAAAAAACACAGGAGCTATGCAAATCGAAAGCTGTCGTTATTCTGGTCAACTGCCTCGTATTCTACGCATTTCATTGGCCGCCGGTACGATTTGTATTTGGAGAATTTTTTAACACTACTGTAAACACGCTTGTTCTATGCCTATATTTATACAAATCTAAAAATAAGAGTATTGTTCCGCTTATAATAGCACATGGATTTTATGATATTTTATCGGCTTATTTGCTTCCGGCTTTTCTCTTTTACATAGGCAAGTGAGCATACTCACTAGTGAGGGCAATTTGAATCTCAGTAACAATAATGATATATTAATACAACGTGGTTCGCATAAAAAGTCATGCATGAGGATTTGTACTCATACATGACTTTTTAATTTTCCATGATAGAATAAGGTGAATACACATTATTTATAGTTGCTTGATTTGAATTATATAGACAAGACGAATAAAAATATACTTTAAAAACATGAGGGGACAATTTGATTATTAAAAACGACAAGCAGTATGGAAAAACACATTATTTCCGACGGTTTGTTATTAGCTACCACAGTGATTTCTGATAGTTATGGACAAGTACCAGTGAAAGAAGTTGCCCGACAATCCGGTTATAGCGAGCGACAGCCAAACCGCTTGTTTCTTACGCAAATCGGAATGAGTATTAAAAACTATGCACGTTTAACTCGGTTTAACTACGTGTTAAAACACATTCAAACATCGCCTTGCTTTTTTGCGGCATTGTCGCAACATGCTGGATATTTTGACCAAGCTCACTTTGATAAAGACTTCAAAGCAATTAGTGGTGTTACCCCTCAAAAGTATCTGAAAACCATGTCGGATTTTTACTATGACGGAATGGAGATATACGATACAATTTCCTCAAAGGAGGAATGAAAAATGAAATATAAAGGTTGTCTTTTAGCGGTTACAATGTAAATATTGGCTGTACTGTTGAAAACTAAAAGTTAGCAGACGAAAGGCTTCCGCTCTTTTTATTCTACCCGATAAAGCGGCGTTTTATTGCCTGCGCTCCACTTTTAGAAGCGATAGATTTAACACCGTATCTTGATGGCATAGACCATGTTACCGTTGGCGGCGAAACGGGGCGAGAAGCCTGAATGTGCGATTATGACTGGGTACTTAGTGGGGGTGCTATCTTATTGTGTTTGCCGGAAATGTCACAAAATAAAAATAACTAAATTTGACATATATGGTAAAATAAAATATGTATCAATTCATGAAAAGGAGACCTACACTTTATGAAGAATGAAAAATGTCTCATCTGTGATTATGTAGATGAGAATCACAGCCAAGAAACAACGTGCTGTCCACGATGCGGGACGGATTTTAAAGGTAACACCGTGGAAAATAAACTTATGTCCGCACTAGGTACTTATACAACCGAAGATAAGCAGTTCTTTGGAAAATTGAGTACAACTTCATATATTTATCTCACGGATCGGCGGCTATTGGCAATCCCTGAAAAGCTGGAAGGATTCAACTTGAAAACGTCTTTAACCGCTGCTATTGTCAATAAAATGACGAGCAAAAACGGCGTTATTTCCATTCCGTTGGAACAAATAAAAGCAGTTCGGGATGGTAAATTCGGCTTGCTTCAAAAAGCGGTAATTATTGATACAACAAACGATGAATTACTAAAGATTACAGTTTCCAAACGCAAAGAGTGGAAAGAAGCAATCATGAACGCGGCTGCAAATCTGAGACGGAGCGCACAAACCACATAAGTTTCATTCTTTGCAGATCGTGAAGTTCGGAAATGCGTTTTGTTGATAAAATCTGGTATGCTGTTGATAACATGTGTGTTTTGACCGAATAATACAACATAAAGTCATGTATGAGGATTTGAACTCATACATGACTTTTCGTTTTGTTCATGGTAAAATTAAAGGATATACATTATTTAAAAATTTGTTATTTGGTTTTTAAGATTGATAGGGAACTTATTAGATGAGGAGAACAGAATGGCTGATATGAAAAACAGCGTAACACCATGGGCTGAGGACAGTATGAAAAACTACCAGTGGTTGGATGAATACTTGATAAAACTTCCAGCTACTGAAAAAGAATTTCAACCGATATGGCAAGCATACAAATATCGATTAGGTGGTAAGATGTATGCCTATATCGGTATTGACGACCGAAATGGGCGCCCCATTATTACCTTAAAACTGGAGCCTATATTCAGTGATATACTACGCCGCGAATACGAGGACATCGTGCCGGGTTACTATATGAATAAGGTGCATTGGAGTACTGTATATCTGGATGGGAATGTGCCACAGAATGTACTTGCAGATATAGTGTACGCTTCCTATAAATTGGTATACTCATTGTTGAGTAAAAAGGCCCAGCAGGAAGTATCGAAGAAGCAACTACCAACTTAACGGGCTGCTGAAATTGCATGCCATGCGCATAACCCGAACCGCCGTAATTATTTTGAATTTTTAATTATATAGCTTGAGGGCGTAATGGTTCAAATTCCTGTCTAATAATAGCATGGATAGCCAGAATTGACGTGGCCCACAAATAATAAGCAACATGCCAAGAATGTAAATCGGCATGTTGCTTTTGATATTTCAGACCCGATTTATTTGCTGTATAGTGACCCAACTAATGCATTACAATAACAGTGCAGGCCAAAAGTATCGCAACGGTTGATTTATTCAACCGTTATCAACTGCAAATCCATTGATTTTCTTCTGCCTGACAACTAAACTAACTTCAGAGGTGATTCGAATGAAGGAGATCAATATTGCAAAAGTCCTTATTAATAAGCGTAAAGAAAGGGGTATCACGCAGGATGAGCTGGCCAATTACATGGGAGTGTCCAAAGCGTCGGTTTCCAAATGGGAGACGGGGCAAAGCTATCCCGATATTGCCCTTCTTCCCCAACTGGCGGCGTACTTTAACATCAGCGTTGACGAATTGATAGATTATAAGCCGCAGATGGCAAAAGAGGAGATTCGTAAACTGTACCGGAGCCTGTCAGATGATTTTGCATCAAAACCGTTTGATTGCGTGATGGAAACCTGCCGGGGGATTATTAAAAAATACCATTCATGCTTTCCACTGCTGCTGCAAATTGGGACGCTGATGGTCAATCATCTGGAATTGCTGAAGGACTCTCAGAAATCCGCGTCCGTGACGGAGGAGGCAAGAAGCCTTTTTGCCCGGATTAAAGAGGAGTGCGAGGACGTATCCATAACCAGACAGGCTTTGTATATGGAGGCCCTGTGCGGTCTTGTTTCCGGTGATCCCAATACCGCACTTTCGCTGCTTGACGGAACAATCGCGCCTGCGCTGCCCCCTGAATCAATTTTGGCGTCCGCTTACCAGATGACAGGGCGCACTGAGGAAGCAAAATCCGTTTTACAAGTTGGAATTTTTCAGAATCTGGTCGTCCTGTTCAATTTTTTACCGGCTTACCTTATGCTATGTGCAGATGACCCGTGCACATTTGAGGAGGTACTGCGGCGCTCGCTCGTCGTAGCGGAAACGTTTGACATGAGGCATCTTCATCCCGGCGTCCTGGTCGGCCTTTATATTTCCGCGGCGCAGGGGTTTATTGCCCAGAAGCATCATGATAAGGCCCTTGAAATGCTGCAAAAGTACACCGAGATCGTAACAAGCGATATCTATCCGTTGTGCTTGCATGGGGATGCTTTTTTTGACCGTCTGGACGGCTGGCTGGATCAGCTTGATCTGGGAGGGGATCTTCCACGAGATGAAAAAACAATCAGGAAAAGTATGTCGGATGTGATCGTTAATAATCCGGCGTTTTCGGTGCTTTCCGATGAGCAGCGTTTTCAGAGTATCACGGAAAAGCTTCGACATAACTGCGAATAAAGAAATTAAGGAAACTGTTATTATGGAACACGATAAATTGATGACAAAAAAACGACTGATTATATTCATTACCCTTACAATTATCCTTGCCTGGATTGTCTTTTTGTTGGTACCGCTTTGCGGGTTGACCTATGGAAGCGGGGCATCCGCAGTAATTTTGGCAGTTGCCATGTTTATGCCTGCACTATCCAATGTATTAACACGGCTTATAACAAAAGAAGGCTTTAAAAATATGTATCTGCGCCCCCACTTCAAGGGGCATATGAGAGATTATTTGCTTCTGTACTTCGGCCCGACAGTCTTGCTGTTGCTGAGCGGAGCGGTTTATTTTCTGATTTTCCCTGATTCGTTTGACGCAGAGCTTACGGCTTTAATGGCAATGGTCACTTCCAGTGGTGCGCATGGGCCTAGTGCATCCGCGCTCTTGGGCGTTCAGTTTTTGATTTTTGTTGCCATCGGCCCGATTGTAAATATCATACCGACCATGGGCGAAGAACTTGGCTGGCGGGGGTATCTGCTCCCTAAACTGCGCATGTTTTTATCTGACAGAGCCTCGTTAATTATTACAGGCGTAATATGGGGAATCTGGCACTTACCTATTATCGTAATGGGGCACAATTACGGAACCGATTATTGGGGCTATCCGTGGTTCGGCATTTTGGCGATGATCGTTTTTTGCGTAATGCTTGGAATTATTGAAGGCTATATCACAATCAAACTGGAAAGTGCCTTCCCGGCCGCCATGATTCACTCAACGGTAAACGCGGGCGCGTCACTGCCGATTATTTTTGCAAAGAGCGGATATAATCCACTGCTTGGCCCGGCAATCACCGGCCTTATTGGCGGACTACCGTTTATGGCGCTCGCCGTTATATTGCTAATAAAGGTGGGCAATAAAGAGCGGTTAGATAATAATGAAGCGTACCGGCAAGAAGATGGGACCTTGAACCAGAAATGAGGCTTTTTGAAAACTACGAGAGAAGCAGGCATCCTTTACCATGAAAGGATGCCTGCTTCTTTTGCAATCAACAAGCTTAAGCGGGAACATCAAAAGGGATTGACATCGACCCTATTATGCATTACAATATAGCAATCTACATTGCAATGCAAGATAGGTGGTGAAAGAATGATTCCGTCACAAATGCTGAAAGGAACCCTGGAGGGCTGCATTTTAAAAGTAATCAGCCAGAAAGAAACCTATGGGTATGAGATATCCGAAAAATTACAGGAATACGGATTTTCTAATATTTCAGAAGGGACAATCTATCCGCTTTTACTGCGACTGGAGAAAAATGAATTTATTATTTCAAAGTATCTGGAATCTCCGGTCGGTCCCAAGCGAAAATACTTTTCTATTTCAAAATCCGGAAAGGAAGAAATGGATTGTTTCTATTCCAACTGGATCCAACTTGAAAATGCAGTAAACAAATTATTCCAAAATGGAGGATCATCATATGAACCAAAAAACAAAAGAACTGAACCGGATGAATAATTTTTTAGATAAACAGGTGAACCCAGAGAACAAGGAAGCATTTACCGACATGATCTGTTACCTGCGTGGAGCCAACATCTCGGTATATCATCAGGAGCTTGTACGCCATGATTTAACGGAAATGGTACTTTCAGCTCAACAGCGGGGAGAGAATATCCGCGCCGTTATCGGAGAGGATTATCAGGCTTTTTGCGATGACGTGATTGCCAGCCTGCCTCCGACAACCCTAAAGCAAAGAATCATTGACATTTTTGACACTGTTTGTTGGTCCCTGTCCATTATTGGCGCGATCAAAATTGTGATGGCCAATGAAACAATTGCCCTGATCCACGATTTTATTTCAGGAAATCCGCGGAACTATCAAATTTCTGTTTCGATTGGAAGTGTCATATCCATTGGCATTATTGTTGCAGCAGCCATTTTCATTGTAGAAATTTTCATGAAACATGCATTTCAGATTGGTAAAAAAAAGAAGAACGACCGATGGAAGGCTTTTTTCGTAGGAGGTGGACTGATGGGAGTCTTCCTGCTGGTTGCGTGGCTGGGACGGGCAACGCTTTTTACCGTAAACATTTTTATCGCCTGCTTGGCTGTGCTGGCGCTCTACATTGCCCACAAGGTACTGTCGCAATTGGAATGATACCGGTGTCATGCAATGGATCGTGAGTAAATAATACGTAGTGGCCTTGGACTTGAAAAAGTGGACTGTAAAAAGCTGTCCACCTTAAATGTAAAAAACTATTGACATTCTTTCGGATCCGTTGTATTCTCTAAATGTAAAACTTGTTTGACATTTAGGGGGATTTCTTATGAGAAAAATGGATGAGATGGAGCTTAGAATAAACCAGAAAGGAATTAAATGGAGTTGGGCCTTTACGGTATTCTCGCTCTTAATATGGGCGGGATATAACTTCGTGAAAGGCCAAGAAACTTCACTGCCCTTTTTTCTTTTCATTCTACAGTTTTTGGTATACTTTCTGGTCACAAGCATCGAGAAGATAAGAGTTGACGATAACAGCGGGAAAAAGCAACTGCTAATTTCGGTTGTGGTATTCCTTTTTCTTATAGTCTTTGGTGGAATCCTGTATGTTACCATGGGGCGTTGAGCACTATGAAGAACAGCATAAGAGAACGACGGAAAGAAAAAAATTATAGGCAGGAAGATTTAGCTACAGCGCTAGGTGTCACACGTCAGACCATAAATGCAATCGAAAATGACAAATATGATCCGACACTGCTATTGGCTTTTAAGCTGGCAAACCTATTGGGAACGACAGTAGACAAACTTTTTGAGCCTGATCGTACAATGCTGAAAATATTATAAGAGGCAGGCTTTGCTGTATTCTGATGGCCACACTTTGGCTTTTTCAACATGCCTCCTCTGTATTGCTTTATGCTATATGCGGAGGTATGAAGAACACCCATGGCATTCAGGCTGGATCGCTTTTTTAAACGCAAACACGGTTCCTGTCTGTGTTTGGCGCGAAACGAGGAGCGCGGCTTCCGGGTGCGATCTGCGCTTACTGATAAATTATAGGAAAAGGAGTTGGCAGGTACTACATGCTATTCACGTTTTTGTTGAGTCCTTATGAAGAATGCGGCAAATCGCAGCTATTTGATGCACTTAAAAAATTGACGGAAATGAAAAGCAGGAAAGAATGCCCCAAGATGTGGGTCGCGATCGACAAGTTGAACGCCGTTCCAAAGGGTTCGAAAAGTATCTCTGAAAGAAGTCGGAAACGATCCAAAGTTTACGGAGCGTTTTTAGTTATACTGGGACTGTTTGCCCTCATTCCGGGTATTATGGCTCCAAAGGAGCTTATGTCTGTGCTGATTGCAGGCGCGGTGGCTTTTTTACTGGGAATTTTCTATCTGATTCAGCCCCGGATAGATTCCGATAAACGTCTACATAAGGAAACGGAGCGAATTTGGTCCGGATATAGGTCGCTTGATGCTGGCAAACGCAAAAAAGTTAGTTTCCAAGACACGGGTATTTGGGAGAATGATCGGAAAATAGTGTCCTTTGAAGACTTATTGCAGGCCGTGTTTTGCAGGGATATTATTTTGGTCAACTGGGAAAAGAGTTTTATCCTTCTGCAAAAGAAAGATTTGCAAAATGCGGACGCAGAACAATTGCTGCAATTTATGAAAACCCACCCAACTCTTGAGATTTATCAACTGGAAAGTCTTGCATGAATTTAGGCGACCGCGAATTGGTTTTTAAAAATCCGCAAATTGCAAGTGTAAGTTGGACACCTCGGTAAAACGGCAGCGGGGGTTCAGG
>NZ_DAMBZJ010000006.1:0-8614 GCF_032060045.1 Oscillibacter sp.
AAAATAAGCTGCGGAAGAATCCTTCAGATTCTTCCGCAGCTTATTTATTGATATCTTTACCGCCGGAAAAATGCATACATTCGGTCTGCTTCTGCACATTTTTCAAAAGTACTTTAACTTTTGACAAATTACAGTGAAATTCGACGCAGACATTCTCTATAATATGGGTTGCAATTCTTCACACAACATTCTAAGAAAGGAGGTATCTGTAATGGAAAATCTATCACAAGAGTATTTGCTTCTATTTAATACGATTATTGATGCGGAAAATGCATTAAACGCCCTTCGTGAAAAGCTCATTAATACATTAGATCAAGCAGAAGACTTATACATCAGTAAAAAAGACTAGCGTACTTTATGGAACATTCCAATTTCCTTTAGCGTATCACTCCCCACGGAGATCAAAGCTTTTAACGTAGGCTTAAATCTATTTAGTCACAGTCCGGATTTTGTAAACAGGCGAGCTATATTTGAGACAAGCATCTGCTAAATCAAACTATCATTAATTTCCTTGAGAATCTCTCCATTTAGTACGCAGAAAATTCCATACGTTTCTTCCCATCTTCCGCTACAACGATGCCCATATTTACAACATACACCGGAAACTTCGTACATTCTTTTCCTTTCTCTTTCTTTTTTAATCCGGCCGTTCAATTATGGATCGGTGCCGTATAAATATATATTTGTTGTAAAAGTTGGAATGTTACTTGTTTTCTTTCTTTATACATTTGTTTTATGCGGTTGTCCATTGATAGTGAAGGTTGCCTAATAAAAGCTCTCACGCTGTTTCCAACAGCTGAATCGCCCCAAATTGTGCAGACAACACAAAAAAGTCTCTGAGCAAGAAATATTGAGTTTTAAGTGGAGTGGCGCAGCGTGAGCGGTGCCACTCCGGTTTTTAGCTGGATACGTTCATGGCTATGGATATCTCAAAAAAGATTCCCGGTTTTGGATTGTAGACGAGGAGGTCACCGAAAATATGTGCCGCATTTACGGCATGCCGCTGGAGCTGGATGGAATTTACAATCTCACCTATTGCTGGCGCAATAATTGCAAATGACACGACTTTTATTCATTCTTTTCGAACCTCCATTTTCTGACGTGTAATTACTTTCAAAATCGAGGACATACTATGTACGAGGTGATTTTATGGCCAAAGACAGCCAACTCGACCCAAAAGAGATACGCAAGTTAAAATCCAAAGGCGGCCCCACATTTGCACAGAGTGCGCTTGATGGGGAAAGCCGAAACTCCAAGAAACAATCCGGTAACCGCCAAAAGCCTGGGGACGATAAGAAGTAGCTTGCCTTTTAGGCGAGCTTCTTTTTTATCCGCTAATTTCGTACCTTACCTTATAATTTTTCACAGCCATCAATAATCTCTGCCTCCCCCGGCGCGGCTCACCTTATCATTCCTGCGTCTTCAGGCTGGTTTTTTATGTACGGCATCTGATATCTTCCTGCAGCTTGTCCATCGCCGTCAGCGGCGGCAGCATCACGCATGGGGCTGCTCGCTGGACAGCTTCCGCATTTCGGCGTTTAAGTAGATCTGAATCATCTTTCGGTCTGCCTCCGCTTTCTCCTCTTGTGTCATATTGCGGCAGAAGGTATCCATGATGTAGCAGACGGCCCCATCGGTCTTCACAACCATCTTACAGTCCTCCATATTGGGGACAAATGGGAATTTACCTAAGTGCGCCATAATCATCACCTCACCGCAATGTACTAAAAGAAAGCTTGTCCTATTCGCTTTTTCAGTAATTCGCACCTTCACCCAGGCCCGCCAGTTCATACCGCTTTTGTTTTGCGGCTTCACACAGCGATCTGATGATCATAAAGCCGTCTCTTTTCCTTCGACTTAAAAAATTCCCCTTTTAATGATACAATAGTTCAACATTAATTTGCGCGAACAGTTCAGACAAAGAGTTTTAGAACAAGGGCAAAACACGGTATTGATTTGTGCGATTCAATCCACTTTCTCTCGCACCCTTCGCATAAAAATGAAGATGTGTTTACATAATTACTAGTGCCGCCTATCCGTAAGAATTAAGCGCCGCCCTTCCGGGCGGCGCTTGCCACAGGAGGAACCATGGAGCAGTTTTTGATTTATCTGCGAAAATCCCGAAAGGACCGGGACATGGAGCTGGAAACCGGTGCGTTTGATACGCTGCAGCGCCACAGGGATACACTGCTTACGCTGGCGTCCAAACAGGGTTATACTGTCTCCGATATTTTCGAGGAGGTCGTCAGCGGCGATACCATCGCCGAGCGTCCGGAAATGCAAAAGCTTCTGTCCGCCGTGGAGTCCGGGCAATACGCGGGCGTGCTGGTGATGGAGGTCCCCCGTCTGGCCCGTGGTAATACGCGTGATCAGGGCACTGTTGCCGAGACGTTTAAATACAGCAACACCAAAATCATCACGCCGGATAAAATCTATGATCCGTCGGATGAAGCCGATGAGGAGTATTTTGAATTTGGCCTGTTCATGTCCCGTCGGGAATATATGACCATCAACCGCCGCTTACAGCGAGGCCGCATGGCGTCTCTGAACGAGGGCAAGTATATTGCCGGTACGCCTCCATACGGCTACCGTAAGAAAAAGCTGGACCACCAGAAAGGCTATACATTGGAAATCGACCCGGAGCAGGCCCGGGTGGTGCAGGAAATTTTCCGGCTCTATACCGACGGAGAGGCGCGTCCGGATGGGACGCTGGTTCCCGTCGGCAGCTATGCCATCGCCAACCAGCTTAACGCGCAGGCCGTGGCTTCTCCCGGCGGCGTGCAGTGGTCGGCCAGCAGTGTCCGGGAGGTCCTCAAAAACCCCACCTACGCGGGGTTTATCCGTTGGGCATATCGCCCCCAAACAAAGCAAATGGTTGACGGTGTGCTTCAGACAACCTTCCCCGTTAGCAAGCAGTGTAAGCTACAAAAGGGCCTTCATGAACCGATTATACCGGAGCATACTTGGCGGCGAGCTATGTCCGCCATGGGCGGGCGGAGCCATGCCCCGGTCCCCGGCAACCGAAAAATTGCAAACCCGCTGGCCGGGCTGATTTATTGCTCCGTGTGCGGGCGCTCCCTTGTGCAACTGCCCCAGGGCCGCCACGGTGCACCCATGCTGATGTGCCCCACGCCAAAGTGCACAACAAAAGGCAGCCGCAGAGACGCTGTGGAAAGAGCACTAATGGAAGGACTGAAAACCTGGCTGCAAAACTATCAACTCAAGATTGCGCAGCAAGAGGAGACCGGAGAAGACCACGCAGAGTTGGAGCGTGCGCTTGCTTCTGCGGAAATGAGCTTAAACAAACTCAACACGCAGAAAGGGAACCTGTTTGACCTGCTGGAGCAAGGTATTTATACGCAGGAAACTTTTTTAGAGCGTTCGCGCCTGCTGGCAGCAAGAATCAGTGAGGCAGAAAAAGCCGCGCAGAACCTCCATAAGCACCTCGCCGCACTCAATAGTGTAAAGCAGGCCCGCCGCCAACTGATTCCCCGTATAAAAGGTGTTCTGGAAATCTACGATTCTCTGACAAATGCGGCTGACAAGAATGCCCTGCTCAAGTCCGCACTCGATCATGCCGTATACTCCAAAACCGTTGGCGGCCAATGGACGAAAAGCAATCTACAGTTATTTGTCTATCCGAAATTAGCGCCTGCTGAAAATGGCCTATAACCCGGCAGTGGTTATACATATGGTCCTCCCATGGCGGTTTCCCCCCTACCTCAAGTTCGCGCGGTGCTGGACTATGCCATTACCCAAATTCCCTCTGAAAAAATTATCCTTGGCCTGTCCAACTATGGCTACGACTGGACCCTTCCCTTTGTGGCCGGCGAGTCCAAGGCGCAGTCTATCTCCAACCAACAAGCGATTGAACTGGCCATTGAGTACAACGTCGCGATTCAGTATGACGAAACGGCACAAGCCCCCTTTTTTCACTATACAGATCGGGACGGTGCCATCCACGAGGTCTGGTTTGACGACGCCCGCAGTCTCTCTGCTCGCCTCCGCCTCATCCGGGAATACGGCTTTCGGGGTGCAGGCATCTGGAACGTCACCCGCCCGTTTTCGCAGCTTTACCTCGTTATGGCCTCTCTGTACAATCTGTCTTGAACCATTGTTCGACTTTTTCTAGGCAGTGTAAAATGTAGCTGCCCCGCAGCGTAACATTCTGCGGGGCAGCTAATTAATAATTGAATTAAATTTGCAACTTCTTATCCGGCGTTTTTCGGACCATTCCCTTGTGTTCCCTGATCCAATCTGCTGATTCCAAAAGCCAAAAGAAATCCCGCACCTGCGCATACCGCAGAAAGAACAAGCTCTCCCACGCCCTCGTAATGCACGGGGATAATCACCAGCGTAGAGGCAATCACAACCCCCATAATTCCGTGAAACGCAATGTCGTAATGTTTTTGAAACACCCAATTCACCACCCGCGCCAAAAGGACCACCGTTAAAACCAGTCCCGGCAACGTGGACAGTAACACCGACAGATCCAGAGCCGACAGCCCGTCCATTAAGGGCTGATACAGTCCCAGCGCCATCAGCACCGAGGAAGCCGCCAGCCCCGGAATCACAATTCCCAACCCAAACAGAGCTCCACTGAGGGTAAAGGACCAAAACCCCGGCGTAAGCTGCACGGACAGTACTCGTCCCACGTAAAACAGCACACCAAAAATCGTCCCGGCGCACACGCCCATGCTGATCCAGGAAGCACGGCTGCGTCCCTCTTTTCCTGCCTCCCGGTAAAGGGAGGGAACCGTTCCCACAATCAGCCCGATAAATGCCCATGTGGTCACCGCCGCAGATACGTTCAGCGCCGCCGAAATTCCCCTTGCAAAGCTCATAAAGCCAAGGGCACAGCCCAATCCAAGCGCGGGAATCCGCCTCCAGTACTTTGGTAGTGCCCGCTTGGGGTGGGTCAGTACCTCCATAAACGGCCGGTATAAATCAAATGCCACCGCAAGCACCCCGCCGGACACTCCGGGCAAAATCGCACCTGCCCCGATCAGAGCCCCGCAGAGAAAATCACGCAAGTAGCGCGTCATAAAATTATGGTTTTGTTTTGGCACACGCTACCTCCACCCATTGTAAAAATACTGCTTTCATAATATATCAGTTCTGCCCGAAATTTGCAATTCGATTCCCCACATTTCGCTCTTCTTCAAATGGTTCCCCTTTGTTTTTTGTTGCTTTTAACAGAATATTTTTGTGGTTATATTTATTTTACAGCAATTTTTCCCTGTTGACAAACTTGGGAAACTTTCGTAAACTTAAATGCAACAATTAAACATTGAAAAGACGATGAAGGAAAGAGTACGCAAACAGATACGTTGCAGAGAGCCTCGGCAGGTGAGAAGAGGTACGGAAGGGTTTGTGGAAGATGGTTTCGGAGTTGCGTGGCCGACCGCGTATGCGCAGGCCGCGACGGGAGCGCCCGTCAGCGCGCAGGAGTGTGACTGCACTCTCTAAGGCCGCCCCCGTGAGGAGGCGCGCGAACCAAGGTGGTACCACGGCGTTTTTTACGTTCGTCCTTGATGCATGGCATCAGGGGCGTTTTTTGTTGCCTAAATTACTGTATAAAGGAGGATGCTTGCTATGTCCATGATCGAACTTGAGCATCTGACCAAAACCTTTGCCGGCGGCGTTACCGCGCTGGACGATGTGACCCTAAGCGTGGAGGCGGGGGAAATCTTCGGTATCATCGGCCTTTCCGGCGCAGGAAAGTCCACACTGGTACGCTGTATCAATCTTTTGGAGCGACCCACCGCGGGTGTTGTCCGTGTAAACGGCGCAGAGCTAACCGGTCTTTCCCAAAAGAAGCTGCGCAAAGTCCGCCAGTCCATCGGCATGATTTTTCAGGGCTTCAACCTGCTCTTCCAGCGCACGGCGCTGGATAATGTGTGCTTTCCGCTGGAGCTTGCGGGTATGAGCCGAAGTGAAGCCCGTCAAAAGGCCCGCCCTTTTTTGAAGCTGGTCGGTCTGGAGGATAAGGAATCCGCCTATCCGGCCCAGCTCTCCGGCGGACAGAAGCAGCGGGTGGCCATCGCCCGGACGCTGGTGACGGACCCCAAGGTGATTCTCTGCGACGAAGCCACCTCTGCCTTGGACCCCACCACCACACAGTCTATTCTGGCGCTTTTAAAAGAGCTGAACGAGACCTTGGGCGTCACCGTGGTGGTCATCACCCATGAGATGACGGTGGTAGAGCAAATCTGCGACCGGGTTGCCATTATTTCCGACAGCCACATAGTGGAACAGGGCGCGGTGGCGGACGTGTTCCACCATCCGCAAACCCCCGCAGCTCGGCAGCTCATCACGCCCCGGGGCGCTATCTCCCAAAAGAGCAAATTTTGCGGCCCGCTATACCGTATTACCTTTGACGGCAACACCTCCGACCATCCCATTGTCTCCGGCATGGTCCTCGCCAGCGGCGCGCCGGTGAACATCTGGTACGCCGACACCAAGGATATCGACGGCAACGCCCACGGACAGATGCTTCTGGAGCTGCCGGAAAATTATGAGCAAACTCAAAAAATGCTGGCATTTTTAAAGGAACACCACGTTACCTATGAGCGAGAGGAGGCCGCATACTATGGCTGAGATTTTTACATCCGCGTTCTGGCATCAATACGGCCCCCTTCTTGGGCAGGGCGCTCTTGACACCTTGATTATGACCATGGTCTCCACCGTCTTTGCCTACCTGCTGGGCCTTCCTCTGGGCATCGTGCTCGGCGTCACCCAGCCCCACGGCATCCTGCCCCGCAGGGGTCTGAACGTGGTGCTGGGGTGGATTGTCAATGTGGGCCGCTCCCTTCCCTTCATCATCCTGATGGTGGCCATCATGGACTTTACAAAGCTCATCGTTGGCACGAAAATCGGCATCCGGGGCGCCATCGTTCCGCTGGTGATTTCCGCCGCCCCCTTCATCGCCCGGATGGTGGAAACCTCTTTGGCGGAGGTGGACGCTGGAGTCGTGGAGGCGGCGCAGGCCATGGGCGCTTCCCCTTTCCAGATTATCCGGAAGGTCTATCTGCCGGAGGCGAAACCCTCTCTGCTGCTGGGCAGCTCTATCTCCATCATCACCATTCTCGCCTATACCGCCATTGCCGGTGCAGTGGGCGCGGGAGGACTGGGTGACCTTGCCATTCGCTATGGGTATCAGCGCCGCATTCCCTCCATGCTTCTGGTCACCGTGATTCTCATTATCCTGCTGGTGCAGGGCATCCAAACCGTTTTCAGCTTCCTGTCCGCAAGAATCGACAAACGCCTGAAATAACAGCGGTCCTTTTTCCGGCGCTTTGATTTTCGGGTCCGCTTCTGGGCCTTCCCTTTCCGTTATTTTTTTGACCCACATCTCTCGTCGGCGCGCGACGGCGGGAAACACGGCCATTGAAATATAACTTCATACCATCAACATATATTTATTTTTAATGGAGGAACAACTGATGAAAAGAAAACTGTTTGCGTTGACGCTGGCCCTTGGCCTCACCGCTTCTCTTGCTGCCTGTGGAAACACCGGCTCTGGCTCCGCTGCATCCGGCTCGGCCGGTTCCGCTTCTGCTTCCGGCTCTGCGCCCGCCGAAACCGTCACCTTGAAGGTCGCCGCCTCCGCCACCCCTCACGCCGAAATTCTGAACGCCGTGAAAGACATTCTGGCCCAGCAAGGCATTGATCTTCAGGTCACGGAATACGGCGACTATGTGGTTCCCAACACCGCCGTGGAGGAAGGCAGCGAGGACGCCAACTACTTCCAGCACGTGCCTTACCTTGATAACTTCAACGCCGAAAACGGCACTCATCTTGTGAATGCGGGCGGCATTCACATCGAGCCCATGGGCATTTACGCGGGCAAAACCACCGCTCTTTCTGACCTTGCCGAGGGAGCCGTCATCGCCATTCCCAACGATGCCACCAACGAAGGCCGCGCCCTCCTGCTGCTGGAGGCCCAGGGCCTCATCAAGCTGAAGGACAGCGCCAACCTGACGGCCACGCCCAACGACATTGCCGAGAACCCCAAGAACCTGACCTTCAAGGAGCTGGAGGCCGCCATGATTCCCAACACCGTTGAGGAAGTGGACCTGTCCGTTATCAACAGCAACTATGCCATGGAAGCGGGCTTCAACCCCGCGGAGGACGCTCTGGCCATTGAGGATGCCAATTCTCCCTATGTGAACATCATCGCCGTGAAAGAGGGCAACGAGAACAACCCCGCCGTCCTTGCGCTGGTAGAGGCTCTCCAGTCCGAAACTGCCCGTGAGTTCATCACCACCACCTACGGCGGCGCCGTCATCCCCGCAGTCTAAGCATTTTCCGGCTGACGTCTCTTTTTAAAATGCTTATCCGTCGGGCGCGTTTTGTGCGAAGTCTGCGGAAACGAAACCTTAAAAGGGCGCGGGGAAATGAATTCCCCGCGCCCTTTTTGCACCCTCTAAGGCGATTGCTTCCGGTTTTCAATTGCCTTTCTTAGGTGGCAAACACTTTCATACACTGCTTTTTAAACACTGCTCTCGAGTAAGCGGTTCTCTCATAGCACCCAAAGAATAAGCCTATTGCTGAAAAAAGACCGCTCACGCGGTCTTTTTCCATTCTTTTTTTACCGCGTGGGAATAACCTC
>NZ_DAMBZJ010000006.1:8624-18943 GCF_032060045.1 Oscillibacter sp.
GCAAAATAATCATATACGTCGGCGAGATAGCAATGGTCACCCATGGCCGACCGCTCGACGCGCAGCGCATCGGGCAGCATTTCGCGCGTACACGCAGTCACCCGATATGCCATATTACCCGCGCCTCGGCACAAGCTCGATCCAATATCCATCCGGGTCTTGAATGAAGTAAATCCCCATCTTGGTATTTTCAAAGCAGATGCAGCCCATCTTTTCGTGGCGCGCGTGCTCCGCCTCGTAATCGTCGGCCCGCAGGGCCAGATGGAATTCGCATTCCCCCAAGTCGTACTTCTGGGGATGGTCCCGCAGCCAAGTCAGCTCCAACCGAAAATCCGTCTTCCCGTCTCCCAGAAACACGATGATGTAACTCCCGTCGGCCGCCTCCTTGCGGTTTCCCACCGGTGTCAGATCCAACGCTTCCTTGTAAAATGCCAGGGATTTGTCCAAGTCGGACACATTGAAATTAAAATGATTAAAGCTTAGCATTGCCTCTCCCCTTTAAACGGCCTGTCGTTTGCGCCGCAGTTATTGAATTGCTCTTGCCTCCACATAATAGCGCTTATCCTGCGCGTGACCCATGGAAAACGTCTTCCGGGGCAGCACGCCGTCGGCCATCACGGTTTTGAACAGTTGCTCCTTGCCCATGGCGGGCAGCTTAAAGCCGATGTTGCCGGGCTTCGCGCCCAGCTCATCCGTCACCTCGTCGCCGTGGATATAGTCCACCTCGCCGCCGTTGTCTTTCAGATACTCGTCGATGAACGCCTGAAGCGTCCCCACTGCAAGCTGGACCTTGGGGTCCGGCACAGTGAGAAAGCCCTTGCCACCCGCCCATGTATAGGCAATGGTGTGGCCCTCACCCTCGCCCTCATGGGCAGAGGGATAAAACGCCTTAAAGGCGGCCAGCAGCTTCTCCGCGTCCACATCAAATACCACCCGATGAATCGGCTCGAACTTCAGTGCGTCATCGTGGTTGTTCACAACCTCCACCAGCGCATACCGCTCCGGCAGAGTGGCCCACTGCTCCTTGGGCGTGACCTTCTTCTTATTTTCATAGCAGGTCTTCGCCGTGGCAAGAGAGTGATTCCCGTCGCCCACCGCAAACAGGAGGGGGGCAGCATCCTTCATACCGTATTTTCGCTCCATCTGCTCGGGGGCGCACAGGGCCGTCAGCGCGTCCGCCACGGCAGCGGTCTGGGCCTCGGTCAATTTCCAGCCAATCAGATGCCCGCCGCCCTGCTGCAAGTCGAAATCATAAAGCTTCTCCATGGCGCCGCTCTGACCACCCAGCGGCTCAATCACCGTGCCGTCGGGATCGTCGATCAGCAGCATCACATGGGGCAGCTCCACCGGCGCGTCCTGCCGCACCTTCACCCGGGGCGGAATGCGGGAGAGAACGGTTCCCTCCGTGGCGCGGATCAGTGCGCCGGAGCCGGGTGTGTAATCATACTGGTCCAAATCCACCATGCCCACCAGGCCATGGCGAACTTTCCCGTCAGACTGTGTACGCTCCATATAGATAAGAGACGCGGGCAAGGTTTTAAAAACGCCACCCTCCACATATTTCCGCATGGACGCATTGATGTCCGCAATGTGCGTCTCCACGGCGGGGTCGTTCAGCTTGGCCTCCGGCAGAATCAGGCGCAGGGTAGAGGGCGCTTCGCCCACAGTCTGCTCCACTGCTTCCCAGTACTCTGGCTGAGAGGTAAACTGGTCGCAGGCCACCACGGCCCATTTTTCCATATCTGCGCTTGCGGGAAGCAGGATATCCGCAGGATAGAAGCCCAGGCGATTGAATTTCTCGTTCATGTGAGTCTCCTTTTCCAAATTTGCAAATTTTTCCGGCGCACTGCGCCGCGATGCTTGTCTTCTCAGTATACTATACTCCGCCGTCGGATTCAACGGGGGGCGGAAATTTTTATGCCAGCGGGTATGATTCTTCGCGCTTTGGGGCATACTCCACCCAAACCCCGGATAATCAGTTTTTAGGAGGTATGTTTTATGGTAATCGACAAGATTGCACTGGTGCTCGCCATTATTGGCGCGCTGAACTGGGGCGGCGTCGGCCTGTTTGGCTTCGACACGGTAGCCTTCCTCTGCGGAGGACAGATGGCCGCCCTTTCCCGCATCATTTATGCGCTGGTCGGCCTGGCAGGTCTGTGGTGCATCACGCTGCTTTTCCAAAGAGGCGAGGAGCGCAGAACCCACGTGGCGTAATCGCAAAATTCCCGCAATCCTTGCAAACGCACGAACGGATCATCAACCATGGTCCGTTCGTGCGTTTGTGGTCCAGAAGTAGTTTTCCACCTACACCGCAAAAACAATTCATTTTTTTGCCGCCGAACTGCGCACCTATGGAAACTTTAAAACTGGCTGGGAATGTAAATTTTCCGGCTCGTTTGTCGTTTGCCTTTTCGTTCGGCTGCGCCCAAGAATCGCGCCGCTTCGCCGCGTCTGCTTTTTTACCGAAACCGCCCACTTGCGTGGATATCCGGTTGCTCAAGAGCCGCAAAACAAGAAACATCCGTAATTTTTTTACACAGCGCATCCCCTTTTATTTACATAAAATACGGAATTCCCCCTTGCCACAGCGACGAAATCGTTTATAATAGAATCATAATCTGTATTTTAGGTTGCTTCCATGAAACAAGGAGGTTTATATGCGAAAGACAAAAATTGTATGTACTCTGGGCCCCGCCACCGATCAGGAGGAAACGCTCCGTGCCATGTTGGAGGCCGGACTGAATGTGGCCCGGTTCAACTTTTCCCACGGCACCCATGCCGAGCACAAGGCGCGGTTGGATATGGTAAAAAAGCTTCGTCAGGAGCTGAATCTGCCCGTGGCCACCATGCTGGATACCAAAGGCCCCGAAATTCGCCTGCGGGATTTTAAGGACGGCCGCGTCCAGTTGCAAACCGGGCAGGAATTTACCCTCACCACCCGCGATATTCTTGGGGACGAGCATATCTGCGCCGTTACCTATCGGGACCTTCCCAGTGACGTGGTTTCCGGAGGCTCGATTTTACTGGATGATGGGTTGATCCGCCTCACGGTGCAGGAAATCCGGGGCGAGGACATCGTCTGCCGGGTGGAAAACAGCGGAAGCGTCAAAAACCACAAGGGCGTCAACGTCCCTGGTGTGCGTCTTTCCATGCCGTACCTCAGCCAGCGGGACCGGGAGGATATCCTCTTCGGCGTGGAGCAGGATTTTGACTTCATCTCCGCCAGCTTCGTCCGCAGTGCCGCGGACGTGACGGACTTGCTCCACCTTCTCAGCGCCTCTGGATCTTCCATTCGTATTATTGCAAAAATTGAAAATCAGGAGGGCGTGGACAACCTCTCCGAAATCCTTTCCGTGGCGGACGGGATAATGGTGGCTCGGGGCGACATGGGCGTGGAGATTGACTTCACGGAAATTCCCATTATCCAAAAGGACATCATCGCCCAGTGCGCCGCCGCCGGAAAGCCCGTCATTACCGCCACCCAGATGCTGGACTCCATGATGGAAAATCCCCGCCCCACCCGCGCGGAAATCACCGATGTGGCCAACGCAATTTACGACGGCACCTCCGCCATCATGCTCTCCGGGGAAACAGCCGCGGGCAAATACCCATTGGACGCGGTAAAGACCATGAATGCCATCGCCCTGCGCACGGAGTCCGACATTAACTATCCCAAACGAATGCGCAGCGCCGCTGGGGACCACCGCCTCTCCATCGCCGCCGCCACGGCCCACGCCGCCTGCACCACCGCCGACGACGTGGGGGCGGACGCCATCATCACCGTCAGTCAGCGAGGCACCACCGCCCGGCTGGTCAGCCGCTTCCGCCCTGCCACTCCGGTGATTGCCTGCCTGCTGGACGAACGCGTGCAGCGCCACATGGCCCTGAGCTGGGGTGTCATCCCTATTTTGATGCAGGTCGCCGGAGACTCCGACGAACTAGTGGACTTTGCCGTGGAGTCCGCCAAAGCCGCCGGGCTTATCCAGCAGGGCTCTTTGGTGGTAGTTACCGCAGGCGTTCCCGTGGGCATTCCCGGCACCACCAATATGATCCGGGTGCATCTGGTGGGCGGCGCGCTGTTCACCGCTGTGGGCGTTGGCCGTGGAAAAGCCTCTGGCCCCCTGTGCGTGTGCCGCACGCCAGACGAGGTCGCAGAAAAGGCCCGTCCGGGCTGCGTGCTGGTGGTCCCCTTCACCACCAACGATATGCTCCCCGTCATGCGCACCTGTGCTGCCGTCATCAGTGAGGAATCCGGCGCCAACAGCCACGCCGCCACCGTGGGTCTTGCTATGGACAAGCCGGTCATCGTAGGCGCGGGCGGGGCCACCCGTATCCTCACCGATGGGATGCAGGTAAGTGTAGACTGCGCCCACGGTACAGTGCAGCGTCTTCCCGGATAAGCATTCTTGAAAACGGGGTCCTGCGTGATCATTGCAGCGGAAGCTCTCACCTGCGGACACCATAAAATAAGGGCACGGGGAATTCAATTCCCCGTGCCCTCACTTTTTTGATTTTACCGACTTATAAAGCAAGAAAAGATTTCTTTCCTTTGCTGTGCAAAGCTATTGCAGCTCAGGACTTTTCCTTTTCCGAAACCACGTCAGCGGGCACTTCTTCCCCGCCGTCATCCGACACGGACGTTTCCGCTTCCGGCTCATAATCGTTTTCCTTCGAAGCCGCCGTCTCCGTCCCGAAGTCGTTCTCCTCTGTATGGAAAGCTTCCGCTTCAGGCGCAGAAACATTTTCCTCTGTCCCGGCCCCCTCCGTTTCCGCTTCGGAAGCGGAGGGCAGAGCGGCCCGCTCCATCTGCCGGACCCACAAATCACTGCCATCCTTTTTCCGAATCACGATGTTATAGAACAGCACCGCCCCAGCGCACACCGCCAGCACCATGCTCAGCGCCTGGGAAACGCGGATCGGCTCGCCAAAAATCGTCCAGTCAAAGAGGTAAAGGCTGTCCGTCCGCAGCCCTTCAATCCATGCGCGCCCAAGGCCGTACCACAGGAAATAGAAGCAGGCGCTCTCTCCGTCAAACCGGCGGGCTTTGCTGACGATAAACAGCACCAGCAACAACCCCACCAGATTCCAAAGGCTCTCGTAGAGGAACGTGGGATGCACCTCCACGGTCTGGTACTTACTCACCCAGAGCTGCATCCGCCAAGGAAGGTCCGTGGCCGCTCCAAAGGCTTCCCGGTTAATAAAGTTCCCCCAGCGCCCGATGCTCTGGCCCAAAAACAAGCCCATGACGCAAAGGTCCACCATAGCGGCAAACTTCAGCTTTTTGATTCTGCAATAGACATAGGCCACCAGAATACCCACAATCACCGTGCCGTAGATGGCAATGCCGCCGTCCCACACGGCCAGCATCCGAAGCCAGTCGAATCCGCCGTCCGCATTGCGGTACAAATCCAGATAAAAAATCACATAGTAAATGCGAGAGCCAATGATGCAAAGGGGCGTGGCCCAAAGAATCATGTCCAGCACGTTGTCCTCGGTCAGGCCAAACCGCTTTGCCTGCTTCATGCAAAGGTACAGCCCCGCCAGCAGACCCAGCGCCAAAATAATACCATACCAGTAAATTCCATGCCCGATATGAATGGCCATGGGATCGGGATTGATCTCAAACCCGCCGAACAATCCCGGAAACCCGATGGGCATATCACTCAGTGCTTTTAAATTCGTCAAAGCTGAAACTTCCTTTCGCCCGCCTCATTTGGGCAGAATCACGGACATGGCCGCGCGGTCCTCCGTCAGCTGGTCCTTTATAAAGGCTCGCACGTCTTCCTCGGTGATGCCGTCAAAGGCCTCCGGGAACCGCAGCGCGTCATAGCCTGTGAAATGCCCCTCGGTCAGTGACACGGCAATGCTCTCAAAGGAGTTCATGCTCCGCAGCATCGTGCCGAAGGCCGCCTTGCGCACCCGCTCGTAAAAGTCATGATCCAGTCCCTCCGTCGCAAGGCGACGGGCCTCTTTTTTAATCTCTGCGGCCACTGCATTCACATCCCGGCTGTCGCCGCCCGCGTAAAAATACGCCGTGTCCGGCATCATCTCGAATGTGCCCCCGAAGCTGGCGTTAATCAGGCCCTGCTCATACAGCCGCTGATACAGCGGACTGGAGTCCCCCAGCAGCAGGTCGCTTGCCATGCCGCCAATTAGGCTGCGCCGAAGGAAATCCTCTCCCGGAGGCGTAGGCGTGCACTTAAAGCCCAGCAGGAATTGAGGCATGGATACCTCCATTTTCCGGCTGACCTCCCGCTGCACAACGCCCGCAGGCTCCTCTCCGTGATCCCGTGGAATAACAGGACCGCTCTCCTTCGGCAGAATGGATGCGGCAATTTCCTTCACACGCTCCGCATCCACGTTTCCCACCACCGTCAAAATCATATTCCCCGGTGTGTAGAACGCCTTGTGGCAGTCATACAGCGTCTTGGCGGTAATCTCACGAATGCTCTCCACGCTGCCAGCGATGTGGGTTTTTGCGGTGTTTCTGTGATACAACGCCCCCATCATTCCAGCATAGACCTGCCAGTCCGGGTTGTCCTCAATCATCCGGATTTCCTGAGAGATAATGCCCTGCTCCTTTTCAACGCTCTCGTCCGTAAAATAAGGAATCGAGACAAAGGATAGCAGAATTTTTAGGTTCTCCTCAAACTTCTCCGTGGAGTCGAAGTAATACCCCGTCATGGCGTTGGAGGTAAACGCGTTGGGTTCCGCCCCGTTTTTCGCCAAATCCTGGAGCGCGTTACCCTCCTCGGTGTCAAACATTTTGTGCTCCAGATAGTGGGCGATACCCGCAGGAGTGTCTATCCACGTGCCATTCAATTGAAAGCGGGTGTCCATCCCGCCATATCGTGTGGCAAAGAAGGCATAGCTCTTGGCGAAGTCCGGCTTGTATACCACGTTGATCGGCAAGCCGTTGGGAAGAACCTCCCGGTAAACGGTTTCGCCAATCCGCTGATAAAGCTCCTTTTTCATGCTCCGGCCTCCTCTCCCTTAAGAAAATATACGGTGTCCAGTGACACGGACCCCATGGCCGCTCGAATGCGCTCCGGCGTCACGGCGCGAACGCCTGCCGCCAGATCCTCTGGCGTATCCTCCCGGCCGGAGGCCATCCGCCCCAGCCAGAAATTCTCCAGCTTGCCCTGGGAATCCCCAATGGTGGCATAGGCATTGCACAGTGTGCTGCGCGCACCCTCCAGTTCCCAGTCGTCCAGTGCGCCGTCCTGCACAGCTTTGAGCTGAATCAAAATCTCGCCGTAAGCCCGCTGGAGATTTTCAAATTCAATGCCAGAGGATACAGTGATCACACCCTTTTCCCTGTGAAGCTGAGACGAGGCGTAATAGCAAAGAGACAGCTTTTCCCGCACGTTCATAAACAGCTTGGAATTGCTGCTTCCGCCAAACAGTGTGTTACCCATCAGCAGCGCGGAAAAATCATCGCTGGCACAGGCAAAGCCCATGCCCAGCTTTCCCTGAGTCACATCCATGGCGTCGGTAATGCGCAGGGCCTCGGGCCTTGCCGGGTGGCGCAGGGTCTTGGGCAGCGGAGTCACCGTCGTGCGGGGAAGGACGGACAGCGCCTCGGAAAGCGCGTCCGCAACCCGGGCAGGTTCCGCGCCGCCGCAGTAAAACAGCTCCAGCGGAGCGGCGGAAATCATCTTGAGATAAGCTCCATACACCTGCTCTCCTGTCAGCGTCTCCGCCGTCTTTTCGTCTCCGAATCGACTGACGCCGTAAGCCTCTCCGGCGCACATCTCCTGTAAGAGCCGCAGGTCGGCATAATCCCGCTTATCATTGAGAATGCTGCGGATCGCGTCCACCAGATTTGTCCGTTCACTGTCCACATACTCGGGAAGGAATCTGCCGTTTTTCATGGCCGGGTCGCAGATCACCCGCCCCAGTAGCTCCGCCACCGGTTCTAAAAGCTTCTCTCCGCCGGGCGTAAACGCGTCGTCGATCAGGCTGGCCACAAAGCCCACGCATTGGCACTCGCCTTTTTTGCGCACCGTGTAGTCAAGCTCCGCTCCGTACAGCCTGTCCAGTTCCGCTCCCAGTGTACCCATGTCCGGGAACCGGGCGCAGCCCCTGCGCAGCACTGCCGGCAGCAGCGCTTGCACCGCCGCCGTCTCCTCCCGAATGGGGGTCATGAACTGGGCAGAAAGTAAATCGGTCTTAAATTTCCGCGCAGGCATACAGGTGAGGTGCACTCCCTCCGCAAGCTTTGTTCTGGTTTCTTTCAATTTCAGGCTCCTTCCTGTCGTTTCAAATGAAAATAGTATACCACAGGCCCGGTGGGTTATTGTGGCATTTATGTTAAATCGTGTCGGTTTTTACCATAAATGTTCTGCCGTGATTGCAAAAATCGCACGATAGACCAAGCCATACTCCACCGTCCCCACAAAGCCGGGAACAAACCGGCGATACACAAGGTATCCCGGCTGTTACTCGGCTAGTATAGCGTATTCTCTCCGTAAATTCAAACTCTATTTTGGCCCGTTTTGGAAAATATAAGTCCCACCCGCTTTTTTATCCCACGCATCGGTGAAGCACCTTCAAATAATTCCCCCGCGCCACCTTCTCCAGCTCCTCTTGGTTCAGGCCCAGTCGCTTCAGGCACACAAAGAAATTTGGGATCTGCGCCGCGTCTTCCAGTCCCGGCGTACGCGGTTCGTCCTCCTCTCCCTCCAGAAACTCACAAAAGTCAAACCCGCAGCCAACGTGGTCAATCCCCATCACCTCAATCATGTGGGCGGCGTGAAGCGCCAGCGTCTCCACCGTCTGTTTTTCGGTGTCGGCATGAACAAAGTCGTGAAAGACATTTACCCCCACCACGCCTCCCGCATCGCGGATGGCGCGGAGCTGTTCGTCCGTCAAATTCCGGGGCACATCACACAGCGCCCGGCAATTGGAGTGGGAGGCAACAAAGGGCGCAGCCGTCAGCTTTGCCACATCCCAAAACCCCGCTTCGTTCAGGTGGGACACGTCCAGCAGCATTCGCTTTTCCTGCAAGCGCCGCACCGCCTGCTTCCCCAGCTCGGTCAGCCCGTAATCTTCGCCGGACAGTGCCCCCGCGCCCAGCGCGTTGGCCTCGTTCCATGTCAGCATGGCGTGCCGCGCACCCAATTCGTAATATGTGTCAATCCACGCCGGATCTTCCCCCGCACAGGCCATCCCCTCCACGCCGATCAATATGTAAAAAATGCCTTCCTGCTGCGCTTTCATCACTTCCTCCTCGTTGTGAACAATTTGAAACACCGTGGATTCCGCGATTTCTGCCTGAATGCAGTCCATCATCTGCCGGGTGCGCTCCGCGTGGTTTGCATCGTAGGGTGGGTCCACCCAGATAGCAAAAATGCCGCCCTCAACGCAGCCTTTTTTCAGCCGGTCCAGATGGTGCTTGCAAAAAACGTCTCTTTCCCCCCGCAGCCGCCGTACCGTCACGTCGGTCCAGATATCGGAATGCGCGTCAAAAACCATAATGTCCTCCTTTTTTTATCACGCCAGAGCGCCCTTTCAGACAGCCCGACGTCCATTGCCGCTCGGTCTTTCTAGCAAGTCCTTTTTTCAGGACTTATGAAATTTTCTTCCCTTTTTCCCTTGACTTTTTCCTTATATTCCTGTAAACTGAATATCGTTGTAAAGTTATATAGCTTTACAAGTATTCGGTAAGGGGGCGTTTTCTTTGAAAAATCAAACCTATCGCATGACCATGCTCTACGATTTTTATGGGGAGTTGCTCACTGCCCGGCAACGTGAATTTTTTGACTACTATTATAATAACGACCTTTCTTTGTCGGAGATTGCGGAAAACGCAGGCATTTCCCGTCAGGGTGTCCGGGACGTGATTGTCCGGGCGGAAGGCGTGATGCAGGAGATTGAGGACAAAACGGGCCTGATCCGCCGGTTCGAGCAGCTTCGCGCGCAGGTGGACGGGCTTTGTGCCGCCGCTGCGGAAATTAAGGCGCTGAACCGCCGGTACGAGGATCCCCGTCTTGGGGAGCTGGCAGATACCGTGGCGGTTGCGGCCGATGCGCTCAGGGAGTAAACGATGGCATTTGAAGGACTCACCGAAAAATTAAACGCCGCCTTTAAACGGCTACGAGGCAAGGGCCGCCTGTCGGAGGCTGACGTGAAGGAAGCCATGCGGGAAGTTCGTCTGGCTCTTCTGGAAGCCGACGTAAGCTACAAGGTAGTCAAGGACTTTGTTGGAAAGATCACGGAACGGGCCATCGGCAGCGACGTACTGGACAGCCTGACTCCGGCCCAACAGGTCATTAAAATTGTAAATGAAGAGCTCACCGCCCTGATGGGCGGCACGG
>NZ_DAMBZJ010000006.1:18969-42948 GCF_032060045.1 Oscillibacter sp.
ATCATGGCCAACAGCGGGCCGACCGTAGTGATGCTGGTGGGCCTTCAGGGCGCGGGCAAGACTACCAACGGCGCAAAGCTTGCGGGCTATCTGCGCAAGATGTACGGAAAGCGCCCTCTGCTGGTGGCCTGCGATGTATACCGTCCCGCCGCCGTGGAGCAGCTCAAGGTCGTCGGCGGTCAGCTTGATTTGCCCGTGTACGACGAGGGGCAGGGCAACCCGGTCAAAATTGCGGAAAACGCCCTGCGTCACGCCCGGGACCATGGCAACGATCTGGTGCTTTTGGATACCGCCGGACGTCTCCATATTGACGATGCGTTGATGGACGAGCTGCGGCGGATGAAAGCCGCCGTCCGTCCCAATGATATTCTCCTTGTGGTAGACGCTATGACCGGTCAGGATGCGGTAAACGCCGCCGCCGCTTTCGACGAGGCGCTGGGCATCGACGGCGTGGTCCTCACCAAGCTGGACGGCGATGCACGGGGCGGCGCGGCTCTCTCCATCCGGGCGGTCACCGGAAAGCCCGTGAAATTCGCGGGCACCGGGGAAAAGCTGGACATGATCGAGCCTTTCCACCCCGACCGTATGGCCTCCCGCATTCTCGGCATGGGTGACATGCTGACTTTGATTGAAAAAGCCGAACAGAACTACGATGAAAAGCAAGCCAAAAAACTTCAGGAAAAGCTGCGAAAAAACTGTTTCACGCTGGAGGATTATCTGGACCAGCTCCGCCAGCTTCGGGGCATGGGCGATCTGAGTCAGATTGCCGGGATGCTTCCCGGCATGGGCGACAAGCTGCAAGGCGCCACGCTGGACGAAAAAGCCCTCGCCCATACGGAGGCCATCATCCTCTCCATGACTCCCCGAGAGCGGGAAAACCCCGACGTTTTGAATGCCAGCCGTAAGCGGCGCATCGCCGCAGGCAGTGGCTGCCCGGTGGTGGAAATCAACCGGCTTTTAAAACAGTTTGAAATGGTTCGGGATTTGACGAAGCAGGTGTCCCGGGGGCGGTTCGCAGGCTTTGGCGGCATGGGGCACGGTCAGGGCAAGAAGAAGCGGAAAAAGAAGTAATACTCGTTTAAGTATATAAGTGCAGCCGCATTTATAGATAAAATTTCTCACAATTTTTTGGAGGTACACATTTATGGTTAAGATCAGACTGCGCCGTCTCGGTGCCAAAAAGGCTCCTTTCTACCGTTTGGTGGTGGCCGATTCCCGCTTCCCTCGGGATGGCCGCTTCATCGAGGAAATCGGCACCTATAACCCCTGCGTCAACCCCGCCGAAATCAAGATTGACACTGAGCGTGCCCAGGCCTGGATTAAGTCCGGTGCCCAGCCCACCGACACGGTGCGGGCTTTGCTGAAAAAAGTGGAAGTCCTCTAAGCCGGAGGGCAGATATGAAGGACTTGCTGCTCTATATCGCCAGAAACCTCGTGGACGATCCTGACGCCGTTTCCGTCACGGAAATTCCCGGTGAGCAGGAACTGACGTTGGAGCTGCGCGTCGCCCCCGACGACATGGGCAAAGTCATCGGCCGTCAGGGTCGCATCGCAAAGGAGATTCGCACCGTGGTGCGCTCCTATGCCCAGCGTACCGGTATAAAGGTTTCCGTGGATATCATGGACTGAACAAAGCGAGGGAGGATACGTCCTCCCTCGTTTTCTGCCCAAATCACCGCTCCCTCAATCCATCCCCACGAAGAAATCAGCATAATCGCACTGGAAAACAGACCGCAACGCAACCAACTCACTGGCCCGGATGTTATAGGTCCCATTTTCAATATGGGCATAAAAATCCCGGGACATGTTCAGCCCGAACAACTGCATTTTAATCGCCACCTGCTCCTGAGTTAACCCAGCCTTTATCCGCAATATCCGCAGGTTCGCACCGATGCAAAAATCCTGCTTGATTTTCTGATTCATCACATATCACTCCAAAACTGTGTGGAAAATCACACATATGTGTTGAGTATATGAAAAATCTCTGTTATCACTGTGTGGTATACCACACAGTGAAGGCGATTAAACATGAATCGAAACATTTATCGCCAGCTTGCCAAAAAGCACGGTGTGACCGCGAAAGAAATTCGGCAGGATATGCAATCCGCCCTCAACGCCGCTTATGAAAATCCAACCCATACCGTAGAAACCGTCTAGGCACAAAGCGCGGTTCTGCGGAGCGACAACGTACCCACGTTTCTTCTTCACGCCGTCCGGGAGGCCCGCCGCCGGACGGAAAAGGGCGGAATTGCCCCATGCCTCCCTGCCCCTTGTCAATCCGGCGCGGGTTGGGTATAATACTTTATATCATCCCTTGATACTTCCGGAAGGAGTTACAAATGAAACTGGACTATATTCAAATCGGCCGCATTGTCAATGCCCACGGTATCCGTGGCGAGGTGCGGCTGCTGCCTCAGGGCTTTGACCCAGCCTATCTCACCGCCTTTAAAACTTTTTATCTAGGCAAGGATAAAACCCCCGTTGTCCCCACCGCGAACCACGTCCACAAGGGCTTTGTTCTGCTGAAATTCCCCGGCGTGGACGACATGAACGCCGCTCTTTCCTATAAGGAGCGGCCTGTCTTCATTCGCCGGGAGGACGCAGCCGACGGTGAGCCCTTTGACGACGAGCTCCTTGGCATGGACGTGAAAAATGCCGATACCGGTGAGCTTCTCGGCAAGCTGACTTTAATTGAGGACTATCCCGCCAGCAAGGTTTACACAGTGACGGGGCAGCATACCTACCTCATCCCCGCCGTTCCGGAGGTTTTTATCCAGTCCGTGGATTTAGACGCAAACGAAATGCTGGTCCACATTCTGAAAGGAATGGAAACCGATGCGAATTGACATTCTGACCCTGTTTCCCGAAGCCGTGGACGCCATGCTGAACGTCAGCATTCTGGGGCGGGCGCAGGAACGTGGGTTTATCGCCATAAAGTCCCACCAGATTCGTGAATATACCACCAATAAACAGATGCAGGTGGACGATTACCCATACGGTGGGGGCCGGGGGGCGGTGATGCAGGCCGACCCGCTCTACCGCTGCTGGGCCTACGTAACGGAAACCTTCGGCCCCGGACGCACCATCTATCTCTCTCCTTGCGGACGGGTGTTCACTCAGACAGTGGCCCGGGAATTGAAAGAACGATATGACCATCTGATTCTGGTCTGCGGCCACTATGAAGGGGTGGACCAGCGATTTTTGGACGAGTGTGTGGACGAGGAGCTGTCCATGGGCGACTTTGTCCTAACCGGCGGGGAAATCCCCGCCATGGCGGTGTGCGACGCGGTGTGCCGCATGGTTCCCGGCGTTTTGCCGGACGAGGAGTGCTTCACGGAGGAGTCCCACTGGGACGGACTGCTGGAGCATCCCCAGTATTCCCGTCCCGCCGTTTGGCACGACCGGGAGGTCCCTCCCATTCTGGTTTCCGGCGACCATGCAAAAGTCGCCGCCTGGCGGAAAAAAGAAAGCTATAAGCGCACCATGGCTCGCCGACCGGACCTCTTCGCCGCCTTTGACGAAACGCAGCTTACCACCAAAGCGGATCGCAAAATATTTCAACAAGCCAAAGATGAATTTGCAGCAGAAGCGCCATTTTTACCCCAGCAGGGGGGTTAACTTCGTTTTTCACTTGGGCTTTACGTCATTTCCCCCTCACACGCATCCCTTTTGTGACATGAATTTATAAATTTTGCATAATTTTAATCATTTTGCACTTGTCAATTTTTGGCACTGCATGATATAATGCAAACGTCACCTGGGTATTTTTCGCGGCTGCGTCCGCGGACGAGGGAAACTCATATTTTCGTGGGGGACAGCAGTGTGAGCTGTCCCTCTGTTTTTTGAGCATTCCCGAAGACCCAAACGCAAATTGATTGGGAGGGTATTGTTTTGAAAGAGAATGCTTTTGCAAAGCCCAAAAAAGACAGAGAGAAGCGCGCCCGCCGGTCCGGTATTCAAAGCCGGATTGTCCTTTTGGCAGTCTTATCCTGCGTCGGCTCCCTTCTGCTTTCCAACCTCATCGGCGGTTTCATCACCACCTCCTCCGGACACGCCTCCTCCTATCGGCTTCTGGAGAGCAAAACCGTCGGCGTTGCGTCGCAGGTTTCGGAGAACATGAACAAAGCCTTCGCCGTGGCAGAAAGCATTGCGTACAGCGGCGACCTTCGCTCTTCGGACCCGGAGGCCCAGCGCGGTGCGCTGATCGCCACCCTTGAGCACAACCCCTATTTTATTCTGTTTTATCAGCAGGGCATGGACGGAGAGCAGAGCGCGCGAAGCTCCGGAAACCTTGGCAACCGGGCAGACCGTTGGTGGTTCAAACAAATTATGTCCGACTCCACGCCCTTTGTCACCAAGTCCTATCTGGATATCAATACAAAAAGCGCTGTCTCTTCCATTATCTATCCTGTCTATGCCCCCGGCCCGGGCAAGCAAATGACCGGAGTTCTGGGCTGTGACCTCAGCCTTCAAAAGCTTCAGGAGATTGTGGAAGACTATAACACCGAGGATACTTACTCTGTCATTGTGGACGGGGAGGGCGTCGTGGTGGCCCATCCGGACACGGAGCAGGTGGCCGAGATGTACAACTATCTCTCCGGCATCAAAACAGTGGTCACAGGCGATCAGGAGTCTCAGGAAAACTTTTCACTTTCCCCCGAGCTGAAGTCTTTGACCGCCGCCGCCCTAAGCGGTGAAAACGGCATTCAGGAACAGGCCGACGAAAACACGATTTACGCCTATGCACCCATTTCTCTTCCCGGCGGGTCCGACGACTGGGCCGTGGTCACCATCCAAAATCGGTCCGCCGCCTATGCCGACACCACCCGGATGATTCAGTCCAATATTCTTCTGGCGCTGGCGCTTGTGGTCGTTATCACTGCCGTTTCCCTTTTGTTCAGCCGCAGACTGGTCCGCCCGCTGCGGGAGCTTCACCAGGCCGCCGTTCAAATCGCCGAAGGCGACTTGAATGTGGATATCTCGGTTTCCAGCCGGGATGAGATTGGCGAGCTTGCTCTTTCCATGCACGCCACGGTGGACCGGCTGAAGTCCTACATGGATTATATCAACGAAATCACCGATGTTTTAAAGCAGCTCTCCACCGGTAATATGCGCTTCACTCTGATTCACGACTACACCGGGGAATTCTCCAGAATTAAAGACGCGCTCATGTCCATTCAGGTGACAATGAACCGCACCATGCTGCATATCCGGCAGGCCTCGGACGAGGTGTTCAGCGGCTCCGAACAGGTGGCCAACGGCGCACAGGCTCTTTCTCAAGGCTCTACAGAACAGGCCAGCTCCACCGAGGAATTGTCCGCTGCCATTGAAGAGTTGGCCGCCAAGGTTCGCCAGAACGCGCAGGATGCCGCCGAGGCCAGCTCCATCTCCGCGGAAACCGAAGTCTACATTTCCGAGAGCAACGCCCGCATGGCAGAAATGACCGTCGCCATGCAGGAGATTGAAACCACTTCCGGCGAAATCGGAAAGATTATTAAAACCATTGATGACATTGCCTTCCAAACCAACATTCTGGCTTTGAATGCAGCGGTGGAAGCTGCCCGTGCGGGTGTGGCGGGCAAGGGCTTTGCCGTGGTGGCGGACGAGGTGCGCAATCTCGCCGGAAAATCCGCAGAAGCCGCCAGGAACACCACCGCCCTCATTGAAAACGCCCTCAGTTCCATTCAGGCAGGCACGCAAATTGCCAATACCGCCGCCGATTCCATGGACGCGGTGGTGCAGCATACGGAGTCCATCAACAAGAAAATCTCCAACATTGCGCAGGCTTCCGACGAGCAGGCCCACTTTGCCCGGCAGATTACCACCGGCATTGACCAAATTGCCTCCGTTGTGCAGAACAACTCGGCCACCGCCGAGCAAAGCGCGGCCGCCAGCGAACAGCTTTCCGCGCAGGCGCAGACTCTGAAGACTCTGGTGGACAGCTTCGTTCTGGGCGAGGAGGATGACCTCTGAGCACTGATACCCCAGCCATAACCTCCGGAGGAGACGCTGTGCGTCTCCTCCGGATTATCTCTATACAGGACGAAAAACCCGTTTCCTTCTTCCCCAAAACGTGCTATGATGAATAACAAATAGATTTTACCGCACATTCAAGCGGGCCGCCCCACGCACGGCGGCGGGAAGGACTTTGATGTATGATTTCTCAAAAAATGTTGGCTTTGGGCCAATCCCGCTCCTGCATCCGGGAGCTGTTTGAATACGGCATGAAGCAGGCGGCCGTCGTGGGCCGGGAAAATGTCTTTGACTTTTCCATCGGCAACCCCTCCATTCCCTCCCCCGACGCGGTGAACGAAGCCTTTTTAGACATCGTGCGCACTGAGGACAGTCTGGATGTTCACGGCTACACCTCCGCCGCAGGCTATCCCGGTGTGCGCAAAGCCGTGACAGATGATTTAAACGCCCGGTTCGATGCCCATCTTCGTCCCGAAAATCTGTTCTTCACCTGTGGCGCGGCGCCGGCGATCATCTCCGTGGTACGGGCACTGGCGGTGGAAGGTGCGGAAATCGTAGGCGTGGCCCCCTTCTTTGCCGAGTACCGCCCCTATGTAGAAAGCAACGGTGCAAAATTCGTGGTCACTCCGCCCGAGACGCAACAGTTTCAAATTCGGCTGGATGACATGGCAACCCTCATTAATGAGCATACGCAGGCGGTTCTCATCAACTCCCCCAATAACCCCTCCGGCATTGTCTATACCAAGGAAACTCTTAAAAAACTTGCAGCCCTTCTGACAGAAAAAAGCCACCAGGTGGGCCATCCTATCTATATCATTGCGGACGAGCCTTACCGGGAGCTGGTGTACGACGACGCGGAAGTGAGCTGGGTCCCCAATATCTACCCCAATACCGTGGTGTGCTACTCCTATTCCAAGTCCCTGTCCCTTCCCGGAGAGCGCATCGGCTATGTCTGCGTGCCCGACTGTGCGGCAGACAGCGACTTGCTTTTCGCTGCGGTGGCGGGTGCCGCCCGTGCTCTGGGCCATGTCTGCCCCCCTTCCTTACAGCAGCGCGTTGTGGCCCGTTGCGCCGCGGAGCGGCCAGACCTAGCGGCCTATGACAAAAATCGCCGCACCCTGTACGACGCACTTACTTCCTTCGGTTACGACTGTCCCAAGGCCAACGGCGCGTTTTTTATGTTCGTCAAGGCCCCCGGCGGTAGCTCCACGGCGTTCTCCGACATGGCGAAGGAGAAAAACCTTCTGGTGGTCCCCGGTGACGACTTTGGCTGCCCGGAGTATTTCCGCCTGTGCACCTGCGTGTCATACGACACCATCCAGCGCAGCCTCCCTCTGTTTCAAGAGCTGATCGAAGCCTACCGCTGATCGCACAGATTTTTCTGCGAATTAGGCCGGTCGCTTAAAAAGCAATTCTCCGAGGGAACGGCCTTTTTACCAGAAAACAGTCTTAAAGCAGGATAAAAGTGCTCATAGTCATGTCCGCTTTTTTCACAGAACACCTATATATCAAATAACTTTAGTTCAGGAGGCCCAACGCTATGGATTCCAGTCTTAAAATCAAGCTATATTCGTTTACCATTGATTGCACAGACCCCTATGAGCTGGCAAAATTTTATGCGGAGCTGCTGGGATGGACCATTCCCTTTTACGATGAGGAATACGCCTGCCTTGGCGCTCCCGGTGCGCAGCAGGGCACGTATCCATGCATCACCTTTCAAAGGAATCCCTCTTATACGCCACCCGTTTGGCCAGAACAATCCGAAGCCCAACAGCAAATGGCACACCTGGATTTTGCGGTCAACGATTTGGAGGAGGCCGTGGCGCACGCAATTCGCTGTGGCGCAACCATGGCAAAGGCGCAGTTTTCCGATCACTGGCAGGTAATGCTGGACCCCGCCGGGCATCCGTTTTGTCTTTGTCAAATGCAGCCGCTGATGGAGCATCCGGATTTTGCACTGCTATAAGGGAATTTTGCGAAAATTCGTCTCTACTATTTTACCGAAGCGATAAAAAAAGCAGCCGTACAGAATTATCTGTACGGCTGCTTTCAGTTGCATATGGAAAAAGCTTACTTCAGCTCGACCTTTGCGCCGGCTTCCTCCAGCTTCGCCTTCATAGCCTCGGCGTCGTCCTTGGACAGGCCTTCCTTCAGCGTGGCGGGAGCGCCCTCGACGGTCGCCTTAGCCTCGGCCAGACCCTGATCGGTGATCTCGCGGACAGCCTTGATGACCTTGATCTTGGCAGCGGCGTCAAAGCCGGTCAGGACCACGTCGAAAGAGGTCTTCTCCTCAGCAGCGGGAGCGGCAGCACCAGCAGCGGGAGCAGCCATAGCGGCAGCAGAAACGCCGAACTCTTCCTCCAGAGCGTGCACCAGCTCGCTCAGCTCCAGAACGGTCAGGCCCTTGATCTCTTCGATCATAGCGGTAACTTTCTCAGACATAGTAGTAGCCTCCTAAATAAAAGTTGGTTTAAATTTGGATACCCGCTTATTCAGCGGCGGGAGCGGATTCCTCCGCTGCGGGAGCCTCGACAGCAGCTTCGGCGGCGGGAGCGGCTTCGCCGCCCTTCTCCGCAATCTGCTTGAGGACCACGGCCAGACCCGTGATGGGGGCCAGCATGGTGCCCAGAACCTGCGCCTGCAGGATGGGCAGAGCGGGAATTGCAGCCAGAGACTGAATGGTGGCGAGATCCACCACCTTGCCGTCCATGAAGCCGCCCTTGATCTCGAACTTACCGTCCATCTTCTTGGCGCAGTTGCACATGATGCGAGCGGGCGCCACCACGTCTTCGGACAGGGCCAGAGAAGTGGTTCCGTTCAGCAGACCGTCCAGCTCACCATAGCCGACGTTGTTGAACGCGAAGCGCAGCATGGTGTTCTTCACAACGGCGTAATCTACGCCGTTCTCGCGGCACTCCCGGCGAAGGACGGTGTCCTCCTCAACGGTGATACCCTTGTAGTCCACCAGGACGCCTGCGGTGGCCTTCTGAACCTTTTCGGTCAGCTCTGCCACAATCGCTTGCTTTGCACTCAGGACTTTTGCGTTAGGCATTCTTGTTTCACCTCCAGAGATTTTTGCGGAACGTCTCTACTCTCCCGGCGTGGGCCGTCAAGCAGAAGAATTCCGGGGGGTGCGTTCTAAAAAGGAAACCGTCCTTGTGCCCAAAAGACACAAGGACGGAATAGCTTCATCAAAAAGCCGTCCTCGGCAGGATTTCCGGAGTTTCCTCCCACCTGCTGTCTTTGGAACGCACGTTGTATTATATCAAACCGTCGGAATTTGTCAAGCGACAATTTCCCGGTCAGATATCACTTTTTTGCTCAGACCAGCTTGGCGGCGTTCATCTTCACGCCGGGGCCCATGGTGGAAGCCACCACGCAGCTACGGATATACTGACCCTTGGCAGCGGCGGGCTTCGCCTTGACGATGGCGCCCATGAGGGCATTGTAGTTCTCCGCCAGCTTCTCGGGGCCGAAAGAGGCCTTTCCGATGGGGCAGTGGATGATGTTGGTCTTGTCCAGACGGTACTCGATCTTACCGGCCTTGACTTCCTTCACGGCCTTGGCCACGTCGGGAGTGACGGTGCCCGCCTTGGGGGAAGGCATCAGACCCTTGGGGCCCAGCACCTTACCCAGACGGCCCACCAAGCCCATCATATCAGGGCTGGCGACAACCACGTCAAAGTCAAACCAGTTTTCCTTCTGAATTTTCTCCACCAGGTCCATGTCGCCCACATAGTCGGCGCCGGCTTCTCTGGCGGCTTCAGCCTTGTCGTCCTTCGCGAAAACCAGCACGCGAACGGTCTTTCCGGTGCCGTGGGGCAGAACGATGGCGCCGCGGACCTGCTGGTCGGCGTGCCGGGAGTCCACGCCCAGCTTCACGTGCAGCTCGACGGTCTCGTCGAACTTGGCAACGGCGCACTTGCACACCAGGCCCATGCCCTCCGTCGTCTCATAAACGGTTCCTTTATCGATCAGCTTTGCGCTGTCGGTATACTTCTTGCCTCTAAACAATGTTATTTCCTCCTCATAGTGGTTCTTCGGAATTCATCCTCCCACTGTATGCGGCTCTTGTGCCGCGCAAACGGGGACGGGTAGCGGCTCAGTCGCCCACCTCAACGCCCATGGAACGGGCGGTGCCGGCGATCATGCTCATGGCGCTCTCCAGACTGGAGGCGTTCAGATCGCGCATTTTCAGCTCCGCGATCTTCTGGATGGACGCCTTGGAAATGGTGGCCACCTTGGTCTTGTTGGGCACGCCGGAGCCGGACTCGATGTTGCATTCCTTCTTGATAAGAACCGCAGCGGGGGGAGTCTTGGTGATGAAGGAGAAGGAGCGGTCGCCGTACACCGTGATAACTACGGGAATAATCATACCCATGTCGTTCTTGGTGCGCTCGTTAAACTCCTTGGTGAACGCGGCGATGTTCACGCCATGCTGGCCCAGTGCGGGGCCCACGGGGGGAGCGGGTGTCGCTTTGCCCGCGGGAATCTGCAGTTTTACGTATCCTGTAATTTTCTGTGCCACTTTAGTAGCACCTCCTGTTTAAAATGTGGTGGCGGCCTTCTGGCCCCCTTTGGCGGGACGCAATGGTCCCTCCCACTTCAGCGGACGCCTGTCCGCTCTGTCAATCCACGACTTCCAGCTGATCCAGCTCCAGTTCCACGGGCGTTTCCCGTCCGAACATGGAAACCATCACGCTGACGCGGTTTTTCTCTGGCTCAATTTCCTCCACCACACCGGTAAAGGTGGACAGAGGACCGTCCACGATTTTCACATGGCTACCCACGGAGTATTTCACTTCGATCTCGTGTTTCTCCATGCCCATGGACAAGGCCTCTTCCTCCGTCAGAGGAATAGGCTTGTTGCTGGCCTCGCCGACAAACCCGGTCACGCCGCGGATATTCCGCACCAGATGCCAGGTTTCGTCCGTCATGACCATTTTAATCAGCACATAGCCGGGGAACACCTTACGTTCCACCTCTTTGGAGGCGCCGCCTTCGGTGATCTCTGTGACCGTTTCCAGAGGAATTTCGATTCTAAGAACCATGTCCTCCATATTTCGCCCGGTCACAAACTTCTCAATGCTGGTTTTTACCGCATTTTCATAGCCGGAATAGGTATGGATTACATACCATTTCGCGCTCTCAATCATCTCCCGCCCCTTACTTCAGAAACGTGATGATGAGCTGAATGCCGTTAATGAAAAAATAGTCGGCAATCCAGATGCACGCACCAATGAGCAAAGAACACAGCAGCACGGTTCCTGTGTCTTTGACAACCGTCTTGCGGTCGGTCCACACAATCTTTTTCATTTCGCTTTTCATTTCCCGAAACCAGCGGGTTCTGTCCTTCTTCTTGGCTTCTTCCGCCATGTTTACACGCCCTTTCTCGTCATTCGGTCAATCACTTCGTCTCGCTGTGGAGCGTGTGCTTCTTGCAGAAGGGGCAATACTTGTTCATTTCCATCTTGTCCGGGGTGTTCTTCTTGTTCTTCATGGTGTTGTAGTTTCTCTGCTTGCACTCGTTGCATCTCATGGTCACTTTCACGCGCATTTAACGGCACCTCCTTATTATTGGCCTCTTGTCCGGCTTGAGCCGGGGAAGCCGACTGCCTCCCTGCCCTCCAAAGCGGCCTTTGTCTCGCGCGAAAGCGAAAACGCGCACGACAAATAAACCCTTTTTCACAGGTAACGTTGATTTTAGCAGAAATAATGCCCTTAGTCAACCTGTTTTCTGAATTTTTTAGCAGGATTTTCTTTGTTTTCTCACAGTTTCTTCTTAAATGTGAGATATCCCTCCAAAATCAGTGCCGCCGCCACGGCATCCACGGTCTTCTTCCTCTTTTTTGCATTCTGTCCGTTGCCCTGCAAAATCCGGTGGGCATCGATGGTGGTCCGCCGCTCGTCCCAGAGCACCACGGGCAGTCCCACAGACTCCCGCAGAAGCGCCGCCATGGCCTCTGCCTTTTCCGCTCTTGGTCCCAGTGTCCCATCCATGTTCTTGGGATAACCCAAAACCAGCTCTTCCACACCGTATTCCTCTGCGAATTTTTTCACTCCTTCTGCCACCTGCTCGGGGCGGTAGGCGTTGATTACGGTGGTGGTCCCGGCCACAAAGCCGGTGGGGTCGGAGATAGCGATACCCGTGTGGGCGTCTCCGTAGTCAATGGCCATAATTCGCATGGCACTTTCCTCCAAATTCAAAATTAATATCCTTCGTATGATTCGGCTTTTTCCTAAGCGGCCACGCAGGCCACCCACCGCATAGCATTTTCTTTTTCCGGCGAGCGGCTCCACCCGCCCTGCCCTCAGTCCTCCAGCCTCTGCGCCAGCATGGGCAACAGCCGTTCCGTGCACCGGTCCCGGAAGACCTGTGCCTCCACGGGGTCGTCAAAATCGCCGTTGGTACGATCCAGATAAAACGTCATCACAATTTGCCGCCCATCTCGCACCAAGAGGACAAACTGATTCCAGTTGTCCTCGCCGGGGGGCGCTGCCCATGCCTCGTCCACCAGCTTTGTCTCCACCGGGGCAGTCTCTCCCATCCGGTAAAAACCGTCCGACCCGCGATACCACTCCATCTTCGTCAGAGCGTCAAAGGCCCGCTCTGCCGTCCAGACAAAGGGAAGCCGAATGCTCACGGTGCGCAGCTCCAAAATCGAGTTCATCTCTGCCTCATTGGCGCGCTCCCTCAACTCGTTAATCTCCGCCCCCATCCCCGTCCACTCGTGGTGAAGCTCTCCGGAAATTCCGTTCTCCGCAAGCGTTCCATCATAAAACTCCTCCAGCCGCACCGCCGGAAAATCTGCCGTCTCAGGCAGGGGAAGGATCCGGTCTGAAGCGATTCGTTGAATTCCCCGCGTGAGCGGCACGATAAGCACCCAGACCACCAAAAGAATCCTCAGCACGGAAATCACCACATACCGCCTATGGGCCTTGCGGTAATCCGCGTGATGATCCAATGGCTCTCCCCCCGCCAGGCGCTTGCGCAGCCGCCGGATATTCAGCCAGCCCCGCAAACTGTTCACCATCATCAACAGGCAAAAAGGAATCCAGTAAACTCTGATGAGATTCTCTCCGGTTACCAACAGATAAAATGTCAGTTCGGGCCGTCTCGGGCTTGTCACATCCCAAACTACCACGGCTATCAGGACCAGCATTAAAAAGAAATCTCTCCGCAGCTTTCCATGCAGCCGCTTCAGGGACTTTGCCTGCTCTACAGGGTCCGTGTGCAGCTCCGGCACACCCGCGTTTTCATCGGTCTGGAAAACATAATAACAAATATTCTTCCGAAAGCCCTCCTCCATATGGAGCACTGCAAAATGCCACCCGCAGGAATCGTACAGCGCCAGCTCATCCTCCGTCAGCACCCGGCTCAAAACATCTATGCGGTAGCGGGTTTTTTGGGGTGTTCCCCGCTTGAACCAGACGGACCATTGGGTAAAATGATCCACAAACAGCCCCTGTTCTGCCATGTCCGAAAACCAGCTCTCGTTGCGGTCCAAGTTCCACAGATCATCCGGCTTCCACCTGCGGACGTATTCCTCCTCGCCCTTCTCCTGATTCTCTACTCGGTCAAGCATTTCGTGTCCTCCCTCCAGCGCGTCTGATCCTCCAGCATGGCTTGCAGCCGCTCCGTTTCCGCCCGCAGCGCCGCCCGCCCTGTCTCCGTAATGGCATAGGTCTTGCGCCGCCCGTCGTTGTCCACGATTTCGATATACCGTTCCGCCTCCATCCGGGTCAAAACGCCGTACAGCGTCCCCGGCCCCATGTGCACCCGGCCCTGAGAAGCCCTCGGCACCGAGGCCATAATCTGATAGCCATGGCTGGGCACGGTCAGCACCAGCAAAATATAGTACATGGCCTCCGTCATCGGTCCCCCGATTGGCATTAGGCTTCCTCCCTCCGTTATATCGCGTCACAATATATCGCATCACGATATATTTTTTTCATCATACTCTGTATGCTTCTTGCTGTCAATCAAATGTTTGACGCGCGGAAATTTCTTCGCTCCCGGCGGATTGTCAATGCGCGGGAAAAAACAGCGTGGACGCCGGGAATTTTCCGGCGTCCACGCTGTTTCATCTCTCAACTTCCGGTGAAAATCATTCCACCACAATCCCCCGCTGGTCAAACTCCTTCAAAAGGCGCTCCATGTCGGAGGGAATGGTGATCGGCTCGCCGCAGGCCTTGATGGCGTTTGCCACGTCCTTGAGGCCGTTGCCGGTAACGATGGACACCACCGTGTCGTTCTTCCCCAGCACGCCCTGATCGCACAGTTTCTTCACGCCCGCCGCGCCGGTAACGCCTGCAGGCTCACCAAACACACCGCAGGTGCGGCCCAGCAGCTTTTGCGCCGCCATAATCTCCTCGTCGGAGACGTTGACCACAATTCCATTGGACTCCCGAATCGCCGCCAGCGCCTTGTCCGCGTTGCGGGGCACGCCCACGGCGATGGAGTCCGCCAGCGTGTTCTCCTCCATAGGCTCCCATGGCTTATTGTCCGTAATAGCCCGGTTCAGAGGGCAGCAGCCCTCCGCCTGGGCAGAAATCAACCGCGGAAGCCGGTCGATGAACCCAATGGCGTACAGGTCCTTCAAGCCCTTCCAGACGCCCGCGATGGTGCACCCGTCGCCCACGGACAGTGCCACATAATCCGGCACCTGCCAGCCAAGCTGCTCCATAATCTCCAGAGAAACCGTCTTCTTGCCCTCGGAGAGATAGGGATTGATGGCGGCATTGCGGTTGTACCAGCCCCACTTGTCAATGGCCTGCTTGGACAGCTCAAAGGTCTCCTCATAGCTGCCCTCCACGGAAATGACGGTGGCGCCGAAGGTCATCAGCTGGGCCACCTTCCCCTTGGGCGCGCGGGAGGGGACGAAAATATAGGTTTTCAGTCCGGCCGCCGCCGCGTTGCCCGCAAGGGACGAAGCCGCGTTTCCGGTGGAGGAGCAGGCGATCACCTTTGCCCCGGCCTCCTTGGCCTTGGCAACCGCCATGGCGGAGGCCCGGTCCTTCAAGGAAGAGGTGGGATTCTGCCCGTCGTCCTTCACCCACAGTCTGCCAAGCCCCAGCTCTTCGGCAAGGCGAGGCTCCTCGTATAGCGGGCTGTTGCCCACCCGCAGGGGGGTGTTTTCGGTGGTTACCTCGATGGGCAGCAGCTCGCGGTAGCGCCACATGGTCATGTCCCGCCGGTCCGCCAACTTTTCCTTGGTCAACTGGGTCTTGATATAGTCGTAATCGTATTCAATGTCTAGAATGCCCCCGCAATCGCAAATGGTCAGGTCGGGCACGGCAGCATGAGTCTTGCCGCAGCGGGTACACTTGCCATATTTCACATGTTTCATGGTTGGGTTCTCCTTATCAAATATGAGCGTTCACGCGTCGTCCGTGTTCTCTTCCTCCCGCAGATTCTCCAGCGCCACCCGCACAGCCTCCACCACGAAGGCGGAAAACGTGCAATTGGTCCCCCGGATGGAGGTTTCAACCTCTTCAATCACATCGTTTGGAAAGCGAATTGTCTTATTCGTTGATGCCGGAACTTTTGGAATCTTAAACTTTCTCACAGTGCACCTCGCAATACTTATTGTATTACCAATAGTATTGCATGATGCACCGCATTTTAAATATTGCAGTTTTCCATATAGAACTACTTGCATTTCACCTTGCGCAACTGTAAAATGTGTGTTGAGGTGAGCGTGTATGAAAAATTTTCCCGGAAACGACCAAGAATTCCCCAAGTATTATACAATCATTTTCAATGCAGTCACAGATGCCCTCCGGGAGCTGGATGCGGAAAATCCCGGGAAAGCGAAGGCACTGCTCATTCAGGGCCAGCAAGAGGCGGAGGAGGTATTTCTTTCTACCTTTGAGGGGCCGGAGGACAGCTAAACATCAGGGCGGGGCTTTCGGCCCCGCCCTGAGGCGTTTTTATCAACTTACAAAAGGGGATACTCCCGCTTACAGAGACTTCAAAACGCCGGTGGCCTCATTGAACTCGTTGATCAGCGTGTCCAGCTCTGCGGCCTGCTTGTGCACCGCGTCCCAAGTGCCATCCACGTTGTACCACAGGTCGTTCAGGTCCTGCACGGTGCGGCCCTGCTGCTCCACCCAGGTGTAATACTTCAGGTTATGGATGCGCTTGCGCTCCTCATAGGTCAGCTCCAGCAGGTTGTCGGTCTTCATGCCGAGCATGTGCAGAGCGTGGTCCAGAGCAGCTTCCTTCTCGGAGTATGCGCCGTGCTGCTCATTCAGCTCCTCGATGCGACTGCCATACATCACGGCGGAGTCGGTGAGGACGGTGGCAACCACGTCGTGCTCGGTCAACTCGTAATACTTCGCCATCTTGATGCAGCACAGCACATTGGCAATGCCGGAAATGCCCAGCCAGGTCAGCTTCTCAATCAGGTCCGCGTCCAGCTTCAGCTCTTCCTTTAGATACTTCTTGCCGTCCTCGGTGTTGAACAGGCGCAGCAAACGCTGAGAATCTTCGTCATCAATGGCAATGGCCATGTCGGTGTTCTTCACGTTGTGAATCCAGGGGATGTGCTTGTCGCCGATGCCCTCGATCCGGTGTCCGCCGAAGCCGTTGTTCAGGATGGTGGGGCACTGAAGCGCCTCGCCCACACCCAGCTTCAGCCGGGGATACTTGTCTTTCAGCAAATCGCCCGCACTCATGGTGCCGGCGGAGCCGGAGGTGAAGCACGCACCTGCGAAATTGTCGCCGGGGCGCTTGATGGATTCGTACAGGTCAGCCAGCGCGTTGCCGGTGACGTTATAGTGCCACAGGGGATTTCCCATCTCCTCAAATTGGTTGAAGACCATATACTGGGGATCCTGCTTCAGCTCCCAAGTCTTGTCGAAAATCTCCTTGACGTTGGACTCGCAGCCGGGGGTGGCGATGATTTCACCGGCGATGGTCTTCAGCCAGTCAAACCGCTCCTTGCTCATCTCCGCAGGGAGAATGGCAACGCTCTCGCAGGCCAGCAACTTGGAGTTGAACGCGCCGCCACGGCAGTAGTTGCCGGTGGAGGGCCAAACGGCCTTGTGGTGGGTGGCGTCAAACTGACCGGTGACCAGACGGGGGGCAAGGCAGCCGAAGGACGCGCCTACCTTGTGGCAGCCGGTGGGGAACCACTTGCCCGCCATGGCAATGATGCGGCAGGGCACGCCGGTGAGGGAGGAGGGCAGCTCCACATAGTTGGGGACGGCCTGGAACAGTCCGCCGCTCTCCTTGGCCTCGTTCTTCCACGTAATGCGGAACAGGTTCATGGGGTCCACGTCCCACATGCCCAGGTTTTTCAGCTTCGCCTGAATCTTCTCGGGAATCGTCTCGGGATGCTGCATCTGAGACACGGTGGGAATTACCACGCCGTTTTCCTTCGCCTTTTCAATGTTATGGGCAAGTCCCTGGGGATTTTTGGTCAAGTCAATCATAACTCTTTACCTCCTGATGTTTTTGAATCATCGATATAGGAATATAAGGTATACTTTGAGATGCCGAAGTATTTTGCCACCTTGTCGCCTGACTTGGTGACGAGAAACGCGCCGTTTTCGTTGAGAAAGCGGATGGCATTCACTTTGTCGTCCTTGGTCATCAGCGCCACCGGCTTTCCCACCAGCGCCACGGATTGATTGATCAATTCCTCCAAAAGGTCGTTGATGTTGACAATCCGCTCCGGCTCCGCCGGCTGCGGGCCGGGAACGTTGGTGAGAGAATGCACCGCATCCTCCACCATTAAGAGCTTTGACACGTCGAAGTTGATGGCAAGAATTGCAGCCACTTTTTTGTGGGCCCCCCGGATATAAATTGTGGAGGACTTGAGAATCTTCCCGTCCGGCGTGCGGGTGAGATAACAGTACTGGTCCTTAGGCTGGGCGTCCGACTGGGCGATTTGCTCCAGCACCACATAGGACGCGCCGTCTCCCACCTTCCGTCCGGAAACATGTCCATTCTCAATGACAACAATGCTGTGATCCGGGTGGCGGCTCAAGTCGTGCACCACCACCTCGCAGTCGCTTCCGAACTGCGCGGCGATTCCCGTGGCGATCTGACTGAGCATTTCCAGTTTTCCGCTTTCCGTGCGCTATCCCTCCTCCGGGACCAGCCTTTTCAGGCAAAAGTCCCTGTATTAACAGACCCATCATACCATACTTTGTGCAGAAATCAACCTGTTTGCAGAAAAATTTTTAGGTTTTCTTATTTTTTGTTTGACATCTGCGTTTCTTATGCTATGATGGGGATAGAAAAAGGGACGGCACAGTCCAAATCGTGTTAATTATTTTCATATATTTTTACAGGAGGTCGCAAAATGAATTTCGATGCAATCAAATCCGCTGCCAAGGGCTATGAAGCCGATATGACCAGATTCCTGCGGGATCTGATCGCGATTCCCAGCGAGAGCTCCAACGAAGAGGGCGTCATCCGCCGCATCGCCGCCGAGATGGAGAAGGTCGGTTTCGACAAGGTGGAGATTGACGGCGAGGGCAATGTGCTGGGCTGGATGGGCAACGGCGAGAAGATCATCGCCTATGACGCACATATCGACACCGTGGGCATCGGCAACCGGGAAAACTGGAAGTTCGATCCCTACGAAGGCTATGAGAACGAAACCGAAATCGGCGGCCGGGGCGGCAGTGACCAGGAGGGCGGCATCGTCTCCTCTGTCTACGGCGCGAAGATTATGAAGGATATGAACCTGATTCCCGAAGACGTGACCGTCCTCGTCACCGGCACGGTGCAGGAAGAGGATTGCGACGGCCTTTGCTGGCAGTATATCCACAACGAGGATAAAATCACGCCCGAGTTTGTCATTTCCACTGAGCCGACCGATGGTGGCATCTATCGCGGCCATCGGGGCCGCATGGAGATCCGCGTGGACGTGCGCGGCGTAAGCTGCCATGGCTCCGCCCCCGAGCGCGGCGACAACGCCATCTTCAAAATGGCCGACATTCTTCAGGATGTCCGCTCTTTGAACGAAAACGGCGACGGCCCCTCCAACGAAGTCAAGGGCCTTGTGAAGATGCTCAACCCCGCCTTCAACCCCGAGCATTATGAGGACGCGCAGTTCCTTGGCCGCGGCACCGTCACCGTGTCCGAAATTTTCTTCACCTCTCCCAGCCGCTGCGCCGTGGCAGATAGCTGCTCCGTGTCTTTGGATCGCCGCATGACCGCTGGCGAGACTTGGGATTCCTGCATCAAGGAAATTGAGAACCTGCCCGCCGTGAAGAAGTACGCTAAGGACGTGAAGGTTTCCATGTATATGTACGACCGTCCTGCATGGACGGGCCTGAAGTATGAGACGGAGTGCTACTTCCCCACCTGGATCAACAAAGAAACCGCGCCCCACATTCAGGCGCTGGCGGACGCGCACAAGGGCCTGTACGGCGACAAGCGCGTGGGCACGCCCACCTCTTCCGAAATCGCCCTTGAAAAGCGCAAGGCGCCCCTGATCGACAAGTGGACCTTCTCCACCAATGGCGTTTCCATTCAGGGTCGGTACGGCATTCCCTGCGTGGGCTTCGGTCCCGGCGCAGAATCTCAGGCCCACGCCCCCAACGAGATTACCTGGAAAGAGGATTTGGTTGCCTGCGCCGCCTTGTACGCCGCCGTCCCCTCCCTCTATAAGGGCAAGGGCACCGAGGACGTGAGTGTGTACCGCGGCGGCAAGACCAATAACGACATTAAATAAGCACGTTCTCTCATGTTCGCAAGATACCCTGTTTTCAAAGCAGGGACTGACTTTTTGATTTAAGAAGGAGTTATGGATATGTCCAAGACCATCGAACTGGCCAAGCATCTGGAGCACCTGCACACCAACAATATGTACAAGAACGATTTTTACTGGACCTGGGACAAGACCGACGAGGAGCTGGAGGCCATCTTCACCGTGGCCGACGCGTTGCGGGACTTGCGCGAGCGGAACAAATCCACCCGCGTGTTCGACTCCGGCCTCGGCATCTCCATCTTCCGGGACAACTCCACCCGCACCCGCTTCTCCTTCGCCTCCGCCTGCAACCTGCTGGGCCTTGAGGTTCAGGATCTGGACGAGAAGACCTCCCAGATCGCCCACGGCGAAACGGTCCGCGAGACGGCCAACATGGTGTCCTTCATGGCCGACGTCATCGGCGTCCGGGACGATATGTTCATCGGCGAGGGCCACAAATATCAGAAGACCTTCATGGACGCCGTGAAGGAAGGTTATCAGGACGGGATTTTGGAGCAACAGCCCAGCTTGGTGAACCTCCAGTGCGACGTGGACCATCCCACCCAGTGCATGGCGGATATGCTGCACGTCATCCATCAGTTCGGCGGCGTGGAGAACCTCAAGGGCAAAAAGGTCGCCATGACCTGGGCCTATTCCCCCTCTTACGGCAAGCCCCTCTCCGTTCCCCAGGGCGTCATCGGTCTGTTCACCCGCTTTGGCATGGACGTGGTTCTGGCGCATCCCGAGGGCTATGACGTGATGCCCGAGGTGGAGGAGATTGCCCGCAAGAACGCATCCGCCACCGGCGGCTCCTTCCAGAAGGTCGCCTCCATGGGCGAGGCCTTCCAGGGCGCGGACATCGTGTACCCCAAATCCTGGGCTCCCTTTGCCGCCATGGAGCAGCGCACAAAGCTGTATCAGGCGGGTGATACCGCCGGCATCAGCGAGCTGGAGAAGAAGCTCCTCGCGCAGAACGCCCTTCACAAGGATTGGGCCTGCACCGAGGAAATGATGAAGAAGACCAAGGACGGCAAAGCGCTCTACCTGCACTGCCTGCCCGCCGATATCACGGGTCTCTCCTGCCCCGAGGGCGAGGTGGACAGCTCCGTGTTCGATCGGTATTTGGTGCCCCTGTATAAGCAGGCCAGCTTCAAGCCCTATGTCATCGCCGCCATGATCATGATGAGCAAGGTGAAGGATCCCGCCTCCGCCCTGATGGCGCTCGACATGGCCGACAGCAAGCGCAAACTGTTCTAAGACGTTTCCATACCGGGTCCGGAGGACCGCCGGGCCCGGTATCTCCCGCCGGAACCTTTCCGACTGTGTGGCGGCGTTGCCGCCGCCACCATACTTTTATTTGAGGGGTATTTTTATGCCGAAGAAAATCGTGATTGCTTTGGGCGGAAACGCGCTGGGCAACAACCTGCCGGAGCAGATGATTGCCGTGAAGCAAACGGCAAAAGCCATTGTGGACCTGATTGAAGAGGGGCATCAGGTAGTCATCGCCCACGGCAATGGACCGCAGGTGGGCATGATCAACGTGGCCATGACCACCCTCTCCCGCGAGGATCCCTCCCACCCCATGGCGCCCATGTCGGTTTGCACCGCCATGAGCCAGGGCTACATCGGATACGATCTTCAAAACTCCCTGCGGGAAGAGCTTTTGAACCGCGGTATGGACAAGCCCGTGGCCACCGTCCTCACGCAAGTGGAGGTCAACGGCGAGGACCCCGCCTTCCAGAAGCCCACCAAGCCCATCGGCGCCTTTATGACCGAAGCCGAAGCCGAGGAAATGCGCCGTCGCGGCAACGCGGTGATGGAGGATGCAGGCCGGGGCTGGCGGCGCTGTGTGGCCTCCCCCAGACCGATCTCTATTATTGAAATTGAAACCATCCGTGCCATGTCCGACGCGGGACAGATCGTGGTGGCCTGCGGCGGCGGCGGCATCCCCGTCATCCGGGAGGGAAACCATCTCCGGGGCGCGGGTGCGGTCATCGACAAGGACTTTGCCTCCGAACTGCTGGCCGAGGAACTGGACGCCGACAGTCTCATTATTCTCACCGCCGTTGAGAAGGTGGCCGTCAACTTCGGAAAGCCCGACCAGAAATGGCTGGACTCCATGACGCCGGATCAGGCCCGCACCTACGAGCAAGAGGGCCAGTTTGCCCCCGGCAGCATGCTTCCCAAGGTGCAGGCCGCTGTGAAATTCGCCGAATCCAAGGCGAGCCGCACTGCCCTGATTACCTTTTTGGAAAAGGCCCGGGACGGCATTGCCGGAAAGACCGGAACCGCCATCTGTCAGTAATTTTCTGTTGTTTTTGCACAAAATCCCGTGCCCGGAAGTTCTTTTCCGGGCACGGGGTTTTGCCATATCTTCCAGATTTTTTGGTCTGCGCAAAAGCATAAGTAAAAACTTTGACAAATATAAAATAATGGATTGAAATTTAAAAGTGAACCTTGTATGATATGATTTGTGGAAAACCATTCACACTTTGGTTTTCAAACAAAATAAGGAGGATAACAGAATGAAGAAGTTTCTTGCAATGCTGCTGTCGGCCGTCATGATGATGAGTCTGGCCGCCTGCGGCAATTCCGGCACTCCCAGCGGCTCTGGCACTTCCCAGGGTTCTGCTTCCGGCAGCGACACCTCCACCAGCGATTTCAAGGTCGGCGCGATTCTGATCGGCGACGAAAACGAGGGCTACACCTTCGCCCATATGGAGGGCATTCAGGCCGCCTGCGCAACGCTGGGTATTCCCAGTGATAACCTGATCTTCAAATATACCGTTCCCGAGGATGAGAAGTGCTACGACGCCGCCGTCGATCTGGCGGAGCAGGGCTGCAGCATTATCTTCGCAAACTCTTTCGGCCACGAGACATATCTCATGCAGGCCGCATCGGAATATCCCGATGTTTACTTCGCCCACGCCACCGGTACCCACGCCAGAACTGCTGGCCTGGCCAATTTTGCAAATTTCTTTGACAACATCTACGAGGCCCGCTATGTCTCCGGCATCGTGGCCGGCATGAAGCTCAAGGAGATGATGGATGCCGGCTCTGTTACCGATCCTTACATCGGCTATGTCGGCGCGTATCCCTTTGCCGAGGTGGTTTCCGGCTACACCGCGTTCTTCCTGGGCATCCGCTCCATCGTGCCCGACGCCCACATGGACGTGACCTTCACCAACTCCTGGTTTGACATCAAGGCCGAGGGTGAGGCTGCCAACGCGCTGATCAGCCGCGGCTGCGTCATCATTGGCCAGCACGCTGACTCCACGGGCGCTCCCTCCGCCGTGCAGGCCGCCCACGACAAGGGCAACACCAACGTCTATTCCGTGGGCTACAACGTGGATATGCTCTCCGTCGCTCCCGACGTGGCGCTGACTTCTCCCCAGAACAACTGGGAAGTCGCCTATGAAGAGATTATCCGCACCGCCATGGATGGTGGCCAGCTTGAAACCGATTACTGCAACGGCTATGCCGAAGGCGGCGTGATGATTTCCCAGCTCGGCACCGCCTGCGCCCCCGGCACTCAGGAGGCAGTTGACGCGGCCATCGCCGCCATTAAGTCCGGCTCTGTGCACGTGTTTGACACCTCCACCTTCACCGTGGACGGCAAGCCTGTCACCAACGCGTTTGCCACCGATACCAACGGCGATTTCGTTCCCGACGCGGACGAAGCCATCATCGATGGTTACTATCACGAGTCTTACTTCCAATCCGCACCGTCTTTCTCTCTGGCGATTGACGGGATCACCAAGTTGAACTGACGCGTCCTTCTTCGGAAACCTTTCCGCAAGATTTTGGAACGCATCCGCACCCCCGCCGCGGAATTCGCGGCGGGGGTTGTTTTTTCTTCTATACGCCGGACGGGGCGGAAGCAGGGTGTACCGCCGCCCTCCAAAAGCAGCGCTTATATTTGGATGCTTTCCATAATTATTTTTGTTTTACCTAAAAAAAAATATTCAATTTCCACATTTTTAGGGCGAATTTTGATTTACAAGGCATTTAAACCATGCTATACTGATTTTGTTTTACAGGAGCCGGTCAACCCATCCGGCATTGTTCTTGCATAACGCATTTAGAGCCACTTTTGGCAGGAAAGGATGGTCTTTCTTGGAGAAAACCAGCGCAGTCCTCATGAAGCAGGTTACAAAGCGCTTTGGCGAAGTCGTCGCCAACGACGGCGTGGACCTTGAGCTTCGGCGCGGAGAGATTCTCTCTCTTTTGGGAGAAAACGGCAGTGGAAAAACCACGCTGATGAATATGCTCTCCGGCATCTACTTTCCCGACGGGG
>NZ_DAMBZJ010000006.1:42958-47535 GCF_032060045.1 Oscillibacter sp.
ACAAATTTATGTAAATGGGCAGGCCGTGAGCATCTGCTGCCCCAGAGACGCGTTTGATCTGGGCATCGGTATGATCCATCAGCATTTCAAGCTGGTGGATGTGTTTACCGCAGCGGAGAACATTGTTCTGGGCCTCACCGGAGAGGGCAAGCTGGACCGCAAGTCCATCGCGGCGAAGGTCAAGAATATTGCGGACAAATACGGATTTGACATCGACCCCAACCAGAAAATTTACGATATGTCCGTCTCCCAGAAGCAGACGGTGGAGATCGTAAAGGTCCTCTATCGGGGGGCGGATATTCTGATTTTAGACGAACCCACGGCCGTACTTACGCCTCAGGAAACCGACAAGCTGTTTGCCGTCATGCGCAATATGAAGGCAGACGGCAAGGCGCTGGTCATCATCACTCATAAGCTCCACGAGGTAATGGACGTATCTGACCGGGTGGCCGTGCTGCGCAAAGGCAAGTTCATCGGGGACGTGCGTACCTGTGATACGGATCCCCAGAAGCTCACCGATATGATGGTGGGCCGGACTGTGGAATTGAATATCGACTGTCCGAAAGCTGAGAAAACCACGGAGCGCATCGAGATACAGCATCTAACTGTGAAGGATAAGGACGGGGTCCCCCGTCTCAGCGACGTAAGCTTTACCGCCCGTGGCGGCGAAATCTTAGGCATTGCGGGCATCGCCGGTTCCGGCCAGAAACAGCTTTTGGAGGCGATTGCAGGTCTTCAGCTCTGCGAGCCGGGCAGCCGCATCCTCTATAAGGATGAGCACTGGAATCCGGATGCCCCCGCCGATGACCCCGAAAACGCCAAGCACGTTCACGAGCTGATCGGCAAATCCCCGCTGGATATTATGAAAATGGGCGTGGCCCTGTCTTTCGTGCCGGAGGACCGGCTTGGCATGGGCCTTGTCGCCAACATGGATCTGACGGACAATATGCTGCTGCGCAGCTATCTCAGTGGCCGGGGCGTTTTTGCCGACCGGAAAAAACCCAAGAAGCTGGCGGAGACAGTGGTGGATGAACTGGAAGTGGTCACGCCCAGCGTTGCCACCCAGATTCGTAAGCTCTCTGGCGGCAATGTGCAAAAGGTTCTGGTGGGCCGAGAAATCGCCATGAACCCCACGGTGTTGATGAGCGCTTATGCCGTCCGAGGTCTTGACATTAACACCTCCTATACAATTTACAATCTTATGACTGAGCAAAAGCTTAAAGGCGTGGCGGTGATTTACGTGGGCGAGGATCTGGACGTGCTGCTGGAGCTGTGCGACCGGATTGTGGTGCTGTGCGGCGGTCAGGTCAGCGGCGTGGTCCCCCGCGAGGAAGCCACGAAAGAGGGCATCGGTCTGCTGATGACCCAGTTCAGGAAAGAGGGTGCAGCGTCATGAGCAAGCCTGAAGCAGCCTGCGGCACCTCCAAATGCGGCAGCAGCGAACCTCTGGTCCATATTTCAAAGCGCGTGGGGATTTCCAGAGAAAAAGCCTGGCTCATCCGGGGCGCCGCGCTGGTGCTGGCGTTGGTGCTCTCTGGCCTGATTATTTTCTCAATTGTACACCTTAATCCCCTGAAGGTGTACGAAGCTATGTTTCAAGGCGCCTTCGGCACCTCCCGCCGCGCCTGGGTCACAATCCGGGACGCGATGATGATGCTGTGCATCGCTGTGGGTCTGGCCCCAGCCTTTAAGATGCGGTTTTGGAACATCGGCGCGGAAGGTCAGATTCTGGTGGGCGGCATTGCCACCGCGGCATGTATGATATATTTGGGCGGCTCGCTTCCCACCCCCGTGCTGCTGTTGGTCATGCTGGTGGTTTCCATGGTTGCCGGAGGCATCTGGGGCCTGATTCCCGGTGTGTTTAAGGCCCGCTGGGGCACCAATGAGACGCTGTTCACTCTAATGATGAACTATGTGGCCATTCAGCTTACCAGCTATGCCGTCTCCAAGTGGGAAAATCCCGCCGGATCCAACTCCGTGGGCGTCATCAATCAGCTTACTAAGAACGGCTGGTTCCCCAGCGTTTTTGGGCAGGCCTATATGCTGAATGTAATCATCGTGCTCACCATCGCCATATTAATGTACAGCTATCTGAAATATTCCAAGCAGGGCTATGAGATTTCCGTGGTGGGCGACAGCGAGAACACCGCACGGTATGCCGGTATCAATGTGCGCAAGGTTTATATCCGCACCATGCTTCTCTCCGGCGCCATCTGCGGCGTGGCAGGTTTTCTGGCGGTTTCTGGTTCATCCCATACCATTTCCACCTCCACCGCGGGTGGACGGGGCTTCACCGCAATTATTGTTGCGTGGCTCTCGAAATTCAACACCTTCGTGATGATCCTCTTCTCTTTCCTCCTGCTGTTTCTGGAAAAAGGCGCTGTGGAAATTGCATCCCGGTACAACCTGAATAGCTTTGTGTCGGAGATTATCACCGGTATTCTTCTGTTCTGTATTCTGGGCAGCGAATTTTTCATCAGCTATAAAGTCAGCTTCCGCCGCAAGCGCGACGCAAGCTGCCCGGTGGGGAGGGCGGACGCATGACACAATTTATCTCACTGTTTCAGGCGGCCATCGTCTTCGGAACGGTCATTCTGTTTGGCGCGCTGGGCGAAATCCTGACAGAACGCTCTGGCAACCTGAATCTGGGTGTTCCCGGAATTATGTACTTAGGGGGCATCGCGGGACTGATGGGTGCGTTTTTCTACGAGGCCTCCACTTCTTCCCCATCTCCCGTTGCAGGGCTTCTGATCTCCATGCTGTGCGCCTTTTTGGCGGCGGCGGCAGGCGGATTGATCTTTAGCTTCCTGACCATCTCCCTCCGTGCCAATCAAAACGTCACCGGATTGACCCTGACGATTTTTGGCGGCGGCGTTGCCAACTTTTTTGGTGGAAGCCTGAATAAGCTGGCTGGCGGTGTAGGGCAGATTTCCGTGGCAGTCACCTCCTCCGCTTACCGGTCCTCCACGCCGCTGGCCGACTTGGGAAGCGCCGGCAAGCTGTTCTTTTCCTATGGATTCCTGGCCTATACAGCCATTCTGATCGCTGTGGCACTGCATATTTTTATGAGTCGGTCCCGCATGGGCCTGAATCTAAGGGCCGTGGGCGAAAACCCCGGCACGGCCGATGCCGCCGGCATCAGCGTTACCCGCAATAAGTATCTGGCCACCTGCCTTGGCGCAGGCCTCTCCGGCCTTGGCGGACTGTATTATGTGATGGACTACACCAAAGGCACTTGGGCCAACGACGGCGGAATCGAATCTCTGGGCTGGCTGGCCGTGGCGCTGGTCATCTTCGCTACATGGAAGCCCATCGGCGCCATCTGGGGCTCCTATCTCTTCGGCTTGCTGTTCTGGATGTATTTCTACATTCCCGGCCTGAACCGCAGTTCTCAAGAGCTGTTTAAAATGCTGCCCTATCTGGTGACGCTGGCCGTGTTGGTTGCCGTCTCCATGCGCAACCGGAAGGAAAATCAGCCGCCCGCATCTTTGGGCCTCCCCTATTTCCGCGAGGAACGGTAGTTTATAACTTCCGACAGTTGAATTTTTAAAGCGTATAAACACCCGCTTTGGGGCGCTTTTAAAAAGAATGCTGATTTGAAAACAAATTCATCGCTTGTGCGCGATGCAAGACAAGGCTCCGGGGAAGTAGCTTCCCCGGAGCCTTTCATTTATCTTTTTCCACGACCGCACGGCATGTACGCTCTTGGTAGAGGCGCTTATACAGCACCCTCTTCTCACCAAGGCTTTTATGTTTTGTCCAACTGCTCGTTCCGGTTCTCTTTCCAGTTTTCCCACTCTTTGAAAAGGCGGCGTCCTTCCCGCTTCCAATCCTCCAGCAGGGATTGGGTGCTCGTTTTAAACAGCACGCCTATTGCAAAATTTAGCGCCGTCAACGTCTTTTTATCCAGTACCGACAACGCTTTTAATACGGCGGCGGCGGACTTGGGTCCTTGTGCACGTAGCTCTGCCAGCGTGTCTGCGCTGGACGCGGACAGCACCGCGAACAGCGCATCGGAGAATCGCTCTCTCTGCTCTTGATTGAGACCGTTTACCCACGCCTTGAGCACTCTATCGTTCAATTCAATGTCGGTCATGTCGTCCACCCGGACAAACTCCGATCCCATTACGCACCAGGAAAAGCCGTCGTGCTGCAAAATTCCTATCTGCGTGGAATCCACCACGGTGAGTTCCTCCTCGTGCTCCATCAAAAGTCCCACCACGGAGGATTTGGGCAGAATCGTGTGAATCCTGTCCGCGATTCGCCGGTGCTCTTCCCGGCCCGTAAGCGCAGCGCGAAAGCCCGGACCATCGTTGTTGTAAACAGCAAGAATCCGATTTTGAACCGTTTTTTTAGAATGTACGGCGCTGTACACCGCCAGATTTCCCCCTTTGGAGTGACCTCCAAGGTACAGCTTCCATCCCCAGTACCGCCTGGCGACCCGGTCTACATAGTCTGTCGCCCGTATCTGTGAGGGAACGGCGTCTCGAAGGGCCATGTCAAAGTTTTCCTTCCAGCCAACCAATGTGTCGTCCGTCCCCCGGAAGGCAAGATACGCCATCCGCCCCGGAAGCTCC
>NZ_DAMBZJ010000006.1:47545-55997 GCF_032060045.1 Oscillibacter sp.
TAAGAGCAGCAAACTGTTCCCGCCGCACCTCGTCCAGATGTTCCTCGCAGCAGCTCAGGAGCAAATCCTGAAACCGGACGCAGTCACTCATCTTCTTTAGCATATCCGGAATCTTTTCCGGCAGCAGCACGCTTGTCCTTAACTCTTTTTCCCGGCGCTTATCAAAAAATTGCTCCACCGCCTCACGCAGTGGCACTCCTCCCTTCTCGTCCACGCCGGGGACGATTCCCCGAAAGTCGGCATAGGCCAACTCCGAAAAAATTAGGCTGTCAACTTCATTGAAGGGCGCCTGAATAAAGGTTAAATCCCCCCTCCAGTTAAGATAGTCCATTAAATTTGCCATGGAACGCGCCTCCTCCTGTTTGCTCTTCTTTATTATATGCGAATTCCTCCGTTTGAAAAGAAAAATTTTCCGGTCTATTTCAAGCAGGCCTGTCATAGGCTGTACCACATTGCGAGTGTCTGCCTGTCCGTGCACAAAAGTGCGGAACTCCGGGTGGCACAGGTTATTGCGATGGGATACGGTCGGCGGCGCGCCGGCTCGATCCCGTCATCTTTACGGACAGAGGTGTACGACATGGAACAAACCAGAAACGAAGTGGAGCTGTGCGGCACGGTGGCCGCCCCTCCCGGCTTTTCCCATGAAAACCACGGCGTCAGCTTTTACTGTGTTCCCCTCCAAGTGGAGCGTCTTTCAGGTCAGTCGGACACGCTCCCCGTCCTTGTGCGTGCCCCTCTGCCGCCTTGCCTTGCTGAGGGTGTAAGCGTACATGTGCTGGGGCAGCTCCGCTCCTTCAACAACAAAAGCGGCTGCGGCAGCCGTTTGGTACTGACAGTTTACGCCACATCCGTGGAGCCATGGAGCGGAAAACCGGTCAACCGCGTTCTTCTGACTGGAACGCTGTGCAAGCCCCCCATTCTTCGCCGCACGCCCCTTGGCCGCAGTATCTGCGACGTAATGCTGGCGGTGGGCCGGAGATACAGCCGGGCCGACTATCTGCCTGTGATCGTCTGGGGTCAATTGGCCCAGAGTGTCAGCCGCCGAAAGGTGGGCGAGCCGCTGGGCGTGGAGGGTCGGTTTCAAAGCCGCATCTACACAAAAGTCGTGGAAGGCGTCCCTCAGCAAAGGACGGCCTACGAGGTTTCTGTGATGCATTTGACCGACGAACCGGAAGAAGAACCCTGAACTCTGCAGTCTTACATAACCGGACCACAAATAACCTAAGAATTTCTGTGAGCCCTTTTAAAGGACTTTGTCTCACGCAGATTTAAAACTTTTGTAACAAACTTTGCTTTTTCGCTTAATATCTGACCGGTATTATCATACTTGCAAGGGACAAAACTTTTTTCATCAATCTTCCAAAAGGACGGACCGGACGCCGCAAGGCGCCCGGTCCATTCTGTTTATATGTGTTTTGTGAGATAAGGCGTCAATTAATCCTTAGCTTAAAGGTCTGCACCAGTGCCTTCAACTCTTCCGCTTGTTGATAGAGGGTAACGGTTGAGGTAGAGCTTTCCCCCGTCGCAGCGGAGTTGGCCTGCACTGCGGCAGATACCAGCCCGATTTCGTCGTTAATTGCAGATACGCCCGCGGCCTGCTCCGCCGCCGCGTTCGCAATTTTTTCCGCCAGATCGGCCACCTCGCGGATGCCGTCCACAATTTTATGGAACGCATCCGCCGTTTCCCGGGCAATCCGGGTGCCGTGCTCAATCCGCTGAACAGAGTCCTTCACCATGTCGGCAGTCTCCTGCGCAGCCTTGGCGGAGCGTGCTGCCAGATTACGCACCTCGTCCGCCACCACGGCAAAGCCCTTGCCGTACTGTCCGGCCCGCGCAGCTTCCACCGAGGCGTTCAGCGACAAGATATTGGTCTGAAACGCGATGGTTTCAATCGCCTTCATCACGCCGGAAATGTTTGTGGAAGAAACTCCGATCTCGTCCATGGCCTCCAGCATCTCGCTCATGCGACCACTGCCGTCCTCGGCGTCTAGGCTGACCTTGTTTGCCCGCGTGCGGGCCTTCGCGGCGTGCTGTGCGCTCAGGTCAATATTGGATTTTACCTGCTCCACCGCCGACGCCAGCTCCTGAAGGGAACCAGCCTGACGGCTGGAGCCCTCGGCAAGGCGCGTTCCGGCCTCCGAAATTTGCCCGGCCTCCACGGCAATTTCGCCGGAAGCTGCCCGGATGCGGGAGAGCACCCGGCTGTTGTTTTCCGCAATGTGATTCAGCGCAATTCCCAGCACATCCTTGTCCGAGTTCAGCGCCACCTGTGCGGTCAAATCCCCCTTGGCAATCGTCTCAGCGGCCAGCGCCTGCCGTCTGGTGCTCTCCACCATGGTCTTGAAAGCCTGCATAAGCCTGCCAATCTCGTCGTTGGTGAGAACCATCACGTTGGCCGACGTGTCTCCCAAAGAAAGCTGGGTGGCAATGCCATTCAGGATTTTTAGCGGTCGGGTCATGCTATGCTCAAGCCGACGGCACGCAAACACGCTCAGGACAACCGAAAGAGCTGCCAGTGCCGCTACTCCGCCGGAAAAGCCCGCCAGAAAACCCGTTGAAACACTGCCCGCGGTATGTAGGCGCGCCATCACTGCCACACTGATCATCGTAATCACGAGCGTAACCAGATTGACCGCTCCAAATCCTAATATTAACCGCTGATGAAGCGCCATCGAATTCTGTTTTTCCCGGTTTTCCATGCAGCTTCCCCTCCCATTATCAAATCTTCACCCATTATATCGTTATTTCGTAACAAAAGCTACAATAATTTTCCAAATCATATAAATTTTTTTCTTTCCTCAAACAAAAAGTTTTTCACGACCATATTTTATTCGATTATAAAAATAAACGGCTTTAATTTATGAAGCAATTTTTCTTCCGACTGCAAATCTGGAAATTCGTTACCAATTTGAAACGATTTGTTGCCACATTTTTGTGCATTCCCAATACTTCGTGTCTACAATGGCTTTAGAATGGATAGTTTTACCTTTACCATCCAGTTCGCAGAAATCCGGCGCGGCCGGCGCCGAAGTATGAAAGGAAGTTTCACGATGAAAAACCGCCTTGTCTCTTTGTTCCTGCTTGCCGCCGTTCTGGCGCTTTCTGCCTGCGGCGCCCCCGGTGCATTCTCCGATCCCTCCGCGTCCACGCCTTCTTCCTCGGCGGCGGCTCAGGTGAATCCGTTCGTCTTTACCCGGGAAAACTTCCCCAACCTGGACGGTTCCACCTCCACCGTTCCCCTGGCGCAGGCTATCGCCAGCGTGCTTTTGGGCGAGACGCGCGAGGAAACAAGCGACTTGTTTCACTTTTCAAAAACCACCCAGTCCTATCGCACGCTGATGTGGGGCGACGAAGACGGTGTGGATTTGCTCATTGCCGCCGAGCCACCGGAGGTCATCTGGCAGGAGAAGGAGGCACAAAGCTTCCAGTGGCAAATGGAGCCCTTCGCCATCGACGCGCTGGTGTTTGTGGTAAACGCAGACAATCCGGTGGACAGCCTTACGACTGAGCAAATCCAGCAAATCTACACCGGGAAAATCACCAACTGGTCTCAGGTGGGGGGCGATGACCTACCTATCATCCCCTTCCAGCGCAATGAGGAAGCTGGCAGCCAGACCGCCATGAACAAACTGGTGATGAAAGGCCTTCCGATGATGGAGGCCCCGGCGAATTACGTTCGGGGCGAAATGGGAGATTTGATTGAGGCCGTTGCCGCCTATGACGACTCTCCCTCCGCCATTGGCTACACCATGTACTACTATGCCAACGACATGAACATGGCGGATGGCCTGAAAATTCTGGCGGTGGACGGCGTTGTCCCCAGCGGGGACACCATTCGCAACGGCGACTATCCCTTTTTGAACAACTACTATGTGGTCTGTGGCGAGCAGCCTTCTGAAGCCACGCAGGTCCTCTATGACTGGATTCTCTCCGACGAGGGCCAGAAACTGGTAGCCCACGAGGGGTATGTCCCTGTCACCGCAACGGAGGCGGCGAAATGAGCCGCTCCCGGATTTTGGCAGGTCTATCAGCTCTGACGGTGCTGGCAGGCTGCGGTGCGCCGGGTTCCGATTCTGGGGAAAGCCCAGAGCCTGTCTCCCCGGTATATACAGATTGGTCTAAGCTCACACCCTACAAGCCTATCGCACCGAAACCTCTTTACAGTCAGTTCGCACCCTTTCAAGGCGATACCCTCACTCCACGAAGCGATTACGGCGTCCTTCTTCCCTATCAGGGAGCAACGCTGTCTGTCAACAACTATATTGCAGACAGCCTGCCCTTGTACGGTCTGGTCACCACGGATGGGCAAATTGTGACGGATCCGGTGTACGCCGACGTGTATTCCTTCTCCGGATGGTCCTTTAACCCATCCGCGCCTGCGTCCTTTTTAATTATGAATAAAGGCGACCCGCACGCCGGAACGGGCAACGGCAGAGATTCCATGGCGGGTGAATTTACCTGCATCGTATCCGCACCGGACGGGCGTTGGGTGCGAAACTTCGGTGTGGCCGGAGTTGAATACCTGGATGGCGACCGTCTAGCGGTGGTTCAGCCAGATAACTCCATTACGGTCCTGTCCGCAAACGGCAAAACCACCGCCTATTTTTCCGGCGATGTCCTCACGCCCTATCTGCGCGGCCTTGAAAATCCCTACTTTGGCTTTGAGGAAGGGCCCTATCTGTCCGCCAGAGGGGACATTCTCTTTGCCGAGGGCTATGACTCGGCGCTGAACGGCCTGCGCATTTTCTTCTATCTGAACCTTGCTGACGGCACGGTCAGTGCAGATCCACCGGAGGACTTTTCCATGGAATGGCCCGACGTAACTCAGGACGGCAGTGAAGACGGATACAACCCCATCCGGGACGCCGTAACCGGCCAGCTTTACTATTTCACCCGCGATAATTCCAACTCTGCCGCCCCCAACATGCATATTCTGGACAAGGGAAAGCAGTCTCTCCTCTCCATCAGAGACGACGATTCCATGTTTTACGAGCCTTCGATCTGGAACGGTCTGTGCGCCGCCGTGCAGGACAATGCGTTCTGTTATTACGACCTCGGTTCCGGGGAATGCGTTTTCCGCTTTCCCCGGCGCTCCAACCTTGGCTGACCTGCGCATTCACGTATGGGGCGCTTGGGAATCCAATTCGGCTGTTTTTAAATATTTCTTGACATTTGACCCCTTTCCTGTATAATAATAGGGCTTGCAGTCTGCAAGCATATCCTTGCCCCCGTCGTTGGATGGGGGCCATATGTCCAAAAGGAGGTGCAAAAATGGCAAAAATTACCGCCAATTACGAGGTCGTCTACATTATCGACCCTGCACGCAGTGAGGAAGAAACCGCCGCTCTGGTGGCGAAGTTCAAAACCCTCGCCGAGCAGAACGGCTCCAACGTGGAAGTCGAGGAGTGGGGCAGCCGCAAGCTGGCCTATCCCATCAGCTTCAAAAACGAGGGCTACTACGTGCTGATGACGTTCAACAGCCCCGCGGCTTTTCCCCGGGAGCTGGACCGTATTCTCGGCATTACGGACGGCATCATGCGTTCCCTGATCGTCTGCAAGGGCGAATAAGGGGGCAGGGCAATGCTCAATAAGATTATTCTCATGGGCCGTCTCACCCGGGACCCCGAGCTGCGCCGCACCGGCAGCGGCACCGCCGTGACTTCCTTCTCTCTGGCCGTGGATCGGGACTTCAAGTCCCAGAGCGGCGAAAAAGAGACGGATTTCATCGACATTGTCGCTTGGCGTACCACCGCCGAATTTGTAAGCAAATACTTCACCAAGGGCCGTATGGCCGTTGTGGAGGGCCGCTTGCAGCTTCGCGACTGGACCGACAAAGAGGGCGGCAAGCGCCGTTCCGCCGAGGTCGTGGCCGATAACGTGTATTTTGGGGATTCCAAGCGCGACGGAGAGTCCGGCGGCGGTTATCACGCCCCGGCCTACGGTGCGCCCGCTGGAGGACATGCTCCGGCCCCCGTGGATGCCCACTCCGATTTTGCTGAGATCGGGGAAGAAGACGGCGAACTGCCGTTCTGACCGTCTGTCAGCGCCATTTTTGTAAAAGGAGGAATTTATCATGGCTTATGATCGTGATTCCAGACCCTCTCGTCCCATGAACCGGAACAAGCGCCGCAAGGTTTGCCAGTTCTGCGCGGACAAGACGGAGTTCATCGACTATAAAGACGCCTCGAAGCTTCACCGCTTCATCTCTGAGCGGGCCAAGATTCTGCCCCGCCGCACCACCGGCACCTGCGCCATGCATCAGCGTGAGTTGACCGAGGCTATCAAGCGTGCCCGGCAGATCGCTCTGCTGCCCTACGTTACAGACTAAGATCTCAACACTTTTTGTGTCCGGGATTGATTGAATAAGCGTCATTGTCTGCGGACGATGTGACAAAAAACCGGCTTAAGCCGGTTTTTTGCATTTCGATGGACAATGTAGGTCAAAGTGGCTGAGGAATGTAATTCCTCAGCCACTTTAATTTTATAGTTACACTCATTGCGGAAATGACACATGAAGCCACAAACAGCCGAAAAGGGGGCCGCTTCCCATGGCGGACTCGGCCCGCACTTTTATCGGAAAATTTTTCGTAAACTAGACGATGAACGGAAATTTTCCGGCGCTTCGCGTCGGTTTTGGTTTTTTCCTGTTTCTATTTTGCTGCCGTCAGCTCCAGCGAATAGCCGCAGAACTGGACGGAAGCAATCTGGTCCACATTCAACGGCGCGTTGAATTCCAGCGTCACCTGCGCGCGGCTCCCGGATGCGTCGCTCCCGCTGCCCACACCGCAGAACAGCCACGGGCCATCCAGCACCCTTCCGTCCTTTAGCGTCACGGAATAGTCCGTAAAGTCAAACTCCGCTGGCGCAGGCGTTTGCGAAGAAAAATACAGGTTCATGGAAAGGGGCGAATATTGCACGCGCTCCAAAAGATACTCCGTCTCGCTGATGGTATAGTCTTCTCCAACCAGCGCCGTATGGGCGTGTTTTGCACCGTCCTCCAAGGGAATATTCAATGTCCAGTCCCCCGTGTACAGCACCGTCTCCTCTGTGTCTTGACCATTTTTCACTAGATTGTGCAGCTCCAGCGTGTAGATTCCCGCCCCGATGGTTTCCGTGCTGTTGGTGTTGAAGATCAGGCAGAACTGATTGCTTGCCAGCTCTATCCCCAGCTTATCCCCCGTGTACTGATAGCTGCTGCCGTAAACCGTGGCGTTGTCCGTGATGCTTCCATCCACGTCGCCAAGCATGACACACCACAGGACCTCCCCATTCTCGTCCTTCTCCAAAACGGTGTCCAACTGCTTGCAGGTCACCCGCAGAGCGGTCATGGACATGTAGCCGCCGGATACCGCGTCCAGCAGCTCAACGCGCAGCTCGTCCGTCTCCAAAATGACGCCCAAAGCCGCACCGTCCGTTTTGGCAAGCTGGGACATGTCGGCAACACCGGCGTCCAGCCCCAGCTCCTGCCCAAAAAAGTCGAACATGCGTGAGATAAACACCCCACCTGTCAGGGAATACGCCAGCGCCGAGCCACCCAGCAGGGCCGCCGCCGCCGCCGCAATCACCACCCGCGTCATATGCCTTCTTCTGACGCGCACCTCGCCCGGGCTTGCAAGCGCGCCGTTTTGGGAAGGCGCTTTCCGGCCCTGCAAATAGCGGCGACAATAGCCCTTTGGGTCCGCCAGCATCCGCTTGAGCCGGCGGCGCTGCCGCCAGGACATCCGGGTGGCTTCCTCGCTTTCCAGCACCTGATCCCAATCCTCCCGCAGGGCCTCCATCAAAGCCGTTGTCAGGTACTCATCCAGATTCAGATTACTCACAGACGTATCCCTCCTTTCTCATGGACTCAATCAGCATCTGCCGCCCACGGGCCACGCGCGTTTTCACCGCGCCCTCGCTGATTTGCAGCTCCCGGGCGATCTCCGCGTGACTCCACTCCGTCAAAAACCGCAGCTCCAGTACCCGGCGATATGTATCCGGCATTTTACGGATAATTTCCACCAACGCACGGAAGCCGCCCTCCTCCGCAGGCACAGCGGGTATCTGCCGCTGCACTTCCTCATCCATGGGCAAATCCCGCCTCTCCTTTCTTAAAAGGTCCACCGCGGCGTTTTTCGTCACCGTCACGACCCAATAAATCCGCCGCTCCTCCGGCACCGCCTTTAAATCGTCAAAATGTTGAATGATCTTTAAAAACGCATCGTGTACCGCATCCTCCGCTTGAGTCTGAGAGGGCAAAATCTGCCGCGCCACACGCATCATCCTATTGTAAAACTGCTGATAAACCACGTTAAACAGTTCCTGGTCGCAATCTTTGTTTATCATCGCAAAATAAATCGGTAGCAAGCTTCTCCCCCTTCCCGCGTTTTCTCTTTGCCATATAGACGTTCCAGGCGTCTGGAACGTAACAACCTAAAGAGAAAACTTTTGCCTTTTTTTCGACAATAGGCCG
>NZ_DAMBZJ010000006.1:56007-63984 GCF_032060045.1 Oscillibacter sp.
GATCGCAGAGCCGGCGGCCCGGCCATTCTTCTTTTTCAGCGGTTGTTTACCCGCGCCACTTCCAGTCGCGAATTTCCGGCAGGTCCTCGCCGTATTCCCGGATATACTGCCCGTGCTCCACCAGCTTGTCGTTCATCTCCTGAATGAGATGGGCGCTGCGTCCTGTCAATTCCGGCAAATACCGCAGCACGTTTTTCACCAGATGGAACCGATCCACCTCGTTTTGCACCCGCATATCAAAGGGCGTGGTGATGGTCCCCTCCTCCTTGTAACCGTACACATGGATGTTGCGGTTGTGGCGGCGGTAGGTCAGCTCATGAATCAGGGTATGATAGCCGTGGAACGCAAAAATGATGGGCTTATCCACCGTAAACAGCGCGTCGTACTCCGGGTCACTGAGCCCGTGGGGATGCTCTGTGGCAGGCTGAAGTTTCATCAAATCCACCACGTTTACCACCCGGATCTTGATAGATGGCATCTTCTCGCGCAGAATGGTCACTGCCGCCAGCGTCTCCAGCGTAGGCGTGTCGCCGCAGCAGGCCATTACCACGTCTGGCTCGCAGTTCTGATCGTTACTGGCCCAGTTCCAGATGCCAACCCCCTGCGTGCAGTGCTTCACAGCCTGCTCCATGGTCAGCCACTGGGGCCGGGGGTGCTTGCTGGTCACCAGCACGTTCACATAGTCTCGGCTCTTGATGCAGTGGTCAAAGCAACTAAGCAGGCAGTTGGCGTCCGGCGGCAGGTAAAGCCGCACCACGTCGGCCTTTTTGTTGGCAATGTGGTCCAAAAAGCCCGGGTCCTGATGCGTAAAGCCGTTGTGGTCCTGCTGCCAGACATTGGAGGAGAGAATCAGGTTCAAGGAAGAAATCGACTCTCTCCAAGGCAGTTCGTTGCAGGTTTTCAACCACTTGGCATGCTGGGCGCACATGGAATCCACGATGCGGATAAACGCCTCATAGCTGGCGAAAAAGCCGTGCCGTCCGGTGAGAAGATACCCCTCCAGCATCCCCTCGCACATGTGCTCAGAGAGCATGGAGTCCATCACCCGCCCGTCAGCGGCGAGGAATTCATCCCCCTCCACCGTGGCGCTGTTCCAGCTTCGACCCGTGACCTCGAACACCTTACCAAGGCGGTTGCTCATGGTTTCATCCGGCCCGAAAATGCGGAAGTTCTTCGCGTCCGCGTTCAGCCGGAAGGTATCCCGCACATAGCCGCCCAGCTCGATCATGTCCTGCGCCTCCACCGCACCGGGGGCGGGGACCTCCACCGCGTAGTCCCGGAAGTCCGGTAAGCGCAAGTCCCGGCGAAGCTTTCCGCCGTTGGCGTGAGGGTTTGCGCCTATGCGGCGCTGTCCCTCTGGGGCCAATTCCTCAAGCGTGGGAATTAGGCGGCCGTTCTCATCGAACAGCTCCTCAGGACGGTAGCTCAAAAGCCACTCTTCCAGCATCTTGAGATGCTCCGGCTTCTCCATGGAGATGGGCACCTGATGGGCACGGAAAGTCCCCTCCACCTTTTTTCCGTCCACTTCCTTGGGACCTGTCCAGCCCTTGGGGGTCCGCAGGACAATCATGGGCCACGCTCTGGCGGTCGTCTCCCCCGCCTTGGCGGCGGCCTGAATGGCCTGAATCTCGGCCATCACTGTATCCAGCGTGTCCGCCATCAGGCGGTGCATGGTCATGGGGTCGTCTCCCTCTACAAAGTGAGCCTTCCAGCCGCAGCCCTTGAAATAACTTTCAATCTGCTCATGACTCATCCGGGCAAAGAGGGTGGGGTTGCTGATTTTATAGCCGTTCAGGTGGAGGATGGGCAGTACCACGCCGTCGGTGGCGGGGTTCAAAAACTGGTTTCCAAGCCAGGAGGTGGCCAGCGGGCCCGTTTCCGCCTCTCCGTCGCCCACGGTGACGGCGGCTATCAGGCCGGGATTGTCAAACACCGCGCCATAGGCGTGGGACAGGCAATAGCCCAGCTCGCCGCCCTCGTTGATGGAACCCGGTGTTTCCGGGGCCACATGGCTTGCAATGCCGCCCGGGAAGGAAAACTGCTTGCACAGCCTTTGCAGTCCCTCCATATCGCGGCTCACGTTGGGGTATACCTCGCTGTAAGTCCCCTCCAAATAGGTGTTGGAAACGAAGAAGTTGCCGCCGTGGCCCGGCCCGGACAGAAGAATCGTGTCCTGATCGTACTGCTTGATGATGCGGTTTAAGTGGACATACACAAAGTTCTGCCCCGGAACGGTGCCCCAGTGTCCCACAATCTTCTTTTTAATCTGATCCGCGCGCAAAGGCTCTCGCAGCAAGGGATTCTTCAATAGATAAAGCTGCGCCGCAGACAGGTAGTTTGCCGCACGCCAATAGGCGTCCATCTTGTTCAGGTAATCCTGTGTCAGCGGCTGTTTTTCCATGCATTCGCTCATGCTGAAACCTCCATTCTTTCATGCCGCCCCTGCGGCTCTTTCCTATGTTGTCCCAACGGGCACAAATTGTTATGCACGTATCTTTTAGATGGTCATTCCAAGCATTCCTCAAAGGATAGCTCTCCATACAGCTTCGTTGTGCTTTCTTTGGCTAAATTCGGGACGCGTCAAGGCGGCCGAGCTTACCGCGCCGCCTCACCCTCGTAAGGCCCAAGTTCCAGACTTACCCCAGCGCATCCGGACCCGAGACGTCGAACCCACTGTACGTCCGCTCTCGAAGATAGCGCCTAGGCGCGAACACCGTCAAATCCATCATGAAGCTGCCGACCACCAAAATCTTTGGCCTTCCTAGCATAATCTGGTTCCTCTCGATGCATTTTGCCCTGCGCAATCGTTTTCTATTTCAGTTACCTACATCATACGATACTCCGCTGCGAAATGCAAGAGCGAAGCTTTGAATTTCTCCCGCCATCGCGCATCTTGCCATTCACAAAAAGCGCCGCCGGACGCACCCGGTTCGATGTCCAGCCGTCCGACCGCTTCTATGAAGATATTCACCGGAACATTAAAACCCTCTTCATATTTTACCCGTTTCTTCGCGTGCCTTCCCCATTTCGTCCAAACACAAAGACCGCCGAAAATCGGCGGTTCGTAGGCAGAGTTCGGCCCCGGGCGGTATGGCATCCGTCCGGGGCCTTTCATGAGGGAAAACAGGAAATAAAGGAAAAGAAAGGAATTGGAAAACTATTCCTCCATCCGGTGTCAGCCAAACCGGAGGGTGAATGCGTAAGCCACGCATTCACTATGGAAAAGACTCCTAGCCTGTCAGCGACAACCTTTCGCGCCACGAGAGTCCTTTGCCCCCATTTGCATTGGTCCAATCGGCGCGTTTGATTAGTTGTGACTAACCGCATATTTACAATACCATGGACAGACCTTTCTGTCAATCCCAAAATTTATATTTTCCCAAAGTATTTTTTAGAGTTCTTTTTATGGCTTATCCTTCGCGCTCCGCTAAAGCGAGTCGGCAAGCCCTTTAAAAATAACGTCCCTACCGTCACGTGAAACGCGACGGTAGGGACGTTCGTCCTTGATTTCGCCCGGTTCATCCGCCATACGACCGCAGAAATTTGTCCCCGGGTCATAGTGTTGGCAGGCTTAAAGGTGCTGGTTCCGTTGGAAAAATACCCTTCCACAATTCCGGCGGCGCTGAGCGCCTGCACGTAGATGTCACCGGTGTCGGTAAAAGGCTTCACACTGGAAAGGTTCGTCAGGTTTAGTTTCATAGCCTTGGCAGTAATCTGGGCCACCGCCAAGCGGCTGATGGGCCGGTCCAGATCGCTCTCTTTCACACCGGTGAGCAGCCCGTCGGCCTTGGCGCGGGAGAGATAGCCGCTGAAGGGGTGCTTGCCGGTGGGGGACTGCGTTCTGTAGTCCGCAGCCAGCATAATGAGCTTCAGCGCCTGCCCGTAGGTCACGGTTTTATCGGGCTTGAAATAGCCGTCCGGATAGCCGTCGATGACTTTTGCGTCGGACAGCTCCGCTACATATTTATAGCACCATACGGAAGAACCTACATCTTTATAACTCTTGAGGCCGCTGACAATTCCCAGACAGAATCTTCCGCTGGCAATGGCCTTGCCCGCGCTGTTGTACGCCACATAGGGCATCTCCACCGATCCGGTGAATCCCGAGGCAGGCATAAAGCGTAAATCTCCAATTCGTCCGCTGCCAGAGTTGCCGGAATAGACATAGCGGCTGTTGGCAGCGGCCCTGATAGAGCCGCTCCCCACGTAAACCGTCCCCATGCGAGAAGCGGGTAGCTCCAGAATCTGAAGACTGGACATGGAAGCGCCGGAGGTCGCCGAAGAAACCGCTTTATAAATCGAGTCCACCGGAAATGGGACAGAGGTGTTGATGGGCGTAGCCCCATACACGTCCTGCACAAGCGCACTGTTGACGCTGATGAGAATTGTCCCCTGCGCGGTGCGGTTTCCGCTTCCGTAGGCAGTGAAGGGAATCTTGGTGCAATAGTTGTTTCCAGTGGGTACGTATGTCAGCTCACTCAGCGCGTATTGATTCGACCCGGAGGGGCTGAAATACAGAAGCTGGCTGCCACAGTTGCCGCTGGTCATCCGTAGCCCTGTGGTCCCGTAGTTGCTGACGCCATAGTAATTGTAATACAGCGTCCCGTTGTCCGGCACGCCCCCAAGTTTCACAGATTGGAGCACAGAGCCGGAATACGCCTGATTCATAAACCGGGCGATGTCGTTGGGGTTAATCTGCACATTGGTTCCGCTGGTGGTACTATAACGGATATCCCCTCGGAGCACCGTGTCCTCCGCCTGAATTTCCAGAACTCCATCCACATAGCGACCCGCGTCGTAATAAGCCCGGAAAGGCAACCGCACGTTGTCGTTAAAGCTGGAGGAGGTCACAAAGCTCATTTCTCCGAGAGGATAATCTCCGTATTTGGAATTATCCACGTAATAAATATAGGTGTTATAATTATTTTTGTTAAAGGCGGTTTCGTTTCGCCCCCCATAATTGTAATAAAGCAGTCCTTCCGTCTGATCATAAGCGGAGGTGGTCAGAAACGTGACAAACCGAAACTCGTAGCCCGACTGGCGATTCTGAAACACGCGCCTGAAATCGTTGACGTCCAGCCGGACTGTCTCGCCCGGGCTTGCCTTATAGGAAATTGTCTCACCCGAACCGGTTCCGTTGATCTGAATTTCCATCACTCCGTCCACATATCGGCTACTGGAATAATACGCCCGGAAATTGACGGTGATGTTTCCCTTGGTCGCGCCGGAAGAGGCTAAAAAGCTGAGGTCATCGAGCGGATATGACCCGTAACTGGAACCGCTGTAATAGTACGAATAATCATCCACCTCGGATAAGGACAGCTCCTTTTGGTTAGACCTTCCGTATTTATAGTAGAAGGTTCCGCTGCCGGAGGAGGACGTTGTGACAGAGGTGAATTCCACCCAGCGAACCGTTTCGGAATAGCGGGACTGATACACCCTGTTGAAGTCCGCCCGGTCCATGGACACCCGCTCTCCGGGCTGCACCGTATAGTTAATGTTGGTGCCATAACCACTGCTGCCGTTGCTGGTGATGGAAAGGGTCCCCTGAACGGTGCTGTATCCGTCTGTTGCGGTATAGTTCACGGAGCTGGTTCCTCTTGTGCCCGAGGGCACAAAGTATACACTGGAAATGGGATAGCTCCCCCCGCTGTATGTATAGGTCCGGGCAAGGTCGGTTCTGGAGCTGTTGGCATATAGCATTCCATAGGAAGAGGTAGACATGCCGGAGAGGGATACATTCACAAAATTCCGACCTGTCAGGCCCACAAACACGCTGTTAAGCTTGCTTTGGATGGACGAGCCCACGGTGGTCTCTCCCGTCCCAGTAAGGTCCAGCGCCGCGCTCTGATTGGCGGCGCTCAGGGAGTAAACCGCGTACCACACAGTGTTGGCCGTCACCTTTGTGGCCGCCACTTGTGCGGAGGTATAGACGGCCTGCCCAAAAAAAGCGGCGGTGTTGCCGGGGTTGGACATGGTCCAGCCCTTGAAGCTATATGTGCAGTAGGACGCGCTCTTAGAGGGCGTTCCCGGCACGGTGGCAAGCCCATCCTTATTGACGCTTTGGGGCGTACCATAAGTACTCCCGGCGTTGATAAACGTCACGGTGTATTTGGCAGAGACGGGCAGTCCGCCCCGCATGCACACGTCGCATACCCCGTCGTTATTCGCGTCCACATGAGCCACCTTGGCGGAGGTGCCATTGCAAGTTGTGCATCTTTGCCAGTGATAGGTGGCATCTGAGGTGTAGCTTGCCTCGTAGGTGTGGGGGGCCCTGGTGCCCGGATACTCCTGTCCGCAAACCGAACAGGGATGCCAGTGCTCCGTATCGTTTGACTTCCATTCGCCGGACAAAGTGTGGGGTAACGCGGGAACAATTTCCTCCCGCTGATATCCGCATTTGTCCATACAGGCGTAATAATTCTTTCCCGTCTGCGCGCAGGTTGGCGGGATGGAGGAGGTCACCGTCTGAGACAGATGGTGCACCTGACTTTCAATCTCGTATCCGCAGACTCTGCAAACCTTGTGATGGGTTCCGTTTCCCGCGTCCTGCCATTCGCTTTCCTCATGGGCGCTCACGGCAGTTTTCTCCGTCTCATTTTTCGACCACAAGCTGCTAAAATTATGCCCCGGCGGAGGATCATCTGCCGCAGTGGGAACGGCGGTTCCCGCCAGCATCAAGGCCGCCAGCAAAAACGCGGGCAGCTTCTTCTTCCAAAACGCTTTCATGTTTTCCCTCCATCGCACGCATTGCATACTTTTTCACTATACTCATCTTTTAAGATAGCGGAAAATGCAGATTCATTCATGAACAAACTATGAACAAACCGATAATTCCGGCTCCTTCGGAAAAACATTTTTCCAAAGGCTGGTGCGGTTTCCCGCCGAACACCCTCCGCCGAACGCCTTTTCCGGCACCTCTCCGCCGCCATGTGAATCATGTCTCACGGAGGGTGCTTGACGCCCCTTCCTCTCAAAGCCGTCCTGTCAGGTCATCTTTTTCACGCATGTAAAAAAGCAAACAGAGACCCGAACATTCGTCCGGGTCTCTGTTTACTGGTTCTCTGGCGCTTTTGTCCCGCTTGCTCAAAACATAGCGGCGGGGACCAATTGAAAAATCACGATGCTTACGTTTTCGCGGCAGCTTTACTCCTCATCGAGCTTTTCCAAACATAATGCGCTGTTCATCATCAGTAAAAGCTCCAGCACGCTGCGGAAGCTCTCTTCCCTGCGACCCTCCAGCCACCGGACGGAGCCTTGCCAGCTAGCGTTTTGGCGAAATAAGATCCGCAGGCTGAAGGTAGCCGCCCTTCCCCGCTCCGGGCCCGAAGCCGTGCCCGCAGAGGGCGGCTCCACCGGAGCAAACGTGCGCGTCCGCGCAAAAGGCTCCGGAAATTTTGTATTGTCCAGCAATCTCTCCATCTCCAGAAGAAATTGCATCACGCCGCGAAACGCAACAGGCTCTGCAAGCCCCGGATTCATCAGCCGCCCCGTCCACGCGCCATCTGCGCAGTCGTCCACGCAAACCACAGTGTCGTAGTATCGGCTTTCCCACCGTCTTTCCTCCATCGCTGTGCCACATCCCTTTCTCTTGGACTTTTAAAAACTTGCACTATTGTAGCATCAGGAGGTTACAGCAATGGTTACAGGATTCATTTCGAACTTCATTTTTAAATACTATTTAAATTTTTTGGCTAGAATCACATCCAGCTTCGCCATAAACGCCGGTATTTATTTCTTCCGCTTTCTTTGCCGCAGCTTATATTCCCGCTTGTATTCGTACATTTTTTCGTCGGCAGCGGCCAGCAGATCTCCCGCCTGCATGGTGTTATCCGGTCCGACCGAAATCACGCCGTAGCTCATGCTGCGGTCATAGGCGGTGTCTGCCGTCACAAGGCTCGCGCGCAGCAGCTCCATGCGTTCCAACGCCGCAGACTCACCCCAGTTTTCCGCAAGCAGTATAAACTCGTCCCCGCC
>NZ_DAMBZJ010000006.1:63994-74443 GCF_032060045.1 Oscillibacter sp.
CCCCGCCGATGCGGCAGACCACCGCATTTGAAGAAAAATTCAGCATCGCGCCGGATATGGCCAAGATATACCGGTCGCCCTCCTCGTGCCCGTACCAGTCGTTGACCTGCTTCAAATTATCCACATCGATGAAGCAAAGAGCAAAGCTCCGCTTCTCCGCAATCCACTTCTCCAGCGTCTCCATTCCATACCGTCGGTTGTTCAGTTGGGTCAGCGTGTCAAAATTTGCAATATTCTGAAGCCTACGCATTTGCTCCCGTTCCGCGCTGATGTCAGCCAGCACAAACGCCATGGCGTTGTACTGGTCCCAGCGCAGGGGGTGCACCGACACGGAAAAATTCTGTGTCTTGCCGCCGTCCGCCGGGAGTTCCAGCTCCGTCACATAAATGTCACTCTTCCCGCGCATGGCGTCTGTCTGTCGCTTCAGCCACGCAAGCAGCTCTGTCGCTCCTTCCTCGCTGATGGGAAGATCGTTTGACGCGCTACTGACAAACAGAATATCAGCGGTATCCGCATCGGTCACAATGATCTGCTGCTCAATCTGCTTGGACAGCATTTCGTAAAGGCTTCTGCTTTGCATCATGGTGCGGATCTGCTCGAGAAGAACTGTCCTCCGCCGGTCAAGCTGCTCGGTCATGGTGTTAAAGGCGTCGGAAAAGTCCCCCATAAAGTCCACGCGCTGGCGATAATCTCCCATAGCCACCTGCTGGGCCTGCCACGTCAGGTGCCTGAGCGATGCATGAAGCGCTTTCAGGGGCGCGGCCAGCTCATTGTCGGGCCGGGGCAACTTTATATTCAGATTCCCCTTGGAAATGGACTTGGCAAGTCTTGCGTTGTCCGCCAGGCATTTGCAAAGGGCAACCAAGCTGTTTCCAAATCCCCGCAGTTCCTCCGGCAGCTCGCTCACATTTAAAACCGCGCTCTCGGGGTCGTGCATCACCTGCTTTAGATAGTCCTGCAAAATCTCCGCCGCCGAGTTCATATGTCACTCACATCACTTTCTATGCCGCTCCGTCTTAAGCCGGCGTTCCTCGAAAGCGGCACACCCGGTCGCCGTTGGCCCAGCAGTCAATTTCCTGCACTTTGTACTTTTCACCGGTGTACGCCTCCAGAATTCCCTCGATAAACCCCTCGTCATAGTAGCATACGGTTTCGTCGGTGATGGGAATGCCGCTGCAATCCAGATCCTCTGCCACTGTGAGCACAATTTCCCCGGTATCCTCCACATAGCTTTCCATCCGCAAGATACCGATTTTCAGGTCTTTAAGCGCTTTTTGCAAGTCCGCTACAAAGCCGCCGAACTCCACCGTCAAATCCAGCATATGCTTTGCAAATTCCGATCCCGCCAGATATCCTGCCTGACGAAAATAGCCGTTAGCCCGCTCGCTGCCCCACTCCCGGCTCAGCACATCCAGCATGGTATACTGCATCAGGCGATAGACCAGCACCGGCATCTCCAAGCCTAAATCTCCCCGGCCACCCTTGACGTCGCCAAGATTCTCCCATCTGAAACGATTATGGGTAAATGCCTGTTTCTCTGTGTCCATCAAACTCCCCCTAAACCTGCGGCTTGTAAAATATGCCCCCGTGTTCCTCTTGCAGCACATCCAGCATCAATCCCGCCATCTGCGGATCAAACTGCGTGCCCATGTTTTTCCGAATTTCCAAAGCGGCCTGCTCCACGGGGACGGCCAGACGGTATGCGCGCTCGCTGGTCATGGCCTCATAGGCATCTACCACCGCGAAAATGCGGCTGGCCATGGGGATTTCCTCCCCCTTCAGCCCCCGAGGATAGCCCCCTCCGCCCCAGCGCTCATGGTGGGCGAGAATCATTTCCGCCACGCTGGAAAGCTCTGGTGTCGCCTGGGCGATGCGAAACCCGATTTCGGGATGCCGCTTCATCTCGACCCATTCCGCGTCTGTGAGCGGCCCCGACTTCTTCAGAATATCAGGGTTGACGCCCACTTTCCCCACATCGTGCAGCAGGGCAAGAAGAGACAGCTCGTTCATCTCTTTGGAGGAAAGCTGAAGTTTTTTGCCCATGGCGTGGCAATACTTTTCCAGACGCTTGGAGTGTTCCTCCGTTTCGCAGCTCTTTTCATAGAGGGTTGCAAGCAGCGTGCTAATGATAGCGTTGCGATAGCTCTTTCCGTTCAGCATCTTTTGTTGATACATGTATTCCTCTGCCCGCTGCAGCACAAACTGTACGGTGGTTTCAGCGTTATCCCTGCATGCGCACCCCAACGACAGGCTGAGCGCCAGACTGCTCCCTCTGATTTCAACCTGAACATTCTTGATGGACCGGATAACCGCCCCCGCTTCCTCCAGCCCTTTCCCGGGCATGAGAATCACAAATTCGTCTCCGCCCAGCCGAGCAACAAAATCACTTTCCCCGCTGCACTCCTGCATCGTCTTGGCCACGCTTTTCAACAGCGCATCTCCCGCGCTGTGCCCAAACACATCGTTGGTGATTTTCAAGCCGTTTACATCTGCCATAATCACCGAGACGGGAATCTCTCCCGCCGCGTCCATGCGGCTCATCGTCTCTTCGATGAACCGACGATTATACAGACCCGTTAAAGCGTCGTGATAGCTCAAAAATTCGATTTCCTTGCTGTGGGCTTTCTCGCTGCTGACATCCCGGAAAACCATCACAACGCCCAGGATATCCTGGCTCTGGTCCCCACGGATGGGGGCGGCGCTGTCAGCAATCGGCGTGGGGCTCCCCTGTCGGTCCACCAGCTCTGTGTGATTGGCAAGTCCCATGACCACACCAGTCTCCAGCACCTTTTGTATGGGATTTTCTGCCGCTTGGCCCGTCTCCTCGCTGCGTAGAACAAATACCTCGGAAAAGGGCCTGCCCAAAGCCTGTCCGTCACCCCAACCCGTCAGCCGCTCGGAAACGGCGTTCATTCCCGTAATGATCCCCGCCCGATCCGTGGTGACCACGCCATCGCCCATGGACTGGAGCGTAGTGTGCAGCAACTCCTTCTCCCGAAGAAGCTCCTCACGATAGTTTTCCCGCTCGGTCACATCAAATAAAATCGCATAAAACAGCCTGCGGTCTTTGTCCCAAATTTCGGAGGCGTATACGTCCAGCAGCCTTGTCTCACCATTTCTCAGGCGGTGAGGTGCGGCCACATAAAGTGCCCCCGTATCCACTTCTTCATGTATCCTTTGGCGCTGAATGTCGCGGGGCAAAAGGTTAAACTCCAGCGCGTTCTTTCCCAGCATCTCCTGTTTCTCAAAGCCGAAGTAGCGCAGCAGGGCCGGGTTCGCGTCCATGATTTCTCCCGTTTCCGCGTCTACCACCACCTTCAGCGCACCGTGTTGTTCAAACATCGCCTGAAACCGGGATGCAAACGCCCGGTTGCGTTTCTGGGACGCTTTCAGCTTTTCTTTGCTGGAACGAAGCTGGTAAAAAGTAATCCCCGCCGCCGACACAGTAATCAGGATGGTGGTGATGCTGGTGATCACCACATCCCGAAACAGTGCGACGGAGCGCAGTAGAACATCAGGTCCCCGCACAACGCTTACCAGATACCAACCGTTATATTCAAGATGCGCAGAGGAAAGAAAATAAGTATCCCCGCCACGAAAAAATCTGGCGCTGGAGGAGCCCCCATTCATCACGCTCACCATCATTTTGCCTGCTTCCGTCTCCGACAGGCCATATCCCCGCAGATCGTCAAGCAGATTTCCCAATCGCTCCGGCTGATAGGTATTATTGACAATCTCTCCGCTGCCGGTGATCACGCAGCTATATGGGTTCCGATAAACGCCGCCGTTGGAAACACTGGAAAGCAAATTTTTCCCTTTCAGGCGGATGCAGAGCGCGCCCGTCATGCCAAAATCGCCGATCAGAGGTTTGATAATCAAAAGGTCCTTCTTTTCCTCCTCGTCGGCCACCACGCTGATCATGGTAATGCCCTTTTGAAGCCGCCCCTCGTCTTCTTGGCTAACGGGCAGCTTTCCCTCCTTAATTTTCTCATTGGAAAGATAGGTCACAAAATCGCCGGATACAAAGCCGGTGTGCCGGTCCAACTGCTCCTGAATATCTCCCTCAAGCTCGAACTCAGAGCTTAATAGCAAGGCTTCCGCCGATCTCAGGGATTTCAGTGCCTCCGCGATGTCCCGTTTAATAACCGTGGCGGTGTGCTGCGTATTGGTATTTAGAGTGGAGACGATGATTCTCTCAAATTCCGTGTCCAGCTTTTGCTTCTCCCACAGCAAAAGCAAACCAATGGATATTGTAAACACAAGGACAATGAGCACAAAGCCCCGGACCGATCCCTTTTTTAACGCCAGCACAAGTTTTTCCTTGGCGTTTTTCACACAGTTGCCTCCTTTATGTTTCTCCCAACTTGTCATCGCTCCGACAAAACGGGGTGAACCCCAAAGGAATCGTTTTGCATCCATTTTCAAAACCGCACCGATATCCTCTACCTATTAATAAGCGCGCAGGTTTCCAGCCAAGTGAAGCTTTCTTAATGCGCGTAAAATTTGATAAGTTATTATGACATTATACAGCATGTTCTTTTTCGTGCATACTGAATTTCTCTATATTCCAATCATTTTTGTATAATTCGCTTAAATTTTCGAAAGAATTCACTTATTCTACCCCGAATATTTAGCTTTTCGTATATACCGTGCCCCACCCCTTTAAAATGGACACGTAAGACTTGAGGACAATGTAACGAAAACCCCTGATTTATGAAATAAATTACTCTTTTGAAACCTATTTTTCTGGTGTATTTCCCCGAAAGTGCATACTTTTCGCGTACATGTCTTAAAACGTAGCACTCTTTAATGCCTTATTTAATCGGGAATCAAAAATAATTGTTTGGAATATATTGTAAATTTGTTTGTAAAATGATATACTTTTCTTTATTAAAACGCCGACGTCGAATAAACCGCCCTCCTCTTCCCAAGGCCCGGAAAACCAATTAATGAAAGCCTTGTTCACGGCTGTTCCGCAGGCTTAATATCCCGCCGTGCGAATGTTGGAAATACCAACCCGGACAGTAGATATATCCTTGCGCGCTCTCTGTGAATCATACAAAAATAGACGTTTTATAGACGCTCTATCATGTAATATACACCTAATCACGGAAAAACCGGAGGAACTTTTCGGACGGAATCCCGTTTTCTCGTGAGACCTTTGCCGAGTATTTTCGGAAAGGGCTATGTGAGAAAGCGCAGTCTTGCCCAGACCGCGTCCGCCCGTATTCGACCGCCCTCGGCGCCGATTGTCCGCCCTCAAATGCGGACAGTCTTTCCTATGTCTGTATTGTTGCAGCGAATCTGTCCGGAAAGGAGGGCAATTACGGAAAATGGAAAAAGCGGACGCACCGGCAACTCCCGGCGCTCCGCTCTAAAAAGTTTCCCGTAAACACTGCAAATTTTAACAATCATAAGGAAAGAGAGATTTCTAGCATTTTAAAGATTTTAGAGATCTTTTAGGAAAGGGAGATTGAAATAATGTCTATTTTATTAAATCCGGTTCTTATCTCCGTAGTCATTCTGTGTGTTCTGTGTCTATTGAAGCTGAACGTTCTTCTGTCCCTGATTATTGCCGCCATCGTTGGCGCCGTTTTGGGCGGCATTGACATTCCCACGGCCATGGGCATCCTGACCGCCGGCTTCAGCGTAAACGGCGGCACCTCCTTGGCTTACCTCCTGCTGGGCACCTTTGCCACTGCCATTGCCGCCACGGGCCTGGCCGACATGATGTCTAAGAAGCTCTCCAAAATCATGGGGAAGAACGCCAAGTTCCTTCTGGTGGTGCTGGCCGGTGTGGCCTGCCTGTCCCAGAACTTGATTCCCGTTCACATCGCTTTCATTCCCATTATGATTCCTCCCCTGCTGAGCCTGTTTAACGAGCTGAAGCTTGACCGTCGGGCGGCCGCCTGCGCTCTGGCATTCGGCCTGAAAGCTCCTTACATCTCCATTCCCTTTGGCTTCGGTGCCATCTTTATGGGCATCATTGCCGACAACATGACCAAGAACGGCATGACCACCACCATTGGTGAAATTGCGCGATACAACTGGATTCTGGGCGCTGCCATGCTGTTTGGCCTGATTTTGGCCATTTTTGTGACCTATCGCAAGCCCCGCGAGTACAAGGAACTGTCTGTGGATATGTCTGCTCACGATGCGGTTTCCGATAAGTTCACCAAAGAGCATGCCGTCACCCTTCTGGCCATCGTCGTGGTGGTTGCCGTTCAGATTCCCACCGAGTCTTTGGCTCTGTCCGCCCTGTGCGGCTTGATGGTCATGTTCGTGTTTGGTGCCATCAAGTGGAAGAAAATTGACGAGCAGTTTGACGGCGGTCTCAGGATTATGGGCATGATCGCCTTTATCATGCTGGTTGCCGGCGGCTTTGCCGACGTGATCAAGTCCACTGGTGCGGTGGATGAGCTGGTTCAGGCGGCTGTCGGCATCATGGGTGGCAACAAGCTCGTCGCCGCCACCGTTATCACGCTGATCGGCCTTTTAGTTACCATGGGCATCGGCAGCTCCTTCAGCACGATCCCCGTGGTAGCGGTGCTGTATGTGCCTCTGTGCCAGCAGATGGGTTTCTCCATACCCGCCACCATCATTCTGATGTCTGCCGCCGCCGCTCTGGGCGACGCCGGTTCCCCCGCTTCCGACACCACCTTGGGGCCCACGGCCGGTTTGAACGCAGACGGACAGCACAACCACATCTGGGATACCTGTGTACCCACCTTTATTCATTACAACATTCCCTTGATGATCACGGCGATTGTCGTCTCTCAGTTTGTCTGAGCCAAAAACAAACGCAATCTGACCGTCTGCGGTCCGGTATTCACCGGACCGCAGACTTTGTCTTTCTCTTCGCAAACACGGTGCGGCGCCGGAAACAGGATTCTCGGGCGGGTCCTCCCCAGTGGCAAGACGTTCCGTCTGGCAAATATCCCTACAACCAATCCGCGTACGGGCCAGGACTGCTCTCCGCAGGGACGTACGGCGTACCTTGAATCAGCTTTACAAGGTATGATTTCCACATTGCAAGCCCATAAGCTTTAAGCGCCGCCTGAATACGCGCGCTCGTAAATATCCGTCGGCCTAAAGCTGCCAAAACCGTTGACAGGGTGCCCTTGCATCCGCTGCACCTTTCCTGCCATGTTCTCCCCTCACTGACTAGGCGACGCAACGGAGGGTTCATGCTTCACGGAAAAAGGACGATATCGGCAAGAGACACACTCTGCAAAAAGAAAAGCCTGCATGAAACGGCAGAAATGCTCTCCGCAAAGAACTAAGCAAAAAACCGCCGCGCCGAAGATCGGCGCGGCAGTTTTTATCTACTTATTGAGAAGTAGCTTATTCAAAGTCGGGGACGTGCTTCTTCACGATGTCCAGCAGTTCGCCGCTGCGGACCATCTTCTCCACCTCCGCAATGTCCTGCCAGATTTCCCGGTCGATTTCATAGAACTCAACCTTCTCGCGCACGTGCTTGTACATGGCCTCGTGCACGGGAGCCATGCCCTGCCCGTGGGTATTCAGATTGCGACGGATATCAATCGCCTGACAAGCAGTCAGCAGCTCATCCGCCAGAACGGACAGGGTATTCTGCACAATCCAGCCCGCCTTGCGGCCCGCCGTGGTACCCATGGAGACGATATCCTCCTGATTGGCAGAGGAGGGAATGGAGTCCACCGACGCGGGATGCGCCAGGACCTTGTTCTCGGAAACCATGGAAGCAGCGGAATACTGCACAATCATAAAGCCGGAGTTCACGCCGGGCTTGGTAGTAAGGAACGGGGTCAGTCCGTTGGACAGAGCCGCGTTTACCATGCGCTCGGTGCGGCGCTCAGAGGCGTTGGCAATCTCGCTGCACGCGATGCCCAGCGTATCGAAGGGAATCGCCATGGGCTCGCCGTGGAAGTTGCCCCCGGAGATAACTGCCTCGTCATCGAGGAACAGCAACGGGTTGTCTGTGACGGCGTTCAGCTCAATCTCTACCTTGGTACGCACATACTCCAGAGCGTCGCGGACAGCGCCATGAAGCTGAGGGATGCAGCGCAGGGCGTAAGCGTCCTGTACCCGGTCCTTCTGGCAGTTGTCCAGAATCTCAGAGTCCGCCAAAAGCTTGCGCATATTGGCCGCCACCAAGATCTGACCCTTCTGGCCACGGACAGCGTGAACACGAGGGTCAAAGGCATTACGCAAGCCGGTGAGGGCCTCAAAATCCAAAGAACTGATGGCATCGGCCAGTTGGGCGGCACAGATGGTGTCAAACAGTGCCAAAGAGCCGACGGAGGTCATGGCGCAGGTACCGTTGGTCATGCCAAGGCCTTCCTTGCACACCAGTGTCTTAAGCGTCTGAATGCCGGCCTTGGCCATGGCCTCCGCGCCGGTGAGCTTTTCGCCTTTATAATTAGCCATGCCCTTACCAAGCATGGGCAACGTCATATGGGCCAGAGGGGCCAAATCGCCGGAAGAGCCCAAAGAGCCCTTCTGAGGTACCACGGGAGTAACGCCCGCGTTCAGCATAGCCAGCATCATCTCCACCAGAATGGGACGGATACCGGACACACCCACGCACAGCGCGTTCGCCCGCAGCAACAGCATTCCACGCACCACCTCGTCGGAATAGGGATCACCGGTACCGGTGCAGTGACTAAGGATCAGGTTGGTGGACAGCTCGTTGCTCATCTCCTCGGGCACGGCCACCTTCTGGAAGTCTCCAAAGCCCGTGGTGATCCCGTAAGCAACGCGGTTCTCCGCCACAATTTTTTCTGCCAGCGCGCGGGACTTCTGCATGGCCTCCAGCGCGGAAGCAGCCAACTCCACCGTCGCGCCATAGCGGGCGACAGCCACGAAGGACTCCAGCGTCAGGCTGTGTCCGTCAACAACGACATGCTTTATTTCAGAAGGCTTCATAATCATTTTAATCGTTACCTCGCTTCAAATTTTTGTCCTGCAATTTCAGCCTCTTTCAAAAACATCCGCCCTCGCGGGCCACAGCCGGAAAGGGATGCGCCATAAGCGGCATTTACAGGTTCTGTGAGATATGAGAAATGGTTTCGATGGTTCGGGTCAGGCGCGCTTCCGGCTCTCTTGCGCCGGAAGCGCCGTCCACCCTGCCCAGGGGTGAACCTGCCACAATCCTGTCTGTATTGTGCGCTTGTCGATTTAACGTTTTTGCACAAACACATAATATCATCATTTTTGTACGAAATCAACATTTATTTTTTCATTTTAACATTGTTTTTTGTTCATTATCACGGTGTATCGGTAGCGTATTAGCGAGATATAGGAATAGTGTATTATCATGTGGATTTTTAAACTATAAATGCCTGCCGATGTTTGGAAAAATTGACGGATCACGGGGGAAAGTAGATTGACAGTGGCGGTAAAGTCTGTTATTCTTTGGCCATAGGACACCCTGTTACCGTATAAAAGCAATCCCGCCGCCGGAGCCGACGCACGGCGGCGCCTGATTTTGAAAGTGGGGCTGCAAGATGTATGAGAGCAGAATGAAATCGGAAATGGTAGACCATCTGTATCAGGCAATTCTCTCCCTGAAGGATCAGGAGGACTGCTACCGCTTTTTTGACGACTTGTGTACCGTCGGAGAGATTCAGGTCATGGCCCAGAGATGGATGGTGGCCCGGATGCTTCAAGACGGCGAAACTTTCAACGCCATCAATGAAAAAACCGGTGTATCCTCCGCCACCATCACCCGTGTTCGGAAATGTCTGGTCTACGGCGCGGAGGGTTATGCCCGGGTGATTGACCGTCTGGCAGACCCTGCACCGCCCAAAAAGAAAAAGGGATAAACCCTATTAACACGAAAACCCGTCCCCGACAAGCATCCCATCCGCATCGGGACGGAGACCCCTGCCATATGGCAGGGATCTTTGATCGGAAAATCCCCGGCGGCGCAAATTGCGCTGCCGGGGATTTTTTATCCACCGAGGCCGGGATCACTCCTCAGACGCGCCCTGAATTTCCAGCAGCTCCAAGGCATGCTGGCCGGCGGCGGTGAGGGCCATGCTTCCCTTGTGGGGAAATCCCTCGTAAGCTGTATAGTCGAAATTCGACAGCGGCAGATCATAGTCCAGCCGGACCAGCCGCTTTTGGGCCAGCGACGTGATAATCTGGCCATACTCCGCCGGGGTGTATCTTGCACCCTCCAAATAAATCGGGTCCTGCGACCCCTCCCGCCGGGCGATGGGAAGAAAAGGTGTCTGGGCCAGGTCCTGCAACAACTCCAGCTCTCCCTCGCCCATCCATACGCTGGCTCTTGCGCTGCACCCGCTGCACCCATCGCAACCGCCGGCCGTTCCGCAGGCTCCGCCGCCGCACGCGCCGCACTGATTCTGTTCGCTGTTCATATGCCCATCTCCAATCCTATTTAAGAATTTTACTGTTTTGTTTCTTTCTGCCGGTCGGCCAGGCTCTCTGCCGCGAACAACAGCG
>NZ_DAMBZJ010000006.1:74453-82129 GCF_032060045.1 Oscillibacter sp.
AGCGCGGCGCGCTGGTTTGGCAGGTCACCGTCCACCACGGCGGATAAAAGTTCCTCCAGTGCCTCGCCGATTTCCGCCCCCCGGAGGCCCAGCGCCAGCATATCTCGGCCGTTCACCGCCAACTGCTGCAGTGATATGCATTCGTCCCTAGCCAGCAGACCCTCCATCATCCTTTGTATCTGCTCCACGTCCTTCAGTCGGGCGCGGTAGGCCGGAGCCTGACCAAGGTTATCCGCCCGCTTCACCTCCGTCAGCTCCCGCAGACGCTCCTCGCCCAGCTTTCGCAACGCGCGGCGGATGCTTTTCTCTGTCCGGGGGATCTCCCTGTCGTGCCACAGCACCAGCATGATCACTGCCTCTCGGGTGGCCTTGTCAAATTTCAGTCGCCGCAAAATCGCGTCCGCCATCCCCGCGCTGACCGTCGGATGCCCATAAAAATGCCCACCCCGCTCGTCCCGGGTGTAGCACCGGGGCTTTGCCACGTCGTGCAGCAGCACCGCCCAGCGCAAAATCGGTTCCGCCGGAACTTCATGCAGGGCGTGGAGGGTGTGCTCCCATACATCATAACAGTGATAGCGGCTGTGCTGGTCAAAGCCCACCATGGGCAAAAGCTCCGGCACCACCGCCCCCACCACTTCCGGAAATTCCCGCAGAATCTCCGCGGCGGCGGGGCCGCATAAAAGCTTTGTCAGCTCAACTTGTATCCGCTCGGCCGCCACCCCGCAAAGCAAGTTCCTGCATGCACGCAGCCCCCGGGCCGTCTCTTCTTCCAGAGCAAAGTCCAACACCGCCGCCAGTCGCAGGCCGCGCAGAATGCGCAGTGCGTCTTCTTGAAATCGCTCCTCGGGCTTCCCCACGCAGCGCAAAAGCCGGTTTTTCAAATCCTTCTGGCCGCCAAAGGGGTCCGTCAACGTTTCCCCCAAATCCAGCCCCATGGCGTTCACTGTGTAGTCCCGGCGGCTCAAATCGTCCCGCAGGGAGCGGGTGAAGGCCACCGAATCCGGGCGACGTCCGTCCGTATACCGTCCGTCCGTACGAAAGGTGGTCACTTCCACAGAAAGCGCCCCCTCCCGAACGGTCACGGTGCCGTGGCGCAGCCCGGTGGGCGCGGCCCGGCCCGAAAACAGCGCCATCGTCTCCTCCGGCAGAGCGGAGGTGGCCACATCCCAGTCCCCCGGCTCCCGTCCCAGCAGGGAATCCCGGACGCAGCCGCCCACACAGTGGGCCTCGTGGCCATGCTCCTCCAGCGCCTCCATTATGCACTTCACCGGCTCCGGAATGTTCACCTGCTCACCTTACTTTCTCTTTTTAAATCCGTGGACTGAAGTCGTTCCCCGCATAGCGGGTCGCGCCTTTTCGGTTGCTTTTTCCACGCTCGCATAGTATAATACCTTTTTTGAGAAGGACAGTCAATCGTCCCGGCCCAGAAGCGAAAATTTTGGCCGGACGCTATAAATTCCGGCACCGTAGTTATAATACAGTATCATACAATAAACGCCGGCGCATTTGCAAGTCATTGCAGGAGAAGGAGCAAACTATTATGATGAATAATCCAAAGCCCATCAGCGCTTACATGGTTCCCGGCAAGCAGGTTCATCTGGTGGGAATCGGGGGCGTGTCCATGGCTCCGCTCGCGGAAATTCTGCTGGGGATGGGGCTTGCGGTCCATGGCTCCGATATTCATGAAAGCGACGCGGTGGCCCATCTGCGGTCGGTGGGCATCCATGTGGACATCGGCCACAGCGCGGAAAATTTGGGCGAGTGCGACTTTGTAATCCGCACTGCCGCCGTCCACGACAACAACCCGGAAATTTCCGGCGCGGTGACCCGGGGCATCCCGGTTTATGAGCGGGCCCAGGCACTGGGAGCCATTATGCGGCGCTATCCCAACGCACTGTGCATCTCCGGCACCCACGGAAAAACCACCACCTCCTCCATGTGCACCCACATCTTCATGGCAGCGGATGAGGACCCCACCGTGATGATCGGGGGCACACTGCCCCTGCTCCACTCCGCCTATCGGGTGGGCAATGGAGACACCATAATTTTGGAATCCTGTGAGTATTGTAACTCATTCCTCTCCTTCTACCCCACTGTGGCGGTGATTCTCAATGTGGAAGAGGACCATCTGGACTTTTTTAAGGATTTGGAGGATATTGAGCACTCCTTCCGCCGGTTTGCACAATTGGTGCCTGAAGGCGGACGCGTGGTGGCCAACGCAGACAACGACGGGGCCATGGCGGCTCTGAAAAATCTGGGCCGTCCGGTGTTCACCTTCGGACTGGAGCGCACCGCCCACTGCACCGCTGAAAACCTCCGCGAAGAGGGTGGAAAACAGCTCTTCGACGTGACTGTATACGGAAAGCACTATGCCAGCGTGTCCCTGTCGGTTCACGGTAGACACAACGTGTCCAACGCGCTGGCGGCCGCTTCGGCGGCTTATGCGCTGGGCTTACCAGGCTCCGCCGTGGAGCAGGGCCTTGCGAACTTTACCGGCGCAGGACGGCGCTTTGAGCGCAAGGGCGTGTTTAACGGCGCGGACGTTTACGACGACTATGCCCACCACCCCGACGAGCTCCACGCCCTGCTGGCCATGGCAAAGGACCTGCCCTACAAGCGGGTGGTGCTGGCGTTCCAACCCCATACCTATTCCCGCACCGCCAAGCTGTTCGACCATTTTGTGGAGGAGCTGAAGCTTGCGGACACAGCGATTGTGGCGGAGATTTACGCCGCCCGGGAAACCAACACTGTGGGCATCAGCTCGGGCGACTTGTGCAAAAAGGTCCCCGGCTCCATCTATTGTTCCACACTGGAGCAGGTGACCGATCGTCTCCGGGCCATTGCCCAGCCGGGAGATTTGATTCTGACCGTGGGCGCGGGAGACATCTATCGGGCCGGAGAAGCTCTGCTGAACGAATAGACAACTGTAAATACCCGTAAATACAAAAGTCCCCGGGGAAGCTACTTTCCCGGGGACTTCGCCCGCACCGCACCCGGCGATGCGCTTACCTTTAAAGAAATCTCTAACGGCTAAACCATCTGTTCTAATGAAAACTTTTGAATTCCGCTCACGCCTTCGGCGCTGCGGGTGGCTACTCCGGCCACATAGCCGGGGAACGTTTCCACGTAATAGAAATATTCGCCGTATTGCAGAGGGGCCTCCCCCTCCCGCATAATACTCACTCCGGCGCCGCTGCGCTTGAATCGCGCCTCCCGCCGGACCCAGCTCTGAAAAAACGCTTTTTCCGAGGCCGCGTCCGCCAGCCGCTTCATGGCTCTTGGAGACACAGGGCGTATCTTTTCGATATCCACGCCCAACGGCTCGTCCGAAAGGCCCACAAGAACCGCGCCGGGTGTGTGGCTCAGGTTAAAGCACACTTCCGGAAAGTTGGGAAATTCAGGCTTTCCCTGGGTGGTCAGCGCGATCTCCGGCAGCTCCCGCCACCGGTATTTCTCCCACAGCGCGCGGCGCAGAATCGCATAGGCGCAAAGCGGCTCCCGCCACCGTTCGGCGTCACGAACTCGGGCAAGCCGCTCCCGCCGCGCAGGCGGCAGCATTTCCAGCAGCGCGTTGTTCTCCCGCTCGCTGAGCGGGCGGTCCAACCGCGCGGCCCAAAGCTCTACTGCCATTCTTCCACCTCTTTCTCTCTATTCTCTAAGCACTTATTTTAGCCGCCAAATGGAGAACTGTAAAGCCGGGAAAGAAAAGTTTTCTCAAATTTCGCAAAAAAAGAGGGAATTTCACCCCCACGGGGTATAAATAGAATAACTTGAATTGGTTTGCTGGGTATGACTTGGGACAAATCCGGTAAGACTCACCGGGAGGGAGGTATGTTCCGTTGCCGTTTCCGCAAAATTTTCTGGACGAGCTGACTGCCCGCAGCGACATTGTGGATGTGGTGGGCAGCTATGTTCAGCTTTCGAGACGAGGCGCGAACTACTTTGGTCTCTGCCCGTTTCACAGCGAAAAAACCGGCTCTTTTTCCGTCTCCCCTGACAAGCAGATTTATTACTGCTTCGGCTGCAAACGGGGCGGCGGCGTCATCAACTTTATCATGGAAGAGGAGAGTCTCCCCTTTCCGGACGCGGTGCGGTTTCTGGCCCGGCGCGCCGGGCTGGAAGTTCCGGAGGAGACGGGTGACCGGGAGGCGGAGCAGAAGCGGCGGCGCCTTCTGGATTTAAACCGCGACGCAGCCCGGTTTTACTATCAGCAGCTTCAGGACCCGGAGGGCCGCGCCATGCGGGACTATCTGGAACGGCGAAGGATTGGGCAGGCCACGGCGGTGCGCTTCGGCCTTGGTGCGTCGGTCGACCGCTGGGACGCGCTCATCACCGCCATGACTCGCCAGGGCTACACCAAGTCGGAGCTTCTGGGCGCGGGCCTTGCGGTGCAGAACAAAAACGGTGGCCTTTACGACAAGTTCCGAAACCGGCTGATGTTCCCCGTCATCAATGTACGGGGGGATGTGGTGGCGTTTGGCGGACGGGTGCTGGACCATGCGGAACCGAAGTATATGAACTCCTCGGAAACCCCGGTTTACAGCAAGCGCCGAGAGCTGTATGCTTTAAATCTTGCGAAGAAGTCCAAGCGGCCCAACATTATTTTGTGCGAGGGCAACATCGACGTGGTAACTCTCCATCAGGCGGGGTTTGACAATGCCGTGGCCTCCATGGGCACGGCGCTGACGCAGGAGCAAACCCGGCTTTTAAGCCGATACACCAAGGAAATCGTTCTATGTTATGACAACGACAACGCCGGAAAAATTGCCACGGAGCGGGCCTTGCAAATTCTGAACAACTCGGAATTCGCCGTCCGGGTTCTCCGGCTTCCAAACAAGCGGCTGGAAGACGGATCTATGGGCAAGCAAGACGCAGACGATTTTATCAAAGCCTTTGGCCCGGACGCGTTTGAGCGGCTGCTCACCGGCAGCGAAAACGGCGTGGAGTTTCGTTTGGCTCAGGTTGCCGGGAAATACGACTTGACGGACGATCGGCAGCGCCTTGCCTACGCCGAGGAGGTAAGCGAGCTTTTGGCGGGTCTTGAAAGCCCTGTGGAGCGGGACATTTACACCGTCCGGGCGGCGGAGGCCGCAAAGCTTACGCCGGAGGCCATGAAGCTGGAGGTTCAGCGGTCCTTCAAGCGCCGAATAGGCAAGGAGCGGCGGGCACGAGAGCGCCGGGACTTGAATCCAGCCGCGGAGCTTCAGCCCAAGGGGCGGGACCTGCGCTACACAAACCTTCGCTCCGCCATGGCGGAGGAGGGCATTTTGCGGCTTTTACTGCTGGACGACAGCTTGTTCCCGGAAATGTCGCCCCTGCAGGAGGAGGAGTTTTCCTCTGCGCTGCTTGGCAGGGTCTTTTCCCTTTTGTGGCGGCAGCGGGAGCAGCGCAGCGCCCCCAAACTTTCGTTTCTGGCGGGAGAGCTGTCCGGTGAAGAGATGAGCCACATTACTAATCTGTGTCAAAAGCCAGAATCCGCCGCAAACGGGCGGCAGGCTCTTGCCGATTACATAGCAATCGTCCGCCGGGAGGCGGAAAAGCGTGCCGGCACAGGCGTAGCGGACCCGCTGCTGGCAAAAATGGAAGAATTGAAAGATCAGAAAAAAAGCGACGGAGGAAAGCGACATGTCTAAGAAGAAAGAACCCACCCCTGAGGAGCGGCTGGAGCAGGAGGCCGATGCCCTGCTGAAGGCCGGAACGGCAAAAGGGGCGGATAGAACGGCGGCAACCGGTGGCAAATCCGGTGAGGACGCCGCTCCCATCATGACCGACGAGGAGGCCAAAAAGGCCGGAATCCTCCGCCTGGACGACAGGCAGGTGGCATCCCTGCCTGCCTCCGCATGGCTGGCAGGCAACGAAAAACTGCGCGAGCTTCTATATAGAGCGCAGAAAAAGGGCAAGCTGGACTCCGGCGAGCTGGCGGAGTCACTGGACTCCATGAATCTTGAGGGCGACCAGATGGATCAGCTTTATGATTCTCTGGAAGCGCTGAACATTGATATCAGCACCGACGAGGACATTCTTCCCGAGCTGCCCGACGACGGTCCCGCCGCCGAGGAAATTGCCGACGTGGAGGAAGAGGAGCTGGTGGACCCCAACGCGTTGGTTGGGAACTTCGCCATCGACGACCCCGTGCGGATGTATCTGAAGGAAATCGGAAAAGTCCCCCTGCTGACCTCCGACGAGGAGGTGGATCTGGCTCAGCGTATGGCCGCCGGCGCGGAAGCCGAGGAAAAGCTTAAAGAGCTTGCCCGCCAGAAAGAGGCAGGCGAAGAACGCTCTCTTTCCAAGGAAGAGGAGATGGCCGTCAAAAAGGTTTTCCGTAGCGGTGAACTTGCAAAGCAAAAGCTGGCGGAGGCAAACCTCCGTCTGGTGGTGTCCATCGCCAAGCGGTATGTGGGCCGGGGCATGCTGTTTCTGGATTTGATTCAGGAGGGCAACCTGGGCCTCATTAAGGCCGTTGAAAAGTTCGACTGCACCAAGGGCTTCAAGTTCTCCACCTATGCAACCTGGTGGATTCGTCAGGCCATCACCCGCGCTATTGCCGATCAGGCCCGCACGATCCGTATCCCTGTGCATATGGTGGAAACCATCAACAAGGTCATCCGGGTGAGCCGTCAGCTTTTGCAGGAGCTGGGCCACGATCCCAGCCCTCAGGAAATTGCTATTGAGATGAACGGTGGTCCCGGCGCTTGGGAAAAGGTCCGGGAGGACGAGAAGAAGCGGGCCGTGGACCGCATCCGGGAGATTTTGAAAATCGCACAGGAGCCGGTGTCTTTGGAGACTCCCATCGGCGAGGAGGAGGACAGCCACCTTGGCGACTTCATCCCCGACGAAGGCGCGTCGGAACCCTCCGAGGCCGCGTCCTATAAACTTCTGCGGGAGCAATTGATGGACGTGCTTTCCACTCTGACTCCCCGGGAAGAGCAGGTTTTGAAGCTGCATTTTGGCATTGAGGATGGCCGCGCCCGGACTTTGGAGGAGGTCGGCAAGGAATTCAATGTCACTCGTGAGCGCATCCGCCAGATCGAGGCCAAGGCTCTGCGCAAGCTGCGCCACCCCAGCCGCAGCAAAAAGTTGAAAGACTTTTTGAACTGAGTATCTTTAGCGGATAAGGAATTTTCCGTGGGCTCTGCAACCTTAAAATTGACAGAAAAAACTATGAGGACTGGACACAGCTTTTATCTGCTGTGTCCAGTCCTCTTTTTGATACAGAAGGGGTAATCGCAGAGTCCTTTAGACCGATTCTGTCCCTCCGAGATGTATTAAGAATAGCGCATCCGCGCTGCTCCGGCAATGGCAGGTAATACACCAGTGTGTTTATAAGTGGTTCATCTGCGGAGCCATTCCATAAAAAGATGTGCTTTTACCATTCTATCATTGTTGCCTGTGCTTATTTATCCGGGGTGCTGTTGATAAGAAAAGCAATCCGATTCCAACAAGCATCGCAGTCATCTTTTCCATCAGCACGGACAGCGGCATGGAAAACGCCGGGTCGAGCACCCCAAGGGAGAGAGGGTACTCCACAAAAAGCGACCCAACATACATATCTCCTGGCAGATACCCCGCTGCAAACGCCACCGCCATAAGCACGAACAGAGACCATGCCCGAACCCCTCCTGCCAGCGCGCCAGCGCCGATCAGCAAGGCGGACGGCGGCAGCAGCGTGACCACAG
>NZ_DAMBZJ010000006.1:82139-97245 GCF_032060045.1 Oscillibacter sp.
CACGCACAAAAGAGACACTATTGGTACAGAATCGCCAAAGAGCGCACATAAAAAACCAATGCCCAGCGCAACCAGTATTCCTGCCAATGTAAGCCAGGCAGTGAATGCGGCCAGATATTTTAGCATTTGATAATGCCCCCGCTTTATAGGGGTGGCATCTGTGAGACTTTGCACGCCGTGTGCTTGCCCAATACACAGATTCCAAATAAAAAACAAAAGTGCCACGGCAAGCAACGGGAGAAGTTCCGTCAGATAGCTACCGAAGCTCCACGGCGAAAACGGTGCGGTGTTAGCAATCCCCAAAACGATGACATTGTTTAAAAGCTGCCAACCGTACCACAGACTCACGGCAACAAGGCCGAGAAAGAATTTTCCGCTCAACAGACGGCGCAGTTCATAAAGAAATACTTTACTCACGTCCAACCGCTCCTTTTTCAAGACCGCAGGCGGCCAGAAAATCATTTACACTGATATACGAAGGCACTTCCGTTCCGCCCTCCAAAAAGAGCCGCGCCCAAACCGCGTCCAGCTCATCTTCACCAATAATCTGCGCCGCGCGGCAGATCATCAGCGCATTGCCATCATACCAGTTGGCCCCGTCCGCCGTGGCCCGGATGTCGGCCTGATACCGTTCCGGCAAGCGGTCGACATACGCAGGATTTCGCTGATAAAATGACGCATGCAGATTGTTCATCGTGCTTTTCCACTTGTCCACATAATTTTCCCGCGCGTACTCCTCGCCCTTAATCCGGCACATCAGGCGGTAGGTGGTGTAGACGGTAATGCCCTCACTGTTCCAAGCGGAGTCCTCCATATCCATCAACTGTGCACTTAATCCCCACCACTGATGGATAATTTCGTGCGCCAAAATTTCGGCGCTGTCAGGCCCCTTGTCAGGATCGTTCAGATTATCGTCACTGAAATAGGATTCGCCCATGCCGCTGATGTTGCCCACAGCAAAACCGCCGAAATTAAAGGCTGTCGTCTGGACAATTTGGAACGCACCGTCTGAATTTCCTTTGGCTCCATAGTGCTCTGTGCAGTATTGCACCGCCTGTTCCATCAAGTCCAAAGCGCCGTTTTCCAGTCGGGACTGATATCTTTGACTGTAATAAAACGGAATCGAAGTTCCGTTGCCTGCGTCAATTTCCTTGCAAATATAGTCTCCCGCATAGAGAAACAGTCGATCAGTTCCTGTATCTTCCATGCGCCATGATGCTGTTTTACCGGTGTTGTCGGCCAGTTTGGTCAGCGCACCGGTCCCTACCGGTATCAGTCCATTTTTTAAATCGACATACAGCGTAATATTTGCATCGTCCGCAACCAGCACGCACCCGGATACCACCGGCGCGAGCGTCTTGCTGGTCATAGTGACGTTCCTGTCGCTGATCACATTTGCGTCAAGCGCGTATTCCATCTGATTCCACATCTGCGCCATACCGCCATAGTTCACCTGCAGGTCGATTTCGGCATCCGCAGGTAGCACACAACACATCTCGCGGCTGGCAATCAGATCGTTTTTTAGGTCCTTCCATTTTATCGGCCGTCCGTTCGCGGTCACGGAGCGAACGGTATAACCGGTATTCAGTTCAAAATACAGATCCTGCGGCGCACCTGAGGCGTTTTGAAGATGGTAGTTTGCTGTGCCCGACATGGTTCCCAGCGTATAGCTGTCAATTTTCACATTCAGCTCCGTACGGCGCAGCATCAGTGCCTTGTTGCTGCGGTCCGGTTCCGTTTCCATCAGCTCCTGCCACTTGGCGGGAGTGTGGTCCACAAAGGGCTGCCTCTGCCACAGCAGTCCGCCACAAAAGAACAGCGCGGCTGCAAGTACCGGCAGTGAAATTTTACGGGCGTGCCTGAAAAAAGAACCCCACAGCCCCTTTCCATATTGCCGCACGCACAGCAACGACAGCAACCAAGCGCCACCCAGTAAGCACAGCCAGACCAGTCGACTGTAACATGCAGTGCGCCAGACAATGGCGCTGCCAAACGCGTCGGACAGGGTGGGAACCAGCGGCACACTCCATTGGAGCAGGAAAGAGTCCCGGCAGATCGAGCTGCGTGATACAATCAGAGCGGCGAGAATGGCTACCAAGCTTACATCCAGGCGTTTTGTAAGCTGCCAGCAGATGGCCGCGGCAAGTGTACCCATCACCGGGCCGGAGAGCAGGAAAAGCAACACCGCGAGCACATAATCGGACAGAGAAAACGCGATGTTCAGTTTCCATGCTGTGTAGGGCAGATACAGTAACCCGATAAGCGCCGTGGCCGCCATCCCCGCCGTCAGCACCGCCAGAAACCGCGCCACACACAGCGTCACGGGATGAACAACTGCATCTGTCAGTGCATCCATGCCATTCCGCAATGGTTTATCTAAAGTAGATAGCATCAAAATTGCAAAGCAAAGCGTCCCGGCAATGCCGCCGGCAAGTAGAGGATTGGCCAGATAACGCGCCGCCATGGAGTCACCGATGGTGGTCCTGAAAACCTGATACCCGGTTAAAGGTGCCAAAGCCGTCAGTGCGGATACCAGCCAGGTTTGACGGTTGCGAAATACCCGCCCCAACTCCACACGGATAAGAGCGGAGAACTTCATTTGTCCTCTCCTCCTTTGGTAATCAGGTAGAGATACGCATCTTCCAGCGTTGGCTCCACTTTTTGCGCCGCGGCGGGCAGATTTTCCGCCACGCCCCGGCACAATATGCCCTTGGTCGTATTGACCCGGGAGGTAATGTGCAGCTTAGGGTTTTCTTTTGCGCCCGGCTGCTCCATAAATGTCCCCACATGGCCCTCAGCCTGACGAATAAGCGCTTCTGGCGTACCGGTAAACAGAATGCACCCCTGATCGATGACAATAAGTTGATTGCAGATCGACTGCACATCCTCGATGATATGGGTGGAGAGCACCACCAGCTTGTCCTGCGCCATTTCGGAAAAAAAATTCCGGAAGCGGATACGCTCCTCCGGGTCCAGCCCGACAGTCGGTTCGTCGAAAATGAGAAACTGGGGCGCGCCCAAAAGCGCCTGCGCAATCCCCACCCGCTGGCGCTGCCCACCGGAGAGCGTGCGAATTCTTGCTTTCCGCTTCTCTTTTAAATCCGTGGCCTCGATGGCGCGGTCGATGGCGTCCTTGCTGCTATGGATGCCCTTCAGCGCCGCCATGTAGTCGAGGAACTGCCAGACGGTCAACTCGTCATAGAGGCCAAAGTGCTGCGGCAGATACCCAAGACCGGCTTTCATCTGCTTTTCGCATTTGGACAGCGGAGTCCCATCTACAGCGATTTCTCCCGAGGTAGGCAGAAGGGCTGCCACCAGCAGCTTCATCAGGGTGGATTTTCCCGCGCCATTGGGCCCGAGTAATCCAATGAGACTGGGATTTTCCATGCACAAGGTAACATCCCGGAGCGCTTGCTTTCCGGTGGGATAGGTCATGTTTAAGTGATTGATGGTGAGATTCATTCCGCGGCCTCTTTCTGTGCTTCAATGGCTCTGAGCGCTGTGACAAGCGAGTTTTCCCCTCGGATGGAGACAATATCCGGCGTAGTGCCGGTCTCTTCATTACTGCTGCCATCCGCATTCAGCCCGTAGAGAGCGGTAAACTGGACGAGAATTCCGCTGTTGGGGAGCTGGAGAAAAATTGGATCAATTCCAATTCCGTCGCCACCGGTCTGCGTCCCTACCAGCGTTGCAAATCCTGTGTCCTTGCAGAAGAGGGCAAAGGACTCTGAAGCCGAATACACAGCTTCACTCACCAGCACCCAGATTGCGCCATGGAATGGGCTGCGCTGCGCCGCAGGGTCCACAGTGTGATCAATTGTTACGTAATGGGTCGCAAGCGCGCGGTCTGCGTCCGCCAGCTTTGAAAGATCGGGTAATGCCGAAATGGGGCGCAGCTCATCCGAAGAAAACACATTTTCCAAATAAGGCGTATTGTTTTTACTCATGCGCACCAATGCCACGTGGCTGTTACTTACGGTCTCGTTGATATTGGGGGCAACAAGAAGCTGTTCCCAATAATTCTCGCTGCCGCCACTATTGTCGGTCAGGTCAATAATGAGGTCGCTGCAACCGGCGAACTGTGAATAGCAATCCAAAATTTCTGCACCATCGATCTCCATATCACCGGAAAAGCTGTTGATTTTAAGATAACCGATATTGCCCGGCAGAATCTGCGATGTAATGTTGGCGGAGATGTCTTCAACCATATTACCACCCTGATCCTCGTCCTCATTCAATATGTCGAGCATGGCCCCTAGTTTCTCATAGCCATTGACGGTCTTTTCATCTTGCAATACCTCCGCCCAGTGTGCCCGGTCGGAATCCTGGTAAGCAGCCATGTTATCAACATAGGAGGCATAGTCATCCGGTTCTACAATCCATAGATGCCCGTTTATCCCCAGCCGATAAAGAGAGCTGAATATCGCGGAGTAGAAATTCACATCGCTGTCGTTTCCTGCCACCAGTTCCTTGTAATCCTGATAGATCGCATCGGCGTCAACGCCCTCCCTCTCTAAAATTCCCCAGCAGGGATAACTGTCCCGGAGTGTGGCCCAGAAGGCTTCATAGTCCTCCATGCGCTGTTCCGCCGTCAGCCCCAATGCATGAATGGCCTTGGTAGAGGCATCGTTATCCGATGGCGTGTCTGTTTGTTTTTCCGGTTTGGCGCTGCATCCACATAAAAGTGTAAAGCAGAGCGCGAGTGCCAACCACCTGTTTTTCTTCATGTTGCAGCCCTCCGGGGATTCCCGTAATATTGAACGCACCCCACGGCCATCCATCTTATCCATCTTTCCACAAAAAAACTCCTCTCTGTTGAACTGCGTCTCATGATACGCCGCTCATTTGGAGAGGAGTTGAATTGAATGTGGAGTTCGTATGGAGTTATTGACAAAAGAGTACCCTTGCTTTAACGCCTGTATCCGTGTTGGTAATTTCGTATGCTGCATGATGCCGATTCAAAATCATTGCTACAAGATAGAGCCCGAGGCCACTTCCGCCCGTCTCCCGGCTGCGGGATGCCTCTACTCTGTAAAATGCCTCAAACAGGTGCGGGAGAGATTCCTCCGGAATATGTGCATGACTGTTCTCAACGACGAGTTGTACCCCGCCGTCCTGCGCTTCCAGACAGACAGAGATTACTGAACCGTCCGGAGAGTAGTTCATTGCATTTGTCAGCAAGTTCAAAGCGGCACGGCCCAAAAGTGTTTCATCCCCAATAATCGTGATGCATGGCGCAATATCCGCTTGAATGGTTTGCTTCTTCTGCATCGCTAAATCTTCAGCAAGCTCTATCTGCGCTTTGAGAAGACCAGAGAACAGGACCGGCTCCTGCTTCATCGCGCTGCCCATCTTCTCCATTCGCGAGATGGTCAGCATCTCCTGCACCAGGGATTCCATTCTTCCAGTGACAGCAAGCGAGCGTGCCAGATACTTGTCCCTATCCTGATAGATATCCACACCGGCCAGCATTCCGGAGAGTTGACCCTGCAACACCGTGATCGGAGTTTTCAGTTCGTGGGAGGCTGCGGAAAAAAACGCTGTGCGCTGACGCTCCAGTTCTCTTTCCCGGTCAATGTCCTCCTGCAATGATGCGTTAGCCGTTTTCAGCTCCATCAAAGCCGAAAAAAGGCGCCGGGACAGTTCATTCAGGTTTTGTCCCAAAATGCCGATTTCATCCCGACGCTTTTCCTGACACTCCCATGAGAAATCCAGTGCCGCCATTTTCTGAGAAATTCCACTGAGACGGACGATGGGCTTCGTGATATAGCGCGAATAAAAAAGCGCACCCAAGAAAGAAATGATCAGGATTACCACAGTGAGCCACGGCAGCACCCGCCCCATGGCCTCCACCGTTTGATTGACCGCCGCGATGTTTGCCGTCACCAGAATCTGATAGGCCTCCGGGTGATTGTAAAATGCAAACGGTATATCCCATTCGGAATTGGAGACGGCCACATTGCCGGTAGCAAGCCCGCCCCACAAGGAAGGCTTGAACTCCTCAGCCACGCTCGACACATTGGACGCAACTCGCTCATCTGCCGTTGTGGTAATGGTTATACCGGTCCATACAGTATCCTCCGACACCGCGGAATCTATGGCTGTTCCTTCCATTACAACGGATGTCGGCAGAGCTATCTTCTTGCCGCTCCCATCCATTACCGTCACGTCAGCTCCGGTGTCGATGAGAAACTTGTCAAACAGAGGACCGCTTTCCTCCAGCGTCGTGCTCTCCAACTGGTTGACCAGCTCATATACTTTTTCGTTCAGGGCGTCGGAGGCAATCGACTGATACGTAATTGGCGTGGCCCAGGCAATAAACAGATATGTAATGCCGCAGGCAGCAAACAGAATCAGCGCGGTAATCAACCCGATTCGCATGGTCAGACTACTGCGCACTTTTTCAACGCATTTTTTCAATTCGATATCCCACCCCTCGCACGGTTTCGATATAATCCCGATCCAGCTTTTTTCGCAGGTTTTTAATATGACTGTCTACGATGCGCTCGTCGCCCAGAAAATCATAATTCCACAACCGTCCCAAAAGCATGGAGCGTGTCAGCACACGCCCTTGGTTTTGCAGTAACTCTCTCAGCAGTTCAAATTCACGTGTGGTCAGGTCCAGCGCATCTCCGGCCGCGCTGGCACGGTAATCATCTAAGTCAAGGACAATATCCTTGTAGATCAATTGATGCACTTCCGTTTCTCCGCTCGATCTTCTGAGAACCGCGGCAATTTTTCGCAGCAGTATCTGTGTGGAAAAGGGCTTGGTTACATAATCGTCGATTTGCAAATCAAAGCCTCTGATTTGGTGCTCCTCCGCGTCTAAAGCCGTCAGCATAATGATTGGAACTGATGATTTTCTGCGTACCAGCTCGCACACACCATATCCGTCAATTTTTGGAAGCATCAAATCCAGTAAAAGCAAATCCCACGTTTCTTTGTGGAAAAGCTCCAGTGCAGTCACGCCGTCGCTGGCCGCCCCCGTATCATAGCCCGCATCGCGCAGATAAGCGCAGAGCATCTCCTGAATATCTGGTTCATCTTCAATCACTAAAACTCGCTTCATCGTATCACTCCTATGTGAAAACATAGCATACTTCTTTGAATTCTATATGGATTTTTGGCCTTTTTCTTTCTTTGCCGTTTTTCAAGGCAGTCACACTGTACAAGGTTAATATTTTGCGCATCTCATCTCCTCAATTCTAATGGAATCGCCAGTAAAGTAAAGATATTTTCATCAAAATCTTCTTTAATAGGAGAATGGACCTGCCGCAGAAATTTCTTTCTACGTCAGGTCCATTCTTCTCATTGCGCGTACCCCCAGCTACATCCCCTGTCCCATAGAGGGATAACTAGCCGGGCAGAAAGCGGATCCCTCAAGCCTTTCCGGGCCTTGTCGCGCTGGTAAACGCTCCGCGCTTTTCTCATTTCACCTGCCGGATACGGGCGGACTTTTTACAAGAACTCCTCCAGTGCGGCGCGAAGCGCTTCGTCCGACGGGGGAACATTCCAGAACAGGGGCTTCCCGTTCCCCGCGAGAACCGGAAGATACAGCCCGTTCGGATCGTCCAGTGACATGTGGTTGGCTCGGCAGCCGGGACAGTAGGAGGGCTGACACACACTGTCAAATCCCTGAGCTGCGATGTCCGCCTCGTCCATAACTTTCTCCACGGTGCATATGAGGCCCAGTTCCCCGGCCAATTGCTCCACCCGGTCCAGATAAAAGTCGTTTCGGGGACATTCGGAGGCGTATAGCCGCAGCTTGACGCCGAATTCTTCTCCGCTCGCCATCACTTTTGAAGCGACGCGGCCCATGCACCATATTTTTCGATATTTGCGTCGCAATCAGCCCGGTCGGCTCCTTGAGTCAGGATGTAAACCTTGATTTTCGGCTCCGTGCCGGAGGGGCGCACCAGAATTGTGGTACCGTCCGCCAGTTCAAAGCGCAGCACGTTGGACCCGGACAGCTCCATGGCGCTCTTTGTCCCGGCGGCGCAGTCCACCACGGACCCATCGGCATAGTCCTTGCGCACCGCCACCTTCACGCCGCCGATGGAGGCAGGCGGGTTTTCCCGCAGGCGCCGCATCAGCTCCGCCATGTCTTTCAGCCCGTCCAGCCCCGGCATCACCAAATTATAGGTTTTCTCCGCGTGCTGGCCGTATTTTTCATACAGCTTTTCCAGCGCGTCAAACAGCGTCATGCCCTGGGCGGCATACCACGCAGCCATCTCGGTCAGCAGCATGGAGGCCGTCACCGCGTCCTTGTCCCGGACGTAATCGCCCAACATATAGCCGTAGGATTCCTCGTAGGAGAAGATGACCTTCCCCTTTCCTTCGGCTTCCAGCGCATTCTTCTTCTCGGCCATAAACTTGAAGCCGGTGAAGGTGTCAAAGCATTCCACGCCATTGGACTCCGCAACCTTCCGCGCCATCTCCGTGGTGACGATGGTTTTCAGTGCCACGGGTCGCTCCGGCAGCCGTCCCGCCCGACGCATGGCGCCGATGAGATAGTCCAGCAGCAACACGCCGGTCTGGTTGCCCGTGACAGGGCGGTATTCACCATCTTTGTCCCGCACCATAATGCCCACCCGATCACTGTCGGGGTCGGTACCTACGATGAAATCCACATCGTTTTCTCGGGCAAGGTCAACGGCCAGATAGAACCCTTCCGGGTTCTCCGGATTGGGAGACTTCACGGTGGGGAAGGTCCCGTCAATCGTCATCTGCTTCGGCTCGCACAAAATGTGCTTCACTCCCAGCGCCCGCAGCGCCTCCGGAACCAGCTTGTAACCGCAGCCGTGGAAGGGGGTATATACCAGCTTAAACGTGTCCGCCACCTTGGCGACGGTTTCCCTGTCGTTGATCATGGCAGTGACTTCTTCCATAAACCGCCGGTCCGTCTCGTCCCCCATCACGGTGACAAGTCCGGTGGCCAGCGCCTCGTCCCAACTCAGCGCCTTCACGCCGGTGAAGATGTCGATTTCCTCCATCTTTTTCGCAACAGCCGCCGCGTGGTGGGGCGGGAGCTGGGCCCCATCCTCCCAATAGACCTTGTAGCCGTTGTATTCCTTGGGGTTGTGGCTGGCAGTGACGTTGATGCCCGCAATGCAGCCGTACTCCCGCACGGCAAAGCTCAGCTCCGGTGTGGGGCGCAGCGCGTCAAAAATCCGAACGGCCACACTATTTGCAACGCACACTCCCGCCGCCTCCCGGGCAAAGTCCATAGAACCGACCCGGCAGTCCATGCAGATGGCGACGCCTCGCTTCGCCGCGTCGCCCCCCTCCGCCAGAATCACCTGCGCGAAGGCCTGAGTGGCGTGGCGGATGACATGGACGTTCATATTGTGCAGGCCCACAGCCATAATCCCCCGCAGTCCGGCGGTCCCAAACTCCAGCGGGCCGTAAAACCGAGCTTCGATCTCCTTGGGGTCGTTTTTCAGGGCGGACAGCTCGTCCTTTTCCGCCTGAGACAAGGCGGGGCTGTTCAGCCACTTTTCATATTCCCGCATGAACTCCATGGAATTTCCCTCCTTATTCTTCGCCGCCCGCTTGGGCGGGATTATCCAGAATCGCCTTGGCGTCCTCTAACAGGGATTGGGGCACATAGATGTCCACACCCCGACCGGCAAAGCCGAAAATCACCTTGCCAAGCGTGCCGGATTTAAACGCAGGGATGCCGCAGCCGCTCAGCATGGACAACAGCACATCCGCACCGCCCCCCAGCTCCGACTGGGCGGAAATCAGCAGTTCCGCCCGCTCCGGCTCTCCGTCCGACCCTGTGGGCCAGCCCTCCGGCAGATCGCTTTGGCGCAGGCCCCAGCTATTCTCGTCTTTCATTGGGTCCCTCCTTCTGCAAAATAAAAATTTATTGAATTACGAAATTGTCTTATGCAAACTTATTTATGATACCGTCCGCCGGTTTGAATCTGATATGCCCGGTATAGTTGCTCCAGCAACATTACCCGGGCCAGATGGTGGGGAAAGGTCATAGGCGACATGGACAGTCGCAGTGCCGCCCTGTCTTTCAAGCTCTGATGCAGACCCACGCTGCCGCCGATTAAAAAGGTAAGCTGGGACGCACCGGACATGGCAAAGTCACCCAGCGCCTCCGCAAACGCCGGTGAGGAAATCGTTTTCCCCTCCACGCACAGGGCGATCAGCGCACCGGACTTGGGAAGCCGCTCCTCCACCCGGCCCGCTTCCTCCAGAAGCGCCCGCTCAATTTCGGCGGGAGACGGCACTTCGCTTAGCCGCGCTTCCGCCAGCTCCACGATCTCCGCCTTGCAATACCGCGACAGACGCTTTAAATATTCCGCCGCCGCGTCCGCGTAAAACTTCTCCTTCAGCTTTCCTACGCACAGAACGCTTACCTTTTGCATACGCCCTCCGTCACCTGATGGCAAGGGCCTGTGCACTCCCGCTCTGCAACGGACAGCGCCGGGCCCTCTCCCGCTTCCGCCAGCGTGGCGGACACGGAGCAAAGGGCCGTCTCCGGCGTGTTGTTGTCCCGGCTCAAATGTGCCAGAACCAGCTCCTCCGTCCCAGATTGGCAAGAGCGGACGGCAAACCGGGCCGCCGCCTCATTGCTCAGATGCCCCTCGTCGCCAAGAATCCGCCGCTTCAAGTAATAAGGATATGCTCCGCTTCGCAGCATATCCACATCGTGGTTAGCTTCCAGCATCAACAGCGGTACTCCGCAAAGAATCTCGGCCGCTTCGTCGGTGACAAAGCCCGTGTCGGTCAAAAGGCCAAAGTCTCCCACCCGAAAGCCGGCGGAACCGGGGGCATCGTGAGAGGTGGGAAACGGGTCTACGTCACAACCGTCCACAGTAAACCGTTCTCCTAAGGCAAACGGTGACAGGCGGTTTTCAATGCCCGCCAACCGCCGACGCAGGTCCCGCCCCGCCGCTTCGCTTATAAACACAGGGCCATCCCACCGCTTCAATAGGGTTTGCAGTCCCGCGATGTGGTCTGCATGCGTGTGCGTAATCAAAATTCCGGACAAGTCCTCGATGGACCGGCCCAACTCCCGCAGCGCGGAGGTAATCCGGCGGCAGGAAATGCCCGCGTCCAAGAGAAGAAAAACCCCGTCTTTTTCCAGCAGGGCGGCGTTCCCTGAGGAACCGCTGGCAAGCGTATGTAAAATCGTCAAAATTGTCCCCCATGCGTGTTGAATTTCGGCGGCAACCGCCCGATGTGAAAAATGCGTCCGTGATGGAGAGTGTCGACGAAAGTCGGCGACCTCCATCGCGGACGCGGTAATAAGTCAATAAAATGCCTGATGCATCCTGTACTTTGGGCCTGGGCGGCTCAGCCGATGTGGGCTTCCAACTGGTCGTTCTCTCCCGGCTCCTCCACCACGCAGATGTCGGCCCCCAGACTGCGGAGCTTATCAACAATGCGCTCATAGCCTCGTTCGATATACTGCACCTGACTGATTTCGGACTCACCCTTGGCGGCCAGCGCGGCGATTACCAGCGCCGCGCCCGCCCGCAGGTCGCAGGCCTGAATGGGTGCGCCGGTGAGATAATCCACGCCCTGGACCACCGCGGTCTTGTCGTCCACTTGAATGGAAGCGCCCATGCGCTTGAGTTCGTCCACATAGCGGTAGCGGTTGTTCCAAACGCTCTCCGTCACCAAAGACGTGCCCTCGGCAAGAGAGAGCACCGTGGTCATCTGGGGCTGCATATCTGTGGGAAAGCCGGGATACGGCATGGTTTTCACGTTGGTTTGATGCAGCGGCTCGCTGCGCCGGACCAGCAGCGTATCCTCCCGCTCCTCCACCTCCACGCCGCACTCCTGCAACTTGGCGGTGATACAATCCATGTGCTTGGGAATAATATTCTTCACCAGAATCTGTCCGCCGGTGGCCGCAACGGCTGCCATGTAGGTGCCCGCCTCAATCTGGTCCGGAATAATAGCATAGCTTCCGCCCCGCAGACAAGAGACGCCCTGAATTTTAATGGTGTCGGTGCCTGCGCCCCGGACATTGGCCCCCATAGAGTTTAAAAAGTTGGCCAAATCCACGATATGCGGCTCCTTCGCCGCGTTTTCAATCACGGTCGCGCCCTCTGCCAGAACGGCGGCCATCATAATATTCATGGTGGCGCCCACGGAAACCACGTCCAGATAAATGTTTGCTCCGTGAAGCCGGGGCTCCTGACAGGAGGCGTGAATAAAACCACCCTCCACCGTCACATCCGCGCCCAGCGCCTTAAAGCCCTTAATGTGCTGGTCGATGGGCCGCACACCGAAATTGCATCCGCCGGGCATAGCCACATCGGCCCGGGCAAAGCGGCCCAGCAGCGCACCAATCAGGTAATAGGATGCGCGAATGCGCCGCGCCATCTCATAGGAGGTGCGGGTGGAGCGGATATGGGTGCAGTCTATTTCCACCGTATGAGGATTGATTGAGCGAACAGACGCGCCCAGCTCGTCCAAAATGGTGTAAAACAAATGCACGTCGGATATCTGAGGGATGTTTTCAATGCGGCAGACTCCCTCCACCAAAAGCGCGGCAGGAAGGATAGCAACCGCTGCGTTTTTCGCGCCGCTGATTTCCACCTCGCCAAACAGGGGCTTGCCGCCCCGAACGATATATTTTGTCAAACCCAAAACCCTCTCTTTTACGTCAAAACGGTCCGTCTGTCTTCATTGTACCCCCAGATGGGACTTCCATACCGAAAACAGGGCCCAAAACAAGCTGATTTTTTTCATGTCGCGCCGCCCGCTTCGGCGGGTTTTCCCGGCAGGCCACAAAGTGGCCGCAAACGGGCGCGGTGCGCCGCGCGCACAGTTACCATAACACATTTTACCACACATTTCAAGAAACACAATCAAAACTTTTGCGCCTTTTAGAGGGCTTTTTATTTCGACAAAACCAGCCTTTTTCCGGTCTGTTTCACGCGTGCACCACAGCGCCGGTGACACAGTTGACATAGTAATCTACCGCGTCCGTGTCCACACGCCACAAGGGCGTCAGCGTCAGAGCGGAGGTGGTATTTTGCAGCTCGTAACAGGGCGACAGCCCCGTGACAGCGCTCACCACCGCACCGGAGGTCCGCCGCGCCTCCAAAAATGCAGTGAGGGCGGTGGAAGCAGTCAGCAGACTCTCTCCCTGCGCCGCTGTGGAGTGCAGGGGCAAAAACGTACCGTTGACGGAATGCAGAACATTCTTTTCCGCTAAAAATGTGACCGCGCAACCTTCCACGGGATAACCCCTGTACAACCGGATCACGGTGACAGACCCGCTGCCGGAAGCATCAATCCACTCCTCCGGCGTTTCGCATTCATAGCTGCGGCAAAAGCGGCGAACCAGATCAACGGGATTTTTTCCCAGCTCCCCCACAATTTCAAACGCGCCGGAGGCGCGGAAAACCGCCCGCCCCAGCGCGGAGGTGTACGTCAGAATGCCTCCCCCTTCATCGGCGGCGGTCAGTTCCGGTCCCAGAAAAACGGTGGCGGCTGTCTTCTCAGCCTCCACATCCCGCTCCAACGTCAGCGTCGGAGGAGGTGGGGTAAACAGGACAGCGTTTTGGCTGAGGGTCACGCCCTCGGCGGCAAAGAGCTTCACCAACTCTTCCGTGACCTGCCGCCGGGCGGCGGCTTGCTGCGCCTGACGCATTCCCAGCGTCCCCAAAAGAAACGCGTTCATTAAAAGAAGCGTAAGAATAATGATGTTTTTCAAGCGATGTGTTTCCATGTTCTCCGCTCCTCTCTCCGTTTCTTACTCCGCCAGCCACTGTGCGGTGGCGGTGCTCCCTCCGTCCACATAGCGGACAGCAAGCTCCCGCCCCGGCCAGGCCCGGGCAATGGACAGCGCCTGCGTTAGCGGCAGCAGACTTTCTCCACTTTCAACCGGGGTGTACTGCCGCACCCGCAGGGACAGCCTCAAAATCGACGCCTCCTTCAGCGTCACCTCCGCGGCAAAGCCCCCGTCCGCAAAGCGGATGGGTAATCCCGCATACTGATAGCCAAAGCGCAACGTGACGGAATTCTCAGCGGCGGTATATTCCTGCAAAAACAATGCTCCGCTGCTTTGATTTGGTAAAAGTCCATTCAAAAGCTGAAATACGCCCACCACAGTTTCCGCCTCCGTGGGGACCTCTTCCGCGGATGCAATGCGCAGCGTTCCGCTGCCGCCCTGATAGGACAACTCTCCATTGGGATAAATGCGCAGGTTTCGGTCCCCTTCCACCACCACCTCCGCGCCGGAAGGCTCCGGATACCGGGAGTTAGTGTGGGGATTGAAGGACAATGCCTCCAGCACCTCGTTGGGATCCGCAATCCCAGCGGAGACAGCTAGGTTTACAGGAGAATCAAGCTGATCGGAAAAAAGAGAAAAGTCATCCACATGCCCGTCGCTCTCCGGCCGGTCAAAGGCGAACCATGCGCTTCCGAGTGAATATTCCCGCGCCAGCTCCCTCACGCTTTCTGCGGAAATGGCCGTGGTGCAGACAAAGCAGGCGTTCTCCCCGTCCCACGCGAACAGGCGCACCACGTTTTCATTCACCTGCACCAGTACCCGACGGGCAGATATCTCTCCTCCGCTCCACCGCGCACCCACCACTCCTGACACAATGGATAGGGGAAGCGCATCACCAAAGTCATAATAGACGGATACACCAGCATCCGTCCCCATTTGCAGCGCGGCATGGAAATCCTCCACGCCGCACTTGTTCATCGGCCCAGCAGAGCCCAGCGCCTCCATTAAAAGATTTGCAGGCTTTGAAAAATCCTCGTCCCCGTTGGTCAGGTCCAGGCCCGCCCAGCGGCCGTAAGCGCCCGTAACAGCCACCCGGGCGGGCAGCACAAGATCTGTCAGTCCGGAAACGCTCTGGGTTTTTTCGACCGAGCCGGAGGAAAACAAATTGGAGAGATAGGCTCCGTCAGTCCGGAGGTTGAATAGCTGTGTCTGGATAAACAGCACTACGGCAGTGATACTTAGCAGGGCGATGGCAATATTTTGCAGACGGTTCCGCCTTTTTTTCGCTTTTGCGTCCATGCCCGCCCTCCTTCTTGTATCTTTACGTCATGCCTCTGCCCGCATTTGGCGCAGGGGCAGCGTCAGCCGGACCGTAGTTCCCGGCCCCTCGTGGCGGAC
>NZ_DAMBZJ010000006.1:97255-100616 GCF_032060045.1 Oscillibacter sp.
CAGTCGAATGGTACCCTGATGCCGTTCCACTATTTCCCTGGCGATGGACAGGCCAAGGCCCGTTCCGCCGGACTCCCGCGAGCGGGCCTTGTCTACCCGGTAAAATCGCTCGAACACGTGCTCCCGGTCTTTTTCCGGGATGCCGATGCCGTCGTCCGCCACCTCCATCCACACATGCCCCTGTGTGGTTCCGGCGGTGACCAGAATGCGCCCGCCATCGGGGGTGTATTTAATGGCGTTGCCCAAAATATTCATCATTACCTGCTCCAGCCGCTGGCGGTCGCCCTCAATGATGGGCAGCGTGTGGGCCGGTTCCAGCTTCAGTTCGTGACTGTGATGCTGCGCTTCCAACGCGTTGGCCCGGACCACGCTGGCGATGGCGTCGCCAAAGTCGAACCGGGCACAGCTCATCTCCGTATTCCCTGCATCCAGACGAGAGAGGGTCAGAAGGTCCTGCACGATATGGGTCATGCGGTCCGTCTCGTTGATAATGATGTCCAGAAAGTTGTCGGCGGTGTCCTGGGGGATGTCTCCCCCGCTATCCCGCAATGTTTCGGCATAGCTTCTCACGTTTGTAAGGGGCGTGCGCAGCTCGTGGGAGACGTTGGCCACAAACTCCTTGCGCCGTTCCTCGCTGCGGTGGTGCTCCGTCTCGTCGTGCAAAACCACAAGAACGCCGCCGCTCACCTGATCGGAAAACGGGGCGAAGTACGCCTCCAACGTCTTCTCCCCTACCACCATTTCCGTGTCGGCATAGTTGGGCCGCTGAAGAGCCAGTATCTGTTCAAGGGGATAAACCGAGCCAAATAGCTCGTCGTAAACCGCTTCCTTTGGCACAGAACGCTGCAAAAGATGGGTGGCGGCGGGATTGCAGTGGATCAGTTTCCCGTCATGGTCAAAGGCGGCCACGCCGTCGGTCATGTGGAGGAACAGGGTATCCAGCTTGTTCCGCTCGTTTTCCACGGCGTTCAGGCTGTCTTGCAGCACGTCCGCCATGTGGTTAAAGGTCCCGGTGAGGATGCCGATTTCATCCGGCGACTCCACCGGAAGCTTGTTTCCAAAGTCCCCCCCCGCCAGCCGCTCTGCCCCCTGCGTCACCTTTTCGATGGGGCCGACAAGGGTTTTGCTGAGAAGGTAGCTGAACAGCACGGAAATCAAAAGCCCGATCACCAGCGCCTGCATAATGATGGTGAAAAGCTGGCTGTTAAGGTTGGACACGGTGTCTCGGTTGTCCAATATATAAATGATATAGCGCCCTTCCTCCCCGGAGACGGGAATGGCCACATCCATATAGTCCTCGGTCAGATCGCTGCGGTCCCCCACATCGCCGTTGAGTGCCTTAATCAGGTTTGGCGTGGACGCGAGAATCCCCCCGCTCTCCCCCGACTCCGCCAGTATCGCTCCGGAAGCCCCGTCCAAAACGTAATAGTTCCGGGAGCGATAGTCGATTCCAAGGCTTCCGGCATTGGCCTCCAGAATCTTCTGCATTTGAGCCGCGCCCTCCGGCGCGTCGGCAGCAGCCAGAAGGTCTGCCATAAAGCTGGCATTTTTGGCAACGGCAACGCCGTCCGCCTCCGATGTGGAGCCGAACATATCATTCATCTGCTCAAAAAACTCGTCGATGTAGAAGCTGGAGACGTTGGTTGTGAGAAACGCGCCCACCGTGGCCATCAGCGAGGTAATCAGCAGTAGCATTATGAGCATCAGCTTCATGTGGAGACTTTTAAACACGGCTGGCACCTCTCTTCCTTCCGGAAATCCGGGGGCCCCGCCCCGGGCCGTTCCCCGCTTGTTTCAGGGACCGTTTCCCGCTTTTATGTCGCGAAATAATAGCCCGCGCCGCGCCGTGTGAGAATGTAACGGGGATTTGCCGGGTCCGTTTCGACTTTTTCCCGCAAACGCCGGACGGTCACGTCCACGGTCCGGGCGTCGTCCCCCACGTAGCCGTAGTTCCACACCTGCTCCATCAAATCAATGCGGGCGTATACCTTGTTGGGGTGGCTTGCCAAAAAGGTCAACAACTCGTATTCCCGCTGGGTCAGTTCAATGACCTCCCCGCTGCGAAACACCTGATGGCTGTCGATATTAATCGCCAAATCTCCCGCCACGGTCATGGCCCCCTCGGCGGCAGAGGCGGCAAGGGGGGCGCCCATGCCGAGCCTTCGGATATTCGCGCCCACGCGGGCAATCAGCTCACGCATGGAAAAGGGTTTTGTGATGTAGTCGTCCGCCCCGATTTCAAGGCCCAGAACCTTGTCCGTCTCCTCCTCCCGGGCGGTGAGAATCACCACGGGTACGTTGTTGCGGCTTTCCCGGAGAGCACGACACACGTCAAAGCCGTTCATCTTGGGCAGCATTACGTCCAGAAGAATCAAATCCGGCTTGTTTGTTTGGGCCTTTTCCAGCCCGTCCTCTCCGTCATAAGCCTCCAGCGTGGCATAACCCTCCCGCTGAAGGTTGAAGCAGACGATGTCCACGATATTTTTCTCGTCCTCCACGATCAGTACTGTCTTTTTCGGTTCCATGGAGTCTCCTCTCTCAGCTTTTCAAAGGTTCAGAAGCAGCTTGGCCTTTAGAACGGCGGCAACGGTTTTCCCGTCTTCGATTTCACCCCGAAGACAGCGGTGCGCCAGCTCCTCCATAGGAATGCGCTCCAGCCGGAGAAACTCGTCCTCGTCAGGCCGGGCCTCACCCATTGTGAGGCCCCGGGCCAGGAAGAGATACAGCTCCTCCCCCAGACAGCCCGGAGATGGAAGAATTTTTCCCATGGGCAGCAACTCGTCTGGAACCGCGCCGGTTTCCTCCCGCAGTTCCCGCAGGGCGCCTACAGCAGGTTCCTCGCCTTCCTCCAGCTTCCCCGCCGGAATCTCCAGCAGCGTCTTTCCAAAGGCATAGCGGTATTGTGTCACAGCCAGAACATTGTTTCCCCCGTCCAGCGCCACCACGGCGACACACGGGCAATGGTCCGCCACCTCCCGGAAAGCGGTCTTCCCGTCGGGCAGGCGCACCTCATCCACATGGACGTTCAGCAGTTTTCCGGCAAAAACTTCCTGCCGAGAGAGAAACGTTTCCTCCAAATTTTCAACCATTTTAAAGGCACCTTCGCTTCTTTATTATAATCATTAGTCATTATAGCAAAGAACCAAAGGGATGACAACGTTTCTTTTACTTGAAGATTGGGTAGGATTATGCTAAACTACCATCATCTTACAGAACGGAACCCGAAGGGAGGCGCTTTCCACGGAGAAGAAGGGAATCAAAATCGCGGCCCAGAACCGCAAGGCGTACCACGATTACTTCGTGGAGGAAAAATTTGAGGCGGGCATTGAACTGTTCGGCACGGAGGTGAAGTCCATCCGGG
>NZ_DAMBZJ010000006.1:100626-108893 GCF_032060045.1 Oscillibacter sp.
CGGGCCGGAACGCTGAACCTGAAGGATGCCTGGTGCTCCATTCAAGAAGGCGAGCTGTTTGTCAACGGCATGCACATCTCCCCCTATGAAAAGGGGAACATCTTTAACCGCAACCCCGAGCGGGTCCGAAAGCTTTTGATGCACAAGTCGGAAATCCGAAAGCTTCAGACCCTTGTGAAGCAGGACGGGTATACCCTCATTCCCCTGTCCGTCTATTTCAAGGACGCAAGGGTGAAGCTTGAAATCGGCGCCTGCCGCGGCAAGAAAAATTACGACAAGCGGGAAACCATTGCCAAGCGGGACGCAGAGCGGGAAATGGACCGCCACATGAAGGAGCGAAACCACTGAGCCCATCGGTGCGCAATCACCGGCTCCTCACAACACGTGATACACGCTTAAAAACCCCAAGGAAGAAAGGAATTTTGATATGTCTGAAACAAAAAACCCTATTGCCACCATTACCATGGAAAACGGCGCGGTGATGAAGGCGGAGCTGTACCCCGACAAGGCCCCCAACACAGTGAATAACTTTATCGCACTGGCCAACTCCGGCTATTACGACAAGCTGATTTTCCACCGTTGCATTCCCGGCTTTATGATTCAGGGCGGCTGCCCTCAGGGCACCGGCACTGGCGGCCCCGGCTACTCCATCGCTGGCGAGTTCTCCGGCAACGGTTTTGCCCAGAATGATCTGGTTCACACACTGGGTGTTTTGTCCATGGCGCGAACCATGGCTCCCAACACCGCAGGCAGCCAGTTTTTCGTCATGGTGGACGATGCTCCCCATCTGGACGGCCAGTATGCCGCCTTTGGCAAGGTCATTGAGGGCGCGGATGAAGCCGTGCGCATCTCCAAGGTGAAGGTGGATTTCAGCGACAAGCCCAAAACGCCGGAAGTAATCGCCTCCATCCGCGTGGACACGCAGGGTGTGGAGTACCCCGCACCGGAGAAAACGGCCGAGCGCTAAGCGCAGCCGCTGCCTAATTTCCAAGAAAAGGAGCGCGTTTTATGAAAATCGCCATCGTCACCGGCGCGTCTTCCGGGCTGGGCCGGGAGTTTGCCCGTCAGCTCATTTCCGAATACCCCGAGGTGGAGCAACTCTGGCTCATCGCCCGACGGCGCGACCGGCTGGAGGAGCTGGCAAAGTCCCTCCCCCGTCCGGCTTTGTGTCTTGCGTTGGATTTGTGCGACCCCATGAGCTTTACCGTGTTGCAGGAAAAGCTGTTGTCCGAGCAGCCGGAGGTTCTTTTGCTGGTGAACAACGCGGGCGTAGGCTATTGGGGCAAGCTGGGCGAGACAGAAACGGTGCTTCAAACCCGCATGATCGATCTGAACCTGCGGGCACTCACAGCCGTCACAAGCCTGACGCTCCCCTATGTTCCCCGGAGCGGGCGGATTCTGAACGTGTCCTCCATCGCGGCCTTCTGCCCCAACGCCCGGATGACGGTTTACTCCTCTACTAAGGCGTTTGTCTCCCACTTCACCGTGGGGCTGGGCGAGGAGCTTCGCGGGCGCGGCATCTCCGTCACCGCCGTGTGCCCCGGTCCTATGGCCACGGAGTTTTGTGACACGGGCGGAATCACCGGCAACTCGAAAATGTTTGAGCTGCTTCCCTACTGCGACCAAGTTCGGGTGGCTCATGGCGCGCTGCTGGCGGCAAAACACCGCAGGAGCATCTATACCCCCACGGCGTTTTATAAGTTTTATCGGCTGGCAGCGAAGCTGACGCCGATGAAGCTGATGGCAAAACTGACAAAAACATAAATTTCATGAAATTGTAACATACTTCCTAGTGGGAGTATGTTATAATTTCAAAAGAGCAATCCGCATTCAGATCCAAGCGCCCATTTTAGCTGTCCGAAAAGGTCCGCGTCATTTGTTTTTCGCCGCCGTGGTGGAGCGGCGGGCAGAGCGGACGCACGGCAAGATATGGGGGTGTACCGGTTTCGACGGGGATATGGAGGCGGGACCAGCGGGCGGATGCGCCTGTCATCCAAAAAACGGGCAAATTATAAATTAAACAACAATAATACTGTTGCTTACGCTGCCTAATTAGGCAGCCGTCCGACCCGGAAGGACCGCGAGCCGGGAAGGGCGTCGTTTAGCGGTAAATGTGCGTACGCAAAGCTTTGCGCGTGCCATAAATTATGAAGCTTACCTGACCCGCCGGCGTGACGGCTTGCCAGCGGAGAGGGGAACAGGGAGAGTAAGACTCCCACAATAACCGCCTGCGCCCGGAGAACGTCTCGTTAAAGTGTTTTCGGACGGGGGTTCAACTCCCCCCACCTCCACCAAATGGACATTACACGAACACCTACTTTTTTAAAGGCGGCTTTGCTGTTACGGTGTGGCTATAATGTCAAAACAGAAAACGAGCAAGCAAGGTTTATCGCCTTGGTTGCTCGTTTTTTTCATAACGCTATTTCCTTTCTCTTGCGATTTATGTTACAATGGGAAAAACTAGTGTTAGTTGGTGAAGCTTTATGGGGATATCCTACTCTCCGTTGCGTTATCCAGGTGGAAAAAGCCAGATGTACGATACGATTTTAAGTATATTAAAAAAGAATAATCTTCAAGGGTGTCATTATGTAGAGCCGTTTGCTGGTGGCGCAGGAATCGCTATACGTCTTTTATTGGAAGGTGTTGTAACCCAAATAACCATCAATGATTTTGATAACGCCATATACTCGTTTTGGTACAGTATTGTGTATCAAACAGAAGAATTTATTTCAACAATTGAAAGAACCCCTATTACCGTTGAAGAATGGGATCGCCAAAAAAACATCTATGTGAACGGCAGTGATCATTCATCATTAGAATTAGGGTTTGCCACGTTTTTTCTTAATAGAACAAATCGTTCTGGAATATTGAAAGCTGGTCCTATTGGTGGTTTTTCACAAGATGGTGATTATAAAATTGATTGTCGGTTTAATAAATTAAGGCTTATTGAATTAATTAGAAGAATTGCTACTTACAGAACACAGGTTAATGTTTCGAATTTAGATGCCAAAACTCTAATTTCCAATTTTCGAAATGATCATTCTTTCTTCTTTATAGACCCTCCTTACTTTAACAAAGGAAAGAAATTATATACAAACTTTTTCGAATTGAAAGACCACAGAGAATTGGCAATTACCATTGAAGCTAAGCTACACGGTGTTCCTTGGATTATTACTTATGATGTTTGCCCCGAAATTAGAGAGATATATTCCCACAGAATTGTGGATAAATTGTCACTCAATTATAGTTTGCAAGAGAAAAAAAGGGCAGAAGAATTTCTATTTTACAACAATTTGGTGATTTAAGGTGATGGATAATGGGTGCACTAAAATCTATTAGTATTAAAAAGTTAACCGTATGGACTGATAATCCACGAATGGCAAACGAACAAATCTTAACCGAGACAGAGGCTATTCAAATTCTCATTGATGAGGTTGGATTGGCTAAAATGAAAGTTTTAGCCAAAGACGTGTTTACCAATGGTCTGAACCCTCATCGCCAAATAATTGCTGTATCCAATAACAACGGAACTTATAACATCTATGATGGAAACAGAAGAGTATCTATTATTAAGAGTGTTCTTTGGGGAGATGCTCGATTTTCTGGTATAGAGAATTCAGTCGCTTTAACACTTGATAGCAAAATACTAGTATACATAACAGATGAAACGGAAGCACTTCGTCTCATCGAGGTAGAGCACACTGGTGAAGCAGAGGGGCGTGGACAGATACCTTGGGAAGCATTTCAACGCGACTACGCGTTTAAACACAATAATAAAGAAGCAGTGTATCCATATGCTTATGAAGTAAGTAGAATTTGTAACTTAAATCGAAAATCGGATTTTAAGAAAGTACCATATACTGACTTAGATACTATTTTTGGAAATGAAATAGTTAAGGAACTATTTGGGATCAACGATGACTGGGACTTTAATAACACCGACTTTATAAAAGAAGTTTACCAAAGATTGTGTGATGCAAAAACAAGCATTCCTTACTCGCGTTATCTTCCTCGTCTTAAGGGCGAAAAAGAGGTTGCAGAATTTACAAAACGCCTTTTTCCCGACACAAGAAAAGAAGTTGCACAGCAACCACAAGCCGCTTCATCTTCATCGCCCAATAAATATGAATATACACCTACTTCGGAACAAACATCACATGGAAGTGGCACAGATGGAACACCTCCTCCAACTGATGCAAAAGCAGACGCATCTACTAGCGAATCAGCGAGCAGGAAAAATAATAGTTATAAGGTGAACCCTGCCCTTTTATTTCAGTGGAGGGGGAAGGGCGTAAATATCGATCACGCTGTCTTTAAGCCCACCCTAGAATTTTCAATAGGACTTCAAATAAATACAGATATGGAACTGCGGCGGATTGCACCGTATCTTTATAGAGTTTTGCTAGAAATGGCATTGCGGCATTGGTGTAACTGGTATCGTTCTAACGAAAGTGTGTTCAATACAAATAGCTTATCCGACTATAATAAGATTAAGGATTGTTTGTTTGGAACAACTTCTTCAGAGGTGTCATTTATAAGTGAGAATAAAATTAAATACATTATTTCAGTATTAGAAAGCATCAAAAAGCCGACTCAAAATTCCGCGATAAGAGCCTGCTTTAAGGGCAGATCAGACCAAGCATATGCAAATATGGTTGGTGAGCTTAACGAAATTATCCACGGCTCAAAAGAATATATAGATAAGAGTACATTGGAAAAATATGATCAAATGATTTTAAATTATCTCGTTGCACTATCAATTTCTTTGAACGATTGATTATATCTCTTACAGTGAAAGAGCAGCCAAGGGTCACCTTGACTGCTCTTTTTGTAATTCTGATTTATGTTCGTTTTTCTGGTTCTGCCACTCCTCAAACGCCTCTTGCCCCTCCTCACTATCATAAAACTTGCGTATCTCCGGGACAAGAAACCGGGCAAAGGACTCAATGATGGATTGCGGCAGCTCTACATCATAGGGGCTTTTCCGCTTTTCGTGATTTGCTAGTGGGGGTGTCCCGGTCTGCTTGTGGCTCGTCATTCTTCCAACTCCCACTTTTTCGGCAGCGGATGCAGATATTCTGATGTTGCGAACTCGTCAAATTTGCCATAATCATAGAAAAAGAGCACTTTATGTATGCGCCTGATAAGCGCACCCCATACAAGCGGAGTTTCTATTCTGGCAGTTGAGTATTGAAGTTCCAATGGAATATTACTGATGATGTAGACCTTTGTAAAACAGGCCACCCGGTTTGCGTAGCGGCATGGGAGCATAAGTGGGTAGCCATCCAGATAGTTATTGAGGTCTTGAATACGGAAACCGCCGCAAAACTCGTCCAGCAGAAGAACATCTTCACATTGGTATTTGTCAAAGCAGCCATGCTGATAGCCTGTGATCTGACAGACATTTTCATAACCATACTTCTCCATTACATACCGCGTTTTCCCAAGGCCAGTTGCACCGTTGATATAGGTTACTTGCAGTGTCCGAAACTTTGCACGGTATTCTTCTGCAATCAGCTCCTGTCTTACTTGCTCCAAGGTAGTACGATATCGCATCATGTGGGTTTGAGCGCGGATAATATCTAAAACATCGTGGCCATCTGCAAGCATTTCATAGGCTGTGTCCCAATCCGTACGCTGGCCGGGTGTTTCCATAGGTAGTTCGCCATGCTCCTCGAATGTGTTGGGGAGACTGGTATCTGCCTTTTTATCCTCAGCCCATTTCCCGGATTTTTGAACATAAGCGCGATTTTCTGCACTGCTGGCCTGTGCTGGTTCTATATGAGCTGTTGGAAACAATCCTTTCACCGTAGAAAAACGGATGGCAGCGGTTTTTGCCACAAAGAACACATGGGTATGAGGTGTTTCTTCCTTTAGCCCGATTTCGTCAGCCATACACCAATACTTTAGCTGCATTTCATCAAGTGCAGCGCGTATTTTATCATGTGTCCAATCTTCGTCGGGGTTGTTGATCGTAAGCTGATACTTTCTGTGCCGGGTATCCTTTTTCAAATATTTCACTTCCTTCGCATAATAATTTTGCGGTACAGGGTACAAAGGTGTCTGGGTAATACTAGCCAGACACCCGCGCCCGCCCGCCTTACGCTTCGCGCGGCGGGCGGCGCGGGGTTTTCTGCGTTAGGATAATGCCGCGACACAAAGCTGCTGCACTCTCTCCATATCCCGCACCATTGGCACTTTGATAAAGTGCAGCTTCGATCCTTGCAGCAGCACAACGCCCTCACCTTGGCCAAATGTACGCCCCTGCACTTCATCCTTAAAATCTGGCAGCAGCATTTCATAGATACTTTTTATGGCCGCTCCAAGGACAACTACACCACCATAATTAAGGCGTGAGCCAGCGGGGAAAGCGATTGCATCTGGGCGCTGCATGGTAGCAATGAGGCGCACAGACAATGAACGCCCAAGCAAAAGTATTTCGCTAACCTTGTTCATCACCACCGCAGCGGCTTTTTTGTCCTCATTGGTGAGCGCCAAGATATTTGCCATGTACTCATCCCAAATAAGCGTAACCGGGTGTCTGCTTGCGTCCTCGCCTGATTGACGGGAATTTAAGCAAGTGTGAACGGCATCTAACGCTTGCAGCGTGTCCTTATAAGAGTAGTAGCGGGGACAATCTCGTAGATAGGCAAAATTGTCATCTCCCTTATAGTCGGCAAAATGGAATACTCCATCCGGGCAAGCGGAAGCTATCTTTGCAAATACGGAACTTTCAAAGTAGCTTTTCCCGCTGCCGCTCATGCCGCAAATCAGCATATGACTATTTGCTTTAGGTGATATGTCGATGCAAATAGGGGCTTTTCTGCCGTATCCGTTCCATGTGTCCAATTCATATCCAAGTACAAGGTTTGGTGTAGCATCAAATCTCTTCATCATACAGCACCTCCCGTCTACTTCCACCAATACCGGGAACCGCTCTCAATACAATTAAGTTGCGGTTTCTTTCACCCCTGCCGCCATATCTGATGTCCACGACACAAAAATTGAGCGCGTCTTCCACGTCCTCTCTGCGCTTCTCCCATGTGGACTTTGATAAGCCTAAGGAGAAAAACGTCCATTGGTGTACATCGCTGTGTCTAATTCTTATATGGGAAATCAGTTCTGGAGGGGTTCCAGCGTAGCTAACCAGCCCAATTTGAAATAGTGCTGCCGACACCTTTTTTGCGTTTCTAGGCGTAGAAAGTATCACCATTAGCGTAACAAGAAACAACACGAAGACTGATATGAGTAGCAGCGACAATCCGTAATAATACACCCTCGCCAACAACGCATTGCAGTTTAAAATGAGAATAAATTTTTTTCGGAGGCCCCATACCAATGCAAAAGCACCACACAGAACAAAAAACGGAACCATCATCCAAGGACGGCTCGCCAAGGTTTTCACCCAATCCAGCCAGCGCAATCTCAAAACCTTGCTCTGCCGCTGCTTCTGCAATAGCTCCCTATCTGTAAAATCGTTCATATGTTTTCCTTTCTGTCTTACGACCGTCCGCGCCGCCGGTGGGGAGATATATCCCCACCGGCGCAACGCTGTACATCGTTATTGTGCAGAGATATTAATGTGCTTACTGCCGCCGCTGGCATTGGTTGCCGGAACGATCTTGATACTTTCAGGCTTGCCCCGGTTGGTAAAAGCTACATCTAAGGTATCTCCGGGCTTCAGGTTTTCGGGAAGCGGGAACTCATTTCTCAAAAAAAGCTTATCAGTTTGTTTCCCCACTACACCTTGCTCATCAAAAGCTATAAATAATTGCACCCCCTTTACAGATGAATTGTCATTTCCTGTAAAGTCAAGATTTCTCATGCCCATTAAAAGGACTGTCATAAATAATCCCTTTCTCCCCGTATGAAGCCGATAGGACAGCCTTTTTATTGAAGCCGTCGCTTCTTTTTCCAGCTGGTAGATAAAGAATAGTAAAGTTTTGTCGGCCGACTAAAATTATCTTAGCGATATTTTCTCGTATCGCCAAGAGCACAAATAAATAATACCCGATACATTTTAGAATTTTTCGATACATTAATTTTATATTGCTTATATTGCTTATATTGGTTATATTGCTGAGATCTGCTATATTTAATAGAAAATGGAGTTGATTTGAATGAATGAAAGTAATGCGAAGCAAAAAAATCGATTAAGGGAGCTTCGAGAACTTGAAAATGTGACTAGAGCGGAAATGTCGCAAAAATTTCACATGAGCGAACACACTTTAAAAAGTATTGAAAATGGAAATAGAGGGTTTTCCGTT
>NZ_DAMBZJ010000006.1:108903-113273 GCF_032060045.1 Oscillibacter sp.
GTTGAGCTGGCATCCGTAATTGCAACAGAATATAATGTTACTTTAGATTGGCTTTTTTGCCGTTGCGATTATAGAGATGATATTGATTTGATGCTGAATATTATTTGCGCCTTAGACAAGGTACTAAAAGTAGGATATAAGTCCATTCGTAATCCCGATAGTAACTATATAAATCGTGAGTTAGCATTGTGGATGGATAAAGAATTCCGTGAATATTTGACAGAAATACAGGAATTGCAAGATGCAAAACAATTAACCAGACAAATTACCGATGAACGCTATTCGAATATCCGTCGTGACATACAAGCAAAGTATAAGGAATACTTTTACCAGCTATTGGGGATAAAAAGTTGTGAGATAAATGAAACTCGATTTATTGAACTTGAAACGGTTGAGGGGGCCGATATTCTAACGCTTTTGCAAGGTTGACATTGCACAAAAATATAAATAAAAAAGCCCTTGCAGTATAAAATTGATACTGCAAGGGCCTCTTTTATTTTACATCTGTTTAATTGAATTAAAGCACTAGACCGTATTGTTGGGTTATCGCTCCACAAATCTGTCCATCCCCACGCCGAGAACCACTGAGATTCTATACAGCGTTTCCACTGAAAAATTTGAGCGCGTCTTTTCGGATTCAATTTGCCGAATGAAATCGTGTGATAGGCCGACTGCCTCTGCAAGTTGAGCAGAAGTCATGCCTTTTTCTTTACGATAACGCTTGATGTTACAACGTATCGTATCATAAATTTTATCATCAAATACTTTTTGCTCCAAAACCATCACCTGATAAAAGTATAGCTTACGGCTTTGCAGTTGTATGTGAGCCATTATTTCACATTTTCCCTTGATTTGTGTCATTTTTTGTAGTAAGGTTGTGTTAGTCATTTCCTCACATTACAGATAAAGAGGGGCACACTATGAATCAAACGCTCAATGCTTTTCTGACACAAGGGAACCTGGACGCGCTGGCTTACTATGACCTGAAAAATGAAAGCCCGTGGGATAATGCCAATCAGAAACAGAACCCCATTCAAAAGTTTCTCAGGTATAAAGACAATAACAAGGGTTCGCAACACTTTGACTGTGATGGCTCCGGCGGAACTTGCGCCTTGACGGATGACCTCTATAAAAGGCTGTGGGGATGGAGCTACAAGGGCCGGTATCAGTTACCCGAGGAACTTGCCGAAAGTATGGGAGCGCAATGGAATCGCTTTGGCCCTGATACGATGAACTCCTTTATGACAATCTACCGTGTCGCGCAGCGGCTTTATTCTCAAAATAAAAACGCAATCCCTAAAAATCCGTATATCAGCAAGTTTGCCGTATTGACGCATACAATCGGGAATTTTACACTGGTTCCTTTTCAGTTGAATCCGCAAGAAGACCAAGGGTCTTTTAATCAATCCAGAGGCTTCCGCGGACGGAACGGAAGCAAATATTTTGTCTACGACTTTTTTGATTTATCCTTGAAGATCATTCAAGAGAATACCGAAGATTTTGTATTCAGGGCATATATTGATACGTTTTTCTTAAACGACTATGTAGATGAAGAATACAATGTCTTGCCGCTATTCAGCCGTCATAAATGGTATTTGGAGCAAGAGCAGCTTCCGCTTGAAAAGCCGGAAGATTTTTTACCGGCAAATAAAATAGAACTGGACGAATATCTGGAAAATGTAATTTGTAGAATTGAGGCCAGAGGCAAGCGGATGGTCGATGAACTGACAAAGCAAGATACGGGAGGGCCATTCGCGCCAGAGGGTGATAAGCTAGCCTCACCAGAGGTGCCTGTTATCGCCGATATTAAAGAGGCTGTGAATACGCCGCAACCGACGAAAGCACCTAAAAAGCCAATGCCGAAATGGCTAAAATATCTGATCGGGCTTGGCGTGATTTACGTTGGAATCCTTATAACCATCGCGGTATTGGATACGATCTCACTCTGTGCTCCTCTTGACGGATTTTCCAATGCCGTGAGAACAGAGGGACTTTTTAATGTTTTAGGTCAGGTGTGGACTTCCTGTGCGGGCGGTTGGATTGAAAGGGCCGGTTCCTATACGTTTAATTTCATAATTGCGCTGTTCCTGCTGCGGCTATTGGCAATTCACTTTGCAAATAAGCATTTAGAAAGATGTAAGAACTGCGGAAAGGTGTTTGCAGTCAACCGAATAACACATGATATTTTAGGCAGAGACGATATTTCTATTATGGTCGAGTTAAAAGATCGCGGTAGTGATGGTTTCATTCGCGGAACTCATGAGCAATATATCCCGGGAATTCGGACGTGGTATGAGGATACCTATAAATGTGGATTTTGCGGAAACACCGTAGTGGAAAAGTACCATTGTGACACCAAAAAAATTTAGTGGCAAAATGCATAATAAAAAATATCAATACTGCCACAAATATTACAATGATGATTTTGGGAGTAATCAATATGAGAAAGAGAATGTTTAGCACATTGTTAGTATTGGCGATGCTTGCAGGAACCACTATTCAGGCACAGGCCTACACCCACCAGGAGGTTGCCGTCAAAGAAAATATTACATATAAGCATATATCGGATTTTTCAAAAGGCTTTGCACAGGCGGGTATCGACGCAAACGGTGACGGGCTAGCTGATAAATGGGGGCTTATTGATAGCAAAGGAAATGAAATCATTGCGCCCGTGTATGATGATATCTCCGATATTTCGGATGGGATGATAAAAGTTGGACGGGATTTGGCCAATGTCCCAACAATATATGGTGAGTTGGGTAAACGTGAATTCAGTTTTTTTGATACCACTGGCAAAGAAGTCTTGTCGTTGGACTATGATTCTGTGGAGGATTTTTCGGAGGGGCTTGCCTTGGTCGGGAGGCAATATAAATATGTCGATAATAGTTTCGGAAAAGGTGTTACTATAATTGCGACAAAATATGGGTTCATAAATAAGAGCGGAAAAGAAGTAATTCCTTTGATTTACGACAATGTGGCAGCTTTCCGTGAAAGCCTGCCAACCTTTGGATCGCTTACGCCCTCTGTCCGCAAAGGAGAAAAGTTTGGATTCTCGGAGGGCTTGGCTGTGGTTTGCAAAGACGATAAGTGGGGCGCAATCGACACGCAAGGAAAAGTGGTGATTCCTTTTACCTATGAACGCATGGAAATGTTTTTTGAAGGTATGGCTAAAGTCTCAAAAAATGGAAAAGTTGGCTTTGTCAACAAACAGGGAAAAGTTGTTGTCCCAATTAAATATGACTACGCTAATGATTTTTGCAATGGCCTTGCTGTTGTTAGTAAGGATGGAGGGTATGACAAAAATGGTAGAAGTCTTGATGTAAGCGGAGCTGTGGATAAACAGGGAAAACTTGTCATTCCCATGATTTATGACTATATCCACGATTTTTCAGAGGGACTGGCTGTAGTCAGTAAGCGAGTTGGAGACGGATATGACGTAAAGAGCGGCTTTATTGATACCAGCGGAAAACTTGTTGTTCCAATGATATATAGCGCTGCAAGTAATTTTTCGGGAGGTTATGCCAAGGTTGGAGCTGAAGATGAAAATTTTACGGCTGGACTTAAGAATAGATATGGATTCGTCAATAAAAAGGGAGAAGTCGTCATTCCGCTAAAGTATGACACCGCACAAGATTTTTCCGAGGGTCTAACGGTAGTAGGAATGAATATGAACGACTTGGATATAACCGCAAACTTCGCAAAACCAGCCGTTTATGGGTACATTGATAGCACAGGCGACGAAGTTATCCCAATGATTTATGGTTCAGTACAAAGTTTCTCGAATGGGGTTGCAAAGGTAAAAATGCAACACGGGAATTATGCAATTATCAAGAACCCACAATATCAGGAACCCACGACGGACACAGCAGCGGCAGCGACCGATATATTTTCTGATGTAGGCACAAGTTCTTTTTGCTACGATTCTGTAAATTGGGCGGTAAAGCAGGGCGTTACCACCGGCAAAACCGACACGGCCTTTGCTCCGGACGAAACCTGCACCAATGCGCAAATTTTGACGTTCCTCTGGAGAGCTGCCGGGAAGCCGACCACTGCGACTTCTAATCCCTTTAGCGATATAAACGATGGCAACTATTATTATAACGCCGCTCTATGGGCATATGAAAAAGGCATGGTGGGTGGAATGGAGTTTAACGCCTCCTTGCCCTGTACCCGCAGTCAGACGGTGGCTTATCTGTGGCAAGCGGCGGGAAAGCCGATTGTCTCCACGTCCAGTAGCTTCACCGACGTTGGCGCGGACGCGGACTATGCGGCGGCAATTAATTGGGCCGTTGAGAAAAAGATTACCTCCGGCACGTCCTCCACGGCGTTCAGCCCTGACGCAACCTGCAACCGGGGACAGATTGTGACAT
>NZ_DAMBZJ010000007.1:0-5378 GCF_032060045.1 Oscillibacter sp.
AAAATCACTATGGATTTTTCTATTCAAGTGTCCAACTTCATCTTACAACCGGCCGTTTTTAAAAATCGCATAAACCATAAAAATCCGAAGATGCCCCAACCGGGCATCTTCGGATTTCTTCTTTCCTATAAGCGGCGTGGATTCACTGCGTGCTACAAAAAGGAACAACACCTGATATCCGTGTGCTGAGACGCGGGAGCCGCGGCACCAAAGGGCGGAGTTTACACGACGGGTTTATCACCTCGGTACAGGCTTGTGCGGTTGCGTCCTCCGGCTTTGGAAAGATACATGGCCGCGTCTGCCTGATTTAGCAGCTCCTCCAACAGTAGTCTGCGGGCGGCGGGACAGTGGGCCACGCCGATGCTGACGGCCACGCGGATTATCCGGTCCCGATAAGCGATCCGCAACTCCTCGATGGTGCGGCGAAACTGTTCCGCTGTTTCCACCGCCTGCTGAGAGGACAGGTCTTCCAGCAGGATCGCAAATTCCTCTCCCCCGTAACGTCCCACCAGATCACTTTTGCGAAAATGCGCCCGCGCCGCCTGTGCAATGGTTTTCAGCACCGCGTCTCCGCAAGGATGACCATAGGTGTCGTTCACCTGCTTAAAATGGTCCACGTCAATCATTAAAAGTGCCAGCGCCTCCCGTCCTCCGCCCTTTGCGAACGTCTGTCTGGCATAATCAAAAAACGTGCCCCGGTTGTATACGCCCGTCAGCGCGTCCGTGGTGGCTTGACGGTGCAGATCATCCAACAAGTGGCGCTCCACCGTCACATCCCGAAAGACGATGCAGATACCATTGCTTATGGTTCCCTGAAGAACCGGATTTGCAGTAATTTTATAGCGCCGGGCTTCCCCATCTTTCCAGATCAGCGTCTCTCCTTCGGGTTTGAAGCCTTGCACGCCTTCAAGGGACTCGCCAGACACCATGCATGCGAGCTGGGGAAAGAGCCGTTTTGCGGACTGGTTCGCATCCAGAAAGTGAAAGTCAGAATCACATATGATAAAGGCGTCTTCCAGCCCGTCGATCACCTGCGCCCGGGCCAGCGGAAGCACATTTAGCAAGTTTTGCGTCAGGGCCGAATAGAGAAACACCGCCAAGGCAGAGACATAGGCGATGGGTGTAAAGTCATAGCTTTGGCGCCCGCGGAAAAACACAAAAGAAAAATTGGATGCCAACGGGGCCAGACAACTCAGCAGCAAAATAAAGCTTTGCCGCCGCTGGACTTTGCTGCCGTTTCGAATGTGACTGAGGATAAGGGAAAGGCCCAGAACAATGCAGATATAATTCAGAGCAACCCCAAGGAGATAGACAATGCCGTCGGTATGCTGAATGCTGGCAATCTGTCCGTTGGTGCTGTACCAGATATGGCTATAATGCAGGCGCACCAAAGGATACAATTGCAGGGACACCATGGACACAACGGGAATTGAGAAAATCAGGACGTGTCGGCGCGCGGAGAACCGCTTCTTTCCGTAAAAGTCTCTGAAAAACAGATAGGCAAGCGGAACCAGCAGCGGAGCGCCAAGATATTGAACCCGAACCCCGTAAAAGGCGGTTTCCAGTGTGGGTGCGGTAATTTCCAGTAAGTTACCAAACGAAAAAAAGAGGTCCCCCACGGTAAGAAGAATCAGATAAAGTGATTTTTCAACGGTATGGTTGGCAATGGTAAACACTACCATGATGATGGAGATCACCACGGAAAGGGCCACTGCCAGAATAAATAGCTGGGGCATGGGACGATCCTCCTCATATCGCTTCGCGTTCTGGTGCGTTGCCTGTGCGCGGTAGTTGCGTCGCGGGCGGCTGCCCGTTTAACAACCGTTAATAATCATCAGGGCGCTCGCAGAATTTCCTCCAGCTTTTTCGAGGCCAGGCTCAGCGGCTGGCGGGAGTCCTTAATCAGGCAAATAAATCGTTCAGGAATGGTTTCCAGCAAAGAAATCCGAAAAATTTCGCCGCGTGAAAGCGCATCGGCCGCAATCTCCTCGGGCAAAAAACCAAGCCCCATATTCCCTTTTATCATTGGAAGCAGTTGTACTGTGTTGGCGGCCTCAATGTCAGGATGGAGAGCAAGGCCGTGGTTTTGAAAAAAGCGGCTGTAAAACTCAAAAGTTTTGGTTTCCACAGCCATGCTGACCATGGGAAGATCTGCGACGTCCTTCAATTGCATCTGTTTTTCGCACAGATACGCAAACTTCGGCCCGCCCACCAGAATCTCGCGGAAGGACTTGAGGGGAATCTCCGTCAGGTGCTTCTTCGCGCCCGTGGGCGTAGTAACCACAGCCAAGTTCAAAATGCCCGACTCCAGCGATTTGACAGCCTGGGGCGTGGAATAATTGGATATATGGATGTGAAAGCCGGGATAGACTTGATGAAAGCGGCTGAGCTTGGAGAGAAGGACCCCTTGCAGGGCGGTTTCGTTGGCGCCGATGAACACGGTTCCGTTTTGCATGCCCGTGTAGCTGGCCAGCTCGGCCTCCCCCAGCTGCAACTGCTCGTAGGCCAAAGCCACATGAGCAAACAGCTTCTCTCCCTCTGTGGTAAGCACGATTCCCCGGTTTGAACGAATCATCAGACGGCAGCCCAGTTCCTCTTCCAGATTGTTCATGCAGCGCGTGACGTTGGGCTGGCTGCTCATCAGGACTTTGGCCGCCTGCGTAAAATTTTTATATTTTGCAACAAAATAAAAAATCCGGTAATACTCATAGTTAACTGTGATAAAAATGCCTCCTCTATGTGGCGCAAAGCTTGGTGCTCTGACCTTTTCACTATAATAATTTGTTATAGTGAAAATTGCAAATATACATTTTACAATTTTCAACAGGTTCATTATAATGTAGCAGCCCAATGAAAACAACAGTACGTCCGTTAAGAAAATGCCGCAGTGTGGCGGGTGCGGCATCATCTGCAGGCGGAAGGCCACGCCTGTGGTCCGGAAAATTGAAGGTGCGGGATCGTGCTGTCCGCCGCTTGCCGGATAACGTCCGACAGACGGCGAACCTGCTTTTTCTGCCTGCAAATCTGGCCCCGCCGCGATTTGCGGGACAAAGGCGGGATTGACTGGGTCGGGAGGTGATAATCGTATGTCAAATATTCAGGAAACCATGATGTCCGGGATGAAAAACCAAACCGCGTTCACCATTCCGGTTTTCGGAGGTGTTCCAATTTCCGAGGCGGTTTTAACCAGTTGGATTCTGATGGTTTTGTTGATGGGTCTGGTTTTTCTGCTGACGCGGAAGCTAAAGCCGGATCAGCCGGGGCGTGCACAGGCGTTTTTGGAGATGTGCGTCGGCGCACTCAACGGGTTTGCAAAGGACAGCATTGGGCCTCGCTGGCGATCCTTTGCGCCATGGCTGGGCACGGTTGCCGTGTACATTGCCGCCGCCAACCTCAGCGGACTGCTGGGTCTGGTGCCGCCAACCAAGGATGTCAGCGTCACGGCGGGGCTGGCGCTGACCAGCGTATGCCTGATTTATGGCAGCTCATTTCGTTTTCTGGGTCTACGGGGCGGTCTGCGCAAGTTTGCCGAGCCCATGCCGCTGCTGATCCCCATTAACATTATGGAAATAGCCATTCGGCCGCTGTCGCTTTGTATGCGGCTGTTTGGAAACGTGCTGGGCTCTTTCGTAATCATGGAGCTGATCAAGGCGCTGGTTCCGGTGGGAGTTCCGGTGGTCTTCAGCCTCTATTTCGATATCTTTGATGGATTGATCCAGACCATCGTCTTTGTATTTCTGACCGCGCTGTTCACCGGGGAAAGCGTTCAGGAAGAGTAATCGTTTTCTATTGACTTATTTAATGATTAACAGGAGGAACTAATTATGTCTGTCGCAATTGGTGCTGCAATCGCAGTTTTATCAGGAATCGGAGCTGGAATTGGAATCGGCTTTGCCACTGGCAAGGCTACCGAGGCCATTGCCCGCCAGCCGGAGGCCGAAAGCCAAATCCGCAGCAATCTGCTGATGGGATGCGCGCTGGCCGAAGCCACTGCCATTTATGGCTTTGTTATCGGGCTTGTCGTAATTTTTGTAGGATAAGGGGCGATTTTTGTGCTCGAATTCAGTCCCTACACAATTATATTTACCGTCATCAATCTTCTGGTGCTTTGGCTGTTTCTCAAGCACTTCCTGTTTGAGAAGGTAACCGCCATTTTGGATCGTCGGGCGCAGGCTATTCAAAAGGACCGGGAGGATGCCGCGGGCGAAAAACAGCTGGCAGGGCAACTCCATGACCAGTATGAACGGCAGTTGGCTCAGACCCAGCAGGAGAGCGAGATGCTTCTTGCTCAGTCCAGAGCGCAAGCCCAAAAAGAGTATGAAGCAACGCTGGACAGCGCGCGGGTCGACGCGCAAAAGCTGATGGAAACCACCCGCCGCCAGCTTCAAGCCGAGCGGGAAAGCATGCTTCGCGGTGTGCGCAAGGAGGTTGCCCAGCTTGCGCTTTTGGCGGCGGCTAAGGTCGCGCAGAGCGAGCTGGACCGGAAAAACGATCTGGCTTTGGTGGACTCCTTTTTGTCCGAGTCGGGTGATCCGTCATGAGTGAGCTTGCCCGCCGCTATGCCGCGGCCTGCTTTGACTTGGGGGTGGACAGAGCGCGCTTTGCCCGTTCCGTCCGCCTGATTGAGGATACTCCGCCGTTGCGCCGCGTGTTGGAGGATCCCACCGTTGACCGCACGGAAAAGGAACGGGTGCTGGGGCGTTTAGACGTTCTGAAGGAAGAGCCCCAGCTTTTAAATTTTTACAGGCTGCTGGCGCGCAAAAACCGAATGCCCCTGCTGCCCGAAATTGCCCAGGCGTTTCACACGCTGGAGCTGGAGGCGCGCAATACGGCGATGTGCCGGATGCGCTGTGTCCATATTCCGGACGAGGCGCAGTTGGACGGACTTCGGAAGCGGCTGTGCGTCTTGCATCACAGAGACGCGGTGGAGCTGGAAATCGAGACAGACCCCGGTCTTTTGGGCGGGTTTGTTCTGGAGATCGACGGATTTACCTATGATTACAGTGTCCGCGGCCAGCTCCGGGATATGGAGAGGCAACTGCAAGAGAGGCGAATGATATGAAAAATGAAGCGGATGAGATTGTCTCCGTTCTGCGGGAGGAAATTTCAAATTACGACAACAAGACCCTGCGCAGCGAAACCGGCACGGTTTTAAACGTGGGCGATGGCATTGCCACCGTTTACGGGCTGGACAACGCCGTGTACGGCGAGCTGTTGGAGTTTGAAACCGGTGTGCGGGGCATGGTGATGAATCTGGAACGGGACAGCGTTGGCTGCGTGCTGCTGGGGCCTGAGGAAGACCTTGGCGAGGGTGCAGTGGTGCGGCGCACCGGACGGACCACGGACGTACCCGTGGGTGACGCGCTGCTGGGCCGCGT
>NZ_DAMBZJ010000007.1:5388-89989 GCF_032060045.1 Oscillibacter sp.
CGGAAGAGGCCCCGTGGAAACCACCGAAACCCGCCCCGTTGAACACGAGGCCAGCGGCGTTGTGACCCGGGAAGAGGTCAATGTGCCCATGCAGACGGGGATTTTGGCCATCGACGCTATGGTCCCCATTGGTCGGGGCCAGCGGGAGCTGATTATCGGAGACCGCCAGACCGGAAAGACCGCCATTGCGGTGGACACGATCATCAACCAGAAGGGGCAGGACATGATCTGCATTTACGTGGCCATCGGACAAAAAGCGTCCAGTGTGGCGCAGGTGCGGGACACGCTGGAAAAATACGGAGCGATGGACTATTCCATCATCATTTCTGCCACCGCCAGCGAGCCTGCCCCACTACAATATATTGCCCCCTATACCGGCGCCGCCGTGGGCGAATATTTTATGGACCGGGGCAAAGACGTGCTGATTGTCTATGATGACCTTTCCAAGCACGCTGTGGCTTACCGCACGCTTTCGCTCTTATTGAAACGGTCCCCCGGACGAGAGGCCTATCCCGGCGATGTGTTTTACCTTCATTCCCGCCTGCTGGAGCGCGCCTGCCGTCTGACAAAAAAATACGGCGGAGGCTCCATGACGGCACTGCCCATTATTGAGACGCAGGCAGGCGATGTGTCGGCCTATATTCCCACCAACGTCATTTCCATCACCGACGGGCAGATTTATCTGGAGTCAACCCTGTTTTTCTCCGGGCAAAGGCCGGCCGTCAATGTGGGACTGTCCGTGTCCCGCGTGGGAGGCTCGGCCCAGACCAAGGCCATCAAAAAAGCCGCAGGCACGCTGCGGATTGATCTGGCCCGCTTCCGGGAGCTGGAGGTGTTCAATCAGTTTGCCTCCGATCTGGACACATCCACCCAAAAGCTTCTTGACCACGGCAAAGGAATGATGGAGCTGCTCAAGCAGCCCCTTTATCATCCCATGCCGATGTACCGTCAGGCGGTGATTCTCTATACGGCCACGGGCGGACTCTTGGACGACGTACCGCAGAGCCGGGTTTCTGCGTTTGTCCGCGGCTTTGTGGACGAACTGGAGTCTCTCCATGCAGAGGTGACGGAAGAAATCCAAAAAACCGGCGTGATTTCTGACGCGGCGGCGCAGACCATCCGCGCTGAGCTTGCGGCGTATAAAGCGCGCACCGGGGCCGTGCCTGCCGGAAAAGAAGGGCGGTGACGCCCGATGGCAAGTATGCAGGAAATTCGTTCCCATATCCGCAGTGTGCAGGAAACTCGGAAAATTACCAACGCCATGTACCTGATTTCCTCGAACAATCTGCGAAAAGCGCGCAAACAACTCAGCGATGTGAAGCCATACTTTGACCGGATTGAAAGAACCATCACGGATATTCTCCACCGCTCTCCCGAGCTGACGCACCCGTATCTGGACCCGGCATTTCGCGCCGAGCGTTCTCAGGGGTCTGTTGCCTACGTCATTATTACCGGTGACAAAGGTCTAGCAGGTGCTTACAATCACAATGTACTCAAGCTGGCGCAGGAAGCGGTGGCAAAAACGCCTGACTGCCGGATATTTGTGGTGGGACAGGTGGGCCTTTCCTGGTTTCGGGAACGGAAGATTCCCGTGCAGGAATTTCCGTTTTCCACGCAAAATCCCAATATGCACCGGGCCCGGGAAATGGGGACCTTTTTGACACAGGAATACCGGCTGGGACGGCTGGACGCGCTGTACGCCGTTTATACGGAGATGGTGACTTCCATGACGCTGGAGGCGCGGATGGTACAGCTGCTTCCCCTCAGCCGGGACACCTTTCCATGGAAACCCGACGCTCCGTCCAAATATGTGCACTCTATGACGTATGTACCATCTGAGACGGCGGTGCTGACTTCGCTGGTTCCCCGCTATGTCAACGGCATGTTTTTCAGTCTGCTGGTGGAATCCTTTTGCTCGGAACAGCAGGCGCGGATGACCGCCATGGACAATTCCACAAAAAACGCCGGAGATTTGATCCGGCAGTTGAATCTGCAATATAACCGCGCCCGGCAGGCCGCCATTACGCAGGAAATTACCGAGGTGGTGGGCGGTGCGCAGGCCAGCCGGCAATGAGCGCGTAGTGCTTCGTAACAAGTTCGGAAAGAGTGATTTTATGTCTGAAAACAAGGGAACCGTCGTTCAGGTTATGGGGCCCGTGGTGGATGTGGAGTTTCCGGCAGGAAAGCTTCCGTCCATTAAGGATGCCCTTGAGGTCCGCCTGAATGGCGAAAAGGCCGTGATGGAGGCAGCCCAGCATATGGGCGGCAACACAGTTCGATGCATCATGCTCTCCCCCTCCGAGGGGCTGGGCAGGGGCGCGGAGGTGGTCGCCGTCGGAGGCCCGATTTCCGTCCCTGTGGGAAAGGAAGTGCTGGGCCGGATGTTCAACGTGCTGGGCGATCCCATTGACGAGAAGGGAGAGGTCAGTGTCGCGGAAAAATGGCCGATTCACCGCAAGCCACCAAAATTTGAGGATCAAAGTCCCGTGGTGCACATACAGGAGACGGGCATTAAGGTGATCGACCTGCTGGCGCCCTATGCCAAGGGCGGCAAAATCGGCCTGTTTGGCGGTGCGGGTGTGGGAAAGACCGTGCTGATTCAAGAGCTGATTCACAACATCGCCACGGAACACGGCGGCTATTCCGTGTTCACCGGCGTGGGAGAGCGTACCCGGGAGGGCAGCGACCTGTGGCACGAGATGGGAAATTCGGGGGTCCTGTCCAAGACGGCTCTGGTATTCGGGCAGATGAACGAACCGCCCGGAGCCAGAATGCGCGTGGCCCTGACGGGATTGACGATGGCGGAGTATTTCCGCGACCATGAAAAGCAAAATGTGCTGCTGTTTATCGACAACATCTTCCGGTATATTCAGGCGGGCAGCGAGGTGTCTTCCCTGATGGGGCGGATGCCCTCCGCCGTGGGCTATCAGCCCACCCTTGCCAACGAAATGGGCATACTGCAGGAGCGGATTACCTCCACAAAAGATGGGGCCATTACCTCTGTACAGGCGGTTTATGTCCCGGCCGACGACCTCACGGACCCCGCACCCGCCACCACATTTGCCCATCTGGACGCCACCACCGTGCTCTCCCGCAAAATCGTGGAAATGGGAATTTACCCTGCGGTGGACCCGTTGGAATCCACCTCCCGCATCTTGGAGCCGGATATTGTGGGCCAGCGCCATTACAATGCCGCCCGGGCTGTACAGGAGCTCTTGCAGCGATACAGCGAGCTGCAGGACATCATTGCCATCCTCGGAATGGAAGAACTGTCCGAGACTGACCGGCTGACGGTGGAACGTGCGCGAAAGGTGCAGCAATTTCTCTCCCAGCCGTTTTCTGTGGCGGAGAATTTTACCGGCCTGCAGGGCCGCTATGTCAAGCTGGAGGATACGCTGCGCAGCTTCGAGTCGATTCTGGGCGGCGAGACAGACCGCTTCCCGGAGGCGGCGTTCAGCATGACGGGCACAGTTGATGAAGTGGCCGAGAAGGCAAAAGCGTTGGGCGTTTCGTAAGCAGCTGGAGCGTTCGTGGGAAGGGGCGGATGATTCATGAAAAAAACCTTTTATCTGGAGATCGTTACGGTTGGCGGCCAGTTTTATACGGGAGAAGCGCAGGCACTGATGCTGCCCATCCAGGACGGGCAATACGGAATTCTTCCGGGGCACGAGGCCACGGTGGTGGCCGTGGAGCCGGGAGAAGTGCGCTATCAAACCAAGGACATCTGGTATCCCGCTGTTGTGAGCGGCGGCTTCGCGGAGATCACACCGGACTATGTCATTATGCTGGTGGCATCGGCGGAGCATCCGGAGGAGATTGATTTCAAGCGGGCGGAGGAAGCCCGGCAACGGGCCGAGGAACGCCTGCACCACAAGCAGAGTATTGCGGAGTACTATAATTCCAAGGCCTCCTTGGCCCGGGCTATGGCAAGACTGAAGACCCGGGGCCGCCGGTAACAATATTGGATTTTCAAAGCCCCCCAGTATGAGATACTGGGGGGCTTTGGGAATAGATTGACATAAGCCGGAGATGTTCCGTCCTCTTCAAGTCGGATGTTTCCATCACATAGAGTGCTTCAATAAAGAAGGTCCTACATAGCTAGAATCAATTGACAGGCAGCATTTAAACAAAAAGAGCACCTTGGCGATATCATTCTGTCAATTTCCTTCACCTGCGTGATCGGGGTCTCGTAGAATACACTATTCATTCTTTAGAGCACGTTTATCTCACATAACACCCATCCACTCTTCCGGAGCAAGCATACTATCCTGAAAGCTTTGTAGAAACCGACCGACATGGTAGCCATCCGCCACGGCATGATGCACAGTTATTGAGAGGGGCATCATTTTGCGGTCGCCTTTGACAAAGAATCTTCCCGCCTGCAATACCGGAAAATAGTTGCTGCCGCTGCCGTAAGGCACGGGCGTATAGCTTGCAAACTGTGTCCAGGGCAACATACCAACCATGTAATTGTTTTGGGGAAGATCCGTCTTTGCCACGATCCCGTGAATGCCTGCGTATTGCCTTTGGTCTTCCGTATAATTGAGATAAAAGGTCTCAAAATTCGAGTCATACTCCGTCCATAAGCAGGACATGGTTTTATCATCCTCGTGGAAACAGGCATAAGAAGGGTGTAGTACTTCATAATATCCCAATTGTCCATTCTGCTCGGCAATACGGAATTCCTGCTGCTGGGAAACCAGACGCGATGCCAGATACAAGTAAGCAGGAAAGAATTTTTTACCCGCTTTTTTAATCGTGCGATAGGCGTTTGTAATGTCTACTTCAACCGTGAGGCTATACCCGGTGGGAAGCATCTTTGTAAAATAGTAAAAATACGGCGTCCTGCCCCAAGTATTCCGATCAATGGGATGAAATTCACGATTCACGATTAAGCTCCGTTTCTTGTCCGGCGGTCTGTGCTCTCCAGTAGCGGGATCCATCCCGTTCGCGACACAAAAGACCGTGGTCGACGAGCTCCCGCCGAAGGAGAAAGTAATCTCCGAAGGTGTGCCACAGGCTGCAGATACTGTTGACTTCTTGTTCTGAATACGTATGGTCAACTTCAAATTTTTCCGCCAGATATTCCAAAAGGGCGTGTCTCACTTTCTGCTTTTGCGGCAATTGCTTAATTTTCCCGGAATCATCAAGAAACTGCTTGATCTTAATAATCTGTTCCATCTAAGCCTCCGTCCTGCCGCTGCCGTTCCAGCCATATTTTGTGAAGAGCCTGAATATCTTCCAAAAACTCACGATCCGTTTGCGTTTCTTTCTTGTTCAATACTTCAAGAACGTCAAATGAAAACGACTGTAATCCATAGTTCATCCACTCGGTTCGCATGGCTGGTTCCGGGCAGGAATTGGTCGAAACAGAAAAGGCAAACTTGTTCTGCTGGCCTGCCAGATTGGGTGTGGATTTCACCCAAGTGCGTCCGTTCCCGTTACACTGGATGCGGTAGATGCCGCCGACGGCCAATTTTTCTTTATAGGCGTTTTTCAGTTCCTTCCGTTTCACAAAGTCCATTGTGAACCTCCTTTTCCTTTTCTCGATGCCTTTATAAGACATATAATTCGTGCCTACTTTGCTGAAGTCCAAGCATAATTTCTCATCAACCGTAGTGTAAGCGATTTCCGAAGAAGAATCAATCAACGCTCCGTAGAGTTTTCAACAAGAGGGCTGCAAAACCCGCCACCCAGGTTTTTCGAGTGTGCTTATAGGATCTATGGCATCTCTAAGGACAGCCCTGCTTAAATACAGAGAACAGAAGACCGTCGACTTTAGTCGACGGTCTTCTTGATGCTTGAACAATGAAATTTGAATTCCAGATCATTTGGACTTGGACCCGGTCTCTTTCTGCGCGTGAAGTCGTCTGTTTTCACGGTTTCATCATTTGGCGGATTGACAAGGCAGAATCTACACGACAATTTGATGCGTTTGTCCGTCATCCTCCAGAAACAGTCGGTTCCCCTGAATGGATTTCCCGTCCACGGTAATTGCTTCGGTTGTGAGGGTTCCTTTGCTTCTGCTTTCAACCCTGATTTCATAGAGAGAGGTTCCATACCGATATTTAATGAAAAAGTCCCCAAACATTGCAGGCGTTACCGGATCAATAATCAGCTCATTTCCTGTTTTTCGGATGCCCAAAAACCAGTTTAGCAGCCCCTGATACATCCAGCCGGCGGAACCGGTATACCAACTCCAGCCGCCTCTTCCGGTATAAGGCGGACTAAGAGATATATCCGCCGTCATTACATACGGTTCTTTCTCGTACCGGAGGACATCATTTTTGTTTTGCGTAAGATAAATGGGGTTCAGCATAGTAAACAAGGTCTGCGCCATGTTATTCTCGTGCAGCATGGATGCGGCAATTGCCAGCCAGACCGCCGCATGGGTATACTGGCCTCCATTTTCCCGCAAACCGGGAATATAGTTTTTAATATAACCCGGATTTTTGGCGGTCTTATGAAACGGCGGGGCCAGAAGCAGGGAAAGGGCATCTTCTTCCCGCACCAGATAACGCCATGCCGATTGCATAGCTGTTTTCGCCCGCTCCTTCTCCGCCCCTCTTGAGATCACGCTCCAAGACTGGCTGATGGAGTCAATCCTGCACTCGTCGTTTTCCTTTGAACCCAGCTTTGAACCGTCGTCATAAAATGCACGGAGGTACCACTCCCCATCCCAGGCACACTCTTCGATGCTTTGAAGCAAGGCAACCCGTCTCTGCTCCAGCTCCCGGCCGTAGGCGGCATCGCCTTCCTGATTGCATAGGGGAATGAAGTCGCCCAGTACGGTGTAAAAAAACCAGGCCAGCCAAACGCTTTCTCCCTTCCCCATTGCGCCCACCTCGTTCATGCCATCGTTCCAGTCGCCGCCTCCCATCAGGGGAAGTCCGTGTGCGCCAAAGCGGGTCCGGCCGATTGCTTTTTTGCAATGCGCATAAACGCTTTCAACTTGCTCAGACACTTCCGGAGTGAACATCACATCGCTCTGGCCTGCTTCCAGTGTGGGACCCTTGATATAAGGAACTTGTTCCTTTAAAATATCAACGTTTCCGGTGCTTCGGATATAAGCGGCGGTGCAATAAGGCAGCCACAGCAAATCATCCGAAATTCTCGTTCTGACCCCGATTCCCGTAGGAGGATGCCACCAGTGCTGAACATCCCCCGCTTCAAACTGCCTGCTACAGGCAAGCAAAATCTGCCTGCGCAGAACTCCCGAATCCGCAAGGAGAAGCGAAAGGGCGTCCTGAAGCTGGTCCCGGTATCCATATGCCCCGCCGCACTGATAAAATCCTGTTCTTGCCTGAATGCGGCAGGACAGTGTCTGATAGAGCAGCCAGCCGTTCATCAGGATATCCAAGGCCCTGTCCGTTGTTTTTACCTGAACGGTTCCCAATAATTTGTCCCACTCGGCTTTTACTCGGTCAAGTTCTCTTTCAGCGGCGCCATCTTTATACTTGCGTTTAATATTGAATATCTCGTCAAGGTTTCCGCTTTGCCCCAACCCGAACAGCACCGTCTTGGTCTCTTGGGGCTGTATGGCAACGGATACCTGTATTGCTCCGCAGGGATCATCACATACGCCCGTATGGCACGAAAGCTTGACTTCCGCTCCCCTTGGTTCCCGGATACCACCCTTTTGCCCCAGAAACTCCTGTCTGTCGCCGGTATAGCCGACGATGGGCTCACTGGAAAACAGATAAGAATACATGTCATGAAAATTCATCGTGTAGATGTTTTTTGCAAAGAAGCACTCGTGTTCATTGTCATAGGAGGTCAGGATATAGGAATGGGTGCGTTCCCTGTCCGTGCCCATCACCCATTCCACATAATAGGTCAGGCTCAGATATTTTATCTTATCCGAGCGATTTGTCAGCTTCAGGCTCCAAAGTTTCAGAGACTCATCCAAAGGAGTGAAAACCGTCAGATCCTGATCCACAAGCGCTTCCTGATGAAGGAACCGACTGTATCCAAAACCGTGTCTGACCCGGTAAACACCCCGATCCGACCTTCCGAGGGACACCGGCGTCATCACCTCGCCAGTCGTCTCATCCAGAATATAGATCACTTCGGCAGCTCTGTCGCTTACCGGATCGTTGGACCAGGGCGTAATCTTGTTCTCCCTGCTGTTGATGTTCCAGGTAAAACCCGCGCCGGATTCAGATATTTGGAATCCAAAGCTCTTGTTTGAGACGACGTTAATCCAGGGCGACGGCGGTCTGGCATCACCCTCCAGCAGGATTTCATACTCTCTGCCTCCACTGACAAATGCTCCGAAGCCGTTAAAATATTCATGCGTGTCCGCGTCGTTGTCCTGCTTTTCTGGCGCATATGCCGTGTCCAAAGCATCCTCCTCCTTATCGTTAGGACTTACTGTTGGAGCCATCAAAAGATTAGAGCCTGTTTGGCTGAAATTTGCCGCGCTGGGTCAAAGCAGGCAAGACTTTCGTTCGAGACTCATTGCTCTTTATCGGGCGGAGAAGCTCTAATACTGTTCAAGCGGCTCCTGTGGATTTTCACTTCCATCGGTAAAATAAATCCCCGTCTGCCCGGAAAATACAATCCGCGCTGCCGTATACAGCAAATCGATCTCCGCCGGTTTCATATCATACGTGTGCAGGGTGAAAAAGCTTGGCCGTTCATTGCTGGAATCATAGATTCGAAGAGAGCTTGTCATATCGTTAATAAATTCATCCACCTCCTGAAGATAACCATGTTTGGAATCAATCAGGATCAGCAAATCTACCAGAACACGATTCATCCTCAGATATTCATAAGCCTTTAATACATCTTTTACGATTCGTTCCTCTTCGATGGACCGAACGGTCAAAAGCAAAATGGGATGATCACCGGATATGCCAAACTTCCACAAAAAGCTCTGGTTCATATAGTTTCGTCTGATCGTCTCATCCGGCCCCCGGTAACCACGCGCAGGGTAGAATACCGGGCCAATTAAGTTCTGAAAGGCATTCAGCTGTGGCCCGGTAATTTCCAAATACTTTAATTCCAGGTTTTTTTGCAGTCTAAACTTTTCCAGAATATCGTCAATCCGATAGCCTGCATTTAGTTCTCCCGCCACCTTGATCGCCTCTTCCCTGCTGCTGCACACCCCGGTAATAAAGGAGATGCAGGCGGTCGCTCCTGCCCCGATGCAAAGCTGTGCCCGAAGGCTCATAATTGGATCATTGCAAAAGCCCGCGTGATGGAAAGCAATGCTGTTAACCACAGCGTCTGGATTCTCCAGAGTGTTGTTTCTTCCGATAAAGCGCTTCCTATCATTCTCATACTCCAATTTTTTGCATAGGTTCGCTCCCGTTTTTACAAGATGCACCACATAGGATTGCTCCGAGTCCGTTTTTTGCCGCCTTTTTGTGAGGAAGAGTTCTTGCTCTTCCAGATACTCGCTCTCCAGAAAAAGCTTGTTGAACGCAGGATGGCTTAACTCCGCCAAATAGGTGTCGTCCACGACCTCCACGTAACTGGTCACTTCCAGCCGCTTCTCCCGACTTCCGTGATTGGTGAGGATCACCTTGCGTATCTCAAAGGTACGGTCCGCATCCAGACTGACAATCGTATCTGACGAGATATCTCCATCTCTGCGTTTAAATTCCGCGCGGTGGGGACAGAACACCGCCTCGTACTGGTCCGGTTCCTTTTTGGTTGGATGATAAGCGGTGCTCCACAGGTTGCCATATTCCAAGTCCTTGATATAGATATAATTTCCTGTATTTGCGTAAACATCAGGTCGCCAGCGATAGAGCATCCGGTCCTCATACTGGCTGAAGCCATCTCCATCCGAGGTAATCATTAGGGAGTACTTACCATTTGACAGATAATCCACAATCGGCGGATTCAAAGCCGTGCTGTTGATATACCGATTGCTGTAATGATCCTCTTTAAACAGGGAATTTCCGATTTTGATCGTGTACCCCTGCCGCGCAATCGAAATCAGGTAGGACTGGCGTTTTTCTTCCAACAAGACCTCCGTAGCCTTGACCATCATTTCCGCATGAAACCTCTGCCGCAAAATACCCTGATTCAAATAGTTGTTCATGGCGGCAAGATTCATTCCCTGATGATGCGCCATATAAGATTTAACAATACAATAAGGCTTCAGCTCCGCAGAATTCGGCACATTGAAATCAACGGATTCAAGGAAGCCGTAAGTGCCGAAGGCGCCGAGGTCTTTCAGGCGCGTTAAATTTTCAATGCACTTCTCTCCTGCAATTTCCAGCGCCAACATTGTTGCATAAGGCGCAACCACCAACGAGTCCTTACGAACCGGCTGGAGACGAATCTTTGGGACGCCGAAGGCTTTATACTGGTAATTTGAGTTTAGATCAAAGCGGTAATACTGGGATTCCGAAATTCCCCACGGAATTCCCGCCTCCTTTGCATAGTTCATCTGCTGAAGCACCGCTGCCAGAGAAGTCTGCGCATAGGCGGAACCTTCGTATTCCTTGAGCACAAGATTTGGCATCAGATATTCAAACATCGTGCCACTCCAGGATACAAAGCACGGAATACCGTTGACGATGGTCAAGGGCCTCCCTAACTTATACCAATGCTTGAGCGGCACTTGCCCCATGGCGATCGCGAGAAAGCTGGTGAGCGAGGACTCCGACGCCATCAGGTCATAGCAGCCCTCATCCAGCGTATGCGAGGATACATGATATCCGATGTGAAATAGCATCCTCCGCTCGTCAAATAGAAAGCGGAAATCAGTATTTTTCAAAATACAGTCAATCTGATCGCTCAGCACTTTGATCCGCTTTACCATGTCACCGGCAAATTGATTATCTCCCGCCGCAATACGGCGGAGTGAAGGACAAGAAGAAACACCTACTTCCTTTAGGTTTAAGGCAGAGGTTTCCCGGACGGTGCTGTCGATGAGGCGCATCAGGTGCCTGCTCCAGGAATAGTCCCCGGCTGGTCGGAGGCTTCTCGCGTTTAAGTCTTCCCAGATGTCCGTGATATCTTCTACCAGCTCTCCAATGCTTTGATACTCGGCCCTAAGGTGGTTGTCAGGAGAATCTCCTGCGTTGCGCTGAATTTCCTCGTTGCTGTATTGAACGGCGGCCATGAGCTCAGACAGAAAACGATCTGGATAGACGGGCTTGTCAATCTGTTCTAAAAGCCCGCTTTTCAGGGCGACCAGATGCCCCAGAAAATTGCCGCTGTCTACGGTTGAAAGATAGGCGGGGTTGAGTATCTCCAGAGACTTAATATCATACCAGTTATAGAGGTGTCCCCTCCATTTTGGCATCTTGTGCACAGTTTCCAGCAGGTTTTCCGTGGCTTCAACCGTGGAACTCAGCGTTTCAAACCCGAAATCTCTGGCCGAGAGGATAGCAAGAAACTGAAGTCCGATATTAGTGGGCGATGTTTTATCACTGATTTTTTCGGCCTTCGAGATCTGACAATGATCTGGGCAAAGCCAGTTGTTCTCTTTCGTGGAAAGCTCTTTAAAGAAAAGCCAAGTTCTGCGTGCGGTATCCAGAAGCAGTTCATTGCCCTGTGCATTCTCCTTGGAATGAATTCTGCTTTGCGGCCGACTGATTCGGTATGCGATTTCAAAGGCGGCCACCCAGTCGACCATAATAATTCCGGTTAGAAGCATTTCCGCAGGGTTTAGATAGCCCGCAAATAACAAGACCGCAAGCACAAGCGCAGGAAGGAGGGAGCTCCACATGCTTAGAAAATATCCTCTTCTGGTGTTGATGATGGAGGCATCCACGGATTCCGCCGTATTCCAGTGAAGCAGGTTCTTTTTGCTGATAAAAATTCGATACAGGGTTCGGAGCATTGCGTCGGATGCGATATAGGCGCGGTAGGGAGTGATCGTAAACTCCAGTAACGCCCTTTCCAGCATCACGGCAACATCTTTTAAAAAGCTCTTATAAACAAAGGCCAGCTCCGGGCGGATAAGCTTCCGGACGATTACTGCGAACAGCAGAATCACCAGAGAAAACAGGTCATTAAAAAAAACAAAGGGCAGCCAAAGATAGGCTGCATTTGGCATCCACGCCAAATTTAGCAGGATCAGCAGCACCTTGCTCAGCGGTACCAGACTTCTTCTTAGATTGTCAAAGATTTTCCACTTTGAAAGTGGGCATAGGGGTTTCCCATCCGGGGCCTTTTTCTGAAACAGCCAGGGTAATAACTGCCAGTCCCCGCGCAGCCAGCGGTGTTCCCTTTTGGCAAAGGACAAGACGCTGCTTGGGAAATTGTCCATAATTTTAGCCGTGCTGGAAAAGGCTGTCCGGGCATAGCAGCTTTCAAAAAGGTCATGGCTGAGAATTCGGTTCTCCGGCACCTTATTTCGAAGCACCTTGTGGAATGCGTTGATGTCGTAGATGCCCTTTCCAGTGTAAATTGCTTCGTTGAAAATATCTTGGTAGATATCTGATATGACGGCCCCATAATGGGCGAGGCCCGATTCTCCCGAAAAAATTTTCGTAAATTTACTGCCGTTTTTATCCGCGATATGATTTCTGACCGAGGGCTGTATGATGACATAGCCCTCTTTCACCGTTTCATTGGCGGGGTCCAAAATTGGTTGATTCAAAGGGTGGTCAATCAGGCCCACCAACTTTGCGGCGTTGTCACGAAGTAGGTTTGTGTCTGCATCCAGCGTTATCACATAGCGGAAGGTGGAAAGAAGTTCAAGGTTGCAGTAAATGGACGAAAATGAGGTGTTCTCAACGCTCGTACCGCTTAGAAGGTTATTAAACTCTTCCAGCTTCCCTCTCTTGCGCTCCCACCCCATGTAGCAACTCTCTGCTTCATTCCATCTGCGGCAGCGGAAAAACAGGGAAAAGCGCGGATACTCAGACGGATAGAGTTCATTCAGTTCTTTCATACGCGCAGTAAGAGCGCGTTCAATCACCCCGTCTTTTGGCACGGACGGATGCGGGGAATCCTCAAAATCGAGCAGCAGCGCGAAAAAAAGATTCGATTGTCGGTTCGCCAGATAATGCTTTTGAAGGCGATCCATATACGTCAGGCCCTGTTCCGTGGAAGAGACGATCACCGGCATGACCACAAAGGTCCGTGCTTCTTGCGGCAGTTCCTTTAGATAGTTCAAGCAGGGGATCTTCTTAACGCGAATTCTTCTGGTAAATATAAAATTTGTGATCTCTGTGGAAATCCCCAAGAGCAGCGGTATCGCCGCCAGAAGGACGATTATACACCGGACGGTATTCCTCAGTCCGCCAAGGGCACGGAACGCATAGAGCGCGCAGGCGCTTAACCCTGAAAAAATTAGGAACAGGGTGAGAAAATAAAGAAAACCCTTCACATTCATTTGCTTTTTTATGCTTGTGGGAGTTGGTTTTCCCAACGTTCTTGCTTTCAGAACCGGATATCCTTTACCCAGAAGATAAGCCCCCACATGATGGGAGCAGTGCAGGTCTTCTCTTCCCTGAACCGCCAGTTCCAAGCAGTCCTTCGCAATTGTTTCCTCTGCCAGCCGATATCGACGCGATAGCGCAACAATGACTCCGCGGTACATACCCTTGGATTCCAAATCCATCGTTTGATAGATACCGTCCGGGTCCTGTGATAAAATTCGTTCCAGACAGGAATATTGCGCAAAAAATTCCTCTTCGTCCACTTCGTTAATATCTCTCAGACTAACAATTAAAGTCCGGATAGTTGTTTCAAGAACTGATTCCGTCTTTCCTTCCGTCTGAAATATAACGGAGGTCTTCACCGGCCTTTCTTGCGGTGAAAGATGATATTCCAGATATCTTTGAATGGAAGCCTCGTTGAAGGACATGTTTTTCAACAGATAGATTATATGGGAATGGAACGAACAATTCAGCCTCAAGTTATCCTCTATTTTACAAAGCAGCGCGGACAGGTTCGCTGGCTCCCTTAGCTCCTCCAACTTATCACGGAAAAATTCTTCCGCCTTTAACTTCACGTTAATTATACGAAGAATTTCATCGGCGGTTGTAAGAATCTCTTCAAGAATACAAAAGCCCAGCACTCCCGGAAAAGCCCAGATCTCTCTATCCGTAAGCGGCACCTTCTGCTGATATGCTTTCAGCATTACGGAAATGGTTTCTTCGCTCAGATGTCCCCCGGAAAGAGCGACCATCTTTTTTGCCACGATATAGATGCGGGGAAAATCCCGGTATTCTTTCCCTTTTAAAATAGGCAATGCGGTGTGGCCAATTGCCAGAGTGCGCACTTTTTTGATTTCCCGATATAACATCTGAAAATTATCAAAAAGCCAGCGTGCCGCTGGAATCAGAAAAATAATATCGGCGGATACGGCAGAAATGCTGTTTCGGATTTGATTCAACTTTCTATAGGCGGCCTGATTGTGGTCGTTTAGAACAAAGCTGTATCCCGTCAGGCTAATCCTCCCGTGGCCTTCTGCCAGATCCATCATTTGCTTTTCCCACCCGCTTGGGCCCTGCGGATCCGCTTCGGATGAAGAAGCCGACATATTTACGCTTTTTCTAACGTTTTTAAGTCGATAATAGACCATGAATAGAACAAAACAAGACAATAGAAACAGTATTACTAACACAACCGACAGAGGGATATAAAAATTAATTTTCTTTAAGAAGATCTGCAATTGAGGCTCCTCCTAATTTAAGAAATCCTCCATATATGACGGTATCTCTTGCAAGACATCCTGACAGCTTTCCGATAAGAACAGGATAATACTTCTTTATTAGTCTCCTGTTCGAGTGAAAAAATTCATGCAGCACGTTGCAACCCTGCATAAGCGGCCTAGCTTCCCCAAAATGGAAGAAAGTACACCCATGCTCCGCAACGATTCTCGTACTCGTTGCAAAGACAAATGCGTAATAGTTTTGTCGATTCGTTGCGATGAGGTGGTAAAGGACTTACAAGTCTTGGGCTGCAGTGGGTAAAAAATATTAAAATTAGTGGAATAAACAGAAAAAAGACTTGCCCATTGGGGCAAGTCTGATGGTGGGTCTCTATTGAAAGGTGGGTGCGATTAAGGCTTGAGCAGAAAAATTCGAGAATGAAAATGATTTAAGATTTCTTGCCGGAGGTAAGTGCTTTGACTTACTCAGGCAACGTAAAAACGTGGGCGCCGAGGATTTATCTCCTCAACGCCCTTGTTTTTTGTCTTCAGCAGTAGTGACACCTGCCACTCCATAGAATGCAGGCGTGACTATGCAGAATCTAAACAGGCTTTTTCAAGGCATTGCTATGCTTTGCGAGAAGGGTTCCATAGCTTTTACCAGTCGATAAAGGCTTTTTTAGTGTATACCCATACAAATTGGACTTCCATAAATTAGGACCTTTAAAATACAAAAATTGGCCGTAGTTTGTCAAAGACTGCGGAGGCTTTGTATCACCAATTATCTTATTTATCGACCCGTTTCGATTATAAAATAACCCCATTTGGTCTGTAAATTAAAATAATTGTTGGTGATGGTGAAATATCCGATATACTCAGATGAAAACGCAGAGGTTTTTTCTGTATTTGGTGATCTAATCGCCGTCAAAATTCAAGTCATTCACGAGAGGAGCAGTAACATGCCAAGAAGAGGAGAAAATGTTTATAAACGTAAAGACGGCCGCTGGGAGGGACGTATTCTCAAGGCAGACGGAAAATACTGTTATGTCTATGCTAAAACGTACAAAGAGGTTAAGAATAAGCAAAAAAATTACAAGGAGCACATAAAACCGCGGGAAATAAAACAACAAAGACCGGTTGAAAGTGCGGCAGAATTATTTGCGTGTTGGCTGCAAGGAGATATTATCAATCACGTGAAAGCGTCAACCTTTGGAAACTACTTTTCCTGCATGCAGCACTATGTAATTCCCTTTTTTGAAAAGCCCGGAAATGAAAGCCTTACAGAATATTCAGTCGCACGATTCACCGCGTTTATCAATCAATACACTACGCTTTCCGAAGCCTATAAGAGAAAAATACTAACTGTTTTTAAGACTGCGCTAAAAGAGATTGTGAAGGGCTGGCCCACATATTCCGTCATAATGGAAGCTGTCAAGTTGCCAAAGACTAAAACACGGAGGTGCAGGTATTCTCAATCAATGAACAGCGGCTGATCGAAAACGCCATTTCTCATTCTGAGGATATCCGAACGCTTGGTATTCTTCTGACATTTTATACCGGGATTCGACTTGGTGAGCTTTGCGCTCTGAAATGGAGTGATTTTGATTATGAGGCCGGCACAATGTCTGTAACAAAAACAGTGACTCGCGTAAAAAACATGCAGGGTGGTAATTGCAAAACGAAACTCCTTGTGGGCGCGCCGAAAAGTCAGAAATCTATGAGAAAGATACCCCTGCCTGCCTTTCTCCTGGATATGCATAAAAAGTACAGCTATAAATGCACCAGCGAAAACTGCTATTTGATTTCGGGTACAAACACTCCGACAGACCCAAGGGCTTATCAAAAGCTGTACAAAAAGGTTTTAAAGGACGCTTGCGTAAAGGATCACAAATTTCACGCGATTCGTCATACCTTCGCCACAAGAGCATTGGAACTTGGCGTTGATATTAAAACACTGAGCGAAATTTTGGGGCATGCCAACGTCTCAATTACCCTAAACATTTACGCTCATTCTCTCATGGAACAGAAAAAAATTGCAATGGACAAGCTCAACGAGCTGCACATCACGCATATGGTAATTGCTTCAAACGCCGTCACTACTTCCGTCGTAAATATGTAATTATGCAGGAATCGCAACGTTCTTGCGTTGCGATTCCGCAGTCTTTGACAAACTACGGCCAATGGATTTGTTCCCATCAAATAGGATGTGCTGAATAAGGTGCACCCTATTCATCGTCGTGTGAGCAAGTTTTTAAAAGTGCAAAACGTGTTTCTAAAAAAAGTTTAAGGGAGTGAGATCATGGCCAGTCTTTTTAAAAATAGCTTTGAATAAAGGACTCTATAAAAGACAGTTTCGAATAGTCCCGCTCGGCAAAAATATCGTGCAGAAATCGAACCTAAGATATGGAACCGGCGCCGAGCATGTAAAAATATGGAAGAGTCGCGCAAAATGCCGATACTGCTGTGCGACTGGATGAGGCTGCTGAACACGGAAGATATCCGCATCGGTTCCGCCTGTCCCTGAAGGGCAATCAAAATGTGTAAATAAAAGTATCACGGTACAGCGGATTGACACATTGCCGTGAAGATTTGAAGGAGTCGGGAAAATGAAGAAGTGGTTTGAAAATTTAAAGATATCGAAAAAATTAGTTTTTGGGTTTCTCTTTATATCAATTTTAGGAATCGTAGTCGGCGCTGTCGGGATTTTCAACATGCTGCAAATGAACAGTGACCAGCAAACCACCTACGACAATCAAACCATGGGAATCGTTTACTGCAATGAAGCGGAGAGCAGCTTCAAGGAGATTAGAGTCGCAATTCGCAACCTTTATATTTACTATGATACGGGGCGTGATAAATACTATCAAGAAATAACAGCGCAAATGGACGCGGTGCAGGTTCAAATGGAGAAATACAGCGAAACCATTACGAGCGATGAAGGGCAACAGCTATATGATTCAACCATGACGGCGTATGAAGCCTATGCAGATACAGTTAATAACATAATTAAAGATGCCAAGGCGGGAAAAGTAAAGGAAGAGATACTGGCGCTCATTCATGAAGGGGCGCCTCAGGCCCAAAATGCCGCTGAAAACTTTGAGCTACTTACACAAAAGAAAGAAGCCAACGCACAGGAGAATCTTGCAAATAATAAGGCGGCGGCATCTATAGCAATGGTGATTATGATTATTTTAATTGTTGTATCCTTTGTCATTTCCTTGTTTTTGAGCATTTTCACATCTGGTATTATCAGCAAACCGCTTAAAATGATTGAAATGGTTTCCGAGCATATAGCTGTTGGAGATGTTGACATATACGGTTTAGTAACAGAGGAAGATACACAAGTGAAAAAGCGCAAGGATGAGATCGGAAAGGTTGCGCTCGCCTTTAATAAGCTAATAGAAGGAACGGTAAAACTCAGCCGTGAACTGGAAACCGTGGCGACGGGAGACTTATCGTTGGCAGTAACGGTCCGTTCTGAAAAGGACATAATGGGCAAGGCACTTTCGGAGCTTGTGGAAAAATTCCACGGTCTTGCAGCTTCCATTGTTACATCCGCGGACCAAGTGGATTCTGGCGCGGGGCTCGTGGCAGACTCCAGCACATCGCTTTCGCAAGGCGCAACAGAACAGGCAAGCTCTGTTGAGGAACTGTCGGCGTCCATGGAAGAAATTACTTCCCAGACCACTCAAACCGCGCAGAACGCGCAAAAAACAAACGAATTGGCGGGAAATATTCAAAAAGATGCGGATGCAGGCAATGCGCAGATGGCGGAGATGCTCCGCGCTATGAATGAAATCAACGCATCCTCGGAAAACATCAACAAGATCATCAAGGTGATTGAAAATATTGCCTTCCAGACAAATATTCTTGCGCTTAATGCCGCAGTGGAAGCAGCCCGGGCAGGCCAGTATGGAAAGGGGTTCGCGGTTGTTGCCGAGGAAGTTAGAAGTCTTGCTGCACAGTCCTCCAAAGCAGCCAAGGAAACCACGGAATTGATTGAAAACTCCATAAATAAGGTTGCAGCGGGAACCATAATCGCAAATGATACGGCCGATGCGCTGAGCAAAATTGTGGTGGGAGTCTCGCAGGCGGGAGAGCTTGTGAATGCCATTGCCGCGGCTTCTCATGAGCAGGCAGCGGCTCTTGAGCAGATCAATCAGGGGATTGCGGAGATTTCTCAGGTTGTGCAGAATAACGCGGCGTCCGCCGAAGAAAGTGCCGCCGCAAGCGAGGAACTTTCTGCGCAGGCTGACATTCTGAAGGATTATGTCAGCGTATTCAAGCTGAGCCCGGGGAGCCATCTTCCGAAGAGCGAGTCGGTTTCCAAAACACCAGAAGAGCGCTCTTCAGATCAGCAGCAGGGAGACTTCAAAAAGGTACAGGCCGTATCCGGGCGGGCAGTTTCTATGGCGGCCAGTGGTCTTGGAAAATACTAATGAAACGGAAACGCCGGTGTTTCCTTTCTGAATCGATGGCATAAATGATAAGAATCCGAACCCCACCTTAACAAAGGCGGGTTCGGATTCTCACTTTCTGGAATGTCACTTGGATAAAGGGTGCTTTTTCATGGGGCGCAGAAGCCGGTTCCCCAATTTATCGCAGCGCATAATGAAGCCGGACGGAAATAAACATGGTTTTTTCCCGGGACCAGGTGTTAAACGCGCCACCGGCAACGTAGGAATCCTCTGCCGAATTCTGCGCAGTAATCTGGAAGGTTCCAAGGTCGGCGCTGAGCAGCTTTCCCACTTTTCCGTTGGATTGCTCTGCCATGATGTCCACGCGGGCCTTGGCATCCGTGGTGGCGGCGTCGATCAGCTCCAGTTTCAGTTCGCCCAGCTTGGTGTAGTAATACTCCGGGGATTCCGAATAAAAGTTCACGCCCCGTCCAATCAGCTCCGTAATGTCCCGGGAAATAAGCTCAATGCCCTCCACGTCTGAGGACTGAATGGTGAGCCGCTGGCTGAGAGAATATCCCTTCAGCTCCGAGTCAACATAATTGCCGTTATCATTGTAAATCTCCCGGTAGTCGGGCTCGATGGTCACCGAGGAAAAGACGATGCTCTCCTCCGGAACGTTGTGGGACAGCAAATAGTTCCGAACCACGTCCGCGTCGTGCTGGATGGACGCATACGCCTCCGTGGTGGACTGTCCATAGGCGGAAAAACTGCCCCGCCACACGATTAAATCGGATGTAAAATCTCTTGTGGCCGAGCCGGTGGCACTGATGCCACCAGAGGCGTTTTGCTTGTAATCCACAAGACTGCCTACGGCAAGACTCACCGCGATAATCAGGCTGACGCCCGCGATGAGCACAGCAAGAACGCGGCTGCGCATCCACATCATAAAATCACCCTGCCCTTTTTTATTTGCCTCATCATAGCACGAAGAGGGACGCATGGCAAGATGGGCCGGCGGTATTTTCCGAGGGCATTTTAAACAAGCAAATAATTCGGGAAGCACATCCGCAAGATTTCTTCTGAACAGGATGTGCTTCCCAAATTTAGTTCATAGGATGATTCAGCGGCTGATTTTGGATTAGTCGACCTCTTCCGCGGCAAGTTCCGTGGTTTCCACCTTTGGCGGCATCAGAAGCGAGAAAATGATAAAGCAGATAAATGCTGCCACCAAACCGGGAATCACCGGCTGACTGAACTTAATTCCAAATAGAACGCCCTTGGAGATGTGCTCCAGATAGACCACCACCAGCGTACCGGCCAACAAAGAGGCAATGGTACCGCCGGTAGACGCCTTTTTCCAGTAATGCCCCATCACATAGGGGAAGAACGATCCGGCGGCCCGCAGAGTGAAGCAGAACATCAGAATGGACACGATGCTGCTGGTATTGAACAGCGCGATAAACATGGACGCCACGCCCACAACGCACATCACAGTTTTGGTGACCCGCATCACCTGCGCACTGGTTGCGTCGGGCTTCAAAACCGCTTTGTAAATGTCGTTTGCGAAGATGGAACCCGCGCCCAGCAGATCGGAGTCGGAACTGGACATGGTTGCCGAAATAATTCCGGAAAAAAGCAACCCGCAAATCAGGGCGGGCATTGTCCGCATGGCCAGTACGGGCAGGGCGTATCGCGCACCTACCGATTCAAACTGTGCGGCATCAAACTTGCCCATGTTAATCAAAGCCAGCGTAATGATTCCCAAGATGGTGGGGACAAACGCGTAGATAAAGTTGATAAGCGCCGCCATCCACGCGCCGACTTTGGCTGTATTTTCGTTTTTCGCCGCGTAGAAACGAGAAACCGCTTCCTGTCCCACGGAAAAGGTGGCAGTATACATGACCACGAGCGAAATGATTCCGAATAAATCATAGCCCTGGAAGAGATCCAAGGTTCCTGCCGGGATATTGGCGGTCACATTCGCCCAACCACCTGCGTCCTTCAACGCAAACGGAACGGCGATAATCATACCCAGCACGATTAAAAACACCTGCACAAAGTCTGTCAATGTAACGCTCCAAAGGCCGCCCATGATAGAGTAAACCGTCACCACCACGGCCACGATAATGACCGCAACCTGATAGTTGATGCTCAGCATGGTGGAGAGAATAACGGCCGAGGCAATGACCTGTCCGGCGGTCAGGCCGATCAGAGGCAGAAGCATAATGACGGATGTGATAATCCCGCAGGACTTTCCATACCGCCTGCGGAAGTATTCAGGCACGGTTTTTACCGTTGCCCCTCGAAACTTCGGCGCCACAAAGCTCAGAATGACAAACGCCAGACCCATGGCAATGATGTACCATGCGGCGCTCAGCCCGTAGCCGGACATTCCGTTTTGCACAACACCAAGGGAGCTTCCGCCGCCAATCTCCGTTGCAGCCAAGGTGCCCGCCATCAAAAAAGGCCCCAGACGCCGACCCGCCACCATAAAATCCGTGTTGGTGGATACCTTGGTCGAAGAGTACCAGCCGATCCACAGCATGCCCAGCAGGTAGACCACAACAATGGTGGTTACAATCATATTTGTCTGCATAATTTTCCTCCTCCAAAAGACTTCCTACACAGTCCTGTTACTATAACACTAATGTAGCATCCCTTTACTGTGAGATAAACTGCCACTTCTGTAAAAAAGCTACCAAATATGGTGGATACGGATCAGATTGTTCTCCACATATGGCATCCTTGCCTCTTGACTGGCAGATTATTATTCAATAAAATATAAAAAACCGCCTGTCTGGGCGGTGAAGTCAATGCTTACGGGCAATTGCTGTGGCCAGACTTCTTTCTGGGAGGGATGTAAATGTTCCAAATTGCCGTGTGTGATGACGATGCAGTTGAATGCAGCCGCCTGGCCGGCTATGTCTCAGACTTTTTCAGCCTCTGGAATATATCGGCGGAAATTGAAACCTTCCAGAGCGGAACCGATTTTTTAGCTGCAGATCAAAACTACGACCTTTATTTTTTGGATGTGATGATGCCGCAGTTGTCCGGCTTTGAGACAGCCCGGACGCTTCGGAAACGGGAAGACGACCCGGTTATCATTTTTGTGACGTCCTCGTTGGAATCAGCGGTGGAAGGATACAGCGTCCGTGCGGCGGGCTTTGTTCTCAAACCGATACAGATGCCTGCCTTTGAGGAGACCATGAACCGGGTTCTGAAAGACTGCTTTGGGCGCCGAACGGCTTCTATACAGGTCGTCCGCAATCGCGTCCCGCTGGAGTTGCGGCTGGAAAAGGTTGCTTATTTTGAAAGCCGTCTGCATCGGGTTTATGTTACACTGTGCAGCGGGGAGCGATTTCCCATCACCCACAAGCTGGGTGATTTGGAGCGGTGTCTGGCGGAATATTCTCAGTTTATCCGATGCCATCAGAGCTATCTTGTGAATTTGGACAGTGTGGAACAGATGGAATCCAACGGTTTTCTTCTCCGACAAAGCATGGTGGCACCGATTTCCCGGAGCTATTATCGACAGAGCAAGGCGGCATTTTACCGCCACCGACTCAGGTGAACTCCATGAATGATGAAGCCTGCCGAATCTTTCTCAATCTCATTACGCTGTCCGTGCGGATGATGCCGGTGTTTGTATGTTTGGAGCCGAAAGTCAAGAGCCGGGAGAATATTGCCAGTATCTCGGTTTATCTGTGGGTCATTATGACCTTTCTGCAAAGTCTGTTTCACATTCCCGACAATATATTCGTAATGGTTCAGGGGCTGTTCTCTTTTCTTTATTTTTTGATTCTGTTGCTGTTCTTTCAAGGGGGGGTATTGGAAAAAACTTTCCTGTATCTGTCGGCCTGGTTATTTGCGGTGCTCTCTGACTCTTTAAATGAATTGATTGCATGGGCCCTGCTGGGCAGAACAGAGCTGACCTATTCTCAAATCTGTGTGATCGTATCCGCTCTGTCGGCATTTGGATTTTATCTGGGGATTCGCCTGTGGATGAAAGAGGCCGTAAAACGGCTGTTCGCAGAACTCTCTGTCCGAGCCCCCACGCTGCTGCTTGCATACCCCACCATCTCTCTACTTCTTCTGTTTGTGGGGACCAGCACCATTTTTTCACGCCGCGCGCTGGCTACGGGCGGATTTGGCGCGGTGGTGTTTTTCTTCATCCTGTGCAGTATGATTGTCGGGTTGTATGTTTTGATATTAAACAGCCTCTTAGAGCTGATGGAGCGTAGAAAAGTGACCGAGGAGTTGGAGGTTGCAAAACATCTTCTTTATCAGCAGAGGGAACTCTATCATCAGATACTGGATTATATTGAACAGGTTCGGATCATCCGGCATGATTTTCGCCATCATATTCACGCTTTGCAGAATATGGACAAAGACACACAGACCCAATATCTGAGCGAACTGAAAAAAGAACTAGACAGCGCCGCTATGCAGACATTTTGCCAGAATCAGGCTGTTAATGGCCTTTTGCAGGAGTTTTCGGGCAGATGCCGGGAAAATCAGGTACATCTGGAGACGCACCTGGATCTGCCGGGAACCATTCCGATTGATGATTTGACTTTATGTATTGTCATCGGCAACCTTTTGGAAAACGCGCTGGATGCTTGCCGGTGCTTTACTGGGCCTCGCTTCGTTCATATTCGCGGTCGGTGGGACGGCGATCATCTGAAACTGCTGGTGGAAAACTCCTTTGATGGACAGGTCCGCAAAATTGGCGGAGAGCTTTTGTCCCGCAAACAGGAGGGGGGGCTGGGACTGCTGAGCATCCGAAGGACGCTCAGCTGCCCGGGCGACGACTTTGAAGTGTCTTACGGCAATTCTATGTTTACCGCCATGGCCACCATCGCGCCTAGAGCTGTGCCTACGTTTTCTTAGCAACGTGGAAAAGCCAAGCCGCCGCGCAATTTGCGCGGCGGCTTGCATCATATTTAAGTAGACAAAAATCAAATTCCGATTTTAAAAACACCCATGGTAATAAAATAGAGCACAAAGGGAAACACGACAAGGCAGATTAACTTCAGGCCGAGACCGCACTTAATCAAATCCTTCATTTCAATCTCACCGGTGCCATAGGCGATAGCATTGGGGGGCGTGGCAGGAGGCAGCATAAAGGCAAAGTTACAGGCCAGCATACAGCCCAGCATCATGGCCAATGGACTCACGCCAATGGCCGTGCCCACAGAGGCAAGTACCGGCAGGAAAGCCGCCACAACCACGGCATTGGTAGTCAACTCGGTCAAAAGCGCAGTGACAACCCCCACGATGACGACGATCACAACGGAGTTTAGCCCGGCCAGACCAGTCATCTTACCTGCAATCCAAGCAGCAACGCCGGCATCCTTAAAGGCGTTGCCCATCACCATAGAGCCGCCCAGCAAAATGACCGCAGTCCACGGGATTTCGCTCATGCCGGTTTTCATATCCATGACATACTCGCCCTCTTTGTAGTTCAGAGGAACCACCAGCGTCAAGAAAGCGCCCAGCATGGCGACGGTTTCATCCGTTGCAAAGGGGAAAAACTGACCCCAGAGGTTGGAACGGGTAATCCACAGAAAAACGCACAGGAGAAAGATGGCGGCAGTGTGTTTCTCGCCCTTGGTCCAGGAGCCCAATTCCTTGTACTGCTGATGAGCAATGGCGATATCCATATTGGGCATTTTATCAACCTTGAAAAACTTGACCATGTACAACCAGAACAAGGGAATCAGAACCAGTGCGAAGGGCAGACCGATTTTCATCCAGTCGGTGAAGCCGATGGTCAAGCCGATGGTCTCTTGAATCAAGCCAATACCTGTTGGATTGGTAGTGGTTCCAATGACAGTAGCCATACCTCCCAATGTGGCTGCGAAGGGAATGGACAAAATCAATGCTTTTTTCAAACCCTCCGCGCGATCGCCCAACGTCTTTGCGATTGCCAAAGCCACAGGCAGCATCATCACGGTGGCCGTGGTGTTGGACATCCACATGGACACAAAGCCCACGGCGATTATAAAGCCCAAGACCATGGTGCTGGGCTTTTTGCCAATCTTACTGACAATGCCCAGTGCAATCCGCTTATGCAAACCGTGCTTTACCATGGCGCCGGACAAAAAGCCCACGCCAACCAACAGATAGCAGGTCTGATATGCATAATGCTTAAATAATTGAATGTCATTTTGACCCTTTGCCCCGGTAATCCCCAGAAGCGGGAATAGGATCAAAGGCAGCAGCGCCGTAAACGAAATGGGTATGGCCTCGGTCATCCAAAAAATAACCATCAGTACAGTAACGGCCAAAACACGCTGTCCCACGAGGGTCAGTCCCTCAGGAGTTGGCATAAAGGCCAGCAGCAGCATGACCAACAAGCCGACGATAAAACCAATTTTTCTGACTTTGAATTTACCCATATAATCTCCTCCTTAATTTCCTTGCGGCCCGGCATACACACTTGCGGACCACTTGCCTGGTTTGCGGAGTAAAGCTTCATCAATATAAGAGCAAGCAACATCTATGCCAACTGAGGGAAATATCTGAGATTATTTAGGACCAGTGTTTTTTGCCAAGAATGGGTGCAAAAATTTGCTATGTACTCCAATTTTAATGTTGCTTTTCTCTTCGGAAGGTCAGGCAGAAGACAACAAACCGAAAAAACCGCCGACACATTGTGTCGGCGGCCCGAACGTTGCATCCGTGTTGCATGATGTGCTGTTACGTGCTGGTTGACATGAAACGATGATGAGTTATCGGGAAAGTCCAAACTTTTTCATCTTGCGCCACAGAGTTTGACGACTGCAGCCCAGACTGCGGGCAGCTTCTTCCACGGAGTTGGGATATGCCGCCAAAGCGGCGGCAATGGCCTGACGCTCATGTTCGTCGCTTTTGCCCGGGGATGGCTGGGCGGCGGGCGCCAAACTGCGCCGCCGCATCATTTCCGTCATGACATCAAAGGTTTCCGCCCCATTTTTCAGAAGGATATGAACCCGCTCTGCAAAGTTCTGCAATTCGCGGATATTGCCATACCAGTCGTACTGCCCGACCTGATTCAGGATTTCCAGAAAACGCTTGTGCCGCTCCGATGCTGTGGTGCCGGAAAGTTTTTTAAAAAAATGCAGCCCCAGAATTTCCACATCCCGTCCCCGCTCCCGCAGGGGCGGAATTTCCAAATCCAGCACATTGAGGCGGTAATATAAATCCTCCCGAAAGCGCTTTTTCAAGATTTCCTCGATCAAATCTCGGTTTGTGGCTGTAATGACCCTCACATCCACCGGGATGACTCGTGATCCTCCCACTCGGCGGATTTCCTTTTCCTGAAGGACACGCAGTAAGGCCACCTGTGTCTCCGTGGAGATTTCGCCAATCTCGTCTAAAAAAATGGTGCCGCCGTGGGACAGCTCAAACAGGCCTTCCCGCCCGCCCCGGGAAGCGCCGGTAAAGGCGCCCTCCTCATAGCCAAACAGCTCGCTCTCCAGCAGGTTGTTTGCCACCGCCGCGCAGTTCAAAGCCACGAAAGGGCCGTTACGCCGGGAACTGCGGTTGTGGATGCTTTGGGCAAACAGCTCTTTGCCCACGCCGGTTTCCCCGTGAATTAGCACGGCGGCTGAAGACGTGGCATAGCTTTTGGCGATTTGAATGGTGCTGAGAATGGCTGGGGAAGCTCCCAGAATGTCGGCGAACGTATACTTTGCCACCAGCCCCTTTTCGTGCAGCTTCAGGCGGATTTTCTGCTCTGTGGTCTGAAGCTGGCGAATGTCCTGAAACGTGGCCACAACACCCCGCACGTCGTTGTCTACCAAAATCGGCAAACGGTTGGTATTGGTCAGAGTTTTGCCGAACTGCATAATCTGGTTGGTCTGGGGGCGGCCGGTGCGCAGCACCTCTGGCAGCTTGGTGTTGGGCAGCACCTCTTCAATGGGATGGCCCAGCAAATCGCAAGCGCTTTTGCCGATGATCCTCTCTGCCACAGGGTTGACCACTTGAACCGTCCCCTGTTCATTTACGGAGATGATGGCGTCGTGCGTGGCATTCAGCACGGCCTGATACATTTCCATCCGGGTTTTAAATTGGCGCTGCTTCACCGCTTCTTCTCTTTGAATGGCGCGAATTTGCAGGGCAACATCTAAGGCGTTGACAATGGATTCGCTGGAGTTTTCCAAAATAGCATGAGGTAAACCGCCCGCTGCCGCGGGAACTGAGGTCCATGCACCGCCGATTCCGTAGGTGGCTCCGTCGGCCACGGCGGCAGCCACAGCATCATAGCTGTCCTCTGGGCTGGAAAAGATATAATTTTTTGCGCGGATGCGTAGCATTTCACACATGAGCATTACCTCGTCGCTCAGTGCTCCATAGGAAAAAAAGGCGATCAAACCGCCCCCCACTTGATTATCCAAAATCATTTTCATATAGTCCGTGAGGGTGTTGTTCAGCCCTACCACCTGAATCCCCAAGGCGCGCTCCACAATCTGTTGCGTCCCCTTTCGAGAGAGAAACAGCTTGGCGCCCCGTTGCTGCAAGGAGGAGGCCAGATTCACAATATCTTCCGGAGAGGTTACGCTCCCCGGTCCGTCGCCCTTTCGGTTGCAGACAAATACGTCTATGGGATTTCCTCTTTTTTCAATGATACCACGGGCTTTTCGGGCCAATTGCTCCGTAGGTGCAATCATGCAAATCTCCTGAACCGTTTCGTCGTCGGGAGAATCAAAAAATGGTTGCATTGTTTCGCCTCCGCGTTTCATAATTGAAACCACTATAACACAGCTTGCGAGTCCTGTCGATTTCTTCTCTTGCAATTTCAGCAGGACGGGCGAAGCCCTGCGGCTCCGCCCGTCTTGCATGAGGGAGGGGGTAATAAGAGAGAGGAAAGCTTTAGAAGTCTTTGTTTAAACGCAGGGCGACTTCTTATACAAACCGGCCATATGACTGACAATGGGGGCGTGGACACCCTCTCGAATTAAAATGACGGCTTCGTTCAAGGCGACGGCGTTTACGCCGGTTTCCACGCCCATCTCCGTGAGCATGTTCAGCACGTCTTCGGAGGCCACATTTCCCGCCGCGCCGGGGGCAAAAGGACAGCCGCCCAAGCCGCCGGCTGCGGATTCAAACTTGTGCAAGCCCAACTGCATGGCGGCCAGCGTGTTGGCAAGCGCCAGTCCCCGGGTATCGTGCAGGTGCATAATAAATTTGTCAGGGCCGTAGATATGCACTAGAGTGGTCATCAGGTCGGAAACTCGGACGGGGTTGGCCATGCCCACGGTGTCCGCAATCATTACTTCTTCGCACCCCAGCTCAAACCCGAATTTAGCCATTTCCAGCACCCGTTCAGTGCGAATTTCTTCACCGAAGGGGCAGCCAAGCGCAGTGGCAAGAGACAGCCGGAACCGGACTCTGTCACCATATCGGCTGATCAGCGCCTTGAACTCTTCCATAGACTCGGCAGGCGTGCGTTTCACATTGGCCACATTGTGCTTCTCACTGACGCTGATGACATAGGTCAGCTCGTCAATCCCGCAGGCAACCGCCGCTTCCACGCCCCTGGCGTTGGGCACCAACGCGGCGGTTTTCACGCCGTTGGACTTCAGCACATCCCGTGTGGACGCCACAACGTCCACCGCGTCGGCCATCTGAGGAATGGCCTTAGGGCTGACGAAGGAACAAATCTCAATCCGCTGATACCCGGCGGTGGCCAGCTGCTGAATGACCGCGACCTTGGTGTCAAAGGGAATTAAATCGTGGATATTCTGAAAACCGTCCCGCGGGCAGACTTCAATCATTTCTACAAATTTAGGAAGGTTCATTGGAGAGCTCCTTTCATTACAAGCAGTCTTTTTAAAAGTCCGTTAAATAACGCCCTTTTCCTTCAACCCCCGCAGACGGTCTGCGCTGATACCGAATACACTTTCGTAAACGGATTCATTGTCCTGCCCCAGTGTGGGGGCGGGGGTGCGCAGCTTGGGCATGCTGTCCATCAGCTTCACCGGATTTCCGTTAATACGAAGGTGCCCGGCCACGGGGTGCTCACAGTTGATAAACATTTCACGGACATTGGCAATGTGGTCGTTTTCCATCACGGCTTTAATGTCGTAAATGGGAGCAGCGGGAACGCCGGCGGATAAAATTTGGTTAACCGCCTCCTCAATGGTGTAGTTCACGGACCACTCCTCGATTACGCTTTTCAGCTCCGCCTCCCGTTCCAGGCGTTTGGCCGGTTCGTTATAGCGTTCGTCATCTACCAGCTCGGGATGTCCGATTACCTTGGTGCACAGCAAAGCAAACAGCTTGTCGTTGCCGCAGCCGATGACGAACTCGCCATCCTTGGCTTTAAACGAGTCGTAGGGCGCGGCGGAAGGATACCGGTTGCCCATGCGGGGCGGCTGCATACCGTTTGCCTGATAGCGTTGGGTGTTTGTCTCCAAGAAGGAAACCAACCCGTCCACCAAAGACACGTCCACCCGCTGGCCTTTACCTGTCAGCTGACGGGCATTCAATGCCGCCAGAATGCCGATACAGGTGTTCAGGCCGCCGACCAGATCGCCAATGGCGCTGCCGGTGCGGATAGGGCCTCCGCCGGATTCACCGGTAAGACTCATAATGCCGCTCATCGCCTGCGCAATGATGTCGTAGCCGGGACGGTCGTGCAGCGGCCCATAAAAACCAAAGCCGGACACGGCGGCATATACGATCCGGGGATTGACTTCTTTCAAAACGTCATACCCCAGTTCCAGTTTCTCCATAACGCCCGGGCGGTAGTTTTCCACAACCACGTCGGCGTTTTTAACCATTTCCTTGAAAAGCTCTTTGCCTTCTTGGTCTTTCAGGTTAAGTGTAACGCCTTTTTTGTTACGGTTAACGTTACAATAGTACAGGCTTTCCCCGTTTTTAAAAGGCGGAAACTTGCGGGTATCGTCGCCCGAACCCGGGATCTCGATCTTAATGACCTCCGCGCCCAGATCCGCCAGATACATTGTGCAGTAAGGGCCCGCCAGAACGCGGGTCAGGTCAAGCACCCGGATATTGCGCAGTGCCAAATTGTTTTCCATAGTTGGATTTCCTCCTGTTTGATAATTGCCACAAGAAAGATTGATGAAGCCTTCCTCACTCTTTCTCTAGCAATTCCCGTGCCGTTTTCCCGGATGGAATTGAAAATCCAGAAAAATGAAATCGTTTTCAACAAGCTGAGGGGCAGGATTTAATCCTGCCCCTCAGCTTGTTAAAACTTTTGTATAATTGTGTAGCCGTAAATCAGGTTGTGCAGTCTCCCTGTAATTTAAGAAACGAGGGAATCAAGAACGCTCTTGAGATCGGCAATAATATCTTCAGGGTCTTCCAATCCCACGGAGATGCGGACCAAACCCTCCGAGATCCCCGCGACCGCCAGTTCCTCCGACGTATATGTTGAGTGGGTCATGGTTGCCGCGTGTTCCACCAGCGTCTCGGCGTCGCCCAGAGACACCGCAATGCTGCACAGCCGCAGATTGTTGAGGGCATTGGCAACTTCCTCACGGCCGGCCTTGAGTTCAATGGACAGCATGCCGCCAAAGTCCTTCATCTGCTTTCGGGCGACCTCGTAGCCTTTGAAATCGGGAAGCCCGGGATAGTAGACCTTGTCCACTGCGGGGTGAGTCTGCAAAAACGCCGCCACCTTACGGGCGTTGGAGCAATGCCGCTCCATTCGGATATCCAGCGTCTTGAGGCCGCGGGCAATCAAAAACGCGTCAAAAGGACTCATTACCGCGCCGGTCATGTCCTTCAGGCCAAAGGTCCGACACTGGCCGATGAACTCCGCCGAACCGACAATGAAACCCGCGATTACGTCCCCGTGGCCGTTGATATACTTGGTGGCGCTGTGGACCACCACATCTGCACCAAGCTCCAGCGGCCGCTGCAAATAGGGGGAGCAAAAGGTATTGTCCACCATGACACAGATAGCGGGGTTGTACTTATGGGCAGCTTCGGCAATGGCCTGAATGTCCAAAATCTTCAGTGTGGGGTTGCAGGGCGTCTCAAAATAGATGACCTTGGTCTTGGGCGTGAGATGCTCCTGAAAGTTCTCGAGATTTACCATATCAATGAACTTCGTATCCACGCCGAATCTGGTCAATCCGTGGCAGAGCAGAGAAAATGTGCAGCCGTACAGAGTGTCGCTGGCCAGAATTTCGTCGCCTGCGACCACGCTCGTCCACAATGCCGCGGAGATCGCGCCCATGCCGGAGGCAGTGGCCAGCGCGGCCTCGCCGTTTTCCAAGGAGGCCAGCTTCTCCTCCACCTGTGTCAAAGAGGGATTGGAAAGGCGGGAATAGATGTAGCCCGGCTCTTCGCCGGCAAAGCGGGCGCCGCCCTGCTGAACGGTCTCAAATTCAAACGTGGCCGTCTGATAAATCGGTGTGCACAGTGCGCCAGATGTGTCTTTGAGTTTCCCAACATGAATCTGGCGGGTTGCAAACCCCATCTGTTGATCCTTTTCCATCATGCGCTTCCTTTCTCATATCCGCCGCTGCGGGATGCTGTTGTTTATTCCTCCCGACCTACCGCCAGCTCGTAAATATCGTAATGCGCCTGCTTATCCAACGCCACAAAGCCGCCGGTTTTTCCGTCGCCGATGTGATTCATTTCAACCAGTTCCGGAATGCACTTGGGGTCTGCGCCAATCTGGGCAAAGGAAAGCGGCATCCCGATGGATTTGAGAAAGGTTTTAAATGCCTCAATGCCCTCCAGCGCAGTATTTAACGGATTTTCATAATCCATCTGGCAGCCGAAGATGCGGGTTGCCATCTGCGCAAGGCGGGCTGGATCATGATGATGAGCGCAGTAAGTCATCCAGGCAGGCATGACGACCGCAAGGCCCGCACCGTGCGCGCAGTCGTACTTGGCAGAGAGTACGTGCTCCAGATGGTGGCTGTTCCAGTCCTGCTGGCGGCCAACACCCATTACGTCATTGTGGCAGACCATGCCGGCCCACATGATGTTGGCCCGGGCCTCATAGTTGCTTGGGTCGGTCATTACGCGTCTGCCTTCATGAAGCATGGTCAACACCACACCCTCCAGAAGTCGGTCAGTGATTTCCACATCTTTTGTATTTGTAAAATACCGTTCAAAGGCGTGGGCGATGATGTCTGTCACGCCGCAGGCTGTCTGATAGGGTGGCAGACTCTCTGTCAGGGCGGGATTCAACACGGAGAACTTAGGACGCAGGCAGTTTGACTCCGCCGCGTTTTTCTCCAGCGTCTTTTCATTGGTGATCACAGAATCGGGAGAACCCTCGGAGCCGGAGGCCGCAATCGTCAGCACGGTGCCCACAGGCAAGGCGTTTTCGGGGGTCTTTCCGGTGAAGAAATCCCAAAAATCACCGTCGTAGACGGCGCCCATGGCAATGGCTTTAGCGGTATCAATGACGCTGCCGCCGCCAATCGCCAACAGAAAATCAATGTTCTTCTTTCGGCACAGCTCAATTCCCTCATAGACAAGGCTGCTGCGGGGATTGGGACGTACTCCGCCCAGTTCCTCCACGTGCACACCTGCCTCTTCCAGTGATTCCTTCACACGATCCAGAAGACCCGACTGCTTTGCGGACTGCCCGCCGTAAACCACCAGACAGCGGCTGCCGCCGAACTTTTTCACGTAGAGGCCTGTTTCCCGCTCCCGTTCTTTTCCGAAGATAAAGTAGGTGGGGCTGTAAAAATCAAATGAATTCATACAGAACGCTCCTTAATAACCGGTTTTCTTTCCCGGTGTCTGGCCGTAGGTCTTGAATTTTTCCAACACCTTGTCCATCGTGTCCTTGCTGAGGACATTCGGAGTGCCGATGCACATGGCGCGATACTGCAACTCGGCGATGTATTCCATGTTGCAGGCGAGAGAATAGGCGCTTTGGATATTGCCGCCACAAACCACCAGACCGTGGTTGGCCAGCAAAACGGCGTTGCTGTCTCCGCAGACCTCAATAGCCGTCTCCGCCAGTTCCACAGTACCGAACGTCTGATATGGTGCGCAGGGCACGGTGTCCGTATTCGCGTCACCAATTACATAGTGCACGGCGCGCACAGGCTGCCCCAAAACGGCAAAAGTCGTGCAGTACATTGAATGAGTGTGGACCACGGAGCGTGCCTCCGGCTTGTTCTTGTAAAAAACAGTGTGCAGCGCCCATTCGCTGGAGGGCTTGCGCACGCCATCCACCACATGTGCGTCCAAATCCGTGATGACAATATCCTCGGGCTGCGTAGAAAAATAATCCATACCCGACGGACTAATGGCCATGAGCCCTTTCTCGGCGTTATAAATACTGATATTTCCACTGGTGCCGGTACTCAGGCGCGCTGCGCTCATCTTTTTTCCGTACTCGACGACCAGTTCTCTTTCTTCCTGCATTAACATGGGTGGTCCTCCTGATTTCTGTAAATATTACGTATGATGATTAGTTTGCCCTGTTTCGATTTTCAAACCACTCTGGGTAATACCGATGGATCAGCTGCCCTTCACGGGGGTGATAGACGATTTTCCGCTGCTGTGTCAAAATATTCGCTTCTCCCAAACATTCGTTGCAGACCTGCGTCAAGCCCTGAATAGTTGCCTGATCGAAGCCGTCGCGAAGATGCAGCTTGCTGCCGGTCAAATCACTGAGCATTTGGCACAGCGTTTGGGACTGAAAGCCACCACCGCAGCCCAATACGCAATCGGAGTGATTGCCAGTCAGCGCACGGAGATTGGTATACTGCTCATAGATGGAGCAGGCGATGTCGCCCAGCACCGACCAGAGAAAATCGGTCCGATCCACCGCGGCGTCCAACGGGGAACGCATAAAAAACCCGCCGCGTCGCAAACCTCTGCGCTCATAGAACAGCAACGAAGAGAAAGAAGCCGTGCACCGGAAGGTTGTCTTCTTGGAATAAGCCTCCTCCAGTGCGTCATAATCCAGGTTTTCCGCCAGCATGGCGCGGATACGCTGATAATTCAGCCCCGTAACGCCGGGGTTCATCTCGATCTGATAGGTCTGCCCGCCCAAATTGGCATCCGTCCAGACACGCTGACCGGGGTCATAGAATTTATCCTTCATCAGCGTGACCACCGGTGAGGTGGTGCCGGAGACAATGGCAATGTCGCCCACGCCGATGCCTGTCTGTCGAAGCGCGATTTGCGTGTCGGCGCCGCCAATCACAAAAACAGCGTCCTCGGTCATGCCCAGCAGTCTGCGGTATTCCGGCAGCACCGGGCCTGCCGTCGTCCCGGCAGGGCACAGCTCCGGCAAAATTGCCATGTCGAAACCGTAGTAGCCACAAACCTTTTCCGACCACTCGCGTGCTTCAAGGTCATAGAGCTGCGTTTCACAGGCCTGCGATGGTTCAATCACGATGCGGCCTGTAAATATCTGCGCAATCCACTCGCTAAGGCTGGTGATTTTATCAATCTTGCCGTACTGCTCCGGATAGAGTTTTCGAAAGCCCAGCAGCTTTGCAGCGGCAAAGTCTTCGGTCACCCATTTGCCGGAAATGCGGTAAATTTCCTCCTGATCGGGAATCTCGCCTATATAAGCCCTACCCCGGTTGTCAATGTTGGGCAGCCCATAAAACGCCTTGCCAGACCGATCTAGCAGAACGATGCTCTGTCTTGCCCCGGCTGCGGAAACTGCGCTGACATGAATTTCAGGGTGCGCGACGCACAGCTCCCGGCATCCGCGAAGAATGGCTTCCTCCCATTCTCCGGGCAGAAAATACTGCGCGTCCTCATATCGCTCGTCGCGATAGTAGGTATTGGCGAAAGAACGCATATCCATGATGGTTCCATCTGAGGAGACAAGCGCCACACGGGAATTTCCTGTTCCTAGATCCACCGTCAGGTAATATCTGCTCATGATTTTCCTCCGTATTCGGGGGTCACTGTTTCAGCACTTCCCGGTTATAAACGACCGTCTCCAACTGCTCTCCGGTCATCCACTTGCGGATGCCGTCCACCAGAATATCGGACTGATGATCCGTCACCTCGTAGGTAGCTCCGCAGGTGTGCGGCGTGAGCAGCACATTGGGCAGCTTTCCAATGGACGCATCCTCCGGTGTGGGCGGTTCGCTGTCCAGAACATCTAAAATCGCGCCGCCGATTTTTTCTTCTTCCAAAACGCTGCGCAGCGCCTTGTAATCCACCAACGAGGAGCGAGCCGCGTTGACGAATAGTGCGTTCTTTTTCATAGACCGCAGCAGCGGTTCGGTGATCATGCCGCGGGTGGTGTCCAGCACCGGCAGATGCAGCGACACAATGTCGCTCTCGGAGAAAATCTCCTCCAGTGTGCACTTGTGGTAATGTCCCTGATCGCCAGAGATAAACGGATCATAAAAGGAAATGTCGCACTCAAAGCCGTCGAGAATTTTGGCAACCACCCGGCTGATTCGGCCAAAGCCCACAAGTCCCACTTTTTTTCCCTGCAACTCATTGCCCATCCAGAGATAATAGGGCGTTGTACCCTCGACCCACTTGCCATCTCTCACCCATTGAACGGAGGGGAGGAGTTTACGGTAAAACGCCAGGATCAATCCCACCACCATTTCGGCAACCGCCTGCGTGTTGCGGCCCGGTGTGCAAAGGATTGGGACACCCGCAGCAGTGCAGGCGTCCACTTGGATGTTAGCGGGCGTTCCACGGCAGTCCCCGATAAACTGCAGCCGGTCATAGTCCTTGAGGACCTTCTCTGTCACGCGGTCCAGTTCCGTAATCAGCGCATCGGGCTGTTCTTTTCGAAGATGCTCCAGCATTTCGTCCTCATAATAGCGTTCGCCGGTGGCAGTCCACGGTTCATAGATCACCGTGTCAAACATTCTGCGCAGCTCTTCCAGACCTTTGTCGGAAAACGGTGCTCTTACATACAACTTCATTTTTCAGACTTCCTTTGCCAGATTAATAAAACGCCTTGACCTGCTGGTCAAAGTAGTGGTTGAGCACATAGGGTGCGTAGACACCCTGATCGGTGACAACACCGGAAATGAGATGGGGCGGAACCACGTCGAAGGACGGATAGATGGCCTTAACCTCCGGTACGGTATTGGAAACCCCGCGATAGCTTAAAACCTGAGAAGGATCCCGCATCTCGATCACGATGTCCTGCTTGCTCGTCTTGTCCTGATCGGGAATGCCTGTCACAAAGTAAGGAATCCCAAAATGCTTGGCCAGAATGGCAATCTGAAACGTGCCGATCTTGTTGGCGATATGACCATCTCGGGCAATGGTGTCTGCCGCAGAGGTGAAGAGGTCGATGCCCTCATGCTGCATGGCAAAGGCCACCATATTATCAGTGATGACAGTGGTGTCAAATCCCATCTGGGCAAAGCAGCTGGAAGTCAGCCGCGCACCCTGCAAATAGGGCCGGGTTTCCGCGCAGAAGGCGCGGAAGGTTTTGTTTTGCTTTCTGGCGGCTCGTATTACCGTGCCGATGATGGTTTCGCCGAAGCACTGGGTTAGAATGGTTCCGCCGGATGGTATTAAATCCGCCAGATGGTCGCCTACAATCTGCATAGTGGTGTAGCGTCGGTTCAGGGATTCCACCGTGGCTTCCACGATTTTTTCAATGGGATCTTCTCCATTTTCCAGCGCTTGGGAGGCAACGTCCTGACAGTTGCGGGTAATAATGCCATAGCGGTTGGCGGTTGTGGGCCGTGCGTGGGCCAGATCATAGGCCGCTTGCTTCAAAAAGGCTGTCTGCTCCGCTTTGCCCTTGTCCCGACACTCATAGGCGGCCAGGGCCATGCCCATGCCCACCGCAGTATAAGGGCCGGCGCTTTGCGTTACCATGTCCGCAATGGCCTGTACGACCTCGTGGTAGGTGGTGCACTCCACAAAGCGGACGTTGGTGGGATAAATGCGCCGATCTAAAATTCTCACCCTGCCGTTTTCATACCATGCCACATGTTCGTATTGCAGCAAAAACGGCATGTTGTCATCACAGCGATGCATGATAAGCGCCTCCTTATGCCAAAATTAGGCGGAACTGCTCAGTCAGCTCTGCGCCAGTGTGGAAAATCGCCCGATTTTTAATCAGGGCCACGCCCTGCTTGATGAGAGCCCGTTCCATGGGAATCCGAACAGCCGGATCGGTGACGCTTGTTACCTCCATCACCTTGGAATCCCCCACAACCCGGCGGACGATCTCCGTTCCGGCATAGCCGACGGCATCCGCCATGACACCGTCTAAATACTGCTTTTTAAAACCCGCGATGCGGTAAAACGGGAAGCTGACCAGCTCGTCGTACTTATTCTCCAGCTTTTCGCGGGTCTTGTCATACAGCTCGGCAATGGTGGTTTCCAGCGCTGCCAGTGCCTCCGTTTCCTCAGGCATGGTAAACGCCTTATTCGCCCACGAGAAAAAGAGATTTCCAATAATGTTCCCAATGTCATAGCCCATCGGGCCGTAAAATGCAAACTCGGGATCAATGACTTTCACGCCCTGCGCGTTTGCAAAAATGGATCCGGTGTGCAGATCGCCGTGGATCAAAGCTTGCGCATTGTTCATAAAATTGTTGCGGAGTAGGGCAACCTCGGTTTTCAAGACCTCATCCTCTGCGAGAAACTCATGGACAAACGCCTCGTTGCCGGGCGTGATGATGTTTTTGTTGCGGGGATTGTAATAAGGCTCGTAGTAGGGTTCCGTCAAAACCAAATCCTCAGTGATATCGCACAGTTCCGGATTGATAAAGAACTTGACCTGCTTTTTTTTCTCTTGCCGGTCCATAACAAGGTCCGTGGTGGGCAGCAGCACATTGGCTAAAAAAGTGGAGAGATTTTCGCTCAGATGCGGATAGACGTGATTTGCCATCAGCTCTTTGCGGAGGTTTCCGTAGGCGGAGATATCCTCCATAGACAGTGCAGCCATGGTTTCGTCATAGTAAAGGACCTTTGGAATGTAGTCGGGCGCCAGCTTGCCCTCCAGCATCAAAATCTGAGCCTCAATCTTGTTGCGGTAGATGTCCAGCGGGCGCCCCGAAGATCGAAGCAACTTGTCTGCCTGTTTGACGATGACGGATCTCCCGTCCTTTTCCGTCCAGACCCGAAACACATAGTTGATATTTCCATCGCCGATTTCAACGCACTGGATGTCGTCGCCCGGCTGAAAGTAATGCAGGACGTCAACGGCATAGCGCTTGACATCATTCACCTTCATTAAGAAAAACTGACCAAACTCAGACATTGGATACATCCTTCCTCTTCGATACGGCGGAAAGGATAGGGGGTCTATTCGATCCAAACTCCCACTATCCTCTCCGCGCCGGATCAGAAATTATGATCTGCTCTTAGAGCGCTTTCTTTATGTTATATCACTTTGCGGTTTTTTTACATCTTTTTTTCGCTGATGGAAGAAAGCCCCTTCGGCCAGCCGATCAAAATAAAGAAAATACCAAAGACAAACATCAAAATGCTGTACCAGCAAAACGGCACGATGGACAGCGTGGAAACCCCGGCCAGACCTGCGGCAGCCAAAATCTGTCCTGCCCAAGGGCACACACCGTTTCCAGCTGAGGAGAACAAGTCGAGAATGCTGGCGGTACGTACGCGGGAAATGCCGAACTCATCGGAGATATCCTTGGCAATGGGGCCGGCGGTGATGATGGAGATGGTGTTGTTGGTCGTCGCCAAATCCAGCAATGTGACCAGCGCCGCAATGGATAGCTCTGCTCCGCGGCTGCTCTTAACCCGCTTGGTCAGTTTGTTCAAAAGCCAGTCGATACCACCCAGATAGCTCATCAGTGCCACCAGGCCGCCAACCATAACCGCAATTGTAGCGGTGTCTTCCATGCATTTGATTCCATCGCCGACGGTAGAGAGCGCTGTGATCAGTGTGAAACTGCCCTGCGCAACTCCGATTACAAGACCCGCCAAAATAGCGGCGCCCATGGCCAAAATGACATGCACGCCCATGAGCGACAGCACGATGACCAACACGTAGGGAAGCAATTGCACTAGATTCCAGGATAGGGTGCTTTTATCCAGAGACGTGGTGCTGGATTGGAAGATACAAAGGATAAAGGTAATAATCACGGCGGGCAAGACCATCAGGAAGTTGGCCTTAAACTTATCCTTCATCTTCACCTCCTGCGTCCGTGTGGCGGCAATCGTCGTGTCGGAGATGAAAGAAAGGTTGTCGCCGAACATGGCCCCGGAAACTACAATTCCGCAAATCAGCGGAAGACTCATACCAGTCTTGGAGGCGATGTCGATGCCAATGGGCATCAGGGCCGTGACTGTGCCCATGGAGGTTCCCATGGAAAAACTCAATGCACAGCCAATCAGGAACAGGCCGGGAAGAAGCATGTTTGCCGGCAGCAGCTTCAATCCTAGATTGGAAACGGAGTCAACCGCGCCCATGCCGCCAGCTACGGTGTAAAAAATACCAGCCTCTAAAAAAATGAAAAACATCAAGATCAGCGTGTCGTCCCCGCCGCCTTTGCAGAAGCTTGTAACGATGTCATCGAATTTCAGGCCGTCAGCCTTGCGCTTTTTGTTGCTGAGAATAAATGCAAAAATAATAGCAATGAGAATACCAACGTTCAGAGGCATTGTTCCGGCGTCGCCGGTAATCGCGGTGGTAAAGATGTACAGCGCCACAAAAATGATCAGAGGCAAAAGACCGATAAAGTTTCCCTTCTTATTTCCATTGTCCATGATTTTCCCCTTTCGTTTTGCATTTTCAATAATCCAATGTCTGTAAGGTGGGCCAATTGGATAAGTGCAGTGGTGCTTCTCCTTTGCTGCGATTTTTTGTCAGCCGAAGCGAGTGGCCCTCCTCTCCCCTTCGCTTCAGTCTTCCACATCAAAATAATAAAACAAAAACAAACATAAATCAACACATGATTTTGCAATCTTCACATTTTGTTTCAATATGCATGAATGATTATAGGGCAAATTTTGCAATTTAAACATATTGATGTTTGCTTTTGTTGATAAAAGGCACGATCATCTTGAAATTTTCAAAAATATCTACTATACTTGTGAGAACTGGGGGAATGTCTGTGCTGAAAATTGATCGTCAGACCGCCATTGAGCGGGAACTGACAAAAAACGGGAGCGTGTTGATCCCAAATTTAAGTAAGCAGCTGCAATGCAGCGAAGAGACCATCCGTCGCGATTTAAAAGAACTGGAATCCATCGGCAAGCTGACCAGGACACACGGTGGCGCCTATCTGATGGATAAATACGACAAGAGCTATCCGACCAAACTTCGCAAGGTGTATTACCCGGAATTAAAATCCCGACTGGCCCGTCAGGCGTTGCGCTATGTGCGTGAAAACGACGTTATTATGCTCGATTCCAGCACGACCTGCCTTGCGCTGGCGGAGTTGCTGCTGAGCAAAAAGCTCAACATTACGATTATTACAAACTCTCTTTTGGTCTGCGACCTATGCAACGATCAGGTTTCCAACATCAATTTGATCTGTCTGGGAGGCTCTTTCCGCAGCAGAACTTCTTCCTTTGTTGGGTATCATACCACTGACACGCTCTCCGGCTACTTTGCAGATCGCTCCTTTATCAGCTGCCCGAAGGTCACCCTGGAGCAGGGCATGTCGGACAATCACTTCGATGAATCAAGGGTCCGGGAAAACATGTTGCTCCATTCGCAGAAAGAAATTCTTCTGCTGGACCACACCAAGTTTGACGCAAGCGCCAACCTTCTATTTGGCAACCTGAAATCCATTGACGTTATCATCACGGATGAGTATCTGCCAAACCAGTGGACAGAGTTTTGCCGGGAAAATCAAATTTATCTTGATTATGCGCTCGATACCGGCGGTGAGATACCTACTTGACGCAGAGGTCCGCTTAGAATTTGCCATTAAATAAAGAAATGCTCCCACGGGTAACGCAGAGATGCGTTCCCCGTGGGAGCTATTTTTGGGTCTGTGCAGCGTTAAAGATTTTTAAACTCCGCATGGACTTGCAATATTAAGCCAATGGCGTTGTCGGTCTGCGCCGCTTTTTCCGCCCGCGGACAAGATATCGGAACTCGTCCTAAGCGGCCTTGCCGCTTATATATCTTTTCCCAAGCGCCGCTTGAAATCCTCATAACCAAAATCGGTCAGCCGGGTAAGCTGTTGTTCCTTGTCCAGTTTCCAAATATCCGGTAGAGGCATTCCGTTGAATGTGTTATTTTTGCATGTTGTATAAATGGCCATATCGCCAAATAACACCATGTCCCCCTCTTTAAGACGCTGTGGAAAGTGATACTCTCCGATCACATCCCCCGCAAGGCAGGTAGGTCCGGCCAAGCGGTATGGATACCCTTGGCAGGGATCGGTGCTCGCGCAATAAACCGGCGGCTGATAGGGCATTTCCAGCACATCCGGCATATGGCACGCGGCGCTGGCATCCAGAACTGCGATTTGAACGGCTCCGTTTTCGATCACGTCCAGCACACGGCTGACCAAATAACCCGCGTTTAAGGCAACGGCTTCTCCCGGCTCCAGATAGACCTCAACGCCCCAAGCGCTTTGCGCGTAGGCAATGGTTTTTTCCAGACACTCCAAATCATATCCTGCTTTGGTGATATGATGTCCTCCCCCCATATTCAACCACTTCATGCGGGATAGAAATTCTCCGAAACGCTCCTCCACGCATTGCAGCGTGCGTGCAAGAGCGTCCGCGTTTTGTTCGCAAAGCGTGTGAAAATGAAGTCCATCCAAAAGGCAGATCAGTTCTTCGGTCATCTCTCTGTCCCAGAGTCCACGCGTTGTCCCCAACCGGCTTCCCGGCCCGCAGGGATCGTAAATTCCGTGACCTTCCTGCGTGGAGTACTCCGGATTAAGCCGCAGGCCAACGCTCTTCCCCCTCTGCTTTGCCTTTCCCCCAAACCGCCTCAGCTGACTGGGAGAATTGAATACAATGTGGTCGGCATAGTCCAGCAACTCCTCAAAGCTGTCCTCCTGATAGGCAGCGCAAAACACATGAACCTCCCGGTTGCCCATCTCTTCCTTGCCAAGCTTCGCTTCGTACAGCCCGCTGGCCTCGGTCCCCGCAAGGTAGCCCTCCAGAAGCGGGTAAAAATCGAAGTTAGAAAAGGCCTTTTGTGCCAGAAGTACCTTGCAGCCGGTGCGTTTTGCCAGAGCCGCAAGTAAGGCGCCGTTGCACTCCAGTTGCGCTTCGTCAATGACATAACAGGGCGTTGGCAAGGCGGAGAACAAAACGCCTGGATCCTGCCCCCCCAGCCCTGAAAAGACCTGCGTCGTCGTTACTCCCATTAATTCACCAACGCGGGGCTGTAGCTTTCACTGCGGGGCAGTCCGTATTGATCCAATGCGGCGAGGAAGGGGTCCGGATCGAACTCTTCCACCGTATGCACACCCGACAAATTCCACTTTCCGCTCAGCAGCATCAATGCCCCGCACATGGCGGGCACTCCGGTCGTGTAGCTGATTGCCTGACTGCCCACCTCTTTGTAGCAGGCCTGATGATCGCAGACATTGTAGATATAATAGGACTTTTCCTTGCCGTCCTTTTTCCCTGTAAAAATACAGCCGATATTGGTTTTTCCGTGGGTGCGAGGGCCCAGACTGGCGGGGTCCGGCAGAAGCGCTTTAAGAAACTTGATCGGCACAATTTGCTGTCCGTTAAATTCGATGGGCGTGGTGGAGAGCATCCCCACATTCTCCAGACATTTCATATGAGTCAGATAGCTCTGACCAAAGGTCATGAAAAAGCGGATGCGTTTAACCTCTGGAATACTGTTGGCCAGAGACTCAATCTCTTCGTGATGCAGCAAATATATATCCTTTTGACCAACCGCGTCAAACTCGTACGCCTGCTTGATGCTCATTGCCGGAATCTCCACCCAATGCCCGTCTTCCCAGTAGCTTCCGGGCGCGGAAACCTCCCGCAGATTAACCTCGGGATTGAAATTGGTGGCAAATGCATAGCCGTGATCGCCACCATTGCAGTCGAGAATGTCAATCGTGTCGATGGTGTCAAACTCGTGCTTTTTGGCGTGGGCACAATACGCCTGCGTGACACCGGGGTCAAATCCACAGCCGAGGAGCGCCACCAATCCGGCCTTTTCAAATTTTTCGCGGTACGCCCACTGCCAGCTGTAATCAAAATAAGCGGAAAAACCCTTTTCCTTGCAGCGCTTTTCATAAACATCCCGCCACAGCGGATCGTCCGTGTCCTCTGGCTCATAGTTGGCCGTATCCATATAGTTGACGCCGCAGGCAAGGCATGCGTCCATGATGGTAAGATCTTGATATGGAAGAGCAATGTTCATCACCAGATTGGGCTTATAGCGATTGATTAGGTCGATCACCTGCTGCACATCGTCCGCATCCACCTGCGCCGTCGTAATCCGGGTGGCGGTCTTTCCTTTCAATTCAGCTGCCAGCCGGTCGCAGTTCGCTTTGGTTCTGCTGGCAATGCAAAGGTCCGTGAAGACCTCTCTGACCTGACAGCACTTTTTAATTGCCACGGACGCAACGCCGCCGCATCCGATTACCAATACCTTGTTCATTTGTTTTCTCCTTTCAAAAATAGGCGGAGAGACTTCCGCGTGTTCCTTTTGGGTAATTCGGCCGCCGCCGGGAAGGTTCATGGTAGCTGGTTTTCATCTGTTAGGCGTCAGTGACCAAGCCACCATCAAATTTCTGTACAATCAGTGCCATTGATCGGACTGCTTATCCTTAGGCCTCCGAGAGGCAGAGCAACAGCTCCCGCAGTACCTTACAGGCTGTCGCAGTGGAGGCTCCGCTTGGGTCCAGCATTGGGGCGAGCTCATTTAGATCTGCCCCGACGATGTTTGTCTTCCCTGCCAAACGAATCGCGTTCAGCAACTCCATAAAGGTTACCCCTCCGGCCTCCGGCGTCCCCGTGCCGGGGAACACCGACGGGTCAAGGCAGTCCAAATCAATGGTCAAATAAACCGGAATATCCGAGGCGCGTAATTGCTCGACCAATTCCTCCAGACCGCCGAAGCAGAAGGGATGCAAATCCGTGTGCTCCCTTGCAAACTGGAATTCCGTCCGCTCGCCGCTCCGAATGCAGAATTGGTGGATTCGTCCATCCCCCAAAAGATCGTGGCAGCGTCGGATTACGCAGGCATGGCTCAGCTTGGCACCCAGATAGTCTCCCCGCAAGTCCGCGTGGGCGTCAAAGTGGATAAGGTGGAGCTTTGGATATTTTCGGCTTACGGCGCGAACAGCCCCCAGTGTCACCAGATGCTCTCCTCCCAAAAGCAGAGGGCGCTTCCCGTCGCGCAAAACTTCAGCCGTCCGCTTTTCAATGTCGCTGAGCGCAGACTCTGCGCTTCCAAAGCAAAGCTCTAAATCTCCGCTGTCAAAAATACGGCAGTCGGACAAGTCTCGGTCCTGATACGGGCTGTATGTCTCAAGACCATAGCTCTCGTGTCTCATAGCGGAAGATCCGAATCTGGCCCCCGGCCGGAAGCTGGTGGTGGAATCAAAGGGTGCTCCGAACAAAACGATCTTGGCGTCTTCATAGGCGCAGTCGCAGCCGATAAACGTTTCAACATTGGGTCTCATGATTTCTCCTCCACCTCTAAAAGCAGTTTTTCTAAAAATGCGGGCAGGCAGAAAGCCCCGGTGTGAAGGCGGGCCGTGTAATACTGCGTGTCCAGATTTAATGCGCGCCACTTTTCAGCATTGAGATCATCCACGGGGTGGTATTTTTTGCTGGCGAAGCCAAAGAGCCAATAGCCGGCGGCATAGGTCGGAATATGCGCCTGATAGACCCGGCTGATGGGAAATGTGCTGACGATCCGCTTATGGCTGCGCTGCATGGCCTCTGAGTCATGGCGATAAAAGGGGCTGCCCTGCTGGTTGACCATAATCCCGTCTTCGCGCAGCGCATTACAGCAGCTCCCGTAAAACTCTCTTGTGAAATAGGGTTCTGATGGCCCGAACGGATCAATGGAGTCCACGATGATCAGATCGTACTGCGCTGTGCGGCGGCGGATGAAGCGCAGGGCGTTGTCAAAATAGATATGCACCCGCTCATCGTCCAGCCGGCAGGCGTTCTCCGGAAGATAGAGCCGGCATGCCTCCACCACTTGATTGTCCATTTCCACCAGATCAATGGAGCGAATCGTGTCGTAGCGGGCCAGCTCCCGAACTACGCCGCCGTCTCCTGCGCCAATGACCAGCACATCCTGAATGTTGGGGTGGACCGCCATCGGAACATGGGTGACCATCTCATCATAGATAAACTCGTCCCGTTCCGTCAGCAGCACGTTCCCGTCAAGCGCCAAAACCTTTCCGAACTCAGGCGTATCATAAATATCAATCTGCTGATACTCACTTTTGTGGGAATACAGGTGCCGATTAACCCGAATGCTGTGCTTGACATCCGGCGTGTGAAATTCACTAAACCAGAGTTCCATCAATCTTCCTCCTGTAAGATATTGATTTTCTCAATATTTGGGTCTTCGGGTCCGGTCATGGAGCACCCTTTTGCTTTTGCGTATTGGATATATTGGAGCACCTCAGACGTGATGCGCTCGCCAGGTGCGACAACGGGAATTCCTGGTGGATAGCACATGACAAACTCGCTGCAGATGCATCCGGTGCTCTCCATCAGCGGAACACTTTTTTTGGAAGCGTAAAACGCATCCTGTGGGCTCATGACAACTTCGGGCGCAATGTATTCCTGATTCATCAGTCCGCTGCCGTCCGTCTGATAAAGTCTGCGAATCTCCGCCAGCGCACTGACCAGCCGCTCGATCTCCTGCGGACGGTCTCCCATGGAGAGGTAGGCAAGGATATTGCCGATATCCCCAAATTCAATTTGAATATCATACTCGTCGCGCAGAAGGTCGTACACCTCAATCCCGGCCAGTCCGATATCACGGGTGTGGACGCTGAGCTTGGTGGGGTCAAAGTCGAACACAGAGTCCCCGTTCACACACTCTCTTCCAAACGCATAGTATCCCCCAATGGCATTGATCTCTTCTCTGGCATATTCCGCCATCGCCGTCACCTGCTGAAACGCGGTCCTGCCGCGCAGGGCCAGATTGCGTCGGCTGATATCAAGACTGGACATCAGCAGATAACTTCCGGAGGTGGTCTGCGTCAGATTGATGATCTTACGGACATATCCTTCCTGAATCCCTGGTCCGATTAGAAGCAGGCTTGACTGCGTCAGACTGCCGCCGCTTTTGTGCATGGAAACAGACGCCATATCCGCTCCGGCAGCCATAGCGGAAACGGGCATATCCGCTCCGAAGTAAAAATGTGTGCCGTGCGCTTCGTCTGCCAAACAGTACATACCCGCCTCATGTGCCATTTTCACAATTTCCCGGAGGTTGCTGCAAATTCCATAGTAGGTTGGGTTATTCACCAAAACCGCAACTGCGTCCGGGTTTTCTTGAATTGCCTTGGCGACCTGTTCCCGTTTCATCCCCAACGAGATTCCCAAACGCTGATCCACCTCTGGGTTTACATAGACCGGAATCGCGCCGCACAGGATCAGCGCGTTGATGACGCTTCGATGCACATTTCGCGGCAGGATAATCTTATCGCCGCGCTTGCAGGTGGACAGCACCATGCTCTGCACCGAGCTTGTGGTGCCTCCCACCATCAAAAAAGCGTGGGAGGCGCCAAATGCCTCCGCCGCCAGCTCTTCCGCTTCCCGGATCACAGAAACCGGGTGGCAGAGGTTATCCAGCGGTTTCATGCTGTTGACGTCAACGCTGATGCATCGCTCTCCCAGAAATTCCGTCAGCTCCGGGTTGCCTCTGCCCCGCTTGTGTCCCGGAACGTCGAACGGCATCACCCGCATCTGGCGAAATTTCTGCAACGCCTCGTAAATAGGCGAACGACCTTGATTTAGTATTGTCTCTTTCTTCATATCACACCTCGTAAAAACAAAAAACCACAAGCTGTTATTACACAGCTTGTGGTTGAAACCTGTTCTCGCAACTCCATCGTATTTTTCGAAAAAATCCCGCGGCATCTCAGGGACAATCTCCCGCAAGGCCATAAAATCAAGATCCGAAAAAACAGAGCGGATATTCAGAGGGTACTTTAGAGTCTATATAGCAATTATACTTTTACTACTCTTTATTGACCGTTTCACAAGTCTGCGCAATCACGCATTTTGGTTATGAAGTAACCAACTTATAAAATTTGAGATTTTAACTCAATCAATAAGAGGCGGAAAACCACCAATCGGCAGTGGACCCGGCTGTCCGTATGGCCTCAACTCCCGAGGGAGTGGTCCTAGTATTCGCTAAATGAACTCTTTACTCCTCATTTTTATAAGATGGGCATAAATATGACATGTTTTCGGCAATTTGTCAATAGATTTGAGAATGAAATTTTTTCTCTCAGTTTTATGAGTGGCGCAAGGCCCGTCATTCACGACCGCTGCCGGGTGGATTATGCCGGCAACGGCAGATAGGAGCGCATTGTCCACAAGTTTCAAAACCTGGTCCAATCCAGAGGAAACAAAAACTACTTTATGCGTGGCACCTTCACCCACGCAAAATCGTCTGGTTCCGGCCGGAGGAGCCTTCTTTCTCTCCGTGCCGATGCAGTGTATCCACCCAGCAACTGGAGGGGGGTGCTCAAGCGTCTGTCTCGTCCTCACGCCGCAGTCTATCTCACCGCGCCGGACTATTTGGGCAGCACGCCGAACATTGCGGTACTGGCAATAACCGCCCACCGGTTCCGCGTCCCTCTTTTGGTAGACGGCGCGCACGGCGCTTACCTCAAATTTCTACCACGCAGCGCCCATCTCATTGATCTGGGCGCCGATCTGTGCTGCGACTCCGCCCATAAAACTTTACCGGTGTTGACCGGCGGAGCGTATCTTCATGTGAGCCGGCAGGCTCCGGCAGATTTTATGGAAAACGGAAGGCGCGCCTTGGCGCTGTTCGATTCGACCAGCCCTTCTTACCTCATTCTGCAATCGCTGGATCTTGCAAACCGTCATCTGGCGGAAGACTACTCCAACCGGCTGACCACCTGTGCGGCACGGCTGGAGGACCTTCGAGCCTCTTTTCGGGACAACGGCCGGATTTTTACCAAAAGTCACCCTATAAAGCTCACGCTCTCCGCCGCAGAAGGTGCTTGGAACAGGAAAGAGGCGGCAGCATTGCTGCGGCAGGGCAAGGTGGAATGTGAGTACGCCGACCCGGATTTTACCGTTCTGATGGCCACGCCGGAAAACACTGAGCAGGGTTTCGCGCGAGTTTCATCCGCTCTCGGGAGCAACCTTTGTCAAGCGCCGCTTCTGTGCCGTTGTGTCTGGCCCTTCTTCCCCCGGAATCGGTCTGCTCACGCCGAAAAGCGGCCTTTGTCCCCAGCGAATCCGTTTCCGCTTCACTGGCGGCAGGACGCGGATTGCCTTGAGCCTCTTAGTCGCAGCTTGACTTTGGATCTGGGAACAACTAAAAAAATATTGCGGTAAAAGTGGGCCACGCAGCGCTGGTACTTCGCCTTTGGGAACACTTCTCCCACGACTTCCAGCAGGCCGTAAAGCGTTTCCTCCACGCTGCCTCGGACGATGGAGTACAATAGAGTTCGCAATTTGAAGAAGGCATAGAAAAGCCATTGGGACTCCGGTACAATGAATGGTGTCGAGACATTCAAAGAAGGAGATGAAACCCAATGGCTCAAGGAAAGAATACCACAGGTCTCACGGATTTGCTACTGAAATGTATGGCGGAGCCGGACCCGATGCTCAGCATGTTGGAGTGGCTGTGTGCACAGCTCATGGAGGCGGAGGTTTCCGGCATTGTGGGGGCGGAAAAGAACGTACACAGCCCGTCCCGCAACGATTATCGCTGCGGTTACCGCCCCCGGCGGCTGGATACCCGCATGGGAACGATGTATCTCATGGTGCCGAAGCTGCGCAGCCGTGGATACATCCCGTTTTTTGTCACAGAGCGCAAACGCAGCGAGGCAGCGCTGATCCAGGTCATTCAGGAGGCGTTTGTGCAGGGCGTGTCCACCCGGAAGATGGAGAAGCTGGCCCGCAGTCTGGGAATCGAAAACCTCTCCCGGAGTCAGGTCAGTGAGATGACAAAAGGCCTGAACGAACAGGTGCAGGACTTCCGCAGCCGGCCTTTGACCGGGCGCTATCCGGTCATTTGGACGGATGCCCTCTACGAAAAAGTCCGCATGGACGGTCATGTTGTCAACATGGCGGTGCTGGTTGCCTGCGGCGTCAATGAGCAGGGGCAGCGAGAAGTGCTGGCTGTGGAGCCGATGCTGACAGAATCCGAAGAAAACTACTCTCAGCTATTTCAAAGTTTACAGGAACGGGGGCTGACAACGCCTTCCCTGGTGGTTTCCGATGCTAATAAGGGGCTGGTTGCCGCCATCCGGAAAAGTTTCCCCGGCGCTTCCTGGCAGCGATGCAAGGTGCATTTTATGCGCAACATTCTGGCGCATGTGCCGCAGAAAGAGAAGGACGCTTTCGCGGCACAGCTGAAGGAAATCTGGCTGGCGCCCAATGAAGACCTTGCCCGCCAGCGGGCAAGGTTGCTCTCGGAACGGTATGAAAAGCGGTTTCCAAAGGCGATTGAGATTTTGGAGGAGGGGCTGGAAGATTCGCTGGCGTTCTATGCGTTTGCGGAACTCGACGCCCGCAAAATCTCTTCCACCAACATGCTCGAGCGGCTCAACAAGGAAATTCGACGCAGGACGAACGTCGTTGGAATCTTTCCCAATCCGGATTCCTACCTTCGGCTGGTGACCACTTACCTGATGGAATATGCCGAGGACTGGTCTGTTTCCAGGGCATATTTGAACCCAAAATCCATTCAGACACTGCTGCGAAACGCTGCTTGATTCACCGCCCGGAGTCCCTAAATTGCGAACTTCTCTTGACACGGCCGCCTCGGACTAACTCCTAGATTTGTCCCTTGAGTGCTTTTTCATTTAACTGTACAATTTTCTCGGATATGGTTTGCTCTCTACTTTCAGAATGGTGTGTCGTGACTTCATTCTAACAGAGACTGCAAACCTTGTCTCTTTTCATGTTTTTTTAATTTGCGCAACTTATTCTACCTCGTATTATAGAGTAGTAGTGATTAGAGACGATCTCCAGGGTCTTGTGCTACACTGTAAGGGATGCTGTGGATTGGTATTATTCTACTACCGCGTAGACGGTTTCGATAAGGCTCCAACCACAGCCCTTTGCAGTATTGTTAATTAGTTAGATACCGCCAGACGGTTTATTTAGAACGAGGTTACAAGAGCAAAGTGTCCTGTGGACTCAGCATCAAATAGTTCACTCCGGAGGTATTGTAATGGTTTTCGTTGGAATCGATGTTGCAAAGGACAAGCATGATTGCTTTATCATCAGCTCAGAAGGCGAAGTCCTTGCCGAGGTGTTTACCATTACCAACAACAAAGCCGGCTTTAAATGCTTACTGCAGAAGATCCGTTCCTGTGCCGGGAAATCCCAGAAAATAAAGGTAGGGCTTGAGGCTACCGGACACTACAGCTACAACATTCTTGGATTCCTTCTGGACAATGGCCTGGACAGCGTTGTCATTAACCCCTTGCACACCAATCTTTACCGGAAAAGCCTAAGCCTTAGAAAGACCAAGACAGACCGTGTGGATGCACGAACAATTGCAGCTATGCTCATGTCTGATGTGAACCTCAAGTCCTACACGGACACAGCTTACCACAACGAAGAGCTAAAATCGCTCACGCGATACCGTTTTGACAAAGTCCGGGCACGCGCTAAGCTCAAACAGTCTGTCGCCAGGCTGGTCAATATTCTCTTCCCAGAACTCGAAAAATTGGTTCCTTCACTTCACGGGGCGGCTGTTTATGCGCTTCTCAGCGAACTGCCCGGTGCTTACCAGATTGCCGCCTGCAACCTGACGCACTTAAAAACCATCCTTGCGGACGCCTCCAAAGGCCGCTACGGCAGAGATAAGTCCATTGAGATTCGTGATGCTGCCAGACAATCTGTTGGTTCCAGAATGCCTGCAAAGTCCTTGGAACTGCAACATACCATTCGCCTCATTCAAGAGATGGATATGGAGATCGGCGAGATTGAAGTGCAGATTGAAGCTATGATGGTTGAAATCCATTCTCCCATTATCACCATCCCTGGTATTGGCACACGCATGGGAGCCATGATTTTAGCCGAGATTGGCGATTTCTCCCAATTTGATTCTCCAGATAAGATTCTTGCTTATGCTGGCCTTTCACCGTCTATTTACCAATCTGGCCAGTACATAAGCGGCCATGCTCACATGGAAAAGCGTGGTTCGCGCTATCTTCGGTTCGCAATTTATACCGCAGCGAGATACGCTTGCCTTTGGGATCCTACTTTTGCTGCCTATCTTGCTAAGAAACGTGCCGAAGGAAAACACTATAATGTTGCCATCTCTCATGCGGCAAAAAAACTCGTGCGTTTGATCTTTGCCATGGAGAAATCCGGGCAGGTTTATCAGGTAACTTAATTCTTTCCATTCTCGCTTGATTAGGGCGCCTTTACGGACGCCCTTGTAGTTACGCTTCTCTTGCCGTCTTGCCAATTCACCGTTTCTCCTGGCTTTGGGGCTTGACTTTTAATAGTTAGTCTTATCGTAAACAAAACGCAAAAACCACCCGATTCCATGCGGAATCGGGTGGTTTATTTTGGTTAAAATGTTTTGAAAGTCCGCTGGTTTCCTTGCTCTTTACTCTCCGAAACGGCCACGGCGACCGCCAAAGACACGCCCACCATGGGGTTGTTGCCCATGCCCGGCCAACACTTTTATTGCTTTCATGGGTTCTAAATGTTGCTTATTTTCCTTGTTTCTAGACTATTGCCGCATAAATTTCATGCAAATAATTTCAACCGTTTCAGGAGATTTCTATGATTTCTCTGCGGCGGTAAACAAAATGGGGACAAATGGCTACACACCCTCAAGCGAATCATGATGGCAATTTGTGCCGGATTTTCGCTCGGGGTATGCAGAGCGTCATTCCCAAGGCAATGCCGCTAGCGTGCCGCCGCGCAAAAACAGACTCATTCCATAAAGTGCCCACCGTTGATCAGCAGGAACTCGCCGGTCACATAAACCTCAATGGACTCGTCAAATACAGCACGAAAATAGGATGTAGAGGTTGCAGAGAAGCAGTGTGCTGAGGGGGGAACAGGCTTGAGATCATTGGAACACCACCTAACGCTTCCCAACGCCAAGTGACTCAAAATTACAAAATCCGAATAATACCAGTTGACACAGCCGTCATAATTCCCGCTGCAATACAAACGCCTAAAAAATAATCGGAATGGCTTTTTTTAGCCGCATATCCAAGAGTGCTGCTACCAGTGCTCCCATCCATGCACCTGTTCCCGGCAACGAAATCGCCACTAAAATGCAAAGGCCAATTGTGCTGTACTTATGTACAATACGCCCCTTTAAATGTGCTTTCTTCTCCAACCTAGTAATTCTTTCGTCCCACCATCTGCTGCGTTTGCGAAGCCATGCAAAAATGTAGCGAATATACACGATAATGAATGGAACGGGTACCATATTTCCGAGGATGGCTGCCATCAGTACCAACGGATAATTCAGCCCCTGCGCAATCCCGTAGGGCAACCCGACCCGTAGTACAATAATTGGGGCCATGGAAATAAAAAGGTTACCATTAATTTCCCGAAGGTTATTCCTAAAAAACACTCAATGAATCTATCATTGGCATAAAGCTTCACTCTCCAGAGTATCAACTATTGATTCACAAGGAAAGTGAATTTGATAAGTGTTCCATTTTCGCTCTAACATGGCTAATTCCATAGTAATAAATCAACGCATCCCGCTTACTCATCTTTAAACGTGGCTAATTCGAATGTAGATAAAATACAACAGGATGCCCTCCAGAGTTTCCAACAAACTCCTCGTCCAGAAGAAAGACCTGGCGCCAAGCCGTCCGGCAGGGGTTGCTACTTCTAACTGAGGTAGACGCCCAATTTCCACCTTCCAGAAGACTCGGGAAATCAGGAAAATCGTGAGGTGTGGAGATAATCAAACGGTCCTGTCCACGCCGGGATATTTCTATACTTTAGGAGTTACGTGGATGTCCTTGCTGCCGTCCTCTAGCTCTACACCTTGGTCATACAGACTTACCAGCAAGGTGTCTGTTTGAAAGTCAAAAGAATGGCTTACTTCAGCGGGAACAAGAAACATATCTCCGTCTGAGAAGGTGTGCGTTTCCTCCTGCCCATTCTGACTTGCGGTAAACACGACTGTTCCATAAATGATATAGAACGCCTCGCGATTTACCTTATGGTAATGTCCTCCCCGCAAAGCGCCAGCTTTGGATTCAATTACATTGACCTGCTTGAAACCCGCTCTGATCAGCTGTGTCAGCTTTCCACGCTCGTCCTGAAAGGTAAAATTCGGCTGAATGAATTCAATCAGCATTTTTTCCTCCAATCTGTTTCTTTGCCCAGTGCCAGCAGACGAGTCCCAGAAGCTGAGAGAAATCACCGCGGGCCTCCAATGCGTCGAGTTCGGCGGGTGTATGGAATTGAACTTCAATCAGTTCCGCACCGTCCAAATGGGGTGTCAGCAGTTCGCCGCATTCCGCAAGATACAGATAAGCTCTTCCCGTGGATACGCCTGCCCGCATATAAGACGAGCCAAGCGGGGTGAGCTTTTCCACCGATAGCCCGGTCTCTTCTCCCAACTCCCGGACTGCCGCTACCGCCGGAGCTTCTCCCTCTTCAATTTGCCCGCAAGGAAGCTCCAACAGCCATTCGTTGACAGAGTGCCGGTATTGGCGGATCAAAACGATCTTTCCCTGATAGATCGGCAAAACGCAGGCGCAGTCCCGTTCCCAGATATATGAATAGGGATATTCCTGCCCGCCAATAGAAAGGGTGTCCTGCACAATTTTGAATCTACCGATTTCGTGGGTTTTGCTTTGAGCGACCTCGTAAGGCCGTTCCTTATCCAAAGTTTTTTTGATAGTACGCATAGGCCTGTCTGACTCCATCTTCAAAGGGAATTTCTGGCTTCCAGCCGAGGGCTTTTATCCGATCCAGTTGAAGCAGGGGGAATTCAACGCCTTCCGGTTTCGTTGTATCAAAAACCAGATTCCCAGAGTATCCGGTGACCCTGCGGACAGTTTCCGCCATCTCACGGATGGTGATGTATGTTCCGGAGCTGATGTTGTATACGCCTTGAGCTTCCTTGGCTTCCAAAAGCGTGAGATACGCTTCTGCAACATCATCAGCTGTCAGCAGATCCCGTCGAAGATTTCCACTTCCCCAAATCACGACCTCTGGTGCATCGGTTTTTACTGCATCACAAAAGCGTTTCAAAAGGGCGGGAAAGACCGGCAAATTGTCAGGCGTCTCATAGTGATAGCAATTTCCATAAACATTTGCCAAAACAGCGGTGACACACCGCATCTGGCCTGCATCGTCAATTGTGCGGCAGAGTTCTTTGCCCAGCAGCTTTGGCATGGCATAGTACCGTTCGCGCTCAATCTGAATTGCACCCGGCTGCATGGACTCCTCGGGGAGCAGACCGTCAACAGTGCGCTGTGCATCAGAAGGATAGGCTGCATGGCTGCACACATAGATCAGCTTCTTTGCGCCAAAACGCAAGGAGGCATCAATCACATTGGCAATCATCAAGGTGTTATCAAGCATCAGTTGAACGGGACGCGTCCGGACATTTACGCTATTTGCGGGAATTGCGGCATTGAAAATAACGAATTCAGGCTGTTCCTGCTGAAAAAAGGCCATCACATGACTCTGATTTGTCAAATCCAACTCGTCATGAGAACGAAAGACCACATTGCAATAGTCCCGTGCGTTTAACCGCTCAAGAAGCGCGGTTCCGATCAATCCTCGATGCCCAGCAACATATATTTTACTTTCTTTTGAGATAGCTTCCGACATAGGGCTTCTCCTTATAAATTCTCCAGCTTTTCGTCAAAGACGTTATATCGCTTCTTTGCCTTTTCCAGATTGTTCAGATACCACTGGACCGTCTCGCGAATGGCGTCATCAAAAGGCGTGCTTGCTTCAAAATCATAGCTCTTGGCCCGGTCCATATTCATGACACGCTTAGGATCACCCAAAGGCTTGGTGGTGTCGAAGACAATCTCCCGGCCCGGATCCACGTATTTGATGATTGTCTCTGCCAGTTCCTTGACGGTGTGACCCGTTCCGGTGCCCAAATTCACGGGTTTTTCCGGCATTTTCTCCAGCATTAGCATCATGCCCCGGGCGACATCACGGGAAAACACGAAGTCGCGAACCTGAGAGCCGTCTCCCCAGACTGTCAGAGGGGATTCGCCCCCTACCGCGCGGTAGATCAAGCCGGGAACCACCATGCCGTCAGCCGCAAATGCATCGTAGGGACCAAAAACGCTGGAAGGACGAACGATACACAATTGAATGTCATCCTCAGAGCGGTTATACGCCAATTCTCGCTTATACAAGTTAATCTGCATTTCTCCGAATCGCTTACCCCAGCCGTTGCCCACATCAATATCAGAGGGGAACGTGGTGGCTACATCGTCCTCGTTGAGGACCTCAGCGGGTGCATAGACACTGTAAGAGCTGGTAAAGAGATAGCGCTTGACTTTCTCGGCACGGGCGGCTTTCAGGATGTTGGATGCCAACTCCACGCTGCGCTCAAAATAGGTAAAGGGACGCTCTAAAGAAGTCTTAACAGAACCTTTCACGCCAGTCAGGTTAAAAACGTAATCCATGCCCTTGCAAGCATTTCGGCACTGCTGAAAATCGGTCAAATCCGCTTTGATAAATTCAGAGCCTTCTGGAGCACGGGAGGGATCGTCCAGAGATGCCACGCGCACGGTGGCTCCAGCTTTTCGCAGTAAAGCGGTCAATTCTCGACCAATCATACCGCTGCCGCCAGCAATAAATACATTTTTTCCTTCATAGATATTTGACACAATAATTCCCCTCAATCTTTTACTTTAACCAGTTACATATTGTTTGTTCAATACTGTCAGAATCCAGTCCCAAATAAGAACGAACCTCTGCAGTGGTTCCAAAGCTATAATAATATCCATTGGTAAAATCAAGACCAATATGTTTTATGGGTTTGACAATATCGTTTTTGGCCATGCACTCAGAAATGGCGGCACCCAGGCCACCGGAAATATTATGTTCCTCCACTGTGACAATTTGTGTTGCCTTACGCAAGGCGGCACAAAGCCCAATCTCATCCATTGGAAGAGAAATAATTTCCATCAATCCAGCATCTATCTTTTTATTGCGGAGTCGATTTACGACCTCTGCACAAGTAATGACAGGCGATGCAGTGCTGACAATTAGTAAATCGTGTCCCTCCCGTCGGGAAATCAACCCTTTTTCATAATCCAGAATCACATCTTCATAAAATGGATCGCTCAAAGAATGTTCCATCCTTAAAAAATTAGGGTGAGAAAGGGCCAAGGAGTAGTCCAATGCCGCTTGTGTCATCGTCGCATTATTTACCGCATTAATTTTTAGATTTGCAATTCCCCGCAGAACAGCCAAATCCTCCACGTTAAAGTGGGTCGGGCCAAAGGAGCTGAAGTTGATTCCTACACCAATAGAAATTAAGGTAATTGGAACGTCCATGCAACCCATGAGGTTTCTGAGCTGATCATAGGTCCTTGACCATACAAACGGGCTGCTGCCATAGGCAAACACTTTCTTGCCGCACTGTGCCAGCCCAGCTGCTACAGCTATCATATTCTGCTCCGCAATCCCAACGCTGACATATCGATGGGGAAACTCAATCCGAAACTGATCAAGAGTCTGACCTGCCAAATCGGAGGAGACAATGACAATATCCTCTCCACTTTTCACTTTTTGGTATATCTTTTCAAAAAAAACATCGCGTGTATTTCTCGCCATAATGTCACCCCCTATTGATTTAATTCCTCATATGCTTTTTGCAAAAGCCCCTCTTTTGGCATAGTGCCATGCCAAAGGGGGTCGTTGCACATATAGTCAATGCCATTGCCCTTCACCGTCTCTGCAATAATCATAAGTGGCTTATCACGACGGAAGGAACGAATATCTTTTAGCACAGAAAGAATACTCGCCATGTTATGTCCGTCAATTCTTTTGACATCCCATCCAAACGCAGCCCATTTATCTTCTAAAGGTTCCAGCTGAATCAAGTTTTCGGTAAAATCTGTCTTACACAAGTAATTTCGATCCGTAAAAGCAATCAAATTATTAAGTCGGTTTTTTCCTGCAAACATCGCTGCTTCCCATATGGAACCTTCTGAACTCTCTCCGTCACCAATAATTGTAAAAACATATCGATCAATCCGATCCATTTTCAGGCCTAAGGCCATTCCACATGCTACACCAAAACCAATACCCAAGGTGCCGCCGACACACTCGACACCGGGAATCGTTGGTTTTAGCATCAGCCCTATTTGACCGCCTAGCTGCATATATCCATCTAGTACTTCTTGGCCAAAAAAACCAATGTCTTTTAGAATAGGATAAAGAATGCTACTGGCATGGCCCTTACTGAATACAAAGCGATCTCGCTCTCTCCAGTTTGGATCTTCTGGATGAAGCTCCATAACGTGATAGTAAAGCGCAATCAAAATTTCTGCACAGGAAAATGAAGACGAAGGATAACCAATTCCGGTTTTCTCGCACATTTTCAAAGTAGCTAGTTTCATTTCTCGCGTTTTGGCATTTAATTCTTCAACGGTAGCGAGATACATACAACTTTTCCCTTCTTTCATCGATCAAGATATGTTCCCATAACCCTAATTTTTTGCCGCCAGTACTCCAGCAAATCGTCCATGGTTTTTTCATAGGGAATTTCGGGCTTCCAGCCGGTGTGCGCCGTGAATTTAGAACAGTCAGGAATTTGCAGATCTGCATCAATGGGCCGCAGGCGTTCCGGATCTGTAACGATCTGGATATCCTTCTGCGTAGAATGAGAGATCAAAGTATTGAGCGTATCTCCAACCGTGCAGGTATAAGTGCCGCCAATGTTATAGTACGCGCCCCGCTCCGGATTGACTGTCACCAGCATATAATACGCCCGCACCGCGTCTCGCACATCGGCATAGGTGCGCAGGGAATCCAGATTGCCCACCTTGACCTCCGGTTTTTGTAGACCTGCTTCAATCATAGCAATCTGCTTGGCAAAGGTGGACTCATGGAACACATCGCCCCGCCGTGGACCGGTGTGGGTAAACATCCGGGTGGTCATGACCATCATGTCGTAGGCCTCTGCATAGTACCGTCCTACCAAGTCTGTCCCCACCTTTGAGATGGCGTAGGGCGAAGCGGGGTGAAAAGAACACTCCTCATTGATGGGTACCTTTTCTTTGGGGACCCGGCCAAATACCTCGCTGGAGGCACAGACATGGATCACCGGCGTCTGCTCCAGAAGGTGGACGCTCTCCAAAAGCCGACAGGTTCCCAGAATATTGGTGTTCAGCGTGTCCACCGGGGCAGTGAAGCTGGTCAGCGGATAGCTCTGTGCCGCCAGATGGAAGATGTAATCCGGCTTCACGCTCCGCAGAACTTTGATCAAGGATGCTTGATCGTTCAAATCACCATACTCAATAAAAATCCGGTCCTTATGGTTGATCCGCTCCATCAGGTGGGAAATGTTATCCAGCGGGCTGCGCCAGCGCTGCATGCCATAGATGTCCCAATTGGTATTGTCCAACAGAAAGTCTGCCAGGTGGGAACCTACCATACCAGTCATTCCAGTAATCAGTGCTTTGATGTGCATAAAAAACCTCCCGTGTTTTATTCAAGTGGTTTCTTCCGGTACCTCGTACTCCTCGGGTACATAATAGAGAACTTTTGTGCCCTCGTTCTCAAAGGCAAAGGGAACATAAAGAAAATCCCGCAGAGCCCTTCGTACGGCTGGCTGATGCTCAGGCTTTACAAAGAGCATAAAAAACCCGCCGCCGCCCGCGCCCATCAGCTTTCCGCCTAAAGCGCCGGCACCCAGTGCCTTTTGATAAATGAAATCAATACTGTCATTAGATATTTTGCTGGTCAGGCCCCGCTTCAATTGCCAGGTATAGTCCAACAGACGACCAAACTCTGCAATATCGCACTTGCTGGTCAAAATGCGCTCCCCATCATTTACTAAGGACAGCATTTCCTGTAGCTCTGCCGTTTTATCCCGAACAACTTTTACCTGCGCCGATGCAACCTCCGCAGACACCCGGGAAAACCCAGTAAAAAACATCATTAAATGGTCGTTAAACAGCTTTTTCCGTTCCTTGCTGATGATGATTGGCTGCACATCAAAGGTATTATCGTGGAAATTGATGCGATTGAGTCCGCCGTACGCCGCAGCAATCTGGTCCTGCCATCCGCCGCTTTCCGCGCACAACGTGCGCTCCACATAGATTGCATCTTGCGCAAGCTGTTGTTCTCCCACGTATTTTCCCTTCAGCGCATAAAAACCGTTGAGCATTCCCACCGCAAAGGAAGAGCTGCTACCAAGGCCCGAACGGGAGGGCAGATCAGAATCATAAACCACCCGCAGCTCATGCATGTCCAAAAACTGCATGGTGTTACGTACCAATGGATGCTCAATTTCCGCTGAAGTGGCGGTCCGCTCCATTCGGGTATAAACAATCAGGTTTTTCGTATCAAAGAACGGCGGCTGGTGACGGACCGTCACATAACAGTATTTGTCAAAAGTTGTGGAGATCACGCTCCCACCGTATTCTTCAAAAAAAGGCTGATAATCCGTTCCTCCGCCTAAAAATGACATCCGAAACGGCGTTCTTGTGATAACCATTGTGCCTCTCCTCACCCGTTATTCAGCAGCTAAGACGCTCTCGACAAAGGCGAGCAGGCTGGAATAGCATGCTGTGTTTTCGATCTTGGTATCCGCGAGGTTTCCAATGTATACCGTCTGACATCCGGCGGCACGTCCCGCCTGAATATCCGAGGGACTGTCGCCCACCATATAGGAACGTTCCAAATCGATGTGATACTGCGCCGCGGCCTGTAAGAGTAGGCCAGGCTTGGGCTTGCGGCAATCGCAATCGATCTTATACTCCGCCACCTCTCCCGGGAAGCCCTTATGGGGATGGTGGGGGCATAAAAAGATCCCATCCACATAGGCGCCCTCGGCGCCCAACATTGTTTCCATGGCATTGTGAATTTCATTTAGTTGCGCCCAGGAACACTCGCCCCGTGCAATCACCGGCTGGTTAGTAACCACCACTGCCAAATAGCCCGCGGCGTTGATACGCCGAATTCCTTCCGCCGCTCCAGGCAGAAGTTCCATTTCCTCGCTGCGGGTCAAAAAACCTTTGTGAACATTGATCACGCCGTCCCGATCCAGAAAAACCGCCCGCTGTTTCTGAGATAGGTTTCTGCTTTGCACTAAGCCGGTTTCCACATCCTTACAGACCGCGGCGTACCGGTCCGGCGTACCCATGTCCTTGATATACTCCGTAGTATCATAAGCATAGATCCGGCCGGTGTCAATCAGAGGCCGAATCACATCCCTGTCCAAATCTGCCTTTTTTATCTCGTTAAACTGCGTCAACGCTTCAGGAGACACCAATTGCACCCCGGCATTGACCTGGTTTTTATAGAAACGTCTGGGGTCTTCTTTATTCAGCCACTGGGTCACCTGATTTTGCTCTCCTATCACCAGCAGCGCGCTGTCATATGGATGGCCGTTGGGGTGGGACGCCAATGTAACCAGCGCGCTATGCTCTCGGTGGAACGCCAGCATCCGACCAAAATCCATATCCAGGATCAAATCCCCGTTCAGCAGAAGAAAATCCTCCAGCAGGCGTCCTTTCATGGCAATGACGGCTCCGGCGGTACCCAGCGGCTGCTCCTCCTGATAATAGCTGATTTCAACGCCCCAGCGGTGACCATCCTGAAAATAGTCCTGAATAATATTCCCTAAATGTCCAATAGAGAGAATCAGCTCTGTGATACCCTGCCGTTGGAGACATTCGATTTGGTGTTCTAAAACAGGCTTGCCGCATACGCGAATCATCGGCTTGGGAATATCGCTAGCCACGCTGGAAATGCGCGTTCCCTTTCCACCCGCCATAATAAATGCTAACACAGAACGTTCCCCCGATCAGCACCCTGTAAATACCAGTCCATCGTGGCGCGGATGCCGTCCTCAATCTGGGTAAACCGAAACGCCGGATTGAGCTGTAAAAACAATGTATTGTCCATCTCCCGGGATTGCAGACCCGTCGGCTTCTCCACATCCCATACAATATTGATTTTGGAAAGGCCAAGGTTTGTACGAATCAATTCTGTAATCTCCTTAATACGCACTTGCCGCCCGGTGGCGATATTGATGGGTCTACAATCATATCGATCCGTCTCTGCCGCATCCAGCAAAATTTCAACTACATCCTTTAAGTACAGAAAATCTCTGGTTTGCATTCCATCTCCCCATACGGTGATTTGGCTTTGCCCCTTATCTGCGGCCTCTTGGAACTTCTGCACCGTGGCGGGAATGAAGTGAGTGCCCGTCTCTCCAAAGTGATCGCCGGGACCGTATAGGTTTGGCGGAATGAAATAGGCCCAAGACATGGCATCCTGCGCCTGAAGATGCTCCAGAAGAATCTGCTTGCAGGTGCCATAGGTATTCTCCGCCCGCTGATCCCAGAGATCCTCCTCCCGCGCAGGATGAGAAAGGCCGGTCTGATAGGTACACGAGGAGCCAAAGGTAATCAATTTTTTCACACCGCTTTTCCGGGCGGCGGCCACGATGTTGAAGTTCATCATCAGATTGACTTCAAGAAAGTACAGCGGTTGGCTGATCCCGCTGCCAACGCCCGCATGCTTTGCCGCCACATGATAGACCACATCAATGTGGTGCGCTTGAAAGTACGCCTCTACGGCGGCAGTATCCAGCAGGTTCAGTTCCTTGGATGAGGGGGTAAGAATGCAGTCCGTGTGATACTTTTGGCGCAAAGCCAACGTCAAGCCGTGGCCGATAAAACCGTTGGCCCCAGTGACTAGAATGCTCTTTTTTTCACTCATACCCTGCTGTCCTCTCTTTTAATTGCTTTTTTACGGGGTTTTCCCTGCCCCAAAAACCACTTATGGACAATGGTATACAAGCACCAATAGATGCAGGTGGACATCCATTTTCCCATTTTGAACTGAGATTCCCCGGCAACCCGATCATTCCAGACGTCGGGAACCTCGGTAATTGCATAGCCCGCCAGATAAATCTTTTGCAAAATCTCGATGGTTCCTCCGTGTCCATCCGTGGTAATGGGAATTTTCCGCAGGATTTCCGTGCGGTACATCCGATAGGCGTTGGAGATATCGTGGGTGGGGATTCCGGTCAATCCTTTCATCCCCACGCCGGATAGGCGGGACAAAAAGGCCTTTAAATCCCCTTTGCTGTTTCGCTGTCCGCCCTCCATATACCGGGACCCGACCACCACGTCGCTCCCCGCGTCCAGTTTTCCCTTCATGAGATCAATGGTTGTAAGGTCGTCCGCCAAATCGGCCATCGCATAAACCAGATATTCGCCCTGCGCCGCCTGAATGGCGGTACGAAACGCATTGATAGCGCCTCGCCCATAGGTGTTTTTTTGCAATACAATGCTGTAAGAATACTTGTCCATCACACTCCGCAGAACAGGGAGGGTATTGTCCTCATCCATATCATAGACCACCAGAACCCGAAAGTCCGAGGATACTTTTTCATTCAGCTCATCCAGCAAAGGGATAATATTGTCTTTTTCGTTGTAAACAGGTACAAAAACGTCAATCATGAAAATTTAACCTCTTAAAAAAATTCTGCTTCCAGCATGGCGCACAGCGCATGATAGACTGGCAGATGGTATTCCTGTATGGCAAAGGTTTCGGCAGCAGGAACGCGGATCAGACAATCGCAGAGTTCTCTCATTTTTCCGCCACTCTCTCCCGTCATTCCCACCACCTTCAGTCCCATCGCTCGGGCAGTCATGCAGGCGCAAAGCACATTGGGAGAGTTCCCCGAGGTGCTGATGGCCAGAAACACATCGCCTGCCTTGCCCAAGCCATAAACCCCTTGGGCAAAGACCCCCTTAGGCGAGGAATCATTCATATAAGCAGTGGATAGCGCCGTCATTTCCGGCAGGGCAACAGCAGGCAAAGCCCCCTCCAGCAAGGCGGCGGTCTCCCGGCCGACTTGTCCATACAGGGTCTCCAGTTGTACAAAAACGGCTTCATCGGCAGGCCGGCGAAAATGAAAGGACTTCATGAGCTCCCCTACGATATGGGCGCTGTCCGCAGCACTGCCGCCATTGCCGGCGAGCAGCAGCTTTTTTCCGGCACGGTATGCGTCTCGCAGCAGAGAAAAGGCCTGAACAATATCTTCCTTACAGCATGTCAGAGCCGGATACCGCTGAAGAAGCTGTTTCAACCGAGCCTCGGGCGTAAGATGTTGATGTTCCATAGGTGTCACATCCTTTCTTTAAAAACCCAGAATTTTCGAATAAAATAATTTAGGATAATGACTGTGACCACATCTACCGCTTTTGCTGATGTCTCGTTCACCCCCATCAAATCCACCATGGCATACAGCATCAGCATATCCAAGATACCGGTTCCCACGCTGCAGCAAAAAAAGGACCATAGTTCTTTAAAACATATATCCTTGTCCCATTTGACGCTTTGAAAGACACAGACCTTGTTCGCCACAAAGGAGAATAGAAAGGACAGCACCCATGCAATGGCGTTGGCCGCCAGATAATAGATTCCAAAAATCGCTTCTAAAACATGGTACACACCAAAATTCAGGATCGTATTCATCACACCTACGATCCCATATGCAATAATTTCACGGCATTTTTTCAGGCAGTTCTTCATCTGCATCTTTTTTCGTCCTTGTTTCTCGTCATTTTTGCTTCCTGTGCATTGGCGAAACTCATGGATGCTATTAATCAATTTTCCCAGCATTCCGTAAGTGCGTCAAGTTAATAAGAATAGCTATAAAAGTATATCACTTACCACCGCAAAAAGCAACCAATTCCAACAGGAATTGGTTGCTTTCTTTTGCTTTTGCGTCCGAATTAAACATCAAGATCCCCTCAACAGCTGCCCGTGCTTTTTCGCAGATACTCCGGAATATATAATCCACTTTTTTGCGTTCAATCTTGTATTACAATAAATTCCTCCGTTGCAGAAAAATACTCCCCACTTTGGCTCACAGCATAAAACCGCAGGGTATTTTCACCTGGCAAGAGATATTTGGGTGAAATGCACATCTCAAAGCCCACCATTTGAAAACGCAGGCGATCCATGTGCTCCTCCACATCCAATCGGGGACTACCGTAATAGCAGGGGAAAAAGCGGCCATTTACCTCCGCAACAACCGCGGAAGCCGGTGTGTAGGCCCACTGGTCATAGGCGTAGCCGTTGCGCAGCAGCAAATATCCGTCCTGAAAATAAGCACTTGCGCCGTTTGCGTTAATTAAAACACCGGATGTCGGTTCACCATGGAAAACGGCTTGGGGAATCGAGGCGGGTTTCCCCATTCCGAATGTAAGCTCCATTTCGCTCCAAAGAACTTCAGGCAGTCTATTTTTGTAGTCTTCTGAATCTGCCACGGCATAGGTCAGCTTTTCTTCTTCAGCAACGTCGGAGAATCGGGACAGGTAATACGCGCCAACGTTCTTTTGCCCATTATAATTCTGCACATAGGGCAGATACCTCACGGAACTGTAAAGGCCGCAGACGAAGGCCAGAAGACACACGGCCACTGTTTTGCAATAAGCGGTACGAGAGGGCTTCATCTGCCCCAGATGCACCCCTGCTGCCAGAAGGTAAAGGCCCAATGGAATAAGCATCGTATACAAACGGTACCGAGAGGACAGCGCCTGATCAATACCGTAGCTGCTGCGGGAAAACGTGGTCATCACGATTTGTCCAACCGCAAAAATAATGAGAGCCGCCGGAAAAAACATTTCGCGCAGCTTCTTCTTCCATAAAACCAAAATTGCCGCCAGAATACACAATCCCATCAGAAGAAGCCCCGCCACTGCCGCGCCGCGTACAGAATTTACCAAGCTTCCGCCAGTGAGCACTAGGCTGTATTTTAGCATCGTCAGAAAAACTGCGGTTTCACCGCCGACATTCAGGTGATACCCCGGTAAATATACCGCGAACGTCGCAGCACCCACAGCCAAGGTTCCAAAAGCACCTTTGGAAAGCTTCCTTTTTTCAAAGATTCTCGCGGCTATAAACAGGATCAGATATACCGGCCAAACAACCAGTCCCACCAGCCCCGAAAAAGAGGCCAATACACCGCAAAGTAAGGAGGAAATTAACCATGTTCGGTTTTTTTCATCCAGCTGAAGATACTTCTGCATACAAAAAAGACTGGCAATGGAAAAGAAAACCGCAAGAAAAATAATCGCTCCGTATCCGCCAAACTGCATTTCAAAAGCACCCAAGTGAAACAATAATGCCATGGCGGGTGCCGCTGCATAAAGCGCCAGTCGTGATGGCGCGGCCTGCTTGCTTCGCAGCCAATGCCAGCAGAAAAGACCGCTGGAAAACATACACAGCCCAGAAAGCAACATCATTGCCGTCATTTGAAAATTTGTGGCGGACAGCACGCCAAGAGCCAATGCGCCGGAAAAGAAAATTCGGCTTTCGTTGCTCTGGACATATAGGCTTTCCAAAGCACCCCAAATAGAGCCCCGACTCTCCGCAATTCGCTGGTAAAGCCCAATCAGCTTCCAGTCATCTCCAATCGGCGCTTTGCAGCCCTCCGTTGCCACTAAAAACAAAAAGATAGCCGCAGGGAGGAGGAACAAAAGCAGAGAAAGCAAAAAATTTCCCCGTTTAAACGCACGATTCGTGCGCACGGGTTCGCATCTAGTCTGTTCTTCTCCACACCATAATAAGACATTAAACGAGAACACAGCGGCCAAGCCGGCAACTGTTAAAAGCAGAAGCATCCAGCCCAGGCTGGCCGACAAAAATGGAGTGGAATCGGTTCCCTCGGAATAAAAGGAGATGTCTTCCCCCTCCGCCTCCACACCATCGACAAAAAGGGCGCCCTCCTGATAGAGGTTTCCCACCGTCTGCCACAGGCCAGCGCTGCATCCTTCCCGCCCGGCGGTGGAGGAGACGGAAAGAAGCAGGGTTTCGTTGTCTTTGCTGTATGCCGTGTGCAATAGCCGAAAGGTTCTCCAAGTATCGTTTGCAATCGCCTGCACCGGCAGCGTCTCCTGCAAATACGCCTCGCCATTCTCCTTGCCCAGCAAAGAGACGGTCAGCGTGTCCCCCTCCGCCGGCTCCTGTGGAACGGCAAACAGCAAAGAGACCTTGCGGATATTATGGTCGGCCTTGATTGTTTGCGTGACGGTGGTTCCCTCCACTAGGGCGTGGGCCACCGTGCTGTTGCGATAGTTTTCATCATAAACACGATGTGGGCCCGCATTGATTCCCATGGTTGTGCGAACAGCGAAAACCGCCAGGCATACGCCCCATAAAATGAAAAGGAAGGAAAAAAGCTGTTTAAAAAATGTCCAGTAACAGATGTTTGCTACGAATTTCCTCATATTATTCTCCTAAAATATTTCGGCGCGGTTTATACAAGCCGGAAAAGGTGTACAGGGCAACCCCTTTCCCGTTAAAGGGTTTTCCCCTCAGACCAGTATCGTCACCGTGGAAATCGTCCGCTCAAAATAGCTTTGCCCATCCGCGGACAGCACCACCAGCACAAGGTCATATGTGCCAGGCTCCAGTCCACTGGTGTTCAATATTCCGTCATATCGGGCGCGATTATAGCCCGGATTGTTAAAGTAGGCTGTCAGATCGGCGCTGTCTACTGCCGGCATTTCAAAGTATCGCTCGCCCAGCCGCACATAAATCTTTTCGGGAGAGGCATTGGCAGCAGCATCAAAGGCCCAGCCCCGAAGCCGAATCCCCTGCCCTGAGAAAACGGACAGGCTGTCCACAGGTGGCTGCTCATTTACCATGTCAATAATCGTGTCCATTCCATTGGTCATGGCAGACAATCCTGTCGTGGGGTCAGGTTTTTGCTCCGCGTAAAAATTCATACAGTCATTATAGGTTTGCTGCGGCGCGGTATCCTCAAAAAAGGAAATCTTAATCGCATCCTTGTAAAAGGCCCAGCCTGGTCCGCTGAATTGAAACGAAACCACAGGGTCATAAATTTTTCCTTGGGTCAAGACCTCCACGCATTGGCTCAGATCACAGGGATAGTAATTGATCGTCGCGCCGCTGGAGAGAAGCTCTGGCAGAACGCGCCCCGTGTATACGTGTCCTGATGCATAGGTCAAGGTCAAATTTACTTCTGGAATTTGATAGAAGAATTTTGACAACCTTCCCCAAAATGTTAAATCCGCCTGCACCTCCATGGAGACAGGCCCTTGTCCTGCCGGTACCTGCACAACCGCGGCTTTCTCACAGGTCTCCTGAGAAAGCGGAACAATTTGGGCGCTTTGCGGCGTTTCCACACGAGAGAGTAGCAGATAGACATTGTCAAAATATACAGCGGTATAGTAGGTCTGCAAAGCTGCCCATGTGGCAGGCATATCCAGCAGCGGCAACCGGTTATCAATGGCGTCTCTCCGAAAAAGGACCTGATCCGGAGCGCGCGCCTCGTCAGAAAAATATTGGGCGTTTAACTCATCCAAGTATGGCGTATAGGCCGAAAAGCCCGCAAACACCGGCATAACTTCTATATTTAAGTCATTATACGCAAAAATGGAATATTCCCAGGGAAACACAGCCGTGGGTATGTCTCCGATTTGCTCCAGCAGTGCTTCTGACAAAGGGTCTGCGCCGGCAATGGGCGTGTTGATGGTGTTGGCAATTCCGCCGGTCAACTGCTGTTGGATATTGCGCAATCGATTGAAATAATCCCGGGGCGCCCAGTTCAGCGCGGAAACCGGTATAGCGACCGCCAGAAAAACCACCGCCGCAGACAACAGGGAGAGCGCCATCCGCCCGGAAAACTGCTCCCGCAGCTTATGAAAATCAAGAAACAGGGAGATCAGGAGCAGGAAAGCCAGAAACATCTGGAAAAACTGATCCGTGTGCCCATCCGCCCGGACAAAGCCCAGCTTAAAAACGGTGAAAAACGGGCCGCAAAAAATCAGCATAAACAGACCCCGCTCCCGGTCTGCCCAGAGCACCAGCGTCAGGATAACACAATAAGCGCCCCCGGTCACCACAGCAAAAGACAGGGTTTTCGCCCAGTACTCCGTCCAAAAGCTCATGGCGGTGCTGTAACCGCCAGAGAGCTCCATGGCCGAGCGCACATAGCCGATAAGTCCCTGCAAAGAAGGATTGTATAGAAGAAAGAACGCCACAAAGAGCACCGGAACCGACAAGACCAGAACCCCCAGCCGAAGGCTCTGCGTTCGATCCTTAAAAAACAAAACCAGCACAAAAATAACCAGAGAGGAAAAAGCTAAAATACAGCCACTGAATTTTACAAAGGCCGTAAAAACCGCAAGCAGGCAGGCAATGGCGAAATATCGCTTCTGCCACTTCTGCCCAGAAAACCAGGCCAGACCCAAGGCCAGCAGTAGTAGTGATGCAAGGTAGAGGTCAAACGCCATTTGGAGCACTGGCCACAGCAGAACCGTAGTAATTGCCAGACGAACTGTGGAGCGCTCCCCTATACGAAAATAGATGGGAAACAGCAAACATGCCTCTAACAGAACGACCCCGCCATAAACGAGGAGTCCAACCGCTACATTATTTCCAAAATTTTCCAATTTACATAAAAATCCAAGCGGCCCATAGGTTGAAAAAATTTCGCTGCCCATCTTTAGCCCCAAAGACGGTGCAATATTCAAAATATAAGAACCGGATGCGTCCAGTCCCGGCACGACACTTGCGAAATGCAGGGGCAGCGACAAAAACAGCGTCAGTGCATATAGCACGCCCCGAAAAATCAAATCCGACGACGGTCGCACATCAGCCGGATGCTTCACCTGTTGCGCTTTCTGTGCCATACTGTTTCTCCTCATGGCTTTTTTTCAGTTTCCCGCAAGGAAAAGTCCTCATGGGTCAAGGTAAAATGTGGGTTGTAGAAGGGGTCTCCCTTGGCCAGCTCGTCCCCCCAGCGGCTTTCAAACAGATCGATCTCTTTTCGAAAGCGTTCCTGTTTTTCTGGCGTGTCCTCAAAGCCGCGAGAAAGAGACTCATGGTGAATCATTTCTGCAAAGGGCGTAAATACAACCTGATACCCCTTTTGCCGGATTTTCATGCACAGATCTACGTCATTGAAGGCCACGGCAAACGCCGGATCCAGTCCGTTTACTTCGTCATAGACCTTCCGGGGGATCAGCATACATGCCCCGGTTACGGCAGAGAGATTTTGGGCGTAGATCAGGCGGCCCATATAGCCGTAGTCCTGGTGAGGGAAATACTTGTGGGCATGCCCCGCCACGCCGCCAATGCCGAGGATCACCCCGGCGTGTTGAATGCGTCCATCGGGATAGTAAAGCTTTGCGCCCACCGCGCCCACGTCCTTACGCTGGGCAAACATCAGCAGTTCCTGTATCCAATCCGGCGTTATAACCTCAATATCATTATTCAGGAGCAGAAAATATTCGCCCCTGGCGTGCTCCGCTCCCAGATTGTTGATGGCGGGATAATTAAAGCCGCCCTCCCATGTGACAACCCGGATTCGCCCGTCGGCCTCCAGCGTCTTATAGTAGGCAAAGGTCTCTGCTTCCACGCTGTTGTTCTCAATGATTACCAGCTCATAATTTGGGTATGTGGTTTTTTCCAAAATCGAATCCACACAGACTCGCAGGGTTTCAATATGATCCTTGTTGGGAATCAAGATTGAAACCAGAGGCGTACCCGCAATGGCATACTTGATGCGATACATAGACGCCACAGGGGAATCCTCCACCTCCCCATCCATACCGCAGCGCTCCAAATGCTCCGCCAGCGCCTTGTGGGCAGCCTGAATGATGTAGGGCTTTGCACTTATATCCGCCGCTGTGGAATTGGCGCTGGCTCGCCAATAGTAGAGAATCTCCGGAATATGGACAATTGTTTGTGCCTGCTCACTTAATCGCAAAACTAAATCATAATCTTGACTGCCGTTGTACTCCGGACGGAGGCCACCGCCGACCCTCTCCAAAAGCGATCGGCGAAACACTAGAAAATGGCAAATGTAATTCAGAGAACGCAGGGTGTCCGGTGCAAAATCCGGCTTAAAATGGGGGCAATAGGCATCCGCCGGGGTGACGCGGAAGGTGTTTTCATCTGTATAGATCATATCCGCGTCCTGCTGGCAAATTGCCGTCATCACTTCAAAGAGCGCCGCAGGATGCAGCAGATCGTCGTGATCCAAAAGCCCGAAATATTCCCCGGAGGCCATGGAGATACAGGCATTTGTATTTTCTGAAATGCCAAGATTCTTCTCCAATCGCTGATAGCGAATCCGCATGTCTTTTTTTGCCATGCGCTGGCAGACATCGCCTACATAGCCGTGGGCCGCGTCGCTGCCATCCGCAAGGCACAGCTCCCAGTCTCCATAGGTCTGGGCTTGCACGGAAGCAAGCATTTCCTTGAGTATGTTTTCCTCCGTGTTGTAAAGCGGCACCAAAATGCTAAAGGTGACGGCTTTGGAAAATTTTACGCCTCGCTGCCGGTTCAACTCCTCCGGCGTATATATACTTGCCTGCGCCTGATGCGCAGCACGCTTCCGTTTTTTCTGCAGGCGAACTCGCTTCCATGTCTCTGCCACGCCCACGTTCTTGACGCTGCGAATCCCTTTGATAAACAGGCGCAGACCAGGGGTGGATTTGCAACGGTCTAAAAACAGGCGCAGAGGTTTTGTCAGCTTCCAGCAGGCGGCATTGGAAATGACGGCATAGCAGGTCTGCATATGTGCCAATTGCCGCTTAAGATCTTCCCGCTGATTGATCGCCGCAAAATAGTGTTCCTGATAGTGAGCCAGTTCCACAGACTGCTCCGAGAGCTCATTTTGTAATACCGCCGTCGCCTGCTCTTGCTCCTCCACAGAGGCGTTCCATGCTCTTTCCGCCTCCGCCAGGGCGATTCGGTTGGCTTCCGCCTGCTCCGCCAGGACGATCCGGTTGGCTGCCGCCTGCTCCGCCAGGGCAGTCCGGCTGGTTTCCAGCGCCTTGGTCATTGCATCACAATTCCGCCAAGTATCCATATACGACTCTAGAAGCGCCAGCAGTGCCGGACTATCAAAGGGGCAAACATCCGCTTCAAAGCGGACCCATCGCATCGGCTGGGTCAGCCGAAGCTCTAGCTGGGGATCGGTGGTGCGAAACAGGTGGAACAACCCCAGCTCGATCCCATTTACATTGCGGGCCGATAAAAAGCCCTCGTCTGAAACCACTTCCAGATTTCGCAGAATGCAAAAATGCTCCTCCAGCGGGTCAAAGCGCACCGCTACGGCACCGGCAGGAAGTTCACACCGCACGCTGAGCCGCTGCGCCGCGTCATAGGTAAAGGAAACCATCTGATCCTCGGTGAATCCCGCGCCCATGTCAAAATAGCAGGCGCCGCGACAAAGCTGGGCCTCTGCCCTATCGAAAAAGCCCGTATCAACTACGCCGGCGTTCTCCTCCAAAAAGGACAAGGGACTATCCTCCAGCGGTGCAATGTTCAGCAAAAAGCTTGCAGCGCGCCGCTCATAATCTGCCAGCAGGCGGGGATCCGTAAGATAGGCTTGCAGTAGATCCGCCATGGGAACACAACGTTCCATATCCTGATTTTCCGCATAAAATGTACGAATTGCTCGGAACAGGATATAGGACGGGGCAACAAAATCCTCCATCCACTCCTGATCAAAAAAGCGCAGTGCGCCGCCCATGATAAAGCAGTTGGCGAAGGTCATATCCAGAAAGCCGTGGCGCAACACGGTACCCTCCGCCGTCTCCACCAACTCCGATGAAGCTTTTACCGCGTCATAAAACCAGGCCAGCAGCCGGAGCGCCTCTGCCCGGTCCCCTGCGCGCAGGCGGCGGCGGATGGTTTCTTCAAAAGTGGGAGCATCAACATAGGGCATGGACAGAACGTTGCCGTTTTGCCGGTACACAAGCAGGCCGTCTCCCTGGAAATGGGCCTGTGCTTCATAGACTGCCTGCAGATGGCCTTTCGCCTGAGGTGCCGCCGGATGCTTTTCAACGGTTCCATCGGTGCGAATGACCGTGACAAGGCGATAGTCGGGCTTCCGTTCCGGTGTAAAAGTGGCAAACGCCACAGAACTTGCAGCTGCATCCGCTCCTCCGCATTCCACAAAGAAGGAGTTGGCCAGAAATGGAAATGCTCCATTTGCAACGACATCTCTATAAACTGCCCGCTCATCCGCCAGCAGCCGGGGCTGCTCCAGATAATATTGCTTCACTTTATCGCTGATCTGTTCCTTGGGCAAATAGGCATCGGAGTATAGCACCTGCGGGAGCTTGTAGTCGGGCATGGGATAGAAAAACCGCTGCTGGGACAAGCCGCAGTTCGTCAGCAGACGAGAGAGCGCTTCCCGTGAATAGGTGCGGACTTGCGGTGCGTCGCCATAGCCGTTAATCCCGGAATAGGGCTTGCCGGTGTGGTCCTCGTTGGCGCCGCACCAATACTTCAGGCCATAGCGGTTTTCAATGGCGATCAGAAGCCTTCCGCCAGGTTTCAGCAAGCCTCGCACCGCTTTCAGAAAGTCCGCCGGGTCTCCACCGGGTGTGAATCCAGACGCATATTCCAGCACACCGATCAGCGTGATATAGTCAAACTTTTCAGAAAACTCCATCCGATTGAAATTCCCCACCAGCACCTTGAGGTTTTCACGGTGCTGATGCCGCTGGTAGAGAATCTCCGCGCGCTGACGAGTCAACTCTACAGCAGTAACGCTTTTGGCTCGGTCACAAAGCAAACCGGTAAGTGCCCCCATTCCCGCACCGATCTCCAGTACATCGCAGCTTGGGATAAAATCATACCAATTCAGGATATTTTCCCGCATCGGCGTCAAATGGTAAAAAACAGGCCATCTTTTATCTATTTGTAAAATTTTTTTAAAATCCCCTGCGTGATCGGCTTTTACATATTCTAGAATTTCCTGCTCCACAGCGCCATCTGAATACACCTCGCTGGAATCTACACAGGTAAAATCAATCTCTGCCATGCCAGCCTCCTCTAGTGTTTTTATCCCTCCGCGCTGTATGCGTCACAAACCGCCTGCGTTGCCCCCAGCATTCTCATTTCTCCGTGTTCCAGCCAGAGAACCCGGTCGCACATCTGGCGAATTTGCTCCAAACTATGGGAGACAAACAGCACCGTAGTGCCGCCGCTCATCAATTCTCGCATTCGCTGCCTACTCTTTTCCTGAAATGCCGCATCGCCCACAGCTAAAATTTCATCTACAATCAAGATCTCCGGCTCCACCACTGTGGCGATGGAAAAGGCTAGACGCATCAACATGCCGGAGGAATAATTTCGAATCGGTACGTCAATAAATTTTCCCAATTCCGAGAACTCTAAAATTTCCGGATATTTCTGATCTAAAAACTCCTTGGAATTGCCAAGAATCGCGCCATTCAAATAGATATTTTCCCGACCGGTTAAGTCAATATCAAAGCCGCTGCCCAGCTCTAGCATAGGAACCACGTTTCCCTGACAAGCAACTTGTCCGCCGGTAGGCTTCAAAATGCCGGAAATCACTTTCAACATGGTACTTTTTCCAGCGCCATTATTGCCTATGATCCCAAAAACCTCGCCCTTCTTGACAGTAAAGCTCACGTCCTTCAGGGCCCAGAATTCTTCATACTTCATTTTCCCCTGCATTTTTCTGACAAGAAATTCTTTCACGCTTTGCACGCGGTCATAGGACATTCGATAGCACATAGAAACATTTTCAACTTTAATCATGTTTTTCTGACCTCATCACAGGTTCAGCACAAATCGATCCTGTGTCTTTTTGAAAACAATAGCTCCCAGCAAAAAGGGTATCACGGCGGCAATTAGACATAATAAATACGCTTTCGGTTCGGGAGAAACGCCATTAATCAAGATAATTCTGAATATTCTGATGATGTGATACAGTGGATTCATCTTGTAAAGCAACAGGAATTTTCCCGGGATGATGCTCTCGGGATAAAAAATGGGCGTAGCATACATCCAGACCATACTGATAACACCCCACAAAAATTGAGTGTCACGGAAAAATACCATCAGAGAGGCCAGCAACAAGCCGATTCCCAAACTAAGCAAAAATACACATACAATCGCAAACGGGAGCAGCAAAAACGCCTTTGTGATGGGCGTTCTGGTTATCAATAAGACGAGCAGAAGCGGAATCAGCGACAGCATCAAGTTAATCGAGGACGACAATGCGCGGGATACGGGATAAATGTACTTCGGAACATAAACCTTTGTAATCAATGAACTGTTCCCGGTAATGGACGTCAGACTCATATTACTTACTTCATTAAAATAGCTAAAAACAATGATTCCTGTCAACAGATAGACAGGAAAATTCGCAATGCTGGATTTGAACAGTGTCGAAAATACGATATACTGTACCATCATTGTAAGCAAGGGATTTAAAAAGCTCCAAAACACGCCTAAAATACTGCGCTTATACTTTGTTTTGAAATCTCTGGAAACCAGTTGACTCAGCAAGAACCGATACTTCTTGAAGGCAACAATGAGATGTAGCCCCATTGAATGGCGCTTCGTTTTTTCGCAGCGAAGCATCCACATACCGTACCCGAGCAGGAGCAATCCACCCAGAGCAACCGCATACCAATACACGCTTCCCATCAAGTAGGTATTTGTTCCTGTAATCGAAAGGCAGAGGCTGCCGGCAATTGGCTGCCCGTCGACATGCAGCAGTTGATCTTGTTCCAGGGGTAGTTGTACATCAGCTCTTGCCGTTGAAACGGAATCTCCAAAATACAAAGTCACTCCGTCATCGATACTTCCATGATCGGATTGAATTTCCAGAGTCAATCGTTGCCCCTTAACATCTTCCAACGAAGGCGCAAACGAAATTGGCCACTCTGCATTATCACTGAGTGTCCCGGTCTCCACTTTTTGAGATGCAAGCAGCTCTCCAGTTTCGTTTAGAATGGAGACGGTTAAAATATCTGTATTCTCTCGCGCGTAAGTCGCGCCATAGAGCATTACCTGATCCACCGTGTCGGTTTCGGCGACAAATTTTTGAGTCAAGACATTTCCTGCCTGAATGGGCGGAATCACACTTTTTGCATCAACCATATCTGTGGAAAATCTGCCCCGATAAATGCCATCCCCCGCTGCAACATAAAAAATAGCTGCAGTCAGCCAGTATAGCACAAATAGAAACAGCAAAGATTGGGTTAACGTGCGTTGTTTTTTCACAATCAGTTCGCTCCAATTTCAACTAAGAATCTGCCAAGCGCATCTTTCCATTGCGGCATGGGTGACAAGTTCGCAAGCGCCAGCTTGCCTTTGCTCAGCCGTGAATTCAACGGTCTGGGCGCTTTCGCTCCATACTCCGCCGTAGTCACGGGGTTCACAATCACATGCTTCCCGGCCTGCCTGAAAATTTCCTCTGCGAATTCCGCCCAGGAACAGACGCCCTCATTTGTAGCATGGTACACACCGTATTTTTCCGTCTCCACCAGGTCGCATAAAAGCGGCGCGAGATCCGCCGTATAGGTGGGAGAACCAATCTGATCACAAACTACGCTCAGTTGTTCATGCTCTTGCGCAAGCCGCAGCATGGTCTTGATAAAGTTATTTCCGTTCGCTCCGAACACCCAGGAAATTCGCACGATAAAGTATTGATTCAACAGCTCCTGCACGGCGCGCTCGCCAGCCAGTTTACTTGCGCCGTAGACATTCTGCGGTCCGATGGGATCATCCACCGCATAATAGCCCTCGCCGCTGCCCGGAAAAACATAGTCTGTCGAGAGATAGGCCATGCGCGCGTCAATTTTTTTGCAGGCAGCTGCAAGATTCCTCGTCCCCTGCTCATTAACGGCGAATGCGCGTTCCGGCTCTTCTTCTGCCCGATCCACTTTCGTGTAAGCGGCACAATGAATCACCACATCCGGAGAATACGCTTGCACCAGCAGATCCACGGCTGTAGCATCTGTGATGTCTAGTTCCCTGGAGGAGGTTCCCATATGCTCGATTTTACGGCTTTCTAATTCCTTACAAACATCGTATCCCAACTGACCACTGGCTCCTGTTACAAGAACCTTCATAGTACACCTCATATATGATTCTTCCGGACAAGCGAAATGGCGTTCATAAACCAGCTGTCCGGGACATTTTTCAATATCATTTCGGAAATTGATGGGAGCATGCTGAAACAACGGTATTTCCACACAAGCCGTGCGCAGCCGTGATGATTCCAATTGCGCTGTCTGGCATCCAGCCAGACAATCATCTCGTCCAGCGTCCGGCACAGTTCCTCACTGCATGGAAGATTGGCATGCAACCACTCCATTCTTTTCAGAACAGCGTCGATCCGCACCCGGCCGTAGCTCGCCTTGTCATGGACGCCTGCCATGAGTCCCGTCTGATTGCCACCGTGAATGCGATAGCGAATCAACGGCTGAGGTAGGGAGAGAACCGTTCCCTTTTCCGCGCACCAGAGCGCCAGATAGTGGTCGTGTACCATATACGGGCAAAAGGGCGCAGCCGATTTGGCTTCTCTTGCTGATACCAACATCGTACAACCAGTTACAAAGTTGGTTATCAGTAATCCTTCCGCAAGCCCGGTTCCCGAATGAAATACATGATGCCGGCGCACCTTGGTAATGCTGTCCGCCGTCACCTGCCCGTCTGCGTCCATGATATACATATCCGAACAGGCCAGCAGAGCGCCGCTTTCCTCCATTGCCGCCTGCAGCACCGTCAGCTTTTCCGGCAGCCACTCGTCGTCCTGATCGCAGTAGGCGAACAGGTCGCCCTCTGTCTCCCGCGTCAATTGCTCAAACGTCCCGTTGGAGCCGAGGTTTTCTTCGTTCCGCCGTATCTCATATGGAAACGCGGAGATACAGTCCTGCACGCAGGACTGTATCTGTTCGAACGGCACAGTGGGAGAACAATCATCCCGGATATACAGCCGCAGCCGCGGATATGTCTGAGCATTCAGCGATTGAAGCTGAATGCTCAGCCAGTCCATCCGGGGCTCGTAGACCGCCATTAAAATGGAAATCAGTGGCTTACCGGTTTCCGTACATCCGCTCATAATAAGTCTGATACTCTCCGTTCACGATATTTTCCCACCAGGGCTTGTTGTCCAGATACCACCGAACGGTTTTTTCAATGCCGTCGTTGAACATGGTGGAGGGCAGCCAGCCCAGCTTTTCGTGGATAAAACTGGGGTCAATGGCATAGCGCATATCGTGACCCTTGCGGTCGGTCACGTAGGTAATGAGGCTCTCGGGCTTGCCCACGATGGCCAGAATGCGCTTCACGATGTCGATGTTCTTCATCTCATTGTGTCCGCCGATGTTGTACACCTGCCCGACCTCACCCTTGTGCAGAATCAGGTCGATGGCGGCGCAGTGGTCGTCCACATACAGCCAGTCCCGGATGTTCAGCCCCTCGCCGTACACCGGCAGAGGCTTATCCGCCAGCGCATTGGCGATCATCAGGGGAATCAGCTTCTCCGGAAACTGATAAGGGCCGTAGTTGTTAGAGCATCGGGAGATGGTGATGGGCAGGCCAAAGGTCCGCTGGTAAGCGTTGCACAGCAGATCTGAACTGGCCTTGGACGCAGAGTAGGGGGATGACGTGTGCAGAGGGGTCTGCTCCGTGAAGAACAGGTCGGGCCGATCCAGCGGCAAATCGCCGTACACCTCATCGGTGGACACCTGATGATAGCGCTGCACGCCGTACTTCTGGCAGGCGTCCAGCAGCACCTGCGTGCCCATCACGTTTGTCTCCAGAAACACCGCCGGATTCTCGATGGAGCGGTCCACATGGCTCTCTGCGGCAAAGTTCACCACCGCGTCGGGCTTCTCTGTCTCGAAAATTTCATATACCGCTTTCCGGTCCGCAATGTCGGCCCGAATGAATTTGAACTTCGGGTCCTCCATGACGCTGTGGAGCGTCTGGAGATTTCCCGCATAGGTCAGCTTGTCCAGACACAGCAGATTGTAGTCGGGATGCGCCTTGCGCATATAGAAAATAAAGTTGCTTCCGATAAATCCGGCACCGCCGGTAATCAAAAGTTTCATCGTCATATCCTCCCGCAGCGGGACTTCTGCCCGCGTAATTTTAAGCCAGCTCTCTCAAAAGCCGGTCACCGCATCCTTCAGAAACGGATTGTTCTGATCCTTCTCCGAGAGAATGGGCTGCTCAACACCCCAGTCCACCCCGATGTCTGGATCGTTCCAGCGAATGCCGCCGTCCGCCTCCGGCGCATAGGGGTTGTCCGCCTTGTAGAGAAACTCCACATCGTCCGTCAGTGTGACGAACCCATGGCCAAAGCCTCGGGGAATCAGAAGCTGGCGGAAATTTTCCGCGCTCAGCTCCACGCCCACCCACTGCTTGTAGGTCGGGCTCTGGGGCCGCAGGTCCACAGCCACATCCAGCACCGCGCCCCGGGCGCAGCGCACCAGCTTGGCCTGTGCCTTGTCTCCCTTCTGGAAGTGAATGCCCCGCAGGGTTCCCTTCACCGTGGAGGAGGAGTGGTTGTCCTGCACAAAGTCATAGTGGAGTCCCGCTTCCTCAAAGGCGCGCTGAGACCAACTCTCCATGAAAAAGCCCCGGTGATCTCCAAACACCTTCGGCTCCACAATGTAAACGCCGTCCAGCTTGGTTTTGATAAAATTCATCAGTCAAATGCCTCTTTATCTTTAAGTATCTAAAATTATAAGGTGTAAATCAATAGCGGATCTTTCCCTCCGCTACCGCCCGCAGATGCTGCCCGTAGGGAGATTTCCCGTAGGTCTGCGCCGCAGCAAGGAGCATCTTTTTGTCAATCCAGCCGTTGCGGTAGGCGATCTCCTCCAGCGCGGAAATCTTGATGCCCGTGCGGGTCTCCACCACCTTGACAAACTCGGACGCCTCCGTCATGGAGTCCACCGTACCAGTGTCCAGCCATGCGTAGCCCCGACCCAGCGTGATGACATGGAGAGTTCCCTCCTCCAGATACACGCGGTTCAGGTCGGTAATCTCCAGCTCGCCCCGGGCGGAGGGCTTCTGCGCTTTCGCCCGGGCGCAGACCTTTTTGTCATAAAAATAGAGACCTGTCACCGCGTAGTTGGACTTGGGCTCCTTGGGCTTCTCCTCGATGGAGACCGCATTGCCCGCCTTGTCGAATTCCACTACGCCGAAGCGCTCCGGGTCCTCCACATAATAGCCGAAGACAGTTGCGCCGTCCTCCGTCTCCACCGCTCTTTTCAAAGCGGCGGTCAAGCCGGCGCCGTAAAAGATGTTGTCGCCCAGAATCATGGCGCAGCGGTCATCACCCACGAATTCCTCGCCCAGAATAAACGCCTGCGCCAGTCCGTCCGGGGAGGGCTGCACCTTATAGGAGAGCTTCAGACCGTACCGGCTGCCGTCTCCCAGCAGCCGCTCAAAATTGGGCAGATCCTGCGGCGTGGAAATGATGAGAATGTCCCGAATTCCCGCCAACATCAGGGTGGACAGCGGATAGTAAATCATAGGCTTGTCGTAGATGGGAAGAAGCTGCTTGCTGGTGACCATCGTCAAGGGGTAGAGTCGGGTGCCGCTGCCGCCAGCCAAAACGATACCTTTCATACAGACCTCCAAAACGGCATAATGCCTCAAAATAAAATATCTTTACGCATTATACTCCCATTTTCACACATTGTAAACCTTTTGACCACACCCAGCTTGCTGAATCCGGGCGAAATATGGCAGATTAGTGTTCTTTTTCAAACCATATCATCCGTGTATGTTTTATCGGTTTATACAGAAGAAGGGCGTAGAATTTAAAATTCCGCGCCCTTCACCCCGATTAAATTAAAACAGACTCCCCACCCCGCAGGAGACGGTCAGCACGATGATACCCGCGATCAGCAATCCCGCGAAAATCGCGGGGATGGCCATCCGCATTCGGATGTCCAGCAAGGACGCCACCAGCGCGCCGGTCCACGCGCCGGTTCCCGGCAGCGGAATGGCCACCAGCAGAATCAGCCCCGGCGTGCGGTATTTTTTGACTACTTTCCCCTTCAAATGCGCTTTCTTCTCCAGATGTTCGATCTTACTCTCCCAGAAGGGGCGCTTGCGCAAAAAATCAAAAATCCGGCGAATCAACAGCATGATAAAGGGAACCGGAAGCAGATTGCCGATAATCGCGGCCAAAAAGGTCTCCCACGGAGTCAGACCCACGGCAATACCATACGGGATGGCACCCCGCAGCTCGATCACCGGTACTGCCGCCACCAGCAGCGTCATAAAAAAATGATTCAGCACAGAGAAAAAGCCCCGTTTCCATTTAATCTGTTTTTCGACAGGCGTTATTATATCATCAATTCTCCCGGCAGGCAACGACTTTACAGAATTTTAACATACTTCCAACCAATGTCAACAACTTAAGGAACCACGAGCAATGATGTCAAAAGTGAGCATCAATATTTAGGTAAAATGCGAATTGACAAGCAAAAGCAGCCAACAAAATCGAAGTGGATACCTTTCATGGTATATCAAACGATTTTGAGTGATGATATTGAAAAAGAGGCTGAAATTGATCAACACCGCAGATGAATGCACAAAAGTAACAAAAGCGCCATCCACTTTGGCGGAATCCAGAAAAAAGCCTACCTATTTTACGAGGAACCGGAAAATGAATTTTCCGAAAGCCATCTATTTCATGCTCAACATGCTAAACGAGAGCACGCAGGTAGCCCTAAACCGTTTCTTCAAAAACATCGGCGAAAAAGAGACTTATATGAGCCAGCAGGCTTTCAGTAAGGCGCGGAGCCATTTCGATCATACGCCGTTCGAAAAAATGTACAGGAGAATCGTTCAGATACAGTACGGCGGAGAGTACGAAACCGACCTGTGGAACGGCTGGAGGGTGCTCGCAATAGACGGAACGGCGATAGCCCTGCCAAACACTCAGGAATTGCGCGATTGCTTTGGCGTTGCGGGAGCGAAAGCCGATTCAGCAATGGCAAGGGGGTCGGTACTTTACGATGTGCTGACCGACAGGATTATGGACGCGGCGATTGGGAAATACAGCCGTTCGGAACATGAATTCGCAAAGGATCATATCGCACAGCTTCAAAATATCTGCGATACGAAGAATACGATGATCATTTTTGACCGCGGATATCCTTCTCTTGATTTGATCCAATGTCTGGAGCAGGCTGGACTCCATTTTCTGATGAGAGTGCGCAAAAAATGGAATCTTTCCGTCGATGCCGCTGATTCGGGCAGCCTAGTAAAATTGGATGCTGAAACTGCCGTCAGAGTCGTTAAATTCATGCTGCCCTCGGGAGAACAGGAAACCTTAATTACCAATCTTTTTGACCTCCCTGAAGAGGTTTTCCCAACTCTGTATTTCTTCCGCTGGCCGGTGGAAACGAAGTTTGACATCGTTAAGAACAAGCTTGAGCTGGAGAATTTCTCGGGCCGTACCGAAAATGCCGTCCTTCAGGATTTCTGGGCCTGTATGCTCCTTGCCAATATTGCCGCTGTCGCTAAGGACGAAGCCAACCAGCTTGTTCAGGAGCAACGTTCCGATAAAGATAATAAATATGTCTATGTCCCGAACATGAACCAACTGATCGGCTCTCTGAAAGACGCGTATATTGACGCGGTTTTTCTGCGTTCAGAAAGAAAGCGCTGCAAGCGTATGAATGCTGTCATCGCTCAAATTGCCAGAGCTGTTATTCCTCTTCGCCAAGGTCGCTCTGTCGCAAGGCAGCTTTCTACCAGAAAATCTAAGTTCCATCACAATCATAAATCTAATTGCTGAGCCTTAAGTTGTTGACATTGTACTTCCAACCGTAGAAAATCGATTTCTCCTCACTTTCGGAATATATATTATAACTGTAGAGGCCCCGGGATAGCTTCCCGAGGCCTCATTTTATAATTACGGAGGAAGTTAAAATGATGGATACCTTTACCTGTGACCACTGCGGCGCGGAATTTCCCATTGGGAAGCAAACCGTTTTCGATGAGCAAGCACTATGTCCGGACTGCCTTGACGAACTGACCGTTATCTGTGACCGCTGCGGCGAGCGGATCTGGTCCGACGACAGCGAGGGCGATTCCAACACCACGCTGTGTCAGAATTGCTACGACGAGTACTACCACCGCTGCGCCGACTGCGGCCGCCTGATTCGCGACGACGACACCTACTACGTGGACGATGACAGCGACGTCCCCTACTGCGACAACTGCATCGACCAGCACCGCGGAGGAATCCAGTCCTACTACTACAAGCCCACTCCCATTTTCTATGGTGAAGGCTCCCGCTATCTGGGCGTAGAGCTGGAGATCGACGACGGCGGCGAACGGGACTCCGTGGCAAAGGCGCTGATGAGCATCGGGAACCGGGACGCGGAGCACATCTACATTAAGCACGACGGCTCGCTGAACGAGGGGATGGAGATCGTCACCCATCCCATGACGCTGGATTACCATAAAAATCAAATGCCCTGGCATGCTGTGATGGAAAAAGCGTTGGCGGAGGGCTATTACAGCCATCAGTCGGAAACCTGCGGGCTCCACGTCCATGTCAACCGGGACAGTCTCGGCGAATCGGAATGGGAGCAGGAGGAAACCATTGCCCGCATTCTCTTCTTCGTGGAAAACCACTGGAACGAGCTGCTGCGATTTTCCCGCCGCACCAAGCGGCAGCTGGAGAAGTGGGCGGCTCGCTATGGCAGAAAGGACAGCCCCAAGGAGGTGTTGGACAGCGCAAAAGAATCCTGCGCCGGGCGCTACGCCTGCGTCAACCTCACCAATTTTAGCACCATCGAATTCCGAATCTTTCGCGGCACCCTGAAATACAACACGCTGATCGCCACGTTGGAGCTCGTCGAGGAGCTTTGCAGCGTGGCGATTTCCTGTTCTGACGGAGAAATGTCGGAGTTGACTTGGACGGAGTTCGTGTCTCATTTGTCGCCCCAGCGCTGCCCGGAGCTGATTCAGTACCTGAAGGAGCGGCGGCTGTACGTCAATGAACCGCTCTCCGCGGCGGAGGAGGTGTGAGTATGTGCTGTCTCTTTGGAATGGTGGACTATGGACACATCCTGCCGCAAAAGCGGAAACATCAAATTCTGACGGTTCTCGCCGCCGAATGCGAGGCGAGAGGCACCGATGCCACCGGCATTGCCTACAACTCCCGCGGCACCCTGCACATTTACAAAAAGCCTGTGCCTGCCCATCAGCTGCGGGTGCGCGTTCCGGCAGACGTAGCAGTGGTGATGGGTCACACGCGCATGACGACACAGGGAAGCGCCAGACGGAATTGCAACAATCACCCCTTTCGGGGCGTAGCGGGAGAGGTTCCCTTTGCGCTGGCGCACAACGGCATTCTGCACAACGACGACGCGCTGAAACAGCAATATCACCTGCCTCACTGCAAAATCCAGACCGACAGCTATGTTGCCGCGCAGCTGTTGGAGATGAAGCGCAGGCTGGATTGGGACGCGCTGCGCTTCATGGCGGAGCAGCTGGAGGGCTCCTTCACCATCACGATTCTGGACGGTGCCGACAACCTCAACTTCATCAAGGGCAACAATCCCCTGTGCCTGCTGGACTTTCCCCGGCTGGGTTTCTACCTCTATGCGTCCACTGAGGAGATTCTCCGCCGTGCGCTGGACAAGCTGCGTCTGCGGCAGGAGCGGCATATTCAGGTTCCGGTAAACAGCGGGGAGATGGTGCGGATTGCGCGGGACGGAAGCATAGAACGCAGTTTGTTCGACGATGCCAGACTGTTTCTGCCGTGGTACAATGACCCGTGCTGCGGCGGAGCATTTTCGAAGAATCGCGGGCAGCTCGTCTCCCGCTGGGATGAAGAATACCTGACGGAGCTGCGGGCGGTGGCGGCCTCCTTTGGCTATGCGACGGAGGATATCGACATGCTGCTCCAGCAGGGCTTTTCCCCGGAGGACGTGGAGGATTTTCTGTACTGCGGAGAATGCTGAGAGCATGCAGGCAGTAAGCAGTTCATCCCGATCTCCGAGCCGACAGCAGTGGCAATATCAAGTAAATTGGGGGCGGGTATCACGCAAAAAGGATACCCGCCCAATCGTTTACATTGTTTTCAAAAAGGCGCACAGCGCCGCCTGCTGCTCCTGCGTCAGCTCTGAAACCAGCGCGGTCAATTCACCGCGAACCTCGCTGCCGGTGTAGGAAAAAAAGTCCTGCAAGCTCACATCCAGCACCTTGCACAGATACTCCAAATTCACCACGGTGATTCCCTTTTCTCCCAGCTCCACAGCCCGCACAAAGCTCTGCGAAAGGCCGGATTCGTTTGCAAGCTTGTTGGTCGTGTACCCGCGCTGCTCGCGGAGCTGTGTGATGCGTTCTCCAACTGTCATAAGCCAACCACCTATCTCTTTTGAAATAGGTTAGCAAAATATCGCAATTTTATTTACATTTTTAAATATAAGTTATATATTTAAAAATATATTACATGAAATGGAGGGTGGGTACAGGATCGTTTCCGCGATCAGTACCGGATGAATGGAACTGTCGATCATGCAGAGGGGCTTTTCACCCAGCGCAGAGCGCATCGCGTATAACAGCTGCCGCAAAGAATTTTCCAGTCTGGCCGATCAGGCGGTATCCTGGTTTACGGAGCTTTATCAGA
>NZ_DAMBZJ010000007.1:89999-103494 GCF_032060045.1 Oscillibacter sp.
ATCAGAGCAACGCCTCCTTGGAGGATGTCATTCAAAACGCCCCGGAGCAATTTCAGAAAGCGCTGCAGCCGGTGCTGGAGCACTGCGTGGCAATCCTCATGGAGCACGATGTGCTCACGGTGGACACACAGCTTCTGCTGGATACATACGGCGAACAGATAGACGCGTGGTCGCCCTGCTATATGAAAATTCGCGACCAATACGCGGAAATCGTGCTGAATGAGGAGGACTTGGATCAGTACCGCCGGGAACGCCGCCAGAACCGGGGCAGAGTGATCGGCGGCGGCTTTGGCTTTTCCGGGGCGGTCAAGGGGATGGCGACAGCAGGAGCCATGAATATGGCGCTGGGCGCGGGGCACATGCTGGTCAACGGCCTCGGGAAAATCACATCCAGCATTGCCGCCAGCGCCAAAAAGTCAAGGGTTTTCCGTGACCCGGACACGCTTGCCACCTTGCAGCAGGGCGTTGGACGCACTGCGTTCAATTGCCACTACGCCCTGATCGCGGCGCTGAAGCAATTTGGCGGAGACGCAACGGCATCCAACGGGTCGGTGACGCCCGAGGCGGCGCGCGCCGCCGCCGCCATGGTGCAGAATGCGCAGAAGATCGCCGACCCCCAGCGGGCGCTGGACATGCTGATGCAGGCGCTGGATCTGAATCCCTATTTCCCCCAGTGGTATCTTTACATGCTGGAGCGCTTTGGCGACACAGAGGGAGCTCTGGAACGGGCGGCGGACTATTTCGGAATTCGTGCCATCCGTGAAAAGAAGGCTGAACAGCTGCACAGCTTTGCCGCGTCTCTGTCATTGGAGACGGAGGAACAGGCCGTTCACGCCCAGCGTCAGGTGCGGGAATACAGCCGACAGCTGGGTCTTTGCGAGGAGACGGTGGACATGCGCCGCATCGACGACGCGGTGGCGCAGTTCGACCGGGCATACCGCACGGTGGAGGAGCTGGAATTTACCACCCGTGAGGAAGCGGACAGGGCGCGGGCGGAGCTGAATGAAATTCTCCCCATCATGCAGCAGACCGATTTTGAGCGTCTCGCGTCGGTGCAGTCGGGATGTCGAGCGCTGTCCGGATACCAAACGAAAGTCGGCGCAAAGTATCAGCAGATTCTGCGAGACAGAGAGCGTGAATTGATCGGCCAGATGCGGTCAGTCGATCCACTGCTGCCCAATGTCGCGCCCATTCTCTGCGCGAATGTAGACGAGGCCGCCAGAATGCGGCAGGAGGCAGACCGTCTGCACCGCCAGCTGCTGGACTGCCAGCGCGCAGAGGATGAAATGGAGGCCAAATTGCTGGCATTTCAGCAGGAGCTGAAGCAGGTGGACAATCCCATCCGACGGGTTTATCTGACGGAGGTGCAGCAGGAGCTGGCGCAGATTGACCTGTCCTGCCGGACAGCGCTGGGCAGAGAATATCCCACCAGAGACGCAGCCGCAGCGGCGCAGCATACGTATGAGGAAATTCGGGAGGAATTTATCTCGGAAGACCTCCGCAGAAATGCGGACGCGCTCCGGCAGCGAATCCAACAGGGCGATTTTTCGGAGGAGGTCAGGCAGGAGCTGAACGACGAGCTGTTCCAATACGAAAACGCCAAAGAGCTGACGACCGCAAAAACCTTCTCAAACTTCAGTACCGTTGTCATACTCGCCATTATCATTGGGAGCTTCTTCTTCGCGATTGCTGCCACCCCGGAATTTGCCCAAAAGGACGTGGTGGTTTTACACACATCGCTGTTGGTGCAGGGTCGTGAGGTCGTCCCTGAGCTGAGCTTTCTGGACGGCCTAATAAATGGTCTGGCGGTGTTCGGGCGAAGTATCGGGGAGATGTTCACCGTGGGCTTTCACGAGTATATGGCCGGTTTCGACCACGGCTTGGCCGGCAATATTCTCTGGTGCTTCTTCGGGTTCTTCTGGCAGGTATGCAAGCAGATGTTTGTGGTCATCCCCAAATATCTGGTCTCGCTGGTACTGACCTGCACACAGCACGCCAGCGTTGGCTACTACGTGGGCTACGTCATTGGCAGTGCCATCCCGTTCTCTGTCTCTCAACTGAACTTTAACGAGGAAAATTCCGAAGAAAATGTGGAGCGCATCAAAAACTGGACCTTTGGGAAAATTCTGCGCACCATCTTGATTGTGCTGGCGGTAGCGGCAGTGGCGCTATACTTCCTCGTCAACGGCGGCTGATGAAAAAATCCGCTGCACCGAGCAGAGAAGGACGCTCTCTTTCAGCTTTGGCTGCCGCAGCGGGACAGACTCGGATTCCAAATTTCGCACAAAAAGCAATGAACTACTATATATCAACCCGCAGAGCTTTTCAAACGGCTCTGCGGGTTCCTTTTATGCAGGAGGACTGACTATGAAAATACTTTTAATTGAGCCTGAAAAGGCTCCGCGCACGATGGAGCTCGACGGCTCCCTGAAATCCATGCAGGCGCTGGTGGGCGGAACGATTCAGGCAATTTACCCCTTTGCGGAAGAAATTGCGCTGGTCTGCAACGATGACGGCAAGCTGCTGGGTCTGCCCCTGAACCGGGCGCTACGCGAAGACGCCACCGGCGCTGTCTATGAGATTATCGCCGGGACATTCTTCCTCTGCGGTGCTCCGGCGGATGCAGAGAATTTTGTCTCGCTGACCGAGGAGCAGCTGAACGCCTATGCCACACGATTTCAGTTCCCCGAAATATTTCTCCGGCTGAACGGGCAAATCGTCGCGGTGCCGGTCAGGGAGGTGTGAGCTATGCTGGAGGATTTATTTTACGGAAACCTGCATCCCTGTGATCTGGACAGCCGCCGCGACCCGCGCATTCGCCCTTTGATGCAGAATCTGGCGGATGCCGAAGATGCCCTTGGGTCAACGCTGGATGGCACGGGCAAGAAACAGCTGGACGCTTTCGCCAACGCCAATGCAGATTTGAATCTCCTTATGATGAAGCTGGCATTTGAGGACGGCTTTCGCATTGCGGCGGGCCTTGCGGCCGACCTGTATGCCGCGCGGGACCATTCCAATGGGCGGCAGGCTCCCGGGCAAGGCAGGGACTGAGGTTACAGGGCGCAGCAGCAAAAGGCTTGAGGTTGACAATCCGGCAGAGTGCCGATATAATTTAAATGACAGGAGGCGATGGTATGCTGGATGAAAAAGATTTGCAGGCAATTTCCGAGATCATGGATTCTAAGCTGGCCGCTCAAAAGCAGGAGATTATGGGCGAGGTGCAGGTGCTAATGGAATCACAGTTTCAGCCGCAGTTCAATCTACTTGTAGAGGGACAGCAGGCTATTTTGGAGAAGCTCGTCTCCCGTTCCCGCGTCGACGATTTGGAGGACGAGGTCAAGTTCCTCAAGAGCATGGTTCGCCGGATGGATGATGAGTTGCAGGCACTGAAAAAGGCGCAGTGAGATAGATATTTTGGAATACAGCAGTTTTCATGAAAGCTGAAAAGGGAGACGGCAGACACCTAACGGTGTCTGTCGTCTCAGTCTGTCAGTGGAACATCCTCAGCAAACAGCACAAATCCGCGGGCAATCAGGGAACAGAGCAAACGCATTTAAATGCAAGCTGGTATATGATGCAGGGGAAAAGCCCTATGGGAACAGGCAACGATTGGGCGCAGGCGTAAGACGATGGTTTTGTGTACCGCCTGTCATGATTTGTTACACGCTGGAAAATCAGACCGCTTTCTGGAGAGCCGGATACGCCGAGAGGTGTAAGTCCGGTTTGGTGGGGAGTTTTGGGAAGCCTGGCGCAGCAATGCGGTAAGGCGCCGGGTGCTTGCCCTACTCCTCGGCTTAGTTTCGGCATAAAAAGGAATTGACCGGATATCAATATTCGTGTATGATATAGTCACGAAACAGCTATAGAGGAGAAACTTCTATGAATATCAAGCCATCTGCTGCAATCCGCAACAATTACAATGAAATTGCAGCAATTTGCAAGTCAAGCGGTGAACCCGTTTATTTAACAAAAAACGGTGAGGGAGATTTAGTCGTTATGGATATACAGGCGTTTTCCCGCAGGGAAAAAATGCTGAAGCTCCGGGAAGATCTCCTCGCCGTGGAGGAAGGTCGCGTTAATGGACGCATGGGGCATTCCATTGACGAACTGGACGCACACCTGACGGACATTGTTGACGAGGTTGAAAAAAAGAGCCGTGCAATATAAGATCATTGTTTCAGATGCTGCATGGGTCATGCTCAGTGCCCATATCCGCTTTTCGGCAGAGGTCAGCCCGCAAGCTGCCCGTAAGACACAGCGTAATATCGTGGATGAAATAAAATCTTTGTGTGAAATGCCGGAGCGTTTTGGCTTTTTAGAGGCGGCTTTTATTCCGCCGGGAAAATACCACAAAATGTTTGTGGAGAATTGGTATCTGGTTTTATACCAAGTCCGTGATAGCACGATTTGTGTGGACTATATTTTGGATGGCCAGCAGGATTACCAATGGCTGTTCTGATAAAACACGAAAACGGCCGTCTGCTGAAAGTGAAGAGAGTCGTGTAAAAATCTCAGAGGGGTACATGGAGATATTTTCTGGTGTTCCATTCAGTGCATTTCTACAGAACAGAGCGGCCGCCGTGCGGTTTAAAACGACCGAATTAGTCGGGGATTTGAGGTTTAATCACGACAGTAAAATGCTTCGTGGCACGTTTTATTATGGCATTGGATAAATTCTCGTCATTAGGAATCATGGATTCCCAGCTCTTCGGTTCACGCTGAGAGCAGATGATGGTAACAAAAACAACACAATTAAACGGCGAAGTCAATTGAAACAGCAATGCGTCAAGAGATTTACTTAAACTTGACTTTTTCATATTCAACAGAAATTTCGCCCAACGAAATATCCCGCAGCAACTCCACCGGCCCCGGGATCCGCTTTGCGCAGAAATTTTTCCACAGTGGAATGGGGCTGATTTTCAATTTAGTAAAATGGTCCAACAAGCCGTCGGTAGAAATACCAGCCTTTTTAAGCTCTTTCAGGGCGCGATCCACACTCTGTTTTCGTTGAAGCAGCTGCGCCAGTTTCAGCATTTTTTCTTTTGTGTCCTTTTTGAACTTGGAGCTTGCAATGCATCCCTCGATTTCATCCATACAGCAAAAGGTAACGTCCGGAAAGTTCTGAGCGAAATTGTCGCAGAGCAGCGTCTCGCTGTTTTTCATGTAGTACCAAAGCAAATCAGTCGGGCGGTCATATCCGGTGGATTTTTCGGCTCGATGAAGATACTCACGCTGGTACTGCACTTCAAAGCGCAATACGCTGTCCGGCAGTTCCTCATGTGCCATAACAAGGCCGTTCTCAACCAACTGATAGCTCTTATCGTAGACCACCAAATCCTGAGATTCGCAGTGAAACCGCAAATAGTGTTTGTTTGCCGTTCTCTCCTTTTCTTTATTATTTAGCCGCAGTTCTTTGCGCTGATATTTTGACGGCGTTGGCAGCTTCCGCAGAGCACGCACTGTTTCACGAAAAATTTTCTTGTGGTTGCAGTGAAGATTTGTGCACAAATCGACCCGGCGCAATTGGTAGGCATTGATATCGCTTTCAAACGGAGATTTTTTGAACAGCTTTGAAAAAGCCCGTTTGACTTCTTTGATACTATTTTTAGTGGGAGGGAGAATCCCTCGATAGGATGAGTCGGGGTCTATCAGCAATCGAGGATTTACCGTCATATATACATAAGAAGTGCCAAACTCACTGGACTTGCGGTTGTCCTGCAATGCGATCCGAATGCCTGACTTTCTATAGCAAGTACAGTGATGAATGTTGCCCTGCTGATAGATCCATGCCCGCTTAGAACCATTCTGTTTCTGCTTGCCGTACAGCGAATCCGCCATCTGTTTCATTTGATATCCGGACAGTCTCATACCCAACTCAAATGTGTGAATAGAAAAGCCATCCGGTTCCAATTCGTATACAGCCGTGCGCTTCTTAATCTCCTTGCTGCTCATAAACAATCCTCCTAAAAGATTCTTTATAAGCTTGTTGTGTGGCAATCAAAAATTACACAGAAAACTGTGCCCCCTACATCATTCAATTTAAATCTGTCAACATGTTAATAGAGGCAGTTAAATAGAAAAAGGTTCACTTGTGGGGACTGGCATTATGGGGTGTTGTTGTATACTTAATAGGGCAAATTTGTGTATACACTGGAAACAAACCCACCCTATTGAAGTGAAAAGCCAGCGGGGCGAACGCCCCGCTGGCTTTGGTATATGGTTTAAACAAAAGCCGGGGAAACCGGGGTTTTACCCCAGTTTCCCCGGCTTTTTAGTTTTCGGATTTTTGCTGCTCGTATTTGGCCGCGTCAAGGGAAGTTCGCAATTTGGGGACTCCGGGCGGTGAATTAGGCTGCGTTTAACAGCAGTGTCTGAATGGATTTCGGATTCAGGTATGCCCTGGAAACAGACCAGTCCTCGGCATACTCTATGAGGTAGGTTGTCACTAATCGGAGATAGGAATCCGGGTTGGGAAAAATCCCAACAACGCTGGTTCTGCGGCGGATTTCTTTGTTCAGCCGCTCCAGCATGTTGGTTGAAGAGATTTTGCGAGCGTCGAGTTCTGGAAACGCATAGAATGCCAGTGAATCCTCCAGCCCCTCCTCCAAAATCTCAATTGCCTTTGGAAATCGCTTTTCATACCGCGCTGAGAGCTGAGTTGCCCGCTGGCGGGCCAACTCAGCGGAGGGTGCCAGCCAAATTTCCTTTAGCTGCGCCGCGAAAGAGTCCTTCTCTTTCTGCGGTACATGAGCCAGAATATTCCGCATAAAATGTACCTTACACCGCTGCCAGGAAGCACCGGGAAAGCTTTCGCGGATAGCGGCAATCAGCCCCTTATTGGCGTCGGAAACCACCAGCGATGGAGTTTCCAGCCCTCGCTGCTTTAAGTTTTGAAACAGCTGAGCGTAACTTTCTTTGGACTCATCCATCATCGGCTCCACAGCCAGCACTTCTCGCTGCCCCTGCGCATTGACGCCGCAGGCAACCAGCACCGCCATGCTGACGACGCGGCCGTCCACGCGGACTTTCTCATACAGTGCATCCGCCCATATGACAGGATAGCGCTCTGCCAGGGACCGGCTGCGGAAGTCCTGCACCTGCTCGTTCAGCCCTTTTGTCATCTCGCTGACCTGGCTTCGGGAGAGATTTTCAATTCCCAAACTGTGGGCCAGTTTCTCCATCTTCCGGGTGGACACGCCCTGTACGAACGCCTCCTGAATGACCTGAATCAGCGCCGCCTCGCTGCGCTTACGCTCTGTGACAAAAAACGGGATGTATCCACGGCTGCGCAGCTTTGGCACCATGAGGTACATCGTTCCCATGCGGGTATCCAGCCGCCGGGGGCGATATCCACAGCGGTAATCGCTGCGGGACGGATTGTGTGCGTTCTTTTCCGCGCCCACAATGCTGGAGACCTCTGCCTCCATGAGTTGTGCGCATAGCCACTCCAGCATACTGAGCATGGGGTCCGGCTCGCTCATACATTTGAGTAGCAAATCCGTAAGACCTGTGATATTCTTTCCTTGAGCCATTGGGTGATCACTCCTTTTTTGAATGTCTCGACACCATTCATTTTACCGGAGTCCCAATGGCTTTTCTATGCCTTCATGAAATTGCGAACTTTATTATACACGGCCTCGTATTTTTCCCGCTATATTCCTTGACTTCATGAAAGTAAAGAGACGCCCTGAATAAGACATTCATTCCCGCACGACTCACCTGCTTTGCAGCTTGATCCCAAAAATCAGGAAACCTTGCAAACAGCCCCGAATCGGTCACCTTCCCCTCGGCAAATCCTTCGGGCAATTTATTTTGTGTGTTCTTCATCTGGTTGTACATAGCTTTCCAGATAGTCTTTGCATCTACCTGATCGCATTCTAAAATAGTCTGAAGGAAATCGAGCGCCTGCGTGAGTGTCATCCTCCGCACGGCTTCTTTGGCAATTGCGTTTAAATCAGTCTCTTTGTCCTTGCAGTCTGATTTGATATGGTTCTTGATATACCTGTCCCGCTGAGACTCGAATTTATCCCTAAAAGCGCTGTATTGCTTATCCAAATACGGAATGCCCAATTTGGGATAGTCCGTCAGCATGGAAACCGGAGAGCCGGCAAAAACCAGCCATTCGGTCACATCCACATAAACAAAATACTTGTTTAAAAAATCATGAATCTTCAAGTCAGAAACCGTGCCGCCGCTCAAAAAATCATTATCCTGCAGATTTTTTAAGGCTTTTTGAACCTTGAAAATATATTCCGAATCTCCCCCTTTGCAGTTGTAATATTCAGGCGAAACAAGCTCCCTAAAAATCTTTAGTATCTTTCTTCCCTTTTCGCCAATTTCAGGCTTATGCTGCTTTGTTTCCCCCTCCGTCGCCCTGCTGCCGTATAAGTAGTTGGGTAACCAGCCCATCAGAATCATTGTCTGCTCTGGGTTCAAATTCTCAAGCTCCGCCAAATCCATTGCCAGTTTACGAATCTTGCAAACAGGAAGGGCAAATGGAATATCTCGGGCAAGTAGATGCTTTCGCTGCTCTTGCCGAAGCCGTTCCTTCTCCTCCTCACAGACATTGTTATTCTGATTCGCTGATATTTTTTCCGCATCGGGATAGCGAACCGGATAATATCTCATTTCTTCCTTCAGGGTCGTGCAAAGCTCTTTCTTTAATTCCCGATTAGCTTTTATAAAGCCGTGGATTGCAAAGGCTTTCTCACGTTCAGCCTGTAAGGACTTCAGCGACAGCAAATCCTTCTGCGCCTTCGCACAGTCAGCCACCCTATTGACGATGTTCAGGATAAACACTGCCGGCAAGCATGGCACTAACCAAAAATCCTGATTGGTTCGTCCTATCAGGCTTCGGTTAGCGGAAACAGCCCTCATGCCGCGGAACCCCTCCATCTTCAGCCGGTTCAGATACGAGGAATAAACCAGCTCGATTTTATCTTTAAGCGTATCAATGTATGTTTCATCGCTCTCATCCTCCTGCACAACCGATTGCTTTGGTATTTTACTTACGTAGTCCGATCTGCCCATCAAAGACGTCGCGCGAGATAAATATTCCCGACAGCATTGCATATACGCCCAATAGAGCAGCATGTCTTTCAAATTCTCAACAAGCAACTCTTTATTTCCAGGCACTGTGCAGGTTTGCGCCGTAAAGTCCACATCGCTCTGATAAAGAATGGGCAAAATAATTATCAACTTCTCAGCGTGTTCCTTTACGTAATCAGGATCGGTCAACACCTCGCGTACGATTTGCACCACAGCCGCCAGATCAGAACCCCCGTGCAAAGACAGCTTCTCCACGTCATTCCGCGCTTCTTCCAAAAGCTGCGCCCCAATCCACCGATGAAATTTCTTGGAGTGAAATTCATAGGGCAGACCATAACAGGACATCTTTTTCAGGTCAAATCGTTTTTCTTCCATATTCCCACCTTCTGCCAAAATATATAAATATGACAATTTGAATTGTGAAACTTGAAATTTAAGCCACCGCATTTGACGGATTTTCTGCTAATTTTACAGTTAAATCGTGTTTCGCGCTAAAACCGTCAATTTTGGAAGAAAACTACCTCAAAAAAGAAAGAAATGCCCGTTCAAATCCCTCCTGCTTCGTGGGAAAATAAAAATAAGAAAAGAGGAGGTTGGGTTATGAAAAAAATGATTGTAGTCCCCGCGATACCCCTGCATTATATCAAGGCACCGCGTTTCAAGTCAGGAAAGAAGACGCATACGGGCTCCAAACCTATTCCGCTGTCGAATCCATGTCTGTCCGCCGCAGTCCCTGCCGTGGATACGTCAAAACCGGAATCGGCCGACAGGCAGGAGGTGTCGCATGGATAAGTTTGGGTTGTATCTAGGCGATGTCTGGGTCTCCAATGCGATTCCCCGCGTCCTAAGGACCTTCGCAAAGCCCGGTGGGGATCTTACCGCCGTGCCGGATCTGATCGAGGTTGACTTTCAGTTTGAAGGTGGGCGTCATACGACTCTTAAGCTTACCCCAAGCGCATTAAGGGTTTCCAAACTGAAAAAAGCTCTCCCCACCTTGATTTGTCCCCCACGGCATGCCGCGCTTTTCGAAGATCATGTTATCCATTTGTTAAATCAGGCCAGCATGCCGCCGGTTCAATTGCCGGACAGCGCGCATCTGGGTTTAGCCAATCGCGGCTATTATTTTGAGCGCAGCGGGTTGCACGTCCTTCCAGACGGGCAAACGGTGTATGTGCTGGCGAATCAAATCATTGGTGACTGCCGCACTCCCTGCGCGGTTTCCCCGACTCTTTCCAGCTATCGCGTGCAGGTGCAGAACAGCGCGCCCTTTCCTGCGCTGGTACCGCTGCTGGAAGCCGCTCCCCCGCAAGCCCTTCTGGTGTTTGTCTACGTTCTTGCCGCGTTGCTTGGCTCCTACCTGCACGAGCAGGGTCTTGACTTTCAGGGCGTGCTGCACATTGTGGGGCCAAGCGGCGTCGGGAAGACGGAGCTGGCCCGGCGCATGACGGGCTGGTATCTGGATGCTGCCAGCAACACCCCCGCACTCCATATGGATGCCTCCAGCACATCCGGCGGACTCACTGCGGCTCTTGCAGCCTTTCCGAACACGCCTCTATTAATTGACGATCTGTGCGTCTCCACCGGCCACCGCACTCAGCAAAAGCGGATGGAGCTGGCCAGCGATCTGATTCATCGAGCCACCAATCACACATCGGTCGTAAAGAACGGCCCAGACGGTGCCTCCCTGCGTCAGCGGTGCGCAGCCTTCCTTATCTTCACGGCAGAGTTTGAAATGGCCGAGGAGTCCGAGCTTACCCGGTGCGTTCCCGTTCCCATCAAGTCGCTGGAGCCGCTCTCCAAAGAACTTTCCACACAGCTCATCGGCGATGGTGTGGTTGCTTTCCTCAAGTGGTTGACGAGTCACACTCCGCAGGCGGCAGGCATGTTACATACGCCGCCCAGTACAAATTTTGGAGAGGCCTGTCCATTCCGGGTCACCCAAAATCTGGTGGTACTCATTTCGGTGTACCACCTGCTGCAATGCGCCGCCGCCGATGCCGGATGCAACACACAGCGGTTGGATCAGCAGTTTACGACGGCAGTTCTGCTCACTCTTTCCGCCCAGGAACGCGCGCTGCTCCGTTTCAGCAGAAGCAAAAAGCGCGGCACTCTGGCCGAAATTATGCTGGACGCCTACAACAACTGCGAGGCCGTGTTCCGATTGGCCCCGAGACTGAAAGAGCTTGAAAAGCACGACGGAATTATATGGAAGGGGGATCTATGTCTGCGCAGAGATGCACTGGAGCGCTTCATTCATCAGCAGCCCGGATATCAAGACATCCCGCTCTCAAGGGTTGTCCAGAAGCTCAAGGATATGGGTGCGCTGGTGATTCAGGAGGACGGGTGCGCCACCGTTCACCTCGCGAAAAAAAAGGTGCATATTCCCCGGGTCTACCGGATCCGCAAGGATGCGCTGGTTCAGGCGATCAAGGAAGATCACGGGGACGTTCCATCCGTTTCTCACGGCTTTTCATCTATATACTATAACAATGAAACGTAGAAATCAATTATATTTCACTGTTTTTCTGAATCTAATAAACATTTTGAAAGGGATGGTTTTATGGAACGCAACGACCCGAATTCCCGCGTCATCTACACCGTCAAGGAAGTAAGTCTGCTCCTGCACTCCAACATCGGCTACGTTTACCAGCTCATTGATCTGGGGCTTCTCCCGGCGCTGAAGCTGGGCTCCCTCAAGGTACGCAAGGAAGCGCTGGATGAGTTCCTGCGCAAGTACGAGGGCTATGACCTGAGCGACTTGGGCAACATCAAGGCGTTGCGACCGGCAAGCTGATGCGGTGGGACGCCGGGGTTTGATTCCGGCGTCCCACCTTTGAGAAAGGAAACAGCATGAGTGAATTGAGATTGAAAAGACGAGGCGAGCGCTGGCAATACAGCTTTGAAGGCGCCCGCATCGGAAACAAACGGAAGATTATCAGCAAGAGCGGCTTTCGGACAAAGGGTGCAGCGTCCGCCGCCGGCACCAAAGCGATGAACGAATACAATCAATCCGGCGCATCCTTCACACCGTCAGCCCTCAGCGTTTCAGACTACCTCGATCTGTGGATGGAGCGTTACTGCAAGATCAACTGTAAGCCGGAGACCTACGCCAACTACGAAAAAAAGATTCGGTTACACATCAAGCCCGCCATTGGCAAGTACTATCTTGCCGCCTTGACGCCGGAAGCCGTGCAAAAGCTGATCAATGACAAGTTCAACGCCGGATACAGCCGCAACACGCTGGCGGTTTTGAAAGGGATTTTGACCGGAAGTCTGGCCTATGCCGTGCAGCCGCTCCGATATTTGCAGGTCAGCCCCGCCCAGTACGTGAGACTGCCCTCCACGAGAGCCGTTGCCGCCGTGCGCACGCGGAGCGCGCCTCACGTATATATCCCGCCGGAGCAAATGGAGCGCATCTTTGCCCGGTTTCCCGAGGGGAGCAGCTCCTATCTGCCGCTGTTGCTGGGGTACAAATGCGGCTTGCGGATTGGCGAGGCCTTCGGCCTGACTTGGGACTGCATCGACCTGAACGCCAAGACGCTGACCGTCAGCAAGCAGATGCTCTGGCACGAAAAAGACGAGAAGGCCGGTGCGCCGGGCTATTGGTACTTCACCGCGCCGAAGTACAACAGCGTTCGTACCATCGAGATTTCGGCAGACGTGGCAGCCGCCCTGAAGCGGGAAAAAGCTCGGCAAAATGCGGCTCCCGCGCTCTACGAGGAGCTTTACGTTCGCAGCTACCGGGATCAGAACGACCGGCTCAACACCGCCGGGGACGGCGCAGAGGTGCAGCTTGTCATGCGGCGAATGGATGGGACGTACATCAACAGCCGAACCATGCAGCACGTCAGCCGGGTGGCTACGCAGGAGCTGGGCTTTCAGAAATTCGACTATCACAGTCTTCGCCACACCCATGCCACGATTCTGGCGGAAAAGGGGGCCTCGCCGAAATATGTGCAGCACCGGCTGGGTCACAAAAACATTCAGGTGACCATGCAGATCTATCAGCACCTCACCGAGAAGATGTCCGAGGATGGCGCCGCGCTGCTGGAGACCTTTTAGTAATGGCAGCATTAATGGCACAGGATATTCCGGTATTCTGTGCCATCCCCATTATGTTGATGTACAAAAGCGCTTTGAAAATCGCACTTTTTACGGAAGTTCCCGTCAAAACTGTGGGGAATTATTTTGAAAACCGGTTATATTTGTGGACATTTCCTTGCATCAAAATGTTGGGGCATAAGGTGTGGCGGATGAATATTGGAATTAAGACGCATCCGCTTTGCCGCTGTGGTGGGGTATGATATACGCACAGAGAGTTTTTTGACTCGGAGAACGGCTTGATTGTTCCCGTCCAATCAAGAGCAAAAAATTGTAATTTAAAAAGTTTGTCGCAAATTGCAAGTGTAAGTTGGACACCTCGGTAAAACGGCAGCGGGGGTTCAGG
>NZ_DAMBZJ010000008.1:0-498 GCF_032060045.1 Oscillibacter sp.
CTGCTGCCCTCGCGGACAGCTTTGTTAGACTACCATACCCCACTTCGTTTGTCAAGAACTTTTTTCTTCTTCTGGTGAAAGGTGGTTGCGACAGGCCAGTAAAGGTGTTATGATAGGTCTCATGTGAATTTCACAGCACTTTACAAGATGTATTTCGCAAAGGAGAGGCTTCATCGTGTTTGAAAACTTTATGACGGCGCTGCGCGTCGTTCTTCCTCTGGCACTGTTTATGGGAATCGGCGTTTTGATCCGAAGGTGTAAGGTGATCGACCGGCCCACAATGCGAAAGGTGGATGGTCTGTGCTTCCGCTTGTTTATGCCCACGTTGCTATTTAAAAACATTTACGAGTCGGATGTGCTTCACCATTTTGACGGATGGGGTTTTCTATATATATTGTTATGCACACTGTTTCTTTTTTTTGTGGCCGGTTTGTTTTTTCCGCGCAGGCTGCTTCCCGACGGGGGCAGTGCCGCAGCGGTGGGCCAGTCGATGATTCG
>NZ_DAMBZJ010000008.1:566-1224 GCF_032060045.1 Oscillibacter sp.
CCCAATTACATTTTATTTGGTATTGCAGTTGCAACCTCGATTTTCGGGCCCGGCAGCGTGGGCATCGGCATTGTCGCCCTGTTCGGCGCCCTGATTGTGCCGCTGGTGAACATTTTCTCCACACTAATTCTGGAGCTGAACCGCTCTGGGAAGGCCGACCTGAAAAACTTATTCCTCTCTATTCTTAAAAACCCCATGATTATCGCAACGCTTTTGGCACTGACGCTGCTAATCCTGAATATCCGGATTCCAGACCTCCTCTATACCGTGGTCAGCGACGTGGCAGGTGTCACCACCACCATCGCCTTCATCTCGCTGGGCGTCAGTCTGGATCTGAGCCAGACGCTTTCCAACCGCCGCACGCTGATTTTGGCTGTGCTGGCCCGAATGGTGCTGATCCCTCTGATTTTCCTACCTTTAAGTATTGCTCTGGGCTTTCGGGATGGAGCGTTGTGCGCCCTCATGATTTTCTTTGCCGCGCCCACCGCCGTGTCTTCCTACCCCATGGCCGTGGCTATGGGAGCGGATGGCCCTCTCGCAGGGCAACTTGTATGCTCCACCACAGTAATGTCTATCTTCACAATTTTCTGCTGGACCTTCCTTCTACGAATGCTCGGAGTGATGTAGGATATTCCCAAATCAGCAAAAAGCTCTTCCC
>NZ_DAMBZJ010000008.1:1234-5609 GCF_032060045.1 Oscillibacter sp.
CCCGCCACAGGCGGGAATCGCTTTTTAACATAGTTCGGCTTTTATTCCACCGTGACGGATTTAGCAAGATTTCGAGGCTTATCAATATCACAACCCCGCTGCAACGCCACGTAATAAGAGAATAGCTGGAGCGGCAGCACACCCAGAGAGGGCTGAAGCATTTCCGTCGTCTCCGGCACGGAGAGCACCGCATCCGCCGTTTTCTCCATCTTTTCCCGTTGGCAAACGGTCGTCAAGGCCAGCACCTCCGCGCCCCGGGCCTTCACCTCCACCACGTTGCTCATGGCCTTGTCGAACAGCGGCGCATAGCTTCCCAGCGCCACCACCAGCGTTCCCGGCTCAATCAGGGAGATCGTACCGTGCTTCAGTTCGCCGGAAGCATATGCCTCGGAATGAATATAGCTGATTTCCTTCAGCTTCAAGGATCCCTCCATGCCCATGGCATAGTCCAGATTCCGTCCGATGAAGAAAATTGAGTCGTGATTAAAGTACCGGGATGCAAAATACTTCACATCCTCCGCATCCTCTAAAAGCGCCGCCATCTGCTGGGGCAGCCGCTGGATGCCCTCCACGGCAGCGGCGTACGTTTCTTTAGAGACCGTACCCAGCAAATCGCCCAGATACAGCCCCACCAAATCCATCAGGGATAGTTGGGTAGAATATGCCTTGGTGGTGGCCACGGCAATTTCAGGCCCCGCCCAGGTATACAACACATCGTCCGCATCCCGCGCGATGGAGGAGCCCACGACGTTGACAATGGCCAGCGTCCGTCCGCCCCTGCGTTTGGCTTCCCGCATGGCGGCCATGGTGTCCAATGTCTCGCCGGACTGGCTAATGACCACCACCAGAGAACGCTCATCCACCAGCGGGTCGCAGTACCGGAATTCACTGGCCAGCACCACTTCCACAGGACGGCGCAGCAGCTTTTCCCAGATATATTTGCTCACCATGCCCACATGATAGCTGGACCCGCATGCAATAATAAAGATACGGGACACATTCTCCACATATTCCCGCGTGAGCTTCACGTCGTCCAGTACAATCCTGCCCTCCCGGATGCGGGGGGATACGGTGCGGCGAACAGCATCCGGCTGCTCCATAATCTCCTTGATCATGAAGTGGGGATAGCCCCCCTTCTCCGCGGCAGACACATCCCAGTCCACAGTGCGGCGCGTTTTCTCCACGGGAACAAGCTCACCGTCAAACACGTCGATGCCCCGGGGCGTAATCACCGCGATTTCCCCGTCGTCCATATAGGCCACGTCCCGAGTGTATTTAATTACCGCGGTCACGTCGGAAGCAATGAAATTGCAGTTCTTGCCATAGCCGAGGATCAGCGGGCTGTCCTTCCGGGCGGCAATCAGCGCATCGGGATAGTCAGAGCAGATGATGCCAAAGGCATAAGAGCCCTCAATGCGCCGCAGAACGCGGCCCACGGCCTCCAGCATATTGTGGCACTCGTTGTAATGGAACTCCAAAAGCTGGGCGACCACCTCCGAGTCGGTGTCGGACATAAATTTTACGCCCAGTTTCTGAAGATGCTCCTTAATTTCCATATAGTTTTCGATAATGCCGTTGTGGACTAGTGCGATATTCCCGCCTTCGCTGACGTGGGGATGCGCGTTCACGTCGTTGGGCTCTCCATGGGTGGCCCAGCGGGTATGGCCCACGCCGAGCGTCCCTTCCATATCCGCCCCGCCGTGGAGCATATCGCTGAGAACCTTCAGCCGGCCCTTGGATTTTCTCACTTGAAGGCCATGCGTCTCAGACCGCACGGCCACACCGGCAGAGTCGTACCCCCGATATTCCATCCGTTCCAGACTGTCCAGCAAAATCGGGGCGGCCTGTGCATCGCCCGAATAACCAATAATTCCACACATAGATGATAATCCTCCTGATATTCAAATTGTCCTTTGCAAGCCAAAAAAGCCGCAAAGTATCAGCCGGTCCCAATTTTCAGGGCCGGATATCAAAAGGACAAACGCGCAGACGATTTGTCGCTTTTCCCACGGTCGCAGTCTTTTTGTTTTGCGGTTGCCCGCATATTTCAGAACTGTGTGACACATCCGTGGATGCGGAGGGGCATCCGCCGAACACTCGATACTCCCCTCTCCTCGTTATCCCACAAGCCTAGCCTGTGGGCACATGGCGCTTTTGACGGGGTTACCCGTAAGCCTCCTTTCTTCTTCTGCGACTTGGATCGATTTATGATAATCCCCGCCCTTAGGCGGAGCCTTATCCGCTGTTTAAATGAAGGGCCCTTTTGTTGAAGCCCGTTTTATTCCTCGTCCGCTTTGCTCCACATTCCATTGGGCGGCGCAGCTGGTTGAGATACGGGTCATTCTCCAACCGGTAAAACGCATTTTGCCGCATACGCCCGCTTATTCTGGCAAATACTGAGCGAAAGGGGGTATGCGCTTATGGCCACCGCGTTTTTGCGGACCGTAATTCTCTATTTTCTCATTACCGCAGGACTGCGGCTTATGGGCAAGCGGCAGATTGGCGAGTTAGAACCCAGCGAACTGGTGCTGACCATGATGCTCTCAGATCTGGCCGCGGTGCCCATGCAGAATTTTGGTATTCCTCTGCTCTCGGGCCTCATCCCAATTCTAACGCTTCTGTCACTGTCCATGTTATTAAGCCAGTTGTCTCTTTATTCTCTTCGCATCCGAAGGCTGTTGTGCGGGTCCCCCACAGTGCTGATCGACCATGGTAAGCTCCGTCAGGACGCGATGCGGAAAAATCGCTTCACCATCGATGAACTGTTGGAGGAACTGCGGGGGCAGGGCATCTGCGATATCAAAGACGTAAAATACGCAATTCTTGAAAACTCCGGCCAGCTCTCCGTCCTGCCTTGGCCGCACACTCAGCCGCCGTCGGCGGACGATCAGGGGATAAAGGTAACAGACACGGTCTCCCTTCCCGTGATTCTGGTAAACGACGGGCGGCTTATCACTCGGAATCTGAAGCTTTGTGAAAAAACAATGGACTGGCTGAAAAAGCAGGTACACCGGCAGGGTCTAAACGATCACCGGGATGTTTTTTTGCTGACGCTTGACAGCGCCGGAAAGGTCAACTGTATTCCAAAGGAGAAGTCAAAATGAAATCTTGGCTGACACCTATTTTTCTTCTGGCGGCGATTCTGGCCGCCTCGGTGCTAAACTGCCGCGCCGTAGATCAGGATGTGGCCCGCTGGCGCTCCCAGTTGGAGCAGGCGGAAGAGGCAGTAAGCGCGGAAAACTGGAAGGATGCGGGAGACCTCGTCTCCCAAAGTTACGAGGACTGGTCCGGGCGCCAAACCTATCTCCACATCACGGCAGAGCACGAGGTAGTGGACGGCGCGGACGCTTTATATCGCCGCTGCGCGGCCCTGATCGCCGTGCAGGATCAGGAGTGTATGGCAGATCTGGCGGGTCTTAGGCACCAACTTTGGCTTCTCTCAGAGACAGAGCGGTTCAGTATTAAAAACGTGCTGTAAAGGAAACGCCCCCGCTCTGCAAGCATTATAGCACACCCCGCCTCCCCGCCGCAATACAATTTCATCTCCGTCTGAAACTGTCCGCTTTTCATCCATTCCCTTCACAAAAAGACTGCCAAAATTGAAAATCGGTTGCCAAGCGCCGTAAAACACGCTATACTGAGGCGAAGTCAGTCGGTTTTTGTGTAAAAGGAGGAAGCGGCATGAAGGCAAAGGCGGCGGTCAAGCGCATTATCGAAACGCTGAAGGACATCTACCCGGATGCGCTGTGTTCTTTAAACTACGAAAAGGATTACGAGCTTCTGTTTGCCGTGCGGCTTTCGGCCCAGTGCACCGATGCGCGGGTCAATCAGATTACCCCCGCCCTTTATGCCCGGTTTCCAACGCTTCAGAGTTTAGCGGAGGCGGACGTTGCGGAGGTGGGGCAGTACGTTCGCTCCTGTGGCTTTTTCAACAGCAAAGCTCGGGACATTGTTGCCTGTGCCCAAAAGCTGATTCTAGAGCACGGTGGAAAAGTCCCTGGCACCATGGAAGAGCTGACGGCCCTGCCCGGCGTGGGCCGGAAAACAGCAAACCTCATTCTGGGAGACGTGTACGGCCAGCCCGCCTATGTCTGTGACACCCATTGTATCCGCATCAGTGGACGACTCGGCATCACGGACGGCAGCAAGGACCCCCTTCAGGTGGAGCGGCAGCTCCGTCTGGTCCTCCCACCTTCGGAGTCCTCAGACTTCTGCCACCGTGTGGTACTGTTCGGGCGGGACACCTGCACCGCGCGGTCGCCTCGGTGTGAAGGCTGTCCGCTGGAACGAGACTGCGATTTCAGGAAAATTGGGAAACAGACGAAGAAGTAATTCTGCCCGCCATATACTATGTTTATCATATAAAAAGGGATTT
>NZ_DAMBZJ010000008.1:5660-10479 GCF_032060045.1 Oscillibacter sp.
CGGCAAAGCCGGAACGGAAATCCCTTTTTTCAGCGTCTCATCTTACATAGATCGTTTTCTTTTACGCCCAAGCAGCCAGAAATCCAGCTCCTTTGCAGGTTCTTGTTATGCAAGACTAATTTAAAACAGCGTAATCTGGCTAGTCTCCGCCATACCGGCAAAAGACCCCAGCTTCTTGAGCTGCCCAATGTGGGTTTTGGAAAGCTTGCTGCAGCACATGGAAAACTCCTCGATGGAGATGAAGGTCTTTCCCTTCCGCTTCTCCACTGTATCCGCCGCCGCCGTCTCTCCCAGCCCGCGCACCGCGGCAAAAGGAGGAAGAAGCCCGTCTTTCGTCACCTTGAACTTTGTGGCCTCGGACTCATAAATGCTGATGGTGTCAAAGTGGAAGCCCCGGAGATAAAATTCGTAGCACACTTCCAGCGTGGTCATCAAATCCTGCTCCACCGCCGTGGCGTCCTTGTTGTTCTCGATCTCCCGGATTTTCCGCTTCACCGCATCCATCCCCGCGCAGCAGTACTCCGCGTCAAACGCCTTGGCCCGGACCGTAAAGAATGTGGCGTAAAACGCCAGAGGCTCGTGCACTTTATACCATGCGATACGAAATGCCATCATCACGTAGGCCACGGCGTGAGCCTTGGGGAACAGATAGCCGATTTTGGCAAGAGAGTCGATATACCACTCGGGAACGTCGTGCTCCCGCATGATCTCCACCCAGCCGTCGGGAAAGCCGCCCTTTTTCACCTTGCCTTTTCGGACCGACTCCATAATCTTAAAGCTTAACTCCGCATCCACACCCATGGAAATCAAATACAGCATAATGTCATCTCGGCAGCCCACCGTCTCCAAAACGGACGCGGTCCCGTCCAAAATCAAATCCCGGGCGTTGCCCAGCCACACGTCCGTACCGTGCGAAAAGCCGGAAAGACGCACCAGTGTGTTAAAATCCTTTGGGCGGGTGTCCACCAGCATCTGGCGGGTAAACCGGGTGTTGAATTCCGGGATGGCCACAGCTCCCGTCTCCCCCACCACGTCATCGTGTTCATAGCCTAAGATTTTGCTGGAGATGAAGATGGACATGGTGTCCTCATCGTCCAGTGGGATGGAACGAGGGTCCACGCCGGTCAGGTCTTCCATCATGCGCACCATGGTGGGATCATCATGCCCCAGCATGTCCAGCTTCAGGAGGTTGTCCTCCATGCAGTGATATTCAAAATGGGTGGTAATAATGTCGCTCTCCGGGTCGTCCGCCGGGTGTTGAACGGGACAGAAATCTTCGATTTCCATGTCGTCCGGCACCACTACAAGGCCGCCCGGATGCTGACCCGTGGTACGCCGAACGCCCACACAGCCCATGGTCAAGCGGTTTTCCTCCGCCCGGCCCGCCGTCATCCCGTTCTCTTCCAGATACTTTTTGACCATGCCATAGGCGGTCTTCTCCGCTAGGGTGCCGATGGTACCCGCCCGGAACACTTGCTTTTCCCCGAACATTTCAATGGCGTGGCGGTGTGCCTTAGCCTGATACTCGCCGGAGAAATTGAGATCGATATCGGGAACCTTCCCACCGCCGAAGCCCAAAAAGGTTTCAAAGGGGATGTCAAACCCGTCCTTCACGTATTTTTCGCCGCATGCCGGACAGATTTTGTCCGGCATGTCCGCACCGCAGCCGTAGGACCCGTCTTGTATAAATTCCACGTGTTTGCACTTGGGGCAACGGTAATGGGGCGGCAGGGAGTTGACTTCTGTAATTCCAGACATATAGGCCACCAACGACGAACCGACGCTGCCCCGGGAACCAACCAGATAGCCGTTCTCCAGCGACCGCTGCACCAGCTTCTGGGCAGACATATACACCACGTCGTACTTTCCCAGAATGCCGCCCAGCTCCACCTTCAACCGGTCCTCCACCAACGAAGGCAGGTCCTCGCCGTAAAGCTGGCGGGCCTTCTCCCAAACCATACGGTTTAAATCCTCCTCTGAGTTTTCAAGCCGAGGGGGATACAGGTCTTTTGGCAGCAGCTCGAATGTTTCAACACTGTCGGCCACGGCCCGGGGATTGGTCACCACCACCTCGAATGCCTTTTCCTTCCCCAGATACGAGAATTCCGCAAGCATTTCGTCAGTGGTCTTAAAGTAAATCGGAAGACTGGCGTCCGCGTCTGGAAATTTTTTCGACGCCAACAAAATATGGCGATATACCTCGTCCTCGGGCTCCCGGAAGTGCACATCTCCTGTGGCGCACACAGGTTTTCCCAGCTCGTCGCCCAACCGCACAATGGTTCGGTTTAGCTCTCGCAGGTCTTCTTCGGACTGCACATCCCCGTTTCGCAGCATAAACAAGTTGTTGCACACCGGCTGGATTTCCAGATAGTCGTAATAGGACGCAATGCGTTTCAGCTCGTCCCAGTCCTTGTGGTCCGCCACGGCGCGGAACAGTTCGCCCGCTTCGCAGGCAGCCCCCACAATAATGCCTTCCCGGTGTTGATTCAGCAGTGTTTTGGGCACCGTGGGAACTCGTTTGAAATAGTTTAGGTTGGAAGCGGAAATGATTCTATAGAGGTTTTTCAGCCCCACCTTGTTTTTTGCCAACAGGATAATGTGCTTTGGAAAGCGGTTAGACTTGCTTCCAAGAGGCCGCAGCTTTTCCATTTCAGGGTTGATTCCCTGAAGATTGGAGACCCCCTTTTCCTTCAGCATGTTGAAGAAGGGAATCAGCATATAGCCCACCGTGGCTGCGTCGTCGCTGGCTCGGTGATGGTTGAAGGCAGGCAGGTCCAGCTCCTCCGCAACAATGTCCAGCTTATACTTGTTCAGCTTTGGCAGCAGATTCTGGGCCAGAATCAGGGAGTCAATATAAGTGGTCTGGAAAGAGAGGCCCGTTTTTTTGCAGCCCTCCCGGATAAAGCCGATGTCAAATTCCGCGTTGTGGGCCGCCAGCGGGCGTCCGTCCACGAATTTTAAAAAGTCCGATAACGCATCTTTCAGCTTGGGCGCACCACGAAGCATCTCGTCGGTGATGCCCGTAAGGCCGATAATCTCCGGCGTAAGCCGCCGCTCCGGATCCACAAAAGTCTGGAACCGGTCGGTAATCTCCCCGTTTTTCAGCACCACCGCGCCGATTTCCGTAATCGCCTCCCGCATCACCTTGAGGCCCGTGGTTTCGATGTCGAAGCACACGAACTCGCCCTCAAGAGGACAGTCCTGTAAGCCGTGGACGGCCACCCGGTCGTCCAGATTGTTGATGAAATAACCCTCCATGCCGTAGAGAATCTTGATTTTATTCCCAGCGGCATGCCACGCGTCCGGAAAGGACTGGGCCACACCGTGGTCCGTGATGGCAATTGCGGGATGACCCCAGCGGATGGCTTGACGCACCGCCTCCTGCGGGTCCGTCAGTGCATCCATGCTGCTCATGCGGGTGTGCAGATGCAGCTCCACCCGCTTTACCTCAGCGGTGTCCTCTCGTTCCTTGTGTCCGGCGGCCCGGATGAGAAGGGGGGCCATCTGGATATCCTTCCCGTCCCACGTAGGCTCCATTTTCCCCTGAACCGCCACCCACATGCCAGGCTTCAGTTTTCCATCCAGCTTTCTGGCCTCGGCGGCGGTGAGATTTTTCTGCACCGTCAGGGACCCGGTATAATCTGTCAGATCCAGACTCATGCGCCAAAGTCCGGGGCGGCGCGTTTCCCGGCACTCAAAGGCAAAAATTTTGCCGATGACGGCGGCCTTTCCCGTTTTCAGGTCCAGCGACCCCACGGGTACGGTTTTTCCCACGGGCTTTTTCTCCCCGTAAAACACCTCGCCCACGGCTCCGTCCCGTTTTTTCTCCCCGCTGCGCCCTCCGTCCGATCCGGCTTGGGACGCACCCTGCGTTTTTTCCCGCGCCGGCTCTATGGGACAGCACGCGCAGGCAATCCGTGCATCAGCAAATCCATATGCCGTGCAGATTTCTTGCCCCAGCGCCCGGATTTCATCTCCGCCCAGTTCCGCCCGGGTTTCCATTTGCAGCTCAATCGTACGCTCGGCCCTGTCGATGGCCGCGCCGACCAGCATGGCCCCGTCCAGCTTCGCCCGCAGGGGCGGAAGCGGCCTTACGTCCGGAAATATGTTGGAAAATGCGATTTTTGACATAGCTTCTCTCAATCCTAACCCGCTCTCAATGTATCGTCCAAACCACCGGTTCCCCAGCGATTTTCACAGCTTCTCAATCTCCTCCATCAATGCGTCCACCAGCCGCTCCTGCGGAACCTTGCAGAGGACCTCTCCCTTTCGGAAAAGCAGGCCCTCCCCGTCACCTCCCGCGATGCCGATGTCGGCAGCGGCGGCCTCACCGGGACCATTGACGGCACATCCCATCACCGCCACGGTAATGGGCTTGCGGCAACCGTCCAGCCGCCGCTCCACTTCCTCTGCTAGAGGAATCAAATCAATGCGCGTCCGTCCGCAGGTGGGGCAGGCAATCAGGTTCACGCCATCATGGCGCAGCCCCGCCGCCCGGAGGATTTTTTTCGCCGCGTAAATCTCCTCCACCGGGTCCGCCGTCAGCGTCACACGTATGGTGTCTCCAATGCCCATGCACAGCAGCCCGCCGATGCCCATGGCAGACTTCACAAGCCCCATGGATGGCGTTCCCGCCTCGGTGACGCCCAAGTGAAGCGGATACTCCGTCCGCTCTGCAAGCAGCCGATAGGCCGCTATGGTCAGTGGCACGTCGGAGCATTTCACGGATATGCAGATGTCGTCAAAGTCAAATTGGTTCAGCAGGGTCGCGTGGCCTAAGGCACTTTCCACCAGCGCCTCCGCTGTCACGCCGCCGTAT
>NZ_DAMBZJ010000008.1:10489-11089 GCF_032060045.1 Oscillibacter sp.
TTGCGTCAATCCCCCGCTCCACGCACGTCAGTGCAAATTTGTAGTTAAAGTGAATGTCTGCAATCAGCGGAATAGAAATCTGCTCCTTAATTTTATCCACCGCCTCTGCCGCCGCCCTGTCGGGAATGGCCACCCGAATCAACTCGCACCCGGCATTCTCCAGCGCCTTGATTTGGGCCACAGTGGCGGCCACATCGTCGGTTTTCGTGCTGCACATCGACTGAATACTAACCGGCGCACCGCCGCCTACGGCTACACTGCCCACCAGCAATTGCTTTGTCATCGGTATTCCCTCCCTCAGCCGAACAGCCGGAAAACGTCGTGAAGCGTCACAATCAGCATAAAGCCCAGCAGTACCACCAGGCCGCCGTAATTAATTGCGTTTTCGTATTTTTCAGGAATGCGCTTTTTAAAGAGCGCCATGGCAATGGCGTCCACCGTTAAAAACAGTACCCGCCCGCCGTCCAATGCCGGGAGGGGCAAAAGATTCATCACCGCCAGATTCACAGCGATCAGCGCCGTGAAAAAGAGGATATTGTCCAGTGCATCCCGGGCGCTTTCCGATGCCTGCCCCACCTGCGTGATGGTGGAGACGATGCC
>NZ_DAMBZJ010000008.1:11099-30490 GCF_032060045.1 Oscillibacter sp.
CATGTCTTTGAGTCCCGCATCTCCCCGCGCCAGCATCTGAAGGCTGATGCGCACGGTCCGCACGAAATCAACTGTGTTGTACCACGCGATTTTCACCTTGCCCAGCGCCGTGGCGGGCACGGTCTCGTTGCCGTAGAAAAAGCCGTAGCCCTGATAGGGTTTGCCATCCTGGCCGGTGCAGGTTTGCAGAGGAATCCCCGTGAGGGACACCTTTTCCCCGTCCCGCAGAACCGTCACGGCCAATTTCTCTTTCCCGGCGTTCACCTGCATTAAAAGGGGAACGTCACCGCTGACATAAATCCGCTCGCCGTTGATGGCCCAAAGCTGGTCGCCCGCTTGCAGCGTCTCCGCTTCGGCGGTGGTGAACTCCGGTGCCACCCCGGCGACGGTCGGTATATAAAACGCCTCGGCTCCAGAATAGAGAATCAAAAGAATCAAAAAGCCCGTCAGGAAATTGGAGAGAGACCCCGCCACAAAAATGAAAAATTGTTTCCAATATCCCTGATGGCTGATGGCCCGGGGATTCTCTGAATCCTCGTCCTCCCCTTCCATGGCGCAATATCCGCCCACAGGGAGAATGCGGAGGGAATACTGCGTCTCTCCCCGCTGTCTTTTGAACAAGGCCGGACCCATGCCGATCGAAAACTCGTTGACCTGCACACCGCAGGCCTTGGCAGCCAAAAAGTGCCCCAGTTCGTGAAGCGCGATAAGCACGCCAAACATGAGAATCGCCGCGAGAATGTAGACAATTGTCATAAAAACTCCTAACTAAACTGTTCCGATGCCGCGTCCGCGGCGTTACCCATCTCCGGGGGTCTTCACTGTGGAAAAACTGCCCGCCGTGCGTCAGTATCCGCTTTCAGAATATCCGAAAGAGTGGGATGATATACCACCGGGACGACCTCTCTCGCTTTTTTCACCAGCCGAGGAATGTCGTTAAAGCCGATTTTCTCCTGCAAAAACAGGCTCACTGCCGCTTCATTGGCTCCATTTAAAACGGCGCAAGCGGTGCCTCCCGTTTCCGCGGCGGCCTCTGCCAGCGCGAAGCAGGGAAATGCCTCCCGATCCGGCGCGGCAAAAGTCAACGGTGGGCTGGACAAAAGGTCCAGCGGTTCCGCGGGATTTTCCCCCCGCCGGGGATAAGTAAACGCATAGCGGATGGGAAGACGCATATCGGCCGTCCCCAACTGAGCCAATACCGCCCCGTCCCGATACTCCACCAGAGAGTGAACAATGCTCTGCCGGTGAATCAGCACATCCACCTGTCCAAGGGGCAAACGGTAAAGGCGCATTGCCTCAATGACCTCCAAGCCTTTGTTCATCAGCGTTGCGCAGTCCACAGTAATTTTGGGCCCCATCTTCCAATTCGGATGCCGCAAAGCATCCTGCTTCGTCATGCCCTCAAGCTCCGCAAAGCTTTTTTCGTAAAACGGACCTCCGGAGCAGGTCAGCAACAGACGCTTCACCTCCCGCCGGTCCTCGCAGCCCCGTAGGCACTGAAAAATGGCGGAGTGTTCCGAGTCCACCGGGACGATTTCCGCCCCGTACCGATCCGCCGCGTCCATCACCAGCTCTCCAGCGCATACCAATGTTTCTTTATTGGCCAGCGCAATGCGCTTTCCCTGTTCAATGGCAGCCAGCGTAGGCCCAAGTCCCACCATGCCCACCACGGCGGCCACCACCGTGTCCGCGCCATCAATTGTCGCCGCCTCTAAAAGCCCCTCTGGCCCGGAGACAATTGTTATGTTCAAATCCCCGACTCGGCTGCGGAATTCCTCCGCGGCCGCAGAGTCGTACAACGCCACAAGACGCGGCAGAAACTGCCGCGTCTGCCGCTCCAAAAGCTCCAAATTTCCCCCCCGGGCGGCCAGCGCCACCACGCTCAGGTTCAGTTGCCCCGCCACATCCAGCGTCTGCCGCCCGATGGAGCCGGTGGAGCCCAACAGTGAAATTGTCTTTGTCATACCGTCACCGCCTTGCGTCCATACCCCATAGGTAATGGACTCTTCTCTTTCATTATGCAGGCGCGGACGCGCCGCCACTTTTTACAGAACGCCCAGAGCCAGCCAGACAAGCGGCGCCACAAACGTCACGCTGTCAAACCGGTCCAGCACGCCGCCGTGTCCCGGCAGCAACTTTCCGTAATCTTTGACGCCGAATTCCCGCTTAATCACGGAAAAACTCAAATCGCCAATTTGGCCCGCTCCGCTGCCCAGAAGCCCCACCGCCAGCACCTGCCACCAGGGCAAAATCGCCGTATCCAGCAGCCACAGCCCGGCGCAGTTGACCAACGCCAGACCCACAACGCCGCCAAGCAAACCGCCCACGGCCCCTTCCACTGTTTTCTTAGGGCTGACGGGAGTCAGTTTATTCCTGCCGCACAGCATCCCTGCAAACAGCGCGAAGGTGTCGCTTCCAAAAGAAATTCCCAAAGGGATAAACACAAGAAGCCGCCCCGCCTCCTCCAGCCGCAGCAGCAGCAAACAGGAGAGCATCAGCGGAAACACCAGTCCTGAAAAAATGGCGGCGGTTACATCTGAAAACGTGATCCGTTCCTCTTCTGTAAAGTCCAGAATCGCGCCAAGAAATGCCAGCAGCACAAACGCCAGCGCCAGCGTTGCCGTCAGCGGTAGGTTCTCCAGCACAGCAATCCGCGGAATGTCTGCAAGAATCTCCAACTTTGCTTTTCCGTCCCCGCCCGCGCCGAATTCCTCATAGAGAACCACCGGCATCACCGTTGCCACCAAAACCGTCAGCCGCTGGAGCTTTACTCCGCCCTTTTTCAGCACGGCGCGGGCCAATTCCCATGCACCCACACCGCAAAGAGCCATGCTCAGCGCCACAGTGGCCGCAGGGGGCGCAAAGCCCAAAACGAAAATCAGAGCCGGAATACCGAGTACCGCCACCATCACCCGTTTGAACATACCATCAATCCTTATCTGTGAAGCAGCTCACTTCACGCCGCCGAACCGGCGGTCCCGTTTCTGATAGGCCGCAACGGCCCGGTCAATCTCCGCCTCGTCAAAGTCCGGCCAGAGGGTATCCGTGTAATAAAACTCAGAATAGGCGCACTGCCAAAGCAGAAAATTGCTCAGCCGCAGCTCGCCGCTGGGACGGATAATCAACTCCGGATCTGGAATGCCCGCACTGTCCAAATATCCGGAAAACATGGCCTCGTCCAGCTCCTCGGGCTTTTCCAGCCCGGCGGCACAGTCGGCGGCAAAGCGCCGCGCCGCTCGCAGAAGCTCGTCCCGTCCGCCGTAATTCAGGCAGATGTTGGCCTGAAAGGCGTCCCGCCCCAGATGCTCCGTAATTTCATCTGTCTCTCGGGCCAAAGCCCGCAGCTCAGAGGGGATGGAAGTCATATCACCGAAAAATTTCAGCCGGATGCTGTCCCGTTCCATGGAGTCGATGGCTTCCAGAAGATACCTCTTTAAAAGCGCCATGATGGCACCCACTTCGGTCTCAGACCGCTTCCAGTTCTCGGTGGAAAAGGCGTAAACCGTCAAATACTCAACGCCCAGATTCTTGCAGTAGGTAGCGACTTTCCGAAAAGTTTCCGCTCCCGTCTTGTGGCCGGCTGTGCGGGGCAAGCCCCGCTTTTTCGCCCAGCGGCCATTGCCGTCCATAATAATGGCAATGTGGCGGGGCAGGCGGCTTTTGTCCACCTGCCCCGCCTGCTTGCCTGAAATTTCGTTGATCATCAAATTGCCATCAATTCCTTTTCCTTGGCAGCAAGCATTTCATCCAGCTTTTTGCAGCTATCGTCCGTCATTTTCTGAAGGTCCTTCTCCGCCTGCTTCAAATCATCCTCGGTGATTTCTGTCGCCTTTTCTAACTTTTTAAATGTTTCCATGGCGTCCCGGCGGATGTTGCGGACAGCCACCTTGCCGCTCTCCGCATATTTGTGAATCTGCTTTACCAGCTCCTTGCGCCGCTCCTCCGTCAACTGAGGGAAGTTCAGACGCAGACTTTTTCCGTCGTTTTGGGGGTTGATGCCCAAATCCGAATTCTGGATGGCTTTTTCAATGGACTTCAGAGCCGTTGCGTCCCAGGGCTGGATCACCAGAGACCGGGGATCTGGCGAAGCGATGGAGGCAATCTGTTGAATAGGCGTGGGCGTCCCGTAATAGTCCACGGTGATGCGGTCAAGCACGGCGGCATTGGCCCGGCCGGCACGCACGGCGGCAAAATCTGCTGCCACGGACTCGACGCTTTTTTTCATCTTGTCCTCGTAAATCTTGTATTCCTCTTTTTGCATAACGGTCACTCCTTCACGATCGTTCCGATTTTTTCCCCGCACACGGCGCGGATAATATTTTCAGGGTCCTTCAGGGCAAACAACAGCACGGGAATGTGATTGTCCATGGACAAAGACGTGGCCGTGGAATCCATCACCGTCAGATGCTGGGCCAGCACGTCGTCATAGGTAATTGAATCGTATTTCACTGCGGAGGGGTCCTTCACCGGGTCGGCGGAATACACGCCATCCACATTCTTGGCAAGCAGAATCACATCCGCCCCAATTTCAGCCGCCCGCAAAACAGCGGCGGTGTCTGTTGAGAAATAGGGGTTTCCGGTGCCACAGCCGAAAATTACCACGCGGCCCTTTTCAAGGTGCCGGATGGCCTTGGAGCGGATGTACGGCTCGGCAAACGACCGCATCTCCACGGCGGTCTGTACCCGAACTTCCACGTCCCGCTGCTCCATCACGTCAGCCACCGCAAGGCAGTTTAAAACCGTTGCCAGCATACCCATGTGGTCGGCCCGGGTGCGCTCCAGCTTTCCGCCGCCGTCTTTCACGCCGCGCCAAAAGTTGCCGCCACCCACTACGACGCCCACCTGAACGCCCATGGCGATGCACCGCCCAATCACATCACACACTCTGCCGATCACTTCAAAATCAAGTCCCGTGTGCTTATCCCCAGCCAGCGCCTCTCCGCTAATTTTCAGCAGGACGCGCTTGTATACAGGTTTTGCCATCTCGCAAACCTCCGTTGTATTTCAGATAGCGTTATTCTATCAAATTTCACAGCCTTTGGAAAGGGGAAAAGCAAGTTTTTTCAAGAAAAAGCACAGGAGACTGCCGCCCCCTGTGCCGCTGCCACGGTTTTTTCCCGGAGGCAGCCCGACGCAGCCGTCATTTCAGTTTGAACAAACCGCTTCCAAAAGACCAATGAGCTGCTCCCGTCCCGTTCCTTTTTCTGCAGAAAAGGGCACCAGAGGTTCATCATCCACCATTTCCAGCGTCTGGCGGATAAGGGCCAGATTCTCCTCTACCTCGCGGGCCTTCAGCTTGTCCAGCTTGTTGGCCACCACGATTTCAGGGCAGCCGCTCTCCCGGAACCAGTTATGCATGATCATATCGTCCGCAGTGGGTTTGTGGCGGGCATCCACAATCAGAACGCCCACAGTGAGAATGTCGCCCTCGTCTTGAAAATATCGCTCCATCAGGCGGCCCCACCGCTCTTTTTCCGTGCGGCTCACCTTTGCATAGCCATATCCCGGCAGATCCACAAGCCATGCTTTGCCGTCAAGCTTAAAATAGTTAATCTGGCTGGTCTTCCCCGGCGTCGCGCCCACATAGGCTAGGTTCCTCCGCCCCACCAAACGGTTGATTACCGAGGACTTGCCCACATTGGACCGGCCCGCAAAGGCCATCTGAGGCAGTCCGTCCCGCAGGAAATCCTTAGGGTCCGCTGCCGAGCGGACAAAATCTGCTTTCATAAAATTCACCGGGAAATCACTTCCTTGCTTTTATTTTAAATTGGCTCTGCGGCGAAGCGCAGAGCGGGACCGGCGGCTTTTCACCGGTCCCTATCACGCGCGGCTCTACTGCCCGCCGCACTGAAGCCGCATACGCGGCTCGTCCGGACACATTCTTATTGCCGCAGCGCATCTCCGCCCGTCTCCCGCACTGGGGCAAAGGCGGCCACCACGGTCTGCTCCGGCTCCACCGTCTTTTCCGCCTTGCTTTTGATCAACGCGGGGCACAGCGCCCGACTCAGGACCTCATCCACATTGCCCACGGGGATAAATTTCAGCGCAGCGCGGACAGTTTGGTCAATCTGTTCCAAATCCCGCACGTTATCCGCCGGGATCAGAACCGTTTTCACGCCGCTACGCAGGGCCGCCATAGTTTTTTCCTTCAGCCCACCAATTGCCAGCACTCTGCCCCGCAGAGTGACTTCTCCGGTCATAGCGATGCCCGCCCGGACCTTCCGCCCGGTAAGGGCGGAGCACAGTGCTGTGGCCACCGCGATCCCTGCGGAGGGTCCGTCCTTGGGAACGGCGCCCTCCGGAAAATGAACGTGAATGTCCTTGTTTTTATAAAACTCCGGGTCAATGTCATAGACTGTGGCCCGACTGCGCAGATAGCTCAGCGCCGCCTGAACGGATTCCTTCATCACGTCGCCTAGATTTCCGGTCAACTCCAGCTTTCCGGTGCCGTCCATCACGTTGGCCTCCACCTCTAGAATTTCACCGCCAACCTCGGTCCAGGCAAGCCCGTTGACCACGCCGACTTCCTCCCGCTCCGAGTAGAGGGCAGGGGGATAGGGGGACATATCCAGCAATCCATGCAAATCCGAATCCACCACGGCAACACGTTTTGTCTCGCCGGTGATCAGCTTCAAATCTGCCTTGCGGCACAGGGCTGCAATCCGCCGCTCCAAAATACGCACGCCGGACTCTCTTGTATAATCCCGAATCAGGGCACGGATGGCCCCATCGTCAATCTTGAGCTGGGATTTTTTCAGCCCATGCTCTTTCATCTGTTTGGGAATTAAGTGATTTTTGGCAATTTGCAGCTTTTCCTCATCGGTATAGCTGCCCAGTTGAATCATCTCCATCCGGTCAAGCAGGGGACGGGGGATGGTATCGGTGGTGTTGGCGGTAGTGATAAACATAACCTTGCTCAAATCCACCGGAATCTCCATAAAGTGGTCCCGGAAGGAGTGGTTCTGCTCTGAATCCAGCACCTCCAGCAACGCAGCAGCCGGGTCGCCACGGAAGTCGCTCCCCAGCTTGTCGATTTCGTCCAACAGCAGCAACGGGTTCATCGATTTGCTGCGGCTGATTGCCTCAATAATCCGTCCCGGCATGGAGCCGATGTAGGTTTTCCGGTGGCCACGTATGTCCGCCTCGTCCCGAACACCGCCCAAGCTCAGCCGGGCAAGCTTCCGGTTCAGCGCCTTGGCAACGCTGACGGCAATGGAGGTTTTGCCAACGCCGGGAGGTCCGACAAGGCAGAGAATCTGCCCCTTTCCCTCCGGATTCATTTGGCGCACGGCAATTGTCTCCACAATCCGCTGCTTTACCTTTTCAAGGCCAAAGTGGTCTTTATCCAGAATTTTTCTTGCAACTTCCACATTCAGCCGCTCACGGGTCACGGTGTTCCACGGCATTTCCAGACACACGTCCAGATAGTTTCGGATCACCGCGCTCTCGGCGCTGGAATAGGGTTGCTTGCCCAGTTTATCCACCTCTTTCATCAGGTGGGCCTCTGTGTCCTCCGGTAGGTCCAGCCGAAGAATACGCATACGGTATTCGTCCAGCTCCTCGTCCCCGTCCTCGCTCTCGCCCAGCTCGCTCTGCATCACCCGAATCTGTGCGCGCAGAATCTGTTCCCGCTGGGACCTGGCAAGCTGAGAGCGGACCTTGCTCTCCATTTCGCCCTCAAATGCCAGCACGTCGTTTTCCCGCGCCAAAAACTCGTTGAGCTTTCGCAGGCGGACGTAGGCAGAAGTCTCCTCCAGAATGCTCTGTCGCTCCTCCGCCCGCAGTTGGACGTTTTGGGCCAGAAAATCCGCAAGATATCCCGGATCCCGGCTTTCCAGTACCTGTGCCTTCACGCCGTCCGGCAGATTGGAAACCCGCCCCGCGTATTCCTCAAATAGCACCGTGGTCTGGCGCAGAAGGGCTTCCGTCCGAGGGCTACTTAAAAACGCCTCGGATTCTTTCTGTTCGGGCATGGCCTCCACGTTGGCCTGCAAAAATGGCTCGGACTGCCACAGGCGCTTCATCCGCGCTCTGCGGCCGCCTTCCACCATCACCCGCACGCTCCCCTCGGACACGCGCAGAACCTGAGAAATGTGGGACACGGTGCCCACCCGGTAGAGGTCCTTCTCTCCCGGCACCGCCGTTCCGATTTCCTTTTGCGTCACCAAAAAAATTTCCTGATCCGTCTCCATGGCTCGGCTCAGGGCCGCAATGGAGATGGGCCGCTCCACATCAAAGGTGATGTTCATATGTGGGAAAACCGTCAGGCCCCGCAGGGCCAGAACGGGAATGTTCCAGGTTGTCAGCTCCATGGCCAGGTTCCTTTCTTATTGAAGAAAGGGAGACGCGCTCGCGTCCCCCTTTCTATGTCAGGCTTGCGGCTGCTCAGGATGCGGAGGCCGGTGTACTTCCGGGCAGCTCCGCCTTTTCGGTTTTGCCGTTGTTCAGCTTCACCGGGTGGTTTGCGCGCCGCTTATCGTGTACCAGCGCTGGCTGCTCCGTCCCCTCCACGCAAGCCTTGGTAATTCTCACGGTTTCAATGGTGGGGTCGGAGGGGATGTCATACATAATCTGCGTCAGCATCGACTCCATTACCGCCCGCAGACCCCGCGCACCGATGTTCCGCTCGATGGCCTTGTCGGCCACGGCCTCCAGCGCCTCCTGATCAAAAATCAGCTCCACATTGTCGTAACCCAGCAGTTTTTTATACTGCTTGACCAGAGCATTTTTCGGCTCCATGAGAATCCGTACCAGATCCTCGCGGCTCAGTGCGTTCAGCGTGGCAATCACGGGAAGACGACCTACCAACTCGGGAATCAGGCCGTATTTCAAAATATCATGGGGCTGAACTCCGGCCAGAATCCGGCTCAGGTTCCGCTCCTTTTTTCCCTCAATCTTCGCGCCGAAGCCGATGCTCTTCTGATCCAGCCGCTGCTCGATGATTTTGTCCAGTCCGTCGAATGCGCCGCCGCAGATAAACAGGATGTTCTTGGTGTTCACCTGAATAAACTCCTGGTGCGGGTGCTTGCGTCCGCCCTGAGGGGGAACGTTGGCTACGGTACCCTCCACGATCTTCAGCAAAGCCTGCTGCACGCCCTCGCCGGACACATCCCGCGTGATGGAGACATTTTCGCTCTTGCGGGCGATTTTGTCAATCTCATCCACGTAGATAATGCCTCGCTCGGCCCGCTCCACATCAAAGTCGGCGGCCTGTAAAAGCCGCAGGAGAATGTTCTCCACATCGTCACCCACATAACCCGCCTCGGTGAGCGTGGTTGCGTCCGCGATGGCAAAGGGAACCTTCAGGATGCGGGCCAGCGTCTGGGCAAACAGCGTCTTGCCGGAGCCGGTGGGCCCCAGCATGAGGATGTTGCTCTTTTGCAGCTCCACTTCCTCGTCGCCGCCGAAATAGATCCTTTTATAATGGTTATACACCGCCACAGACAGAGCGACCTTCGCTTCATCCTGCCCGATCACATACTGATCCAGCACGCCCTTGATTTCCTGAGGCGTGGGCAGCTTGTCAGGAATTTCCTCCAGACCGGAGGCGCCGGTGTCCTCGAACCCATCATTCAAAATACTCATGCATAGCTGGACGCATTCGTCGCAGATACGCACACCCGGTCCCTGAATCATCCGGTGAACCTGCTGCTCGTGCTTGCCGCAAAAGGAGCAGCGAAGAGTTCTTTTATCGTCGTTCGGCATGGTATTACCTCAGTTCTGCCTTTTCGGAAAGGCGCAATCAGTGATTGGTGATAATTTTGTCGATCAGGCCAAAATCCTTGGCCTCTTCGGCGGACATGAAATTGTCCCGTTCGCACGCGGTGGTAACTTCCTCCACGGACCTTCCAGTGTTGTCCGCAAGAATGATGTTCATGCGCTTTTTGATAATTTCCAGCCGCTTGAGATGGATGGCCATGTCGGTAATCTGGCCCTGCGTCCCAGCGGAGGGTTGGTGAATCATAATTTCGGCATTGGGCAGAGCAATCCGCTTGCCCTTAGCGCCGGAAGACAGCAAAAATGCACCCATAGATGCGCACATGCCCACGCACACAGTGGACACGTCGCACTTGACGTACTGCATGGTATCGTAAATAGCCATTCCGTCGGTGACGGAGCCGCCGGGGCTGTTGATATAGAGCTGGATATCCTTGTCGGGGTCCTGGGCCTCCAGATACAGAAGCTGGGCCACAACCAGACTGGCGGTAGTGGCGTTGCCCTCTTCGCCCAAAAAGACGATGCGGTCGTTCAGCAGGCGGGAAAAGATATCGTAGGACCGCTCGCCACGGTTGGTTTGTTCCACTACGTAAGGTACTAAGCTCATTGGTATAACCTCCACTTTGATACTGGTCTGCGGAGTCCTCGGCCACTTGCCGGGGTTGGTCCGTCTAGAAACATTCTCCCATGATACCACAAGTACCATGAGAGAATGTGTCGAATCTGTAAAAAGTAAACGGTTTTCCGGATGATTACTCTGCTTTCTTGGCGGCCTTCTTGGCAGCGGGCTTCTTGGCAGGCTTCTCCTCACCGTCGGCAGCCTTGGCAGCCTTCTTGGCGGGCTTCTCCTCGCCCTCGGCGGCTTTGGCTGTCTTCTTGGCGGCGGGTTTCTTGGCGGGCTTCTCTTCTTCCTCCGCGGCCTTGGGTTCCACGGCGGTGGCGCTGTCCCGCACCAGCTCGACGGCCTTGCGGCTGCTGAGCTGATCCTTGATCTGCTCGGCGGGCAGGTACTTCTTAATGTTCTCCAAGTCGATGCCGTACTGTCCGGCCATGGTATTATACTCGGCTTCCACATCTTCGTCGGAAATCTCGATCTTTTCCTCCTTGATGATGGCCGCCAAAGCCAGATCCATGCGGACCTGCCGAAGGGCAGGCTCCATGGCGTCTTCCAGCAACTTCGCCTCAGTGATGCCGGTCATCTGCATATACTGCTCATAGGGAATCCCCTGCTGCTGAATCTGATTCTTGAAATTGTCCACAAAGCGGCGGGCCTGCGATTCCACCAGCGCATCGGGCACGTCGGCAGTGATGTTCTCCGCCGCCTTCTGCATCAGCGCGTCCTCAAATGCCTGCTTTGCCACCTGCTCACGCTCGTCGGCAATCTTCTTCTCGATGTCCGCCTTCAGGTCCTTCAGTGTGTCAAACTCGCTCACGTCCTTGGCGAACTCGTCATCCATGGCGGGAACGTCCTTCTCCTTCACCTCGTGGAGCTTCACCTTGAACACCACGGCCTTGCCGGCAAGCTCAGGCGTGTAGTCCTCGGGGAAGGTCACGTCCAGATCCTTCTCCTCGCCGGCCTTCATGCCGACCACCTGCTCCTCAAAGCCAGGGATGAAGCTGCCGGAGCCAAGCTCCAAGCTGTGGCTCTCACCCTTGCCCCCGTCAAAGGGCTTGCCATCCAGGAAGCCCTCGAAATCGATGACGGTCACATCGCCGTTTTTCGCTTCCCGATCCACAGACACCAGCCGGGTGTTGCGGTCGGCCATTTCCTTCAGACGCTCGTCCACATCGGCGGCGCTGACCTTCACTGCAGATTTGGGAGCTTCCAAGCCCTTATACTGGCCAAGTTTTACCTCGGGATAGACGGGAACCACGGCCTTGAAGGTAAAGCCTTCCTTGGTGAGCTGGCCCTCCAAATCCACCTGAGGATAACCCACAACTTCCAGCTTCTGCTCCGCCACGGCGGCCTCGTAGGCGTCGGGCATGGCGATATTGACCGCTTCCTCGAAAAACACCTCTGCGCCGTACATCCCCTCGATAATCTTGCGGGGAGCCTTACCGGGACGGAAGCCCGGCACATTGATCTGTTTGCGCATCTTCTGATATGCCTTTACGAGAGCAGCCTCAAATTCCTCCGCGCTGACCTCCACAGTCAGGGCGACGGTACTTTTTTCTTGTTTTTCGCAGTTTTTCACGTTCATATTGTTTACTCCTCCGTTCATGACCGGTGCAAGCCGGTACAGTTCCCTATAATATCAGACAAATGCGGAAAAATCCACACTTTTTTCAGGATTCGATAATTTTTTTTGGAACGAACTCCAAATAGTCCGCAGAGATGAGGGAAAAGGCGGTTCCGGCCTGTTCACCCTCAAAACGGCGGCGGATGACCGGCCCGTGAAGATGCCCGTAGTAGCAGGCCTTCACGTGGTATTTTTCCAGAAGCGCCAGAATCTCGGGGCACTGATAGCCCTTGTACAGCGGTGGATAGTGGAGAAAGCACAGAATCGGCCTCTCCCCCGCCGCCCGGAGAGAGGTTTCCAGCCGCATGATCTCCCGGTTCAAAACCTTTGCGTCCGGGGGCTTCTGGTGTTCCTCCTGAAACCAGCCACGGGTGCCGCACAGGGCGTACTCCCCGTAAAAATGGCAGTTATTGTGGAGGAACGAAAAGCTGGTCAGCCCCTTCTCCGCGAAAAAGCCGCTCATCTTGTTCACCGTGGTCCACCAGTAGTCGTGGTTTCCCTTCACCAGCAGCTTTTTTGGGGGAAACTGCTCCAAAAAACGGAAGTCTGCCTCCGCCTCCTCCATGCTCATGCCCCAGGAGGTGTCGCCGTCCAGAATCAGCGTATCCTCTTCCGTCAGCACGGAAAGGGACGCGGCAATTCGGTTTACGTAGTCCTTCCACGCCTCCCCGAAGACCTCCATAGACTTGTTTGCCGTCAGGGAAAGATGCAGGTCGCCAATCGCATACAGGGCCATTCACGCCCTCCTTTTCTTGATTTTTCGCGGGCTGTAAAGCCCCGCCGGTCCCGCGCCGAACCTTCCGGGATTATCTGAGAAATTCCCGCACCGTCTGGGGCATGTCCTCTTTTTTACGGCATAGGTCAAACCGGTTCTCTTTCTCGCGCAGAGCCGCCAGCCGCCATGGGGCGGGCCGCCCGGTGACATATTGCAGCCGGTCGATCAGCTCCGCGCCTGTGCCCTCCGCCGTCTCGCCGATGGCGGAAAGTACACTGTCGCAGAATTTGAAGGGGGACGCGGTGGACACAAACACCGCGGGGGAGGTGTCGCCGGTTTTGGCGCGGTATTGCTCCAGCACGTCCGCCGCCACGGCGGTATGGGTGTCCAGCAGATAGTCTCGCTCCCGATAATAGCGCCCGATGGCGGCGGCGGTTTCCGCCTCGCCACAGGACCCGGCCCAAAACAACTCGTGAATTTGCTCCAAAATCCCGTCGCTCACCCGATAGCTGCCGCTCATAGCCAGCTGGTCCATATAGTCCTTCACCTGCTCGCCGTTCTGCCCGGAAAGGTCAAACAGCAGCCGCTCCAGATTGGAAGAAATCAGGATGTCCATGGAGGGACTGATGGTGTTGTAAAAATTCCGGTTGCGGTCATAGGTCCCGGTGGTCAAAAACTCGGTCAGTACATCGTTTTTGTTGGACGCGCAGAGGAGCTTTCCAACGGGCAGGCCCATCTTTTTCGCGTAATACCCCGCAAGGATGTCGCCAAAGTTTCCGGTGGGCACGCAGAAGTTGACGTTCTCTCCCATTTTCAGTTTCCCGTCCCGCACCAAATCACAGTAGGCAGAGATATAGTAGACCACCTGTGGTAGAATCCGGCCCCAGTTGATGGAGTTGGCGGAGGAGAGGAAATAACCCCGCCCGTCCAGTTCCTCCCGAAGAGCTTCGTCGGAAAAAATACGCTTCACGCCGCTTTGCGCATCGTCAAAATTCCCAACCACGGAGCAAACACCCACGTTCTCGCCCCGCTGAGTAAGCATCTGTGCCTCCTGTACGGCGGAAACACCGTCCTTGGGGTAAAACACCAAAATTTTTGTCTGCTCCACGTCGGCAAAGCCCTCCATGGCGGCCTTACCCGTGTCGCCAGAGGTAGCCGCGAGGATGCAGGCCGTCCGACGCTCTCCCGTCTTCTTCAAAGCAGCGGACAGCAGCCGAGGCAGCATCTGAAGTGCCAAATCTTTAAATGCAGAAGTAGGCCCGTGCCACAGCTCCAAGCAGTGGGTGGCTTCGTCCAGCGTCCGCACCGGAGCCACGGCGGCAGTGTCAAACCGAGCAGGACCATAAGCCGTCTCGGCAAAATCCAGTAGTTCCTTCGCGCTGTAATCCGTCAGGTACAGGCCCATCACCGCCGCCGCCCGCCGTGGATAGCTCAGGGGCAGCAGGACTTCCAGTTCTTTCTGTGAAAGCGTTGGAAATTCCATGGGGGTCAAAAGTCCACCGTCCCGGCTCAGACCCTGTTGCACGGCTTGCGCCGCGCTCAGGGTCACCGCGGTGTCCCGCGTGCTGAAATACTTCATATCTCTTCCTCCTGCTTGTCGCGCCGCCGTGTATTCTTCGTTCCGCTCCCGGCAGCCTTATTCAAATGCGTTTTCCAAGTATTCCACCCGGAGCGCGCCGTTCTCATCGTAAACCTCCGCCACGTCAAACCGGGCGGGTTCGTCCAAGTCCTTCACACTCATGTACAGCGCAGCGGCGGACCTAAGCCGCGCCTGCTTCGCCACGGTCACATATTCCCTTGGAAGGCCCACCTGCAAATTGCTCCGCAGTTTCACCTCCACAAAGCAAAGCAGCCCCTCCGGGTCTCGGGCAATTAAATCAATCTCACCAAACCGGCAGCGCCATTGGCTGGCAATCAGCCCATAACCCCGTCGGCGCAGGTATCCCGCAACTTCGGCCTCACCCCGGTTTCCGGCGCTTCTCGTGGTCATGACCGTCCCTTCTCCCACTTCTTCAAAAAGCTCCGCCGATGGGCGGGGCAGGGACCGTAAGCATCCAGCATCGCATAATGCAGCTTGGTGCCGTAGCCCTTATGCTTTGCAAATTGATAGCTCGGATATTCCTTGTCCAGCATCTCCGTCACAAATCGGTCCCGGCTGACTTTCGCCAAAATGGACGCTGCCGCAATGGACGCGCTTTTTCCGTCTCCGCCCACCACGGTTTCGTGGGGTGTGGTGATGGCACACACGCTTCCACGGTCCCGGTTCCCGTCAATCAGGGCGAAATCGGGCCGCTTTTTCAGGCCGTCAATGGCAAGTTGCATCGCCTTCATCCGGGCGTTAAGAATGTCGATGGCGTCAATTTCCCCAGCTTCCACCCAGGCCACGCAATAGTCCTCCGCCTCGGCACGGATGCGATCAAACAACGTCTCCCGTTTTTTTTCCGTCAGCGTCTTTGAATCGTTCAATCCCTCTATGACAAGTCCTCGGGGCAAAATTACCGCCGCCGCGTACACCGGACCCGCCAGTGGGCCGGCGCCCGCCTCGTCTGCGCCGCACACCGTTTCATACCCGGCGGCAAAGCACTGCTCCTCAATGCTCCAAGGATGCTCCATCTCAGTCATTTTCCAGTTCCTCCGGCGTTTCAAGTGTAAAACGTCCAAGCTTTCCACCCCGGAACTCGTCCAGCAAGATTTTTGCCATCCGTTCCGTATCAATTTCTCCGCCTCGAATCACAAAACCCCGCTTCTGCCCGGCCTGCTCCAGCAGTTCATAGCCGGAAGCCTCCGGCTGGGGCTGAAATTTATACCGCTCGGAAAGCTGTTCCGGATACCGGGCCGCAAGATAGCGCATGAGGTTGCAGGCCAGCGTTTCAATGTCGATCACCTCGTCTCGGACCGCGCCAGTAAAGGCCAGATTCAGCCCCACGCTTTGATCCTCAAACTTGGGCCAGAGAATTCCCGGCGTGTCCATCAGTTCCAGCCCCTGATCAATGGGGACCCACTGCTTCGTCCGGGTGACACCGGGCCGGTCCTCAGTTTTGGCAGTCTTCCGCTTTGCCACCCGGTTGATAAATGTGGACTTTCCCACATTGGGAATCCCCAGAATCATCACCCGCATGGTCCGGCCCACCTGCCCCTTTTCCGCATAGGCACGCAGCTTGTCCGCAAGCAGCGCCCGCACGGCGGTGGGAAACCGTTCCACCCCATCTCCGCTTTTTGCGCTGCACTCCAGCACCGCATAGCCCTTTCCCCTGAAATACGCGGCCCACAGACGCGTTTTGGCGGGATCCGCCTGATCGGCCCGGTTTAAGACCACCAGACGGGGCTTTCCCGCCGTCAGCCCGTCTACATCCGGATTTCGGCTGGAAAGAGGGATGCGGGCGTCCAGCAGCTCGCACACCGCGTCCACGTTTTTTAGTTGGTCGGCAATCATCCGCCGAGTTTTGGTCATGTGTCCGGGATACCACTGTATATTTAAATTCTGTCCGTTTTCCACGTGTTTCCTCCTTGTGCCCTCACCGGATCAGGCCGATGCGGGAATAATCCCGCTGCCCTGTCTCCGAATCCTTTCCGGGAAACAGAATCAGCGCGGCTCTGCCGATGATATACCTCTCGTCCACCGTACCCAGCCGCACATCCCGGCTGTCGTTGGAGTGGTTTCGGTTGTCCCCCATCACAAATACGGAGCCTTCTGGCACCGTCAAGGGAAACTCCGTTCCGTCGCAGCGAAAGGTCAGTTCCCGAATGTACGGTTCGTTTAAAACCTTTCCGTCCACCTGTACGCTTCCCTCGTCAAAATCAATGTCCACCGTCTGCCCACCCACGGCAATAATCCGCTTGACAATGGGCTCCTTCAAAAAGCTCTGTTTTCGCAAAACCACAATGTCTCCGGCCCTGTACGTTCCTGCCAGCAGGCCCACGGTAACCGCCAGACGGTCCCCGTCTTGAAGCGTGGGCAGCATGGACTGTCCGTCCACTCCGATCAGCCGCACGGCGAAGGTAAACACCAGCACCACTGCAAGCACGGAAGACACCAGCGCTCGCACCCATTCGTACAGGCCCTGCCCCCGGATTGCATCCGAAGTCGTCGCCGTCAATTCTGTCATGTCGTTTGTCATTTCATACCTCGTCCTGCAGATTCCGGCACTGCACCGGACAGGAAGCCCCGCCACCGCTTTTCTCCGGCGCGGCAGGCATTTGGCCGCCGCTCTGCGCAAAGGCAGCTTCCTCGCCGCCCTAACTTATCTAGTATATCAAATTTAACTACAAAGAACAAGTGTGAAGGGCAGGATTTTTCCCGCAAAATGCGCAAAGGAACCGCCATTGGCAGTTCCTTTGCGCACATTCAGGCCGCAAGCCAGCTCAACAGTCGGCCCCGGAATTTTCGGCTATCTCAGCCCGGAGGCCAGGTCATGTCCCGACCACCCAGCACATGGAAGTGCAGATGAGGCACGCTCTGACCAGCCTGCTCTCCAATGTTGGAAACCACACGGTAGCTCTCGATGTCCTTTTCGGCGGTGATCTTTGCAATCACCTCAAAAACGTGGGCAACCAACGCGCTGTTGCTCCCGTCAATTTGGGACACGGAAGCAATGTGGGTCTTCGGAATCACTAGAAAATGGGACGGGGCCTGGGGCGCAATGTCACTGAAGACATAGCACACCTCGTCCTCATACAGCTTGTCGCTAGGTATCTCCCCGGCGACGATTTTGCAGAATAAGCAATCCGACATCATGGTTCCTCCCTTTTTATTTGCGGCAAATTGTTCTTAGATAAACTGGCGATGCTGGGCGTGATAGCGATACCCCAGCTTTTCCAGCGTCTTGACCAGTTCCATTCGGTCCACGTCCTCTGCGGCGCAGAGGTCCTCCAAATCCGCGTACTCATCCCGCAGTTTGGTATTCACCACGCTCAGCAATATGGCAGGGTCTTTGGGCAGCATGTTATTTCAGCCTTTCCGCCACGAAGTCGTCCACCGCAGCCAGCGCGTCGTCCAGCTTCAACAAGTCTTTACCGCCGCCCATTGCGGAGTCAGGCTTGCCGCCGCCGGAGCCGCCCGCGATACCGGACACCATCTTCACCAGCTCTCCCGCCTTGATCCCCTTTGCCACGGCCTCCTTGCCGCACACGGCAAGGAACGTGATCTTCTCCTCCGCGGCGCTTGCCAGCACCGCCACCACGCCCGGCTCCTTGTCCCGCAGGAAATCGCCCATCTGGCGCAGTGCGTTGGCGTCCGTACCGGGGCGGCTATGGGTCACAACTTTCAGGCCGCCCACGGCCTTGGCCGACATCAAAAACTGCTGCGCGTCGCCAAGGGATGCCTGCGCCTGAAACCGCTCGACCTCGCGGCGCAGCTCCCGCATCTCCAGCATCACCTGCTCCGCCCGATCCGCAAGGTCCGTGGGGCTGGTTTTCAGCAACTCCGCCGCCCGGAACAGCATCTCCTGATTGCGGTTCATAATCTCCAGCGAGGCCTTGCCCACCGTTGCCTCAATCCGGCGCACACCAGAAGCGATGCCCGCCTCGGACCGAATGCGGAAGGAGCCAACTTTGGCAGTGTTGTCCAGATGCGTACCGCCGCAGAACTCCATAGAGGCTAGCTCCTCGCCCTCTCCCATGGAAACCACGCGGACAGTCTTCCCGTATTTCTCGCCGAACAGGGCCACGGCTCCCAGCTTCTTTGCTTCTTCCACGGGAAGCTCCTGCGTTTCGACGTTCAGTCCCGCCAGAATTTCGTCATTCACCAGTTGCTGGATTTTAGACAGTTCTTCCGCCGCAATGGCGGAAAAATGGGTAAAGTCAAACCGCAGCCGGTCCGGCTCCACTAGAGAACCAGCTTGATGCACATGGTCCCCCAGCACCTTTTTCAGCGCCGCATCCAGCAGATGGGTGGCGCTGTGGGCGCGGCGGACGGCTTGACGGCGCTCCACATCGATGGTGGAGGTGACGGTGTCTCCCTTTTTCAGCTCGCCGGACTCCATCACGCCGTGGTGCAGGAATTTCCCCGCCTTGTCCTTCTGCACACTGTGGACGGCGAACACCGCCCCATCCAGAAAAATGGTGCCGTGGTCCGTCACCTGTCCGCCCATTTCTGCATAAAACGGGGTTTTGTCCAACACCAGAACGCCCTCGGCACCTTTGACAATGGCGTCCCGCAGCTCATCCTCCGCAACGATGGCCAGCACCGTGCCGGAATCCGTGTTGTGGTCATAGCCGGTGAACCGAGTGGGCGTTGCGTCAAGACCAAGATCAATGCCCGCCCAGGCCACGTCGCCCAGCGCCTCTCTGGCCTTTCTGGCCCGGACGCGCTGCTGCTCCATCAGTTCGTGGAATCCGGCCTCGTCCACCCGCATGTCCTCTTCTTCCAGCATCTCCTCCGTCAGGTCCAGAGGGAAACCATAGGTGTCGTAAAGCTTAAATGCGTCCGCGCCAGAAAACAAGGACTTGTTCTCCTCTTTGTGGGCCGCCAGCATCTCCGTATAAATCTTCATACCCGCGTCCAGCGTCTTGAGGAAGTTCTCCTCCTCTGTCCGCACCACCTTGGTGATATAGGCTTCCTTCTCCGCCACATCCGGATAGGCAACTTTGTTGACCTCAGCCACCGTGGCCACCACCTTGTACAGGAACGGCCCGTCCACCCCCAGCAGCTTTCCGTGCCGTGCAGCGCGGCGCAGCAGGCGGCGCAGCACATAGCCCCGCCCCTCGTTGCTGGGCAGCAC
>NZ_DAMBZJ010000008.1:30500-46874 GCF_032060045.1 Oscillibacter sp.
GTCGCAGATCATCATGACGGAGGAACGGATATGGTCTGTGATAACCCGAAGAGACACATCGATCTTGGCGCTTTCCTCATAGTGGGCGCCGGTGATCTTGCTGACATGGTTGGTAATGTGCATCACAGTGTCTACGTCGAAGAGGGACGCCACGCCCTGACTGGCCACGGCCAGCCGCTCAAGGCCCATGCCTGTATCGATATTCTTATTTTGCATCTCCTCGTAGTGGCCCTCGCCGTCGTTGACAAACTGGGAAAACACGTTGTTCCAGATTTCGATATAGCGGTCGCAGTCGCAGCCCACGGTGCACTCCGGCCGACCGCAGCCGTATTTCTCACCCCGATCATAGTAGATCTCCGAGCAGGGGCCGCAGGGGCCGGGACCGTGCTCCCAGAAGTTGTCGGCCTTGCCGAAGCGGAAGATGCGCTCGGCGGGGATGTTCATGTCCTTGTTCCAGATTTCAAAGGCCTCTTCGTCCTCTTCATAAATAGAGGGATACAGCCGGTCCGCCTCCAGCCCCGCCACTTGGGTCAAAAACTCCCAGCTCATGGGGATGGCCTCCTTCTTGAAGTAATCGCCGAAGGAGAAATTGCCCAGCATCTCAAAATAGGTGCCGTGGCGGGCGGTTTTGCCGATGTTTTCAATGTCGCCGGTGCGGATGCACTTCTGGCAGGTGCAAACCCGGTTGCGAGGAGGTTCCTCCTCCCCGGTGAACCAGGTTTTCATAGGGGCCATGCCGCTGTTGATTAGCAAAAGACTTGCGTCATTGTGGGGAATCAGGGAAAAGCTGGGCAGGCGCAGATGGCCCTTGCTCTCAAAATAGCTCAGGAACTTCTCTCGCAGTTCATTCAGTCCGTATACCGGATGTGCCATATATGTTTCCTCCGTATTTCTCAAAATTTCTCTGCGGTAAAAAGAAAACGCCCCGCCCCGGCATAGGGGCGAAGCGATGCTTCACGGTACCACCCTAATTATCCCCTTGCGGGGCGTCTTAGCCATCTTTGTATCGGGGATGAACCGTCCCGCTCATCGCGGGATGCTCAGAAGTGGCTGCTGCGCGGCCTTGGGTGGGGGACTTTCACCGTCTCCCCCTCGCTGAAACCGGTCCGCATAGCTGGCTCCGTCATAGCATTTTCAGATTACGTTGCTATTTTAGCACACTTTTTAACATTGTCAATGGGGTTTATACCTTCAAAACCGCCTTTTGGAAGGAGTTTTTCAGTGCACTCCACCGGACGGCCTTCTTTGAATCAATTCTGGCATTCACGCCATAAACGGCACCACCAGCGACGCCAAAAGCGAAAACACCAGCAGTCCCACAATCACAATCGCCACAATGCGGGTTCCCTTGTTCATTTGTTTTTTTCCTCCTCCGTCAAAATTTTTCGGATGCTCTTTTCCGCCCGACTCCGGGGAAGCATCAGTTCATGTCCGCAGCCAAGGCATTTCAGCTTAATATCCATACCCACCCGCAAAATTTCCCAACGCTTACTTCCGCAGGGATGCTGCTTTTTCAGTTCCACCTGATCGTGAAGATGCAAGTCCATGTAATTCCTCCTGTCAATCCCCCGCCAAAGGGCGCATATAGTGATTCAGAAGCTGAATTTGCGCCGCTCTGCGCGGCGGATGGAGAGAGTTGCCATGCCGGAAAATAAAATGTATCTGCCGGAGGGCCTGCGCCCCCGTGCCCCCCTTACCCCCGCCCTGCTGCGGGATGCTCAGGATCACAACACAATTTTGGAGGCCCCTGTAATTCGATGCGACGCAGAGCGAACGCTCCACGTCTCCCTGGGCCCCATGGAGGGCCTGATTCCCCGGACTGAAGCCATATCCCCTTGGATTGGCGGTGCGGATCGGGACATCGCGCTTTTATCTCTGGTCGGAAAGCCCGTATGCTTTGCGGTCAGCAGCCTTGCCGCCGACGGAAAGGGTGCGCCCCGGGCCCTTCTGTCCCGTCGGGCCGTGCAGGAGCGGGCCATCACGCAGTTTATGGAGACGCTGGAGCCGGGAACGGTCCTCACCTGCCGAGTGACTCATATGGAATCCTTCGGCGCGTTCTTGGACATTGGCTGCGGAGTGGTGGCCATGCTGCCCATCGAACGCATCTCCGTCTCGCGCATTCCCCACCCTGCAGCGCGCTTTCGCACCGGCCAAAAAATTCTGGCGGCGGTGCTGTCTGTGGACCGGGAAAACCGCCGGTTTACCATGACCCATCGAGAGCTGTTGGGTACATGGATGGAAAACGCAAGCTATTTTTCTCCCGGTGAAACCGTTCAGGGCATCGTCCGTTCCATCCGGGACTACGGAGCCTTTGTGGAGCTGGCTCCCAACCTCTCGGGACTTGCGGATTTAAAGGACGACGTAGCGGAGGGAGACCGGGTTTCGGTCTACATTCGTTCCATCCGTCCGGAGCATATGAAAATCAAGCTGCAAATCATCCAACGGCTCACGCCCGCAGTTTACCCCGTGCCTCTGCGCTATCAGATTACCGACGGAACGCTGGAGCACTGGGTTTACTCTCCCCCTTGCTATGAAAAGCCCCCGGTGGCCACGGATTTCACCGCTCTGGGCCTTTGATTTCCTCCCAATACCGCCGTGCGGCCTGCTCGGTTTTGTTCTCGCCGTATTCGTAATACCGGGCGTTTTTCAGCGCATCTGGCAGGTATTGCTGCTCCACCCAATGCCCCGGATAGGCGTGGGGGTACTTATAATTCTGGCTGCTGTCAAAGCCAGTGGTGTCCGCATGGACATTCTGAAGCCGGCGTGGAATATCTCCCGTCCGTCCGGCCTTCAAATCTCCCATCGCCGCGGCCACAGCATTCACCGCGGAATTGGACTTTGGCGCGGTGGCCAGCAGAATCGCAGCCTCCGCCAGAGGAATCTGCGCCTCTGGCAGGCCCAGCTGCACCGCCGCGTCTACACAGGCCTTCGTCACCGCAATCGCCATGGGATAGGCAAGGCCGATGTCTTCCGCCGCGATGACCAGCAGCCGCCGGCAAGGAGACAGCAAATCTCCCGCCTCCAGCAGACGCCCTAAATAGTGCACTGCCGCATCCGGATCGCTGCCCCGGATGGACTTTTGGAGGGCGGATAAAATATCATAATGTGCGTCTCCCTCTCGGTCATAGCGCATGGCACTGCGCTGCGTGAGCTGCCGCGCGTCCTCCCGTGTGAGCTTCAGCTCTCCGCTTTTGTTCGGCCGCGCTGCGCGACAGAGAAGTTCCACGGCGTTGATGGCTTTGCGCACGTCGCCTCCGCAGGCGGTGGCAACGTCCAGCGGAAGGCCCTCTTCCCAAACCAGCGGCAACTCCTGACGCCCTTTCTCGATTTCCAGTGCCCGCTCCACGGCGGGCAGCACCTCCTCGGGCGGCACGGACTTAAACTCAAACACCGTGCTGCGGGAAAGCAGCGCGCCGTACACGTAAAAATACGGATTCTCCGTGGTGGAGGCAATCAGGGTAATCTGCCCGTTTTCCATAAACTCCAGCAGGCTCTGCTGCTGCTTTTTGTTGAAATACTGTATCTCGTCCAAATACAGCAGAATGCCGCCGGGAGCCAGCAGCGTACCCACGTTTGCGATGACCTCTTTCACGTCCTGAAGACTGGCATTGGTGGCGTTGAGCCGATACAGCGTTTTCCGGGTTTTCTCCGCGATAATATTTGCCACGGTGGTCTTGCCAGTCCCGGAGGGACCGTAAAACACCATGTTGGTGGAGGTCCCGCTTTCAATCAGGCGGCGAAGCACCGCGCCAGGTCCCAAAAGGTGTTTCTGCCCCACCACCTCGTCTATAGTCCCGGGTCGTATTTCATCCGCTAATGGGCGCTGCTGCAAGGCGCTTTCCTCCTTTTAAAGCCACCATCAGGCGACATTGTTTTTTGCTTTCCCACCATACCACACGCGATGCCAAATTGCAAGATTTCATGATGCGGCTCCAGCGTTAAACAGCAAAAACCCGTTTCCGGTTGGAAACGGGTTTTTGTAATGCATTTTTTGTGCCAAAATGCAATTTGGATGCACTAATAAGAAAACCGCGCATTGATTCTATGAATCATTGGTCAGGCCCGAAACCCATCACCCGCGTTTGCTCGTTTTCTTTGTATCAGTATTTTCCCGCAGGCAGATTGTCAAGCGCCGCCTTGCTCTCCACGTCCGTGTCGTGGTTCACCGCGCCGTCCTCCACAGGGATTTCCGCCCCGTCCTCATCGGATATACCGTCCCCGTCGGACGCATCGGACGCCGGAACGTTTTCCACATCCCGGATGAAGTCGGCGCCTTCCTCCTTGAACCTGAACCGACCCACCTCTTGACGCAGGGAGACTGCCTGCGCCGACATCTCCTCGCTGGTGGCGGAGTTTTCCTCCGCAGTGGCAGCATTGGTCTGCACCACGGCGGAAATCTGATTCAGTCCGTCCCGAATCTGCTCGATGGAGTCGGTCTGCTGAGCGGACGCCCCTTCAATTAGGACAAAGCTCTCAGCCGCCTTTTTGGCGCTTACCTCGGTATTGCGCAGCTCCTGTGCCGTCTTTTCAGTAATTTCAGTTCCCCGAGACACGGTGGACACGGCGGTTCCAATCAGCTCCGCCGTCCGGCGGGCAGCCTCGGCGGATTTTCCGGCAAGGTTGCGCACCTCATCCGCCACCACCGCAAAGCCCTTGCCTGCGTTGCCTGCCCGAGCGGCCTCAATCGCCGCGTTCAGCGCCAGAATGTTGGTCTGGAAGGCGATGTCCTCAATGACCTTGGTAATACTCATAATCTGGCTGGAAGCCGTGCTGATTTCGCCAATTGCGGCGGAGAGCTGGTGCATATATTCGTTGCTGCTGTTCACCCCTACGACGGCCTGCTCAATGTTTTTGGCGGCAGCCTGGATGGTCGTGAGGTTATTTTCTGCCTGCTCGGCCACCTGCGCAATCGAGGCATTCAGCTCTTCCACGGTGGCGGCCTGCTCGGTGGAGCCGCTGGCCAGCGCCTGCGCACCGCCGGACACCTGCTCCGCCCCAACGTTCACCTGCTCCGCCGCCGTGTTGACGCTGCGCAGCACATCGCTGAGCTTACCCCGCATTTTCCGGGTGTTGTCAAGCAGAGGGCGGTAGTCTCCCGTGTAAATTTCCTCCGACGAGGAGTCAATTGCAAAATTGCCGTTGGCAACCGCCTCCAGCCCGCAAGATAGATCGCCGATGATGGCCTTGAGTGTCTCGGACATATTGATAAAGCTTCGCCCCAGCATCCCGGTCTCATCCTTGGAATTGACCGCCACATCGATATCGAAGTCTCCCTTTGCAAGCTTGTTGGCAGCATCCACGATTTTGCTCAGTGGTCTGCTGATGCCTCGGGCAATTATCATTCCCAACGCAACAGCGACAAATAGTGCGGCAATAATTACGCCCAGCATAATAAAATTTGAGAATTTCGCAAGCCGGTCATTCTCCGCCGCCCTTGCCGCAGCTTCGTTGGAATTGTAATCATATAATTTTGTGAAAGCATCCATCAAGCTTCCACTCGCCGCGTTGGCCTCGACCAATAGAACACGCCGCACATGCTCATACTGCCCCACCTTTGCATAGGAAAGGCCCTGCTGCATATAGGTCTTGAAATCTTCCCAGTCTGATTTCAGCTCAAGAAACAGCTCCCGATCGGCATCCTCGGTGATGCCAGCCTCGTAATTGTCCATGTCCGTTTCAATGGCCGCCAAAAGCGATTCGCATTCTTTCACGTAATTGTCTCGCAGGGAGTCCGCTTGCATCAGCAGCATTTCGGCCACATCGTACCGAATCCGCTGATAAGATGTGTTTGCGTCTCCTGAATACAGGATGGCCATGGTGTTTTTCTCGTAGAGCAGTCTGCCCGACTTAGCCAGCGCATTGATGTTCATGAGCCCGACAATGCCGACAATTCCTGCAGTAAGCGCTATGACTAAGAATCCCACCACCAGTTTTGTTGCAATTTTTAAATCTGTAATCCGTCTCATAAATAATATCCCCTTCCATGCAATCCGAGTTTGTTCGTCTTTCTCTATTTTTAAAATCGGACCTTCCGGTCAGATGCCGGAAACCACAGAGTTTCCTTTGAAGGAAACTGCCCATGACCGCCCGGCCTCGGGCACTGTCATGTATGAAAACACTTAATGCTGGTATAATTATTATTAGTACACATATAAGTTGTATCTGTCAATACATGCGTTGTTGATTTGATATTATTTTTAATAAAAACAAGGTCTGGCAAATGAGAACTGGTATGATCATTCTTCGCGGCTTACGCGAAGACCGAGATCGGAAGCAATCCGATATAGCCAATTTGATTGGCACCACACAGCAGCAATATTCCAAATATGAAACCGGCGAGAGCGAGCTGCCAATCCGGGCACTGGTCATTTTGACTGACTACTACAACGTGTCGGCAGACTATATTCTGGGGAGAACCGCGTGCAAAGAAGGCATCGCCGTTTTAAACCAACCGATCCTGGACGGCAGCACGGCAGGTGCGCTGCTCTCCTCCGTGTTGTCTCTGAGCGCGGGCGGGAGACGGGCCATACTTGAATACGTCTATTTGCAGCGTTTGAAGGAGAAGTACGGTGAGGAAAAATAGCCCCGCTGTTCTCCATCGAGCATTTTAAATCAAAAACCACGCGGTCCGCGTGGTTTTGCGGGCTCAAAAAACGGCATAGCGCCAAGCGGACGCTATGCCGTTTAAATCTCGTGGGTTTTGCTCCTCAGCTTTTTGAGGGCGCGAGAAACATAAGCGCGGTATGAATTTTACCGGCGCTGTCCTTGAAAAATCCAAGCTCAGCGATGGTGAATTTTTCGCTGAGAATATTGGCTCTATGTGTCTTGGATTCCATCCAGTCTTTCACCAGCTCGTCCGGCGTTTTTTGACCTTTGGCCAGATTTTCGCCGGCCTTGACGAACGCAATATTTTCGTCCGCAAATGCGGTGGAAACAGATCGCCCGTCCGGTCTTTCGTGGGCGAATTTTGTGGCGCTTTCTTTGGCGCGGACCGCAGCGACCTTGGCAAGCTTTGCGTCCGTTTCAAAAGGCTCCAACTCCCGGCTGGTGCGCTCCTCGTTGACCAAGCGCAGCACCTCGGCGGAAAATTCCTCGGCAGTGAGCGTGTTGTCTTCCTCTTTTTCCTCAACGACAGAGGAGACATTGCTGTTCGTTCCCTTTTCCCAGGCGGTGGCCTGCGCCGGAACAGCAAGCGAGGCGGCGAGTGCAACGACGGTGAGAACCGTCCAGAGTTTATGTGCTTTTTTCACGATTGTTAACCCCTTACAGAAGAAGTTGAAAGAAAAGTGAGTTCTTTTTGGTATGCTACCAAAAAGAACTCACTAAATTCATAATGAGACATCAATTTCGGCAGCTCGGCTATCATAGTTTTTTTCAAAACTTTAGACCCGTAGCTTTGCGTCCCACCCTTTCGGATGGTTTGCTATTTTCGATTTGAATACGGTGTATATCAGTGTCTGCATTGTACCCTGTTTCCTGTAAAAATGCAAGGCTTTTTGAAAAATTTTAGAAACATTTTCCTTTCAGACGCTTCATGCGGTGCCACGAAACCTATGCCGAAGTGGTGTCAGTCAGCCGAGCGCGGACAATCAGCCGATGGCTGGACACTAGGTAGGGTGTACAGGTAATCAGCGTAAGGGCGGCCGTTTCTCCCGGGATATCCGAAAGCACCCATGTTTCCTCGGGCAAAACGCTGAAGGACTCGTAAACCGTGTAGGTATACAGTGTCTCTCCCTCTTCAATGGTAATCTTGTCTCCCGCTTTCAGCTTGTCCAGATATCGGAAGGGACTGGGCCGGTGTCCCGAAAGAGCGCAGTTCCCCTCCTGCCCCAAGCCCGCCGTCCCCACCACATGGCCCACGCCATAGCGCATCTGACGCCCGGTACCCTCCAACACATGTTGCGATACACCAAGCGATGGAATCTTGAGAATTCCCAGCTGGACGTAGACCGCGGGAGGCCCGTCCTCCGTCTCCTCCCCGGGGAGAATGCCGCTCTCGTCCTCCGGTACAGGCTCCGCCTCGTCGGTAAGAAGGCTGTCTGCATCCTCGCCGGTCAGGACGATGGGGGCAGGGTCGGGCAACGCTTGGGGGACAACCCCGAAAAGCCGCCCCCATGGATAATCGACCACCTCCATCGTCACCGCCACAGCCACCAACACAAGGCCCAGCGCAATCATCAGGCGCGGCGCCTTCGGACGCTTTTGCGTGCTTTTCGCCATGATTGTTCTTCCTTTTTCAACTGAATTTCTCCGCAGGCGAGACTCGTCGCATATGCAACAAAATCCCACCAAGTCAATATGATACAATATCACCTAGTAAACATTCGCTTGCGAAAACTTCCGGAACATCCTCAAAATTGTGTTTCCAAATGTTACGGGCGCTTGTCTGCACTCACGCCACAAATTTTAGCACATTCGCTCTTTGGTTTCAACTTTCAAAAAAATATTCATATTTTAAAATAATAAAAACCCTGTCGTATCAATGCTTTCCAGCGTTTTTTATGTTGCTTTTTGTCTGGCCGCATATTATAATAAATCAAAATCCGTTTTCCATGTGAAGACGTTTTTGAGGATTGCATCCGCGTAAAAATGGTTCCACGCCCACCCCTTGTACGGCAGCAGCCGCCCGTCAAAAAATCTAAACAATTCTTAAATTCTTAAGAGACTCAAAAGAGAAGGAGACTGTTGTATGAGAGTACGAAAGATGAGAGCACGAAAAGGGAAGGCATTTTCTCTGCTCATGGCAGTGCTGCTGGCCATGCAGCTACTGCCGCTGAACATGGTGCTGGCAGCGGAGACAGACGCAGGTCCTCCCACCGAGATCGTGGAAACCCCACAAGCAGAGACGGACGTCGACGCACCTTCCGAGGTCGCAGAGACCCCTTCAACAAGGACGGACACAGAAACCTCGCAAGCAGAGACGGACGTCGACGCACCTTCCGAGGTCGCAGAGACCCCTTCAACAGGGACGGACACAGAAATCTCGCAAGCAGAGACAGACGTCGACGCACCTTCCGAGATCGTGGAAACCCCACAAGCGGAGACAGACGCGGAAACCTCCGCCGAAGTCGTGGAGACTCCGCAAGCGATCGCGATGATCCTTGACAGCACTCCCAGAGAACTCATCATAAACAATGATTTTTTCATTCATGACCGGCAGGGAAACTCCACGGATCTTGGCGACACTGCCAAGATTGATGGAAAGGCAAAATCTTTTTTGAAGTTCAACGGTCTTGAAATTACCGGAGCTTCACCTGTTGAACTGGACAATGTGAAGGCTGGTGACTTGATTCAGCTGCAATATGGGTTCCATATCAGCAATGAGAAATATAACAATGTGCTTCCCGGCGATTATTTTGAAATCGATCTTCCCAAAAACATAGTTTTTGCATCGGATGCGGTGATGTCCGGCGCTATGAGCATTGGCTCAACAGTTTTCGCTTCCTGGAGAATTGACGTCGCAACGAATACAGTAATTGTCACCATCGAAAACGACTATGAACAACTCGATGCCGATATTTATGGTCAATTTGGCTTTACAGGAACGTTTGACTATTTGCCTTCAGATGATGAACACGGCGAAACTTCCGAAATTAAATTCGGCTCGGAAACCATCACAATAAACCGCACACCCGGCAAGGACGACGGGGAACCTCCCGTGGCCAGCAGCGTCACCAAATCCCACGAGTACGATCCCTCTGCCAACGAAATCACCTGGACCGTCAACATCAGCCCGCCGGCCGATGTTACCGTCCCCGCTGACTATGATTACAGTGGATACACTATGGTGGACACGCTAAAAAACGCGCATACATATGTGGACAACTCTTTTGAAGTTAAGGACTTGGGCGCAGACGGCGGCTTTGGGACTCCCGCTCCCTCCGCCACGTATAACTCCACTGAAAAAGCCATTACCTATAACTTCCCCGCCGGGACAAAGGGACCTCAAACGGTCCGCTACAAAACCACTCCCACCATTTTGCCCGGCAATAGCGCCAACAAGTTTGAAAACAAGGTTGACCTGTCCAAAGGCGGATACACCAATCTGGGCTCCGCCGAAGATTCCTTTGAGATGAAAAACTTTTTCGGCAAGGTAGCCGGGACGGATATTATTGTGGATGGAACCCATCGGTATGTGGAGTGGAAGGTCACCGTAACACTCCCCAAATCCGGAGCGGACTCATACAAATTTCCTGACCTGAAGCTGATTGACACACTGCCTACGGACGGTGTGGTTCATAAATTTGTCCAAAGTGCCACCACCACGGGCGGAAAAAATCTTGCGCCCACACTGGGAACGGGCTCAAGGGACGTGGTCAACGGAAGCGTCCCCGGATCCATTACGGATGCCGATAAGGGCAAGTTCTACATTCAAGACGGAACGTTGGTCTATCTCTTTACCGATGCAGAAGCGACCACCAACTCCGACAACACCACCAAGACCATGGTGCTGACGTACTACACAGAGATTGTGGATTGGAATGAAAGCTCCGGCAGCAATGACAGCATCAAGGCGGAAAATAGGGCCACAGTGGAATGGGCCTGGGGGCCGTCATCTCCTTGGGGAACCGGCAGCGGCAGCGGTGCCGGTATCGGCGAGATCATCGTGGGCAAGGAAATCATCAAGCAGGGTGCATCCATCCGGAAGGGAGCTGGCCCCACGGTCAACTTTGACCATTCGTCAGACCTTCCAAACAAAGGCGATTACCTCAAATGGACCATCACGGTAAACGAGCGTCTGAGAACGGATATGGGCAACACCCCGAACTCTGTCTCCATTACCGATCTCATTCCCGTTTCAGAACAGGATCTCCACGAGCTGGTCATTGATGCGGACCATCCCCTCACCGTCACGGAGAAGGGCAGCCCCGCTGTTGTAAATACGTTCACTTCCGAATCGGCCCCCGGCCAAAGCCTTGGCGCGCTGAGTGAGATTACCAGCGCAGGCTTCACTTTTACGTTCGTAAAGTACGCCGCAAACTTTAGGATGTATACCGTCACCTTCTACACGAAACTCACCGCCAAAGCGCTGAGCCAAATGTATCAGAACAAGGCATCTGGCGCTACGAACGATGTCACTAAGAGCTTTAAGAATGGAGTCACTTTGACTCCGGGCAATCTCACAGCGCAAGCCACCCAAACCTATCGGCTTGAAATGCTGCGCAAGAGCGCCCAGTCATACAACTATGCCACCCGTGAGCTTGTGTGGAAGATGATGGTCAACCGCAACCGTCTGGAAATGACGAACGCGGTGGTCACCGACGCGCTTCCCGCAAACACCCGGCTTCAGCCGGATAATGAACGCGCAATCAAGGTAAAGGTAAATGGCGGCCCGGAGCAAACCCTTGCTGAACTGAGGGCAGATGGAACCAATATTATCTTTGCGTCCGCGGCATCTCCGAAAGGCTTTACCCTCACTTGGCCCAAAGGAGACGGAAATAAGACTTCGGACACATACGAAATTATTATCAACACGTATGTGGAGGACGAGGCGGTTTTGTCTCAAGGCGATAAAACTTTTGAAAATAACGCCTCACTGGAGATCGATGAACACACCGGCGCATTTGAGGCAAAAGGAACACATAAGATTACCAACAGCATAGTTAAAAAGGGCCACGATTATGGCAACGGTAAGGATTCCGACGGAAACGCCAAGGAATCCGTCACCTGGACCGTTGCACTGAACAAGTCCGTCATCGACCTTAAGGACGCCATGGCGGAGGATACCCTGAATGACAGCTTGCGTCTAATTCCTGACAGCATCGAACTGTACAGGGCTTCCATCAATTCCGGTAACGGCGACCTGACGCCGGATGGCACGGCGATGACAAAAGTCCCGGGCGCTACCCCCGCCATCACCCTCGGCGCAAATGAATACGGGGTTGCGATTGACGGCCAGAAGCTGACCGTTTCCCTGCCGGACGGCCCTTATGCCTATGTCCTGAAATTTACCACCTCGATTTTGGGTGAGATTTCCGCCCTTACGAACACAGTCTTCTTCAAGGGCTCTCACACTTCGCCTCAGGCGACGGATAAAATCGTTGGAATCAACGTGGTTGACCCTTATGCAGACGGCGGCTCGGGCTCCTATGTGCTGAAAGTATTGAAAGTTGATGAAAACGGAAATCCGTTGAACGGTGCAAAGCTTCGCCTTGTGTCCGCCAAGGGAGACTTCCAGTACAAAGCCGGAGTACCCAGAGATCCCTTCGGGGAGACTGGCGCCGCTCAGACCGTTACTGACAGCAGCGGTAGTAGTCACACAATTCAACAAGACGGCGTGATTGTTTTCGATAAGCTCCCCCCCTGGGTGTTCTACGTGAGAGAATTAGAGCCCGCTCCCGGCTACCTGCTGGTTAATGGGAATTATGGCGGCGTAAAGCCCACCCATCTGAGCGGCGTCGCTTTTGCGGGCGCTCCGAATGATTCGATTACAAACGCCGCCCACATCACCGTTACCAATGTAAAAGGCTTGGCGGACATTCAAATTAACAAGACCAGCGCAGACAACATGCCCCTCGCCGGCGCGAAATTCGGATTGTTTAAAAAGGGTGAGTCCAGCGACCTGACCAAGCTTCTTGACACCGCCACATCCGCAGCCGGAACGGGCGCGGTTATCTTCAAGGACGTTGCGTTCGGCGAATACGAGATCAAGGAGCTCAGCGCTCCTCTGATGCATAAACCGAATACGACGCTGGTATACGTCAAGGTCGATTATAAAGAACTCTCTCCCTCCGGCTACGATTACACAACGGCCGAGGTCCGCTATTCCACCGACGGCGTGAACTACAACAGCACCTCCATTCCCAAGTTTGTGAATGCACCCGACAACACCGGTATTTCCGGCAACCCCGACATCGTTTTCAAAAAGTTGCGCGCCGTCAGGTCCGGCAACCCGACAGCACCCTTGCAGGACGTTGTATTTACCCTGAAAGATTCGACCGGCGCAAGCATTATTACCGCAGTGGGAGACAGCGGAACCGCCAAGTCCGACGCGAACGGCACCGTACGGTTTACGGACGTTCCCTTTGGGAAGTACACCATCTTTGAGACGGTTCCCGCCGGATATCTGAACCCCAATGCAAATCCCAGTGCAATCCCTGTCTTTTGGGTGGATGTCAGCTATAAGACAACCGGCCCCACAAATGGACTGCGGGTCCGGCTGTACGACAATTCTTCATTTACTAGCGTGCCGGTCTTTGACTCTGAGGGAACTGCCGCTTCACCTGAGGTGATAAACCACGCGGCTGTGGCGGATGTGTCCTTCGCAAAGGAAAGCACCACCTCCGCCACCGCAAAGATCAACGGCGGCACCTTCCAGATTCAGGGGCAGGCCGTCTCGGGCTTTCCCGCCTCCATAACCGGCGGCACGATTGATTCCGCCACCGGTGTTTACACCGCCACGGCCACCTCTGTCAATGGCGTGGTGACATTTAAAAGCGTCCCGGTGAACGCATTGGGCGAGACGTACACCATTAAGGAACTTACGCCGCCCTCCGGTTATTATTCCACGGATAAGCAGCTTAAAGCAGAGGTTCGCTGGAACGCCGACCAAACAGCACTGCTTCCCCTCGTCTACCAGAATACGAACGGCAGCGTGACGGAATCTCCCGCTCTCCAAAACACCCCCGTTCCTTCCTCTCCATCCTCCGGGAAAGCGTCGGTTATGAAAAAGGATGAGGATGGCAAGCCTCTGGCAGGCGCGGAATTTACACTTTATGACTCCACGGGCAAGGCGATTGCCAGCGCAACGTCCGGTTCCAACGGTCTGGTGGAATTTATCGGCTTGTCGCCTTACAGCAGTTTTACCATCCGAGAGACGAAAGCCCCGGACGGCTATGTACTCAGCAGCGATGAGCTGCGGGTTACAACCGCCAGCGCCACCGTCCGCAGCTTCACCGTAGTCAACAAAAAAGCCGTCGCTGAGGCAGGCGCAATCCTTATTTTGAAGACCGATTCGGATGGCAATCCCCTCTCCGGCGCAGAATTTACGCTTTACGATAAGGACGGCCGCGCCGTCGCAACCGACACAACCGGGGTAGACGGAAAGGTTTCCTTTGAGAATCTCCCCGTCGGACAGTACACTGTGGCGGAAACACACGTTCCCAGTGGCTATGTCCGCGTTGCCGGAAATCAGGACATCACCCTGTCCAAGAACGAACAGCGTTCCCTGACCGTAATCAACGAAGCAAAGCCCAATGTGCCCACTTCTGTTCTGGGATCCATTCGGCTTATGAAGGTCAATTCGGACCGTGAGCCTTTGGCCGGCGCGGAATTCACCCTCTACGCTGCGGACGGCAGTGTCTTTGCAAGGGAGACCACTGGCAGCAACGGTCTGGCTGTCTTTGCCGATCTTCCCATCGGGGAATATACGGTCCGCGAAACAGTTGCACCGGATGGCTATCGTCTGATTGAGGAGGATCTACCTGTGGCCCTTCCCCTTAACGGCGCGGCGCAGTCCTACACTCTGAAAGACTCTTCTTTGGACGAAGAACCGGAGGTCGCGGGCTGGGAGGAAGACGGCATTCCCGGCAAGCTTCCTCAGACCGGCGGCGCCGCCCCCAGCTTCTTCCTTTTGCTATCCGGCATTGCACTGGCCATCACCGGTTTCGTGTGGAACCGGAAGGAAGTCTATTTCTCTAAGCATCGAAAGAAGTAAGTCTCTGCGGAAAACGCCCAAATCCGGCACACTTAAAATACCAAATACCCAGGACTTCCCCTGAGGCAGACTGAATTCAAGCTTGCAAACGGAGCCTCGCGGATTGACCGCGAGGCTCCGTTTGTTTTTTTGCAGGCTGCTCTCCCAAATTTCTCATAAAAAATGGCCGCCTCTTGACGAGGCGGCCCGGGTCAGAAGATATAGTCTGCCTCTTTGACCAGTTTTTTCAGTGCGTTTAAGGAGCTTGGCGGCGGGTCCGTCGCCAGAATCTGGGCCTGAATCACCTCAGGCAGGTCGTTAAAATACGCCGCCGCCTGCGGGTCGGGTCCAATGTTCGCATACATGTCGGTATAAGTTAATCCCATTTCATCACCCCCGCATAGGGTTTCCGGAAAAATAAAATTTAACCCCTCATCAAAAAAAGCGAACATGCGAAGGTGACGGCGGATGGTCCGTAAATCACAAATCAGGTGAACAGGCGCATGCCCACCAGCAGGCACCCGTTGATATAAGGCATTTCCTTCTCCTCCAAATAGGCCACCAGTTCCGCGCTTTCCGCCCCCGGCTGAAGCACGATGCATTTGAAGCTCTTTTTGCACTCTTGCATCAGCTTCAGTCCCTTTGCGGGATGAATGCACAAATCAATGATGTCGATTTCCTCCGGCACATCGTTGAGCGAAGAAAGTTCCTTGCCCACGGCGTACACCGTGTAGCCCTTTTCCAGCATTCCCTGCTTGATCTTATAGGCATATTTCTCAGAATCCAGCGTGTTGCCCACCACTGCGAAAACGCGCTGGCGCATGATTTCCTGTAACTCCATAAAAACACCTTCTTCATTTTATTCTGTGCCGTTTCCTTTTATTAAATGCTTTTAATGCAGTATATCAAACATTTTAATTCCCCGCAATGCTCTTTGCCACATTTTTAAAAAGGCCGCTTTCTTGCGGACAGATTACTTGCAGTTGCCGCATGTCAAAGAGCTGTGCATTCCTTAAAAGCTGTGGTATACTATACGGAAAACTTGCAAGGGAGGCGGGGCACAACGGCTTATTATATCTACATTCTGCGCTGTGGGGACGGCAGCCTTTATACCGGTATCACCACCGACCTTCCCCGTCGTCTCGCCCAGCATGGGGGCAGTCTTTCCGGCGGCGCGAAATACACGGCAGCCCGCCGTCCCGTCCGCTTTGCCGCGGCGTGGGAAGCGGACGACCGAGCGGCGGCATCCCGGCTGGAATACCGCATTAAAGCCCTCTCCAAACGAGAGAAAGAGAATCTTATCGGTGAAAAAACGCCACTATCTCTGGATCTTTCGCCATATATCAGGCGTTCCATCACGGATAAAGGAGAATTTACTATGCTGTTTATATGCTATCCAAAATGCACCACCTGCCAAAAAGCCCGGACCTTTCTAGACACAAGAGGTGTCACCTATGACTTTCGGGACATCAAAACGGAAAATCCCACCGAGGACGAACTGCGGGTCTGGCATGAAAAAAGCGGCCTTCCGCTCAAGCGTTTTTTTAACACCAGCGGCCTGCAGTACAAAGCGCTCGAGCTTTCCAAAAAACTGCCCTCCATGACCGAGGACGAGCAATTCAGGCTTCTGGCCACCGATGGAATGCTGGTCAAGCGTCCTATTCTGGTAGGCACGGACTTCGTTCTGGTGGGCTTTAAAGAGCCGGAGTGGGTCCAGGAGCTATAGGAAATGCGCCCCC
>NZ_DAMBZJ010000008.1:46935-60177 GCF_032060045.1 Oscillibacter sp.
AAAAGGCTTCTCCGGGTGGTTGGGGATAGCGTTCTTATTGACGGTGATCTGCACTTCGTCCAGCCGATGCTCAAACTCCTTGCCGGTGATGTGGAAGTTGCGCACGTCCACCAGCATCAAATGGTTGTCCGTTCCGCCGGAAACAAGGCGGAAGCCCTCTTTGATAAGCCCCTCGGCCAATGCCTTGGCGTTTTTCACCACCTGCTTCTGATATTCCTTAAACTCCGGACGCAGCGCCTCGCCAAAACTCACGGCCTTTGCCGCGATGATGTGTTCCAGCGGGCCGCCCTGTGTGCCAGGGAACACAGCCGAGTTGATTTTCTTGTATATGTCCTCGTCGTTGCACAGGATCAGGCCGCCCCGGGGACCCCGCAGGGTCTTGTGGGTGGTGGAGGTAATCACATCGGCATAGGGCACGGGAGAGGGATGCTCCCCTGCTGCGACCAGACCTGCAATGTGGGCCATGTCCACCATCAGATACGCGCCCGCCGCGTCGGCCGCCTCACGGAACTTCTTGAAGTCAATGGACCGGGGATAGGCGGAGGCGCCCGCCACAATCAGCTTTGGCTTGTGCTCTTCGGCCAGCTTGATGAGCGCGTCATAGTCGATCTGCTCCGTCTCCTCGTCCAAGCCGTAGGGAATGATGTTAAAATATTTTCCGGAAATGTTCACGGGGCTGCCATGGCTCAGGTGTCCGCCATGAGCCAGATTCATGCCCATCACGGTGTCGCCAGGCTTGACCAGCGCGAAAAACGCGGCCAGATTGGCGTTGGCCCCAGAGTGGGGCTGAACGTTGGCATAATTGCAGCCAAACAGCTCACAAGCACGCTTGCGGGCAATCTCCTCCGTCACGTCCACGGCGTAGCAGCCGCCGTAATACCGGTGTCCGGGATATCCTTCGGCGTATTTATTGGTCAGGCAGGTACCCATCGCCGCCATGACCGCCTCGCTGACCACGTTTTCGCTGGCAATCAGCTCAATGTTCCGGCGCTCACGGGCGAACTCTTCCTTAATAGAAGCACCCACCTCGGGATCATACTTAGAAATAAAATCCATCGTCTCGTGCACCATCTGAATGTCTCCTTTATCATTGTGTATTTGTCCACATGCGTTCGTCAACATATTTTTTACACGGCCTGCCATAATATCCGGCCATTTTACATTTTAGCATAAGCAATTTCGTTTGTGAAGACGGTTTAAAACTATTTTCCAGTTAAATTGGAAATAAACGGTGCGCACGCCGCATCTAAAAAAATCACTCAAGCCGCGCGGGAACGCCGTCCTCGTACAGCCCCTTTTCCGTCACCACCCATGGAACCGGCATGTCGTGCGGCTCAACGGGAATATCCTCGTGGAGCAGCTCCTCCCGGCACAGCAGCACCGCGCTTCCCCGATAGGCGGTCAAAAACCGATCGTAATACCCGCCGCCCTGGCCTAGTCTCCGGCCCGCCCGTCCGCAGCTCAGGCACGGCAGCACCGCGAAGTCCACCTCGTCGGGCGTCAGAATTGGGCAGCTTGTGGACGGCTCCAGAATGCCGAACGCTCCTGGGACCAAATCTTCCAAGGAATTTACCACCCGCAGCTCCATAATCCCTGGTACCTCGGTGCAAAGCGGCAGGCACAGCCGCTTCCCTGCCCGCAATGCATCTTCCAAAATGGGGCGGGTATTGATCTCCCGCTTGGTGCCAAAAAAGCTGAAAACGGTGTGGGCCTCCCGATAATCCGGCAGCGCGCGGACGCGGTCCGCAATCGCCGCGTCGGACTCCTCCTTGTAGCGGACTGAAAGCGCCCGCTCCTGCGCCCGTACCTTCAGCCGCAGTTCCTGTTTTTCTTCCGCAATCGTCATGACAGCGTATCCTCCTTTTTTTCTAGGCTCATCGCGCCGAAGCGCACTGCGCCCATGCCATATTTTCCTCGAATTTTATCTATGGCGGATTCCAATTTTTCCTGCTTTTCGCGCTGGGGCGCTGCGGTATCCAGCAGATCCGTCTGCTCATAGGCGTCGGCCTCCTCCGTCAGAGCGATGGCCGTGACGGTGAGCATCCGGATGGGTGCGGGCGACTTCCAAAAGGTGTCCAGCAGTTCCATGGCCCCATCCGCCAATTCCCGCATTAAATGGGTGGGCGAAGCAAAGCGCTTTTGCCGGGATCGATCCTGAAAGTCCGGCGTGCGCAGTGTCACTGCCACTCCACCCGCGTACATGCCGCAGCGGCGCAAACGCATGGCCACTTCGTCGGAAAGCAAGGCCAACGCCGCGCTCACCTCCCTCTGGGAAGTCAGGTTTCTTTGAAAGGTGGACCCACTGCCAACGGATTTTGGCGGCTCCAGTTCGCTTCGAGGTCGCACAGGCTCATGCTCCAACCCGTTTGCATACTCGTAGAGCTGACGGCCCATCTTCCCCATTAGCGTTTCCAGTTGGTCTACATTCATGGCCGCCAACTGCCCAATGGTCCGCACGCCAAACTGCCCCAGAGTGGCTTGCGCCGTTTTTCCAACGAACAGCAGCGATTCCACCGGAAGAGGCCACACAAAGTCCTTCCAGTTTTGAGGAGAAATCACCGTGGTTGCATTTGGTTTTTTGTAATCGCTGCCCAGCTTTGCAAACACTTTGTTGAAGCTCACGCCCACGGACACCGTCAATCCCAGTTCCTGTTTCACTCTGGCGCGGATCCCGTCCGCCACAGCTCGCCCGTCTCCGCCCAGCAGATGAAGTGACCCGGTCATATCCAGCCAACTCTCATCCACGCTGAAAGGCTCCACCAAGTCGGTGTACTCCTCGTAAATGGCGTTGACCCGGTCGGAATACTCCCGATACAAATGGTGATGGGGCGGCAGCAGCACCAGCCCGGGGCACTTTTTCCGCGCCTGCCAGATGGTTTCCGCCGTGACCACGCCGAATTTTTTCGCCGCCTCATTCTTTGCCAGCACAATACCCCGCCGTGACGTGGGGTCGCCGCACACCGCCACCGGCGCGTCTCGCAGTTCCGGATGGGACAACAGCTCCACCGAGGCATAAAAGCTGTTCATATCGCAGTGCAAAATCACCCGCTCCATGGCGGCGCCCCCCTCCCTGCGCCAAAGCGCGTTTGCGGTATTTGGTATTCCATCTTTATTGTAGCACAAACGTTCGCGTTTGCAAGTCCAATCTCACTCCACCTGCCACGTCGGACTGCCCGCTCCCACTCTGGCTCCACTTTCTACGAAAGCAGGCCGAACGCAGTAAAAGTCGTCCTCCGCTCAGTTGCATCCCGTGTGTGATCGGAGAAAAAGACTAGAATTCAAGGGCATGGAGAAACAAATTCCCCATGCCCTTGTGTCGCACCGCCCGCAGGCGATGCATCAACTCTCAAAACTTCGCTCACGGAGTTATGGGGCCGTTTTCACCCCTTCATTGCCTGCTCGGATTCCTCCAGCCGTGCAATTAACTCCTTGTACTTGGCAATCTTCTCCCGCTCCACATTGACCACGGCCTCGGGTGCATTTGCCACAAACTTTTCGTTTTTCAGCTTGCCCTCGGTGATGCGCAGACCGTTGGCCGCCTTTTCCTTTTCCCGAGCAATGCGGGCCAGCTCCTCCGCCACATCCACCAGCTCCGCCAGCGGAATATAGGCCACCGCCTTGCGGGTGACGATGCTCACCAGTCCGTCCAGCGTTTCCGGAGCCTGAGGGGAGACGCTCACGCGCTCGGCATAGGCCATGCGGGTAATAAAGTGTACCGCATTCTGGAAAATTTCCGGCTCATCGGTCTTCAAAACCAACTCCGTCTTTTTGGAGGGAGGCACGTTCATCTCCGACCGGCGGGCGCGGATGGCGCGGATGGTGTCCATCACCGCCTCCATCGCCTCCGTCTCGGCGGGGAAGTTCAGCGCCTCGTCATACACGGGCCAGCGAGCGGTCATCAGGAAGCCGCCGGTTTCCCCTGCCTCCCGAGGCAGGGACTGCCAGATTTCCTCCGTAATGAAGGGCATGAAGGGATGCAGCAGCTTCAGCACCTGAATCAGCACATAGCACAGCACATTCTCCGCCGCAAGGCGACTCTGAGCGTCGTCGCCGTTCATGCGGGTTTTGGTCAGCTCGATATACCAGTCACAATAGGTGTCCCAGATGAAGTCATACACCTTGGCGGAAGCCACACCGATTTCAAAGGCATCCAGATTCTCCGTGACCTCCTTGACCAGCCCGTTCAGCTTGGTCAAAACCCACTTGTCCTCCTGCTCCAGATTGGCAGGAAGGGCGCAGCTATCAATGCTCAGGTTCATCTGAACAAAGCGGGAGGCATTCCAGATTTTATTTGCAAAGTTCCGCATAGCCTCGCACTTTTCGGTGTAGAACCGGGTGTCGTTTCCGGGGCTGTTGCCGGTGATCAGGTTGAAGCGCAGCGCGTCCGCACCGTAGGCCTGGGCCATCTCCAGTGGGTCGATGCCGTTGCCCAGAGACTTGGACATTTTCCGCCCCTTTTCGTCCCGGACCAGACCGTGAATCAAAACCGTGTGGAAGGGAATCTCCTTCATCTGCTCACAGCCAGAGAAAATCATCCGGGCCACCCAGAAGAAGATAATGTCGTAGCCCGTGACCATCACGGAGGTGGGGTACCAGTAGTTCAAATCCGCCGTCTTTTCCGGCCAGCCCAACGTGGAGAAGGGCCACAACGCGGAGGAGAACCATGTGTCCAGCACGTCCGGGTCCCGGGTCAGGTGGGTGCAGCCGCACTGTTCGCACTTGTCCGGGTCCGTCCGTCCCACATTGATGTGGCCGCACTCGTCGCAGTACCACGCGGGAATCTGATGGCCCCACCAGAGCTGGCGGGAAATGCACCAGTCGTGGACGTTTTCCATCCAGTTGATATAGGTCTTGGAAAACCGCTCGGGGACGAACTTTACCTCGCCGTCCCGTACCACCCGCAGGGCCTCCTTCGCAAGCGGCTCCATCTTCACGAACCACTGGGCCGAAATCAGAGGCTCCACATCGTTGTGGCAGCGGTAGCAGGTGCCCACGTTATGGCTGTAATCCTCGGTCTTCACCAGATAGCCCTGTTCCTCAAGGTCCTTTACGATGGCCTTGCGGCACTCATAGCGGTCCATCCCATTGTAGGGGCCGCCGTTTTCATTGATTCTTCCGTCGTCCGCGATGCAGCGGATGATCTCGAGATTATGCCGCAGACCCACTTCAAAGTCGTTGGGGTCATGGGCGGGAGTCATTTTCACCGCACCGGTGCCGAAGCCGATTTCGCAGTATTCGTCCCCCACAATGGGAATCTCCCGGTTCATGATGGGCAGGATGCAGTTCTTGCCGATCAGGTGCTTGAACCGCTCGTCCTCCGGGTTCACGGCAACGCCGGTGTCGCCCATCATGGTTTCGGGCCGCGTGGTGGCCACCACCAGATCGCCGGACCCATCCGCCAAAGGATAGCGGATGTGCCACAGGTGACCCGGCTTATCCACATACTCCACCTCCGCATCGGACAAAGCCGTAGTGCAGTGGGGGCACCAGTTGATGATGCGGCTTCCTTTATAAATCATGTCCTTTTCATAGAGGTCGCAGAAGGTCTCCCGCACTGCGCGAGCGCAGGTTTCGTCCATGGTGAAGCGGGAGCGATCCCAGTCGCAGGAAACGCCCATCTTCTTCTGCTGCTCTACGATGCGGTCGCCGTACCTCTCTTTCCAAGCCCAGACCCGTTCCAAAAACTTCTCGCGGCCAAGGTCGTACCGGGTTTTGCCCTCTTTTTCCCGCAGCTCCTCCTCCACCTTAATCTGGGTGGCGATCCCCGCGTGGTCCACGCCGGGAATCCACAGAGCAGAATATCCCTGCATCCGCTTGAAGCGGGTCAGGATATCCTGAAGGGTCGCGTCCAGCGCGTGGCCCATGTGGAGCTGACCCGTCACGTTTGGGGGCGGCATCACAATGGAAAACGGCTCCTTTTCAGGGTCCGGCTCCGCCGTAAAGCAGCGGCCCTCCATCCAGCTTTCATAGATGCGAGACTCCACCTGCTGTGGCTCATATACCTTCGGCAGTTCTTTTTTCATGGTTTGCTCTCCTCATACTTAGATATCTGAATTCTATACAGATACAGGCTACCTCAAACAGTGGGACGCGCTTTCACGTCCCCGGAGCTTTATGCCCGCTCCATACTCCGGCGCAAACGCTCTGTCACGCGGTAAACGCGATAGCGCTTGCTGCGGGCCTTCAGCCATCTGCGAAACGCTTCTTCCGCCCCCTCGGTCAGGGCGTTTTTATGCAGCAGAACGGAGGTATCCTCCGCCGGAATCCAAAAAATCAGGTCGCTCTCCCGGACCTCGCCCATTCGGATGCTTTTCCACAGGCGGATTTCCTCGCCCTTTCCGTCCAGCATCCGGCAGTCGTCCCCCTCAAACACAAAGCGCATGGGCCTTGCCCGCACCGCGTCGGTCAAATCCAGCCACCGGGCCCGCGCCTCCCGGACTCCCTGCCGAAACCTCCTGCCCCGCTGCATGGGAAGCCAGAAAAAGCCTATGATGATCAGCGCAAGCAAAACCGTGAACAGCGCCGCCTCCCAGTTCCTCTGCACAAGTGAATATACCGTGAAGCACACTGCCATCACCCCAACCGGAACGCTGGCCCGCGTCGCATTGCTTCGCACCCGCACCCAATCCATCAGCGCCGCCTCCTCCGCAGCCTCCAGCACCGCGCCCTGGGTCGTGTCGAATACAAATCTCTCCATATACCCCTCCAAACAAAAATCGCCCTGAGCCGATCGGCTCAGGGCGAACAAACGTCCGCGGTACCACCTGAATTCGGGAATTTCCCGCACTCTCCCGGCGCTATGCGCCTGCCTCTGTAACGGGAGGTCCCGTTGACCTTACTTTTGCTGTTCAGGCCAATGCTCCGAAACGACTTCTCCGCTGACTTCACGGGAACTTGCACCGTCCGTCCCCTCTCTTTGCATCCGTCCGCAGGTACTGCTTTTCCTCATCGCAGCTTTCCTATTTATAAATCCAGTTTAGTATAACCGCGTGGCCTCATTTTGTCAAGATTGGGTGTAGATCGCCGGAAAATCTTTTCCCAGCGGGATTCTTGTGTTTGCATTGTTCGGATTCTGTGTTACAATAACCGCGATGTAACCAAACTGGGACGCGCCGTCCGCGCCCGTTTTGGGCGCGCTTTTCAAATGATTTTTCAAGAGCTCGGCCCTTCAATATACTTATAGGAAAGGAATTTTTTGGCATGAGCATTTATCAAGCAGACGACAGCGTGCAAAGCCCTTCCATCCTGTTCCGGCTGAACGGAGGACTCTATTGCGCAGACAGCCGCTATGTCTCCACCATCATGGAGCTTCCGAAATACACCCCCGTGCCGGACGCGCCACCCTACATCTCCGGGATTTTCCCCCTCCGGGGCAGCAGCGTCACCCTGTTCAATCTGCGCGCTGCTTTGAAGCTGCAATCCCTTCAGGATGAATTTGAGGAATTCACCGCCATGCTGGACGCGCGCAAGCAGGATCACGTTCACTGGGTTTCCGCATTGGAGCGCTCCATTGAAACCGGTGAACCCTTTTCATTGGCCACGGACCCACATAAATGTAAGCTGGGCAAATGGTATGACAGCTTTAAAACCGACAGTATGGAGCTTTCCTCCCATCTGGCCCAGATGGAGGACCCTCACCGCAGGCTCCACGAAACAGCCCTGCGGGTGGAGCAGTGCGACGCGGCGGGGAACCGCGAAGCCGTGAACAGCTGCAAGCATGCCACGTTAGCCGAGGTCCGGGGCAGCTATATGCCAAAGGTTCTCAGTGTGCTGGAAGACGCCAAAGTGATTTTCCGCATCCGGGAATTTCACGAGATGGTGCTGGTACTTAGCGGCGACACCAGTCTTGGCCTGATGGTGGACGAGGTGTTGTCCGTGGAAACGGTGGAGGAGGAGACGATGGGCGCGCACAATCAGCTTATGACCCGTTCCCCCTACATCCGGCGTGTGGTCCGTGCTCCCGGTCAGGACGAACTGATTCTAGAACTCAGCCTTCCCGATATTTTGCAGGTAGGTGACGAGGTGTCCGCGCTTCGCGCCGCCGGCTCCGCGGGTTAATACGCTTTAAAAAGCGCCGCCCTGCTGAATCTGAGTTCAGCGGGGCGGTATTGCTTATACAGCGGATCATTCTTAAAGTTCATTGGTATACCACTAAGAATAACAGTTTTTGCATTCTGCTCTTTCGTAATTTTTATTGTGATTGAGCATATCCGCCAAATCCAATAGATAATTGGCCAGCACGACAATCCGCCAAGTGGACGGCAATTTTTTCAGGTTGCTTTCAGCCACGCCGTATATGCTGAAGAAATCCGACAAACGGCAAATTTCCCGCCGTACGTATCCGTGAAATTATACTTGCAGTTTCACAGTTTATCCTATATAATATGTCGGTGTGTATTCGTGGGATTTCCCGCATCTTCACTTAAGATTTTGAGAGGACTGAAACGAAAATGAGCGCAAATGATAAGCATTCCAGAACCGCGCGGGAGGCGCAGCAACAGAAGGAGGCCCGGCGTAGTAACATTATGTACGCCGTAATTGCCATCCTGTTCGCCCTTCTGGTGGTAACCGTACTTGTATGGAAATCCAACATTATCCAGAAAAACGCCACCGCCGCCACACTGTATACCCAGCTTGCCTCGGCGGAGGACCCCGCCGCCAGCGGCTCTTCCTCCGCAGAAAAGACCGTTTTGGCAGACGTGAAAGTACCCCAGCTAAGCTACTATTTCGTAAACATCTATCAGAACTTTGTCCAGCAGAACAGCTCGTATATCGCCTATCTGGGGCTGGACACCGGTAAGGACCTGCGTTCTCAGTCCTATCCCGGCGACGAGACACAGACCTGGTTTGATTATTTTGTTGATCAGGCTATTGACCAGATGTCCGCCATCTATGCACTAAACGACGCGGCAACGAAAGAGGGCTATGTATGGAACGATGCCATGCAAGCCCAGTTCGATGCAAACGAAGAATCTCTTAGCGCCACTGCCGCCTCCGCCAATCTGAGCGTTGTCAAATACCTCCAGAGGATGTACGGCTCGACCATGAGCCGCAGTGTCTACGAGGCAGAGATGAAGCGCGTGATTTTGGCCAGCGACTTTTCCAAAAGCCATAACGACAGCCTGACCTATACGGACGAAGAGTTGGAAGCCGAATACGCCGCCAATCGCAACGCCTATGATGTGGTGGACTATCAGAGCGTTCGCATCAGCGGCACCGCCGAGGCTACCATAGATGCTGACGGAAACAGCGTGGACCCCACTGAGGTGGAGAGCGCCGCCGCTTTGAACGCGGCCAAGCAGTCCGCCGACGAGTTGTATTCCGGCTTCAAGTCTGGAAAAAGTCTGTCCGATCTGGCGAAGGACAACGACAAGATGTCCTATACCAACGGCAAGGCCGGTTCCTATTCCTCCGGCGTGCTGATGGATTGGTTGTTTGACAGCGGTCGTCAGGCTGGGGACTCCGCCGTTTTGGCCGACGAGGATAACGCCGCCTATTACGTGGTGTCTTTTGGTCAGCGCTATCGTCAGGACTATAAGACTGTAAACGTGCGCCACATCCTCCTCCAGCCCGAAGCCGGCAAGATTGCGCAGGGCGAGGACGGCTATGACGAAGAACAGGCCAAGCTGAAAGAAGAGGCCAAGGGAAAGGCCGAGGACCTTCTGTCTCAGTGGACAGCAGGTGCGGCCACCGAGGATTCCTTTGCCCAGCTTGCCAAGGAAAACACCATGGACGGAGGCTCTCAGTCCAATGGTGGGTTGTACGAGCAGGTTTATCAAGGCCAGATGGTTCCCACCTTCAACGACTGGTGCTTTGATTCCAGCCGCAAAGCCGGAGACACCGGCGTGGTGGAAACCGATTACGGCTATCACATCATGTACTTTGTGGGCGAGAACCTTCCCTACTGGCAGGTACAGGCAACCAGCACCCTGCGGAATCAGGATTTTGGCACATGGTACGACGGTGTCATCGCCGGGTATACTGGCGAGACTGCCGACGGCGTCAAATACGTGTCCGCGAGCTAATTGCATCGTGAAACACGGGCCGGCAAAAGCCGGTCCGTGTTTTTTTAAGAACACTTAGACAGATAAGAGGAAAACACTATGGAACATCAATTTCTGCGCAACGAAATGCTTTGGGGGCAGGATGGGCAACAGCGTCTTGCCCGTGCCCACGTGCTTTTGCTGGGCCTTGGCGGGGTGGGGAGCTATGCCGCAGAATGTCTGGCCCGCGCCGGCGTGGGCGAACTGACACTGGTCGACAGTGACACTGTGTCTCTCACCAACCTGAACCGCCAGCTGGAAGCGCTTCATTCCACCGTGGGCCGCCCCAAGGTGGAAGCCATGGCCGAACGCCTATTGGATATCAACCCCGGGCTGAAAATGCACCCTATCCATGCTTTGTACAATGCCGAAAACCGAAACCGTTTTTTTCCCGAGGGCTGCCGGTACGACTACATTGCGGACGCCATCGACCTTGTGTCCTGCAAGCTGGATTTGGCAGAAACCGCGCTGCGTCTGCACATTCCTCTCATTTCAGCTCTGGGCACCGGAAACAAGCTGGACCCCTCTCTGCTGCGAATTGAGGACATTTCCAAAACCTTCGGCTGCCCGCTGGCCCGCGTGATGCGTCGGGAGCTAAAGAACCGGGGTATCCGGCATCTTCCAGTGGTGTTCAGCCCAGAGGAGCCAGCTTCCTCCGTTCGCCAGATGGAAGTACCCCCGCCGGGGCGGCGCAGCGTTCCCGCCAGCAACCCCTGGGTCCCGGCCACCGCCGGACTGCTGCTGGGCAGTGCCGTGGTGCGCAGCCTGCTGGAAGAAACGGAGGGGTTGGTATGCTGATTGGAACAACGGTCAATACACTGGCCATTTTGGTCGGCTCTGTGGCCGGGCTGAGCTTGACACGGATTGCAAAGCACCTGCCCATGGCGAATGGCAGTGCGCTGGGGCAGCGGCTTCAGGACATGGTTATGAAGAGCGTGGCTCTGTGCGTGCTCTATATCGGTTTGAGCGGTTCCCTAAAAGGGGAGAACATGCTGATTGCCATTCTCTCCATGGTGCTTGGTGCGTTGCTTGGGGAACTGCTGGATCTGGACCGACAAATGCGCTCTCTGGGCGATTGGTTACAGAAGAAGACGGAACATCTAGTTCCTGGCGGTACCTCTTCTGTCTCAGAGGGATTTGTCGCCGCAAGCCTTCTGTTTTGCGTTGGAGCCATGTCGATTGTGGGTGCACTGCAAGACGGACTGACGGGCGACCATTCCACCTTATTTGCAAAAGCCCTGCTGGACGGCATCAGCTCCGTCATTTTCGCCTCCTCTCTAGGAGTCGGCGTGGCCTTTTCCGCTGTCACGGTGTTCCTCTTTCAAGGAAGCATTGCCGCGCTGGCAGCCCTCATTTCCCCATTGCTTGGGGACGCGGTCGTGGCGGAGATGACCTGTGTGGGGTCGTTGCTGATTATCGCCCTGTCGCTGAATCTGTTGGGCGTCACCAAAATTAAGGTCATGAATTTGACCCCGGCCTGCCTTCTGCCCATTCTGCTCTGCTGGCTGAGCGAATGCATCCCCGCTCTGTTTTGAAACGCCAACCCTTTACGATGCGAATTTGCCGTCGGGAGAATACCTCCCGACGGCCTTTTTTTGCATGCTTTTTATGTGACACTCTATTGCACGCCATTGTTCCAGAGCAGAAGTTCCTCTGCAAGTATTTGCAATAATTTTTATCCAAGTGGGGCAACCTATGGAAAATCATCACAAGGCGGTGTTTTTATATGAGCAAAAAACGCGTTGGACAGCGGACTGTCCGACTGGACTCTCCCCCATCCATCCTCTCCTTTGCCGCCACCGGCGGAAAGCTGGAAAAGCAAGGTCCGCTGGCGGCCTGTTTCGACGAATTGTGCGAGGACTCGTTTCTGGGGGAAAAAACATGGGAAAAGGCAGAATCCCGGATGCAGCAAAAAACGGTGCAAACGGCCCTGGATAAGGCCAAGTTGCACGCTGGCGATTTGGATTATATTTTCGCCGGAGATCTTTTAAATCAGTGCATCGGCACTTCTTTTGGCCTGCGGGAATTTGAGATTCCCTTCTTTGGGCTGTACGGCGCCTGCTCCACAATGGGGGAATCTCTGGCCATGGCGGCCATGAGCATTGACGGCGGCTTTGCCGAGCGAGCCGCTGCAGTCACCTCCTCCCATTTCTGCACGGCGGAACGGCAATATCGTATGCCCGTTCCCTACGGCAATCAGCGTTCCCCCACTGCACAGTGGACCGCCACCGCGTCTGGTTGCTGCATTCTGGGCCGCGAGGGAGAGGGCCCCTTTGTCACCCATGTCACCTGCGGCAAAATCGTGGATAAGGGCGTGACCGATGTGAATAACATGGGTGCGGCCATGGCGCCTGCCGCCTACGACACCATTTCCGCTTTTTTCAAGGATACAAAGACAAAGCCCTCAGACTTTGACCTGATCCTTACCGGCGACTTAGGCGAGCTGGGCCACAGCATCGTCCGGGGCTTTTTCCAGCGGGACGGCGTGGATATGAGCAAAAACTATCTGGATTGCGGCATGTTGCTCTATGACCGGGAAAAGCAAGACATGCACGCTGGCGCCTCCGGCTGCGGCTGCTCGGCGGCGGTGCTGTGCGGGTATCTTTTGCCGGGACTGCGGGCCGGAAAGTGGCGGCGCATTCTCTTTGCCCCCACCGGGGCGCTGCTCTCCCCCACCTCCAGCTTTCAGGGGGAGTCCATTCCCGGTGTGTGCCACGCGGTGTGCCTTTGCACAGAGCGCTAGGCTTTTTTCTTTCCCGGCTGCCAGCCTTCCGCATAATTCGGGCAAACATGGAAAAGCTGGGAGAGAAAAACTCGGTTGGAGGTTTTTATGGACTATTTAAAAGCATTTATCTGCGGCGGAATTCTCTGCGCCATCGGGCAAATTCTCATTGACAAAACAAAACTTACGCCCGCCCGCATTCTCACCGGGTACGTGGTGGCGGGCGTGCTGCTGGGGGCCGTGGGCGTTTATAAGCCGATTGCCGACTGGGGTGGCGCCGGAGCCACGGTGCCTCTTACCGGCTTTGGTTTCTCTTTGGCCAAGGGCGTGGAGAAGGCGGTGGCGGAGCAGGGCTGGCTGGGCGTGTTCACCGGCGGGCTTACCGCCACGGCGGGCGGCATTGCTGCGGCCGTGATCTTCGCCACTCTGATGGCACTACTATTCCGCCCCGGAGACAAACGATAAGTATAAAAAAGC
>NZ_DAMBZJ010000008.1:60187-75206 GCF_032060045.1 Oscillibacter sp.
GCGGCCTTTACGCTTGTGAAACCGCTCAGTCCTCGTGATCTTCTCCGCAGTCGCATTCTTCAATGTCGGTAAGGTCAAATTGCAGCTTTTCCCCGCAGTTGGGGCAGACCACTTCGCCCTCTTCCAGAATGGACTCATCGAAGTAGACCGTCTCCTCACAGGTGGGGCAGGTTGTGGCGTAGCAGTCCTCGGAATCGTCGTCGTCTTCATCCTCAAACTCATCGTCGTCTTCATAGACGATCTCTTCCACGTCCTCCAGATCGTCGCTGACAGCGTCCAGGCCCTCGGAGATTTCAATAATCTGGTCCTGATGGTCCTGGAGCTCCAGGGCAACATCGTCCAGAATATCAATGATCATGGTGATCAGCTTGCCCTCTTTGGATTCAGTGTCCAGGCCCAGGCCCTCGGCCAGCCCCTTCAGATAAGCGACTCTCTCAGTAATTTCCATCTTGTACACGCTCCTTTCTTCCTGCTTCGTTGTTTGTTGTATAGAGGAACTTTCCTCTTGATTCAGGCGTGCTCCCGTTTAGTCCTTGCAACGGGAGAGATACTCGCCGGTCCGGGTGTCGATGGTAATTTTGTCACCGGTGCTGATGAACAGGGGCACCTTGATCTCTGCTCCGGTTTCCACGGTGGCGGGCTTGGTCACGTTGGTGGCGGTGTCACCCTTCAGGCCCGGCTCCGTATCGGTAACTACCAGATCCATAAAGTTGGGAACCTCCACAGAGAAGACGCTGCCCTTATAGCTCAGCAGCTTGCATACCGTGTTCTCCTTCACAAAACGGAACCCGTCGCCCAGCACATCCCGGTTCAGGGGAACCGTGTCATAGGTCTCGGGGTCCATGAAGTAGTACAGGTCGCCATCCTGATAGCTGTACTCCGCTTCCTTGCGCTCCACAAACGCCTGCTCAAACTTGGCAGTAGGGTTGAAGGAAGTTTCGGTGACGCCGCCGGTCACCACGTTTCTCATCTTGGTGCGCACAAACGCCGCGCCCTTTCCGGGCTTGACGTGCTGGAACTCCACAACGGTCATGACCTTGCCGTCCATTTCAAAGGTGACTCCGTTGCGGAAATCACCGGCAGTAATCGTAGGCATAGTTTTTCCTCCTTACAAATCTACGAGAAAACGACCCGTCAGGAGGACATTTTCTCTGCTTCTCAAATTTACAAAATAGCCTAGGATATTTTACCCCAGATACGGGATGAATGCAAGGGTTTTCCCTCCGATTCGGGGAAATTCAGAAGGATTTTTTATCTGTTTCTCGCAATTTCCGGCGGCAAAGGGCCTTAAAAGGAGCCTGAAGTGCGTGAAGCACCTTCTGCCAGCGCGTCACGGCCCCGCCCACAGGCTCCACCGTCAGCGCCAAAACCCCGGCCCGCTTGGCCGCGAGACAGTCGGTCAAAAGTTTATCGCCCAGCATAGCGGTGTGGGCGGTCGTGCCCCCTGCTTTTTCAATGGCGGACAGAATCCCACGGGGAGACGGCTTTCCCGCCCGCCCCTGATAGGGCACGCCCAGCTCTTCGCAAAATTCCGTCACCCGGCTCCCGGAGCGGTTGTTGGACACGATGACAAATTCAATGCCCGCGTCCTTCAGTCCCGCAATATAGTCCTTTAACGGTTTGTCCGGGCGGCGTATCTTTTTCTCTGCCAGTGTGAAATCCAAATCACTCAGCAGCAGCGTCACTCCCAGTTTCCGCAGCAAATCTGGCGTCACCTCGTCATAGCGCGCAAACAGCCTGTCCGGCACCAGGGAAAAAGGCATATTCAGTCTTCCCCCTTCATAGCATTTTACGAATTGATCTTTCGATATCTATAGTATACCAATTTTTTTCAAAGCATACAAGGGGGGTCTTGGCTTGCAGGTCTATCTTGCTGTCACGCCGCAGCAGCTTCGGGAGGCGTCCCGCTTCACCCGTCACTTTGTCCATATGGCCTATCGCATCGGACCTGAGTCCGCGCTGCTGCGCCAGAACCTGCTGGTGCAGACCAAGGGCGGGCTACTGGGCCTCAGCGACCACGACGCATCTACGGTGGAAGAGCCAGAAAAGCTGGCTGCCGCCGCGGTGCGGGAGTGCTCCCGCCGAAGTTATGGCGGTGTGGTACTGGATTTTGAGGCGCCCCATCCCAGAGGAGACCTGCTGCTGCTGGCAGGGGCCATGGGAAAGCTTTTCCAAAAAAACCGGCTGACGCTTTATGTGCCGGAGTCGTATGCCTCTGCCGCACCCACGGCGATTGTCCCGGTCTGCACAGCCTTATCCGGCGGCAACTTGACCCAACGCCTGCGGGAGGCTGCTTCCGCTCGGGGTACAGGACGGCTGGCGCTGGATCTGGAGCGGCTGATGATGGACTTCCCTCTTCCTTGTCCCTCTGGAGAGGGAAGTCCTCTGCGGCGGGAAGAACTGACGGAGCTGATGGAGCGGGAGCAGCCATCCGTATTTTTCTCTCCGGATCTGTGCGCCCGATACTTCACTTACACCTGCCAGGGCGAAACTCATTTCATTCTGTTTGATGACGGAGATACCTTATTGCAAAAGCTACGCATCGGGCAAAATTTAGGTGCTCAGGTAGCGTTCTTCCAGTACCCCGAGGTCAGCGACCTCTTGGGGAAGCTATTTGGGAAATAAGTCCTCCGTAAGGCACAAATGGCTGGCTTCCACGCTTGTCTCTATCCGGCCTATTCAAGCAAGCAGCTCCAAAAATATCTCATGTGCCGTTTGAAGGCTTGCACTTCAAGTCGTCAAAAAAGCGCCGTGGATCCTTCCACGGCGCTTTTTATCAAAGCAACAATCAATAGAAACGCTTGTTCTTATTCTTCCGAGCTGCCTCAGACTTCTTGCGGCGCTTGACACTGGGGCTCTCATAGTGCTCTCTCTTACGAACCTCCGCGAGAACGCCCGCCTTAGCGCAGCTGCGCTTAAAACGCTTCAGGGCGCTGTCGATGTTCTCGCCCTCTTTGATATGAATTTCAGACATTTATATTTCCCTCCCTCCAGAATGCCGGGAAACCCGCAGCACTTAAGGGCCATTATATTATGGCTTTAACGAAATCATTATAACGGCTGATTCGCGGCTTGTCAAGAGAATTTTCTGAAAAGCGACAAGACACGAAAAAACGACCCGCCCCGCAAAACAGGGCGGGTCGCTTTTTATGATTTTTCCAATTCTTCCAAATATGCCGCCTGCCGGTTCAGCTCCCGCTCCAGCGCAATTGCCACCTGGTCGGGACAGGAGGTGGACTTCATCCCGCAGCGAATGCCCTTAAGCCGACCAACGGCTTCACTGGCATCCATCCCTCGCAGCAATGCCGCGATGCCCTGCAAATTGCCGCTGCAGCCGCCCACAACCTCCAACTCTTCAATCACATTTTTCTCATTGAGTCGGAAGTGCATTTCTTGAGAGCAGGTGCCTCGGGGGTGAAATGTAAACGTCATGTTCCGCTTCCTTTCCGCGTTTGATACCTTCGGAAAGGATACCATATAGCCACGCCCGCGTCAAGCAGACGGGCGGAGAAAGCCTGTTACCCTGCGGTTCCTCCGAAATTGCGCCCCTCCAGCACCAGCCGATCGGCAATCATGGCGATGAACTCGCTGTTGGTGGGCTTGCCCTTGGTGTTGGAAACGGTATAGCCGAAAAACTTTTGGAGCGTTTCTAAATCGCCTCGGTCCCATGCCACCTCGATGGCGTGGCGGATGGCCCGCTCCACGCGGGAGGGCGAGGTGGAAAAACGGCGGGCCACCTCGGGATAGAGAACCTTTGTCACCGCGTTGATCACGTCCATGTCGTCCACCGCGATTAAAATGGCTTCCCGCAGATACTGATATCCCTTGATGTGGGCAGGAACGCCGATTTCGTGGATGATATCCGTGACCATGTTCTTTAAACTTTTTGTGTGGGATACCGGTTGAACAGGGCGACAGACGGAGCGCATCCTCTCCATCAGGGCGCTGTTTTCAAAAGGTTTCGGCATAAAAAATGCTGCGCCCTTTTCCAATGCCTCTCCTACCACCTGTTCCGTGAAAAATGAGGAGATCATCATTGTCCGCGTCGGAAGCTCTTCTCTGCGAAGCTGTTCCAGCACGCCGAAGCCGTCCAGCTCCGGAAGCACCACATCCAGCAACAGCAGATCTGGAAGCTGTTCTCGCACCTGGCGGAGCGCGTTTTTCCCATCGCCTACGCCGGCGACCACAGTGAATTCTCCCGTTTGTTCGATTGTTTCTCTCAGCATCGCGCGGTAGCTCTCATTGGCGTCGGCTATAACCACTTTCCTGCAGATCTCCATAACGCAACCTGTCCTCCATCTCTTCATTGAATTTTCTTCTGGTTTCCCAAAAGTTCGGATTGGGTTTTCTATAATTTACCATAAACGGACAGTCTTTGCAAGACGGAATTGTAAATAATTGGTATTTTTTATTCGACCTGTTATGCATCTGTTACGGTAAATTCGGCAGGAATATTTCAAATCTGTTAGTCTTTCAGCATATTTCGAAGAAAAAGGCCATCACCGCGGCGAAAGCCGCACCGGAAATATCAGCCGGAAACATCTGCGCTCTGGATATCAAGCGCGGAACCCTTCTCTCCGGGGATGCGGTCCTGCCGCAGCTTAAACTTGGCCAGAAGTCCCTTCAGCAGGGCAGACTGTTCCGATAGTTCCTGACTGGCGGCCGCACTCTCCTCCGCCGTGGCGGCATTGACCTGAACCACCGAGGAAATCTGCCCCACGCCCTGATTGATCTGGATAATCGCCATGGACTGTTCTTGCGAAGCGGCGGCAATTTTGTGAATCAGCTCCACGGTCCCGGCCGTCTCTGTGGCGCTGGCCTCCATGGACTTTGCAGTCACATCCGCCGTCCTGCTTCCATTTTCCACCGCAGCCATAGTCTGTTCGATGAGGGCCGTGGTGTCCTTGGCGGCCACCGCCGATTTTCCGGCCAGATTGCGCACCTCGTCCGCCACCACGGCAAAGCCCTTGCCGTGCTGTCCGGCGCGGGCGGCTTCCACCGCAGCGTTCAGCGCCAGAATGTTGGTCTGGAAGGAGATGTCCTCAATAATCTTGATAATCTTCATAATTTCGGAGGATTTGAAGGAAATTTCCCCCATGGCAGCAACCATTTCCCGCATATGATCGTTGCTTTCGTTCAACTCCCGTCCCGCAAATTCCGCTTTTTCCTGCACAAGCTGGGCGTTTTCCGCGTTCTGCCGAATCTGTTCGGTAACTTCCTCAATGGCGGCGGAAAGCTGCTCCACAGCGCTGGCTTGCTCTGTGGCGCCTCTGGAGAGGGTCTGTGCGGCTGTGGCAACCTGCTCTGCGTCGCCGTCCACAAAATCAGCGGACTGATGAATTTGCAGCAGCGTACCGTCTAGATTGTCAAGCATGGACTCAAGATTGTCCTTAATTTTTTTGAACTGTCCCGTATATTCTCTTTGAAGCTCAACCGTCAAATCCCCATTGGCCACGCAAGACAGCACATCGGATATCTCATCAATATAGCCCTGATAATTAACCAGCCTCTGGATAGTGAGCTGGAATGCATCCGAAAGACGGCCCAGTTCATCCTTGGATTTGACAGAAAGCTGAACGTTGAAATCCCCGTCCGCAATTTGCTGCGCGGCCTTTGTAATGGACTTGATGGGCTTTGCAATCGAGCCGCTGATTGCCCATGTAACGGCCGCGCCCAACGCCGCCATCACTACGCAAAGCAGCATCAACATCTGTGTGAGGACATGCGTCCGCTCAATCACCTCGTTCGTTTCCAGCGTCATCGCCAGAATCCAGGGGCTACCCTCGATGGGGGTGAATTCCACCAGCTTATCCTTGCCGTTGTATGTATATTCGCCGCCGCCCCTCTGGCGTGTGGTCATCTGTTCAGTGAGGGCTCCCAATGCTTTAAGCGCGGGATCGGTTTTTCCATTTTCAATGTCGCTGTCTTGCCGAAGCACAAGATCGACGTTCTTGTGCGCCACCTTGACGCCCTCGTTGTTGACAATGTATCCGTATCCAGTATTTCTATAAGTCACATTTTCGCAGATTTGGCTGAGGGTCAGCCCATCCCTTCTACCGTATAAAACGCCGATAATCTGTCCCTTTTCATAAACCGGGGCGGCATATACCAGCACAGGCTTTCCATCCAGCTTGCTGAACATCAAATCAGAAGCAGTCGGGGTTCCCTGCATGGCAGACTGAAAAAAGGGGCGGTCAGATACGTCGTTTGTCGCCTGGCTGCTGTTCAGAATAATGGCCTTGCCGGTTTTATCCGCAAAGCCAAAGAGGATATAGTCCGAGCGCTTGGCTTCCGCTTCAAAATAGGCTATTTTCTCATCCAGAGGCGTGGCGCTGTCGGTGATTGCGGGAACCTGCGCCAGCCCGTCCATATACAAAAGCTGCGCGCTGTTCTCGGAGGAAATATACTGGGCCTGCGCCTGCGCGATTGCCCCCAGATCATCCCGCGCGTCGGAAAGCAAGTCCTTGCTGACGACATAAATTGCAGCGCCTCCCAGCAAGGCTGTCACCAAAAGGATGATGAGCGTAAATGTTGCGACCAGTCTGAGCTTAATTGATTTCATGAATACCTCTCCACTATTTTATACTTTTGAATTCGATGCTGCTGCTTTTAAAAAATTTTGACGCTTGTGCGCGGTAAGAAATCTTGAAAAAAGCACTATTTTTTAATTATATCACATGTAGAAACAAATGGAAATACATTGTTTTTTGTGAAAAAATATACAATTTTGTTTTTTAGTCATTGCTAACAAAAAACTTATCAAGCACCGCTCTAAACGGGACAAAAGGAGCTCCCGAATCACTCCGGGAGCTCCTTTTTGCGTGAAAGGAATTTTAAGTTGGAAGCGGATTTATGACCGCGACGCTTACCACTTCCTGCATTTGTAGATCAATGCTGCGGTTGGCTGCGTAGTTTTCTCTATCAAACCGCTTTTTGAGACATTTTTGCAACCACGCGGGCTTTGAAGAACAAATTTTAAATATTTGGCATTTTTATTTGTCCTTTAATGCAGATACTACGAGAAAGTCGGCATATTTTTTTCAACTTTTACGTGTTTTTCAGCATATTTCGTATCAAAAGCCCATAGCCCCGGGTGGGGTCGCCCAGCAAAACATGCGTCACGGCGCCCACCAAACGTCCATCTTGCAAGATGGGCGATCCGCTCATTCCCTGCACGATGCCGCCGGTTTTTTCCAGAAGCTCTGGATCTGTCACCGTAATAAGCAGGTTTCGTCCCGCAGAATCGGTGCTGAGAATCTTTGTGATTTCGATTTCGTATTCTTTCACTGTGTCTCCGTCCACATTGGCAAGAATCGTGGCTTTTCCGGTGTGAACCTGATCGTTCTCCGCCACAGGAAGTGCTTTATCCCCCAGACGTTCCATAAGCTCCTGGTCCGTCAGGGTGCCAAACACTCCGTTGGCGGTGTTTGCATAGAGGTCTCCGGTATCCACCGTCATGTCAAAATTTCCCTTCAGCTCTCCCGCCGCGCCCATTTCGCCCCGCTTCACCGTTTTCACGGTAGAGGGCAGAATCGAACCGGAGGAAAAGGGCATCAGAGCGGCGGTGTCCACGTCTGTAACGCCGTGGCCCAGCGCACCGAAGGTGTTGCTCTCGGGGTCGTAAAAGGTCATGGTGCCGATTCCGGCCATGCTGTCCCGAATCCATGCGCCGATGGCAAATTTTCCATCGCCATCGTTGTCGTCGGCGGTGACGCTTAAATCCAGCAGCTTACTTCCCCGGCGGACCTCCAGCTTCGCACTTTCTCCCGCAGCATCTTGCAGTAAGGATTGAAACTGCTCCGTGGAGGTAATCGGGTTTCCGGCGCACTGGACGATTACGTCGCCAGCGGTAAGACCGCAGGCTCTGGCGGGTGTGTTTCCTTCCGCCAACTTTACCACCAAAACGCCCCTTGAAAACAATTTGATACCAACAGTGTGTCCTACGGGGACCAACGTCCGGGCGGAGGAAAGGTCTGCAGCGGCCGCCGGGATCATCAGCGTGGACGCCAGAAGCATAGCCGCCAGCCCCAGCGCCGCTCCTCCCTTGCGGCCGCTTTTTGAATTTTTTGCTTTCTCAGCCGTTTCATCCATTGAATCGCCCCTTTCTGAAAGTCCGGAGCACGCCGGACTTTCAGAAAAGAAGCCGGCATTTTCTCTCTTTGTCTCTTCTCTTTTTGCCGGCAAGCTTACTGTTTGCAAACCGGCAGATTTCTGCCGTTGAAAAAATCGGCGGTACTGCCATGGAAACAACCTCCTGCGCTGCGCTGTGGCGGTTTCTGAAAATATCCTCTATAAAGTTATGCGTTTACACTAAAATTTGGAATTTTTTAAATGAGAAATTGCACAAAAAATCCGTCAAAAGGCTCTCAAAGAACCTTTTGACGGATTTCAGTAAATTTGTGGTTTTTAGTCTGCATGGGGTTTCCTTCTCGCGTAGAAACGGTCCGCTTGGGGAATCAGCAGCGGCGGATCACTCGTCCCGTTTGCTGAATATCTTAAAAATGTCCTCAAAAGGATCTTCCTCCGGCTCCTGAGGCTTGGGATCGTCCACGGTGCTCAGGGGCTGGGGTGCCTCCACCATAATTTGCTGCGCCGCAGGGGCAGCCTCTGCCGGGACTGCGGGCGCCTCCATAGCAGGCGGAGCAACTGGGGCTACCTGCCGCGCAGAGGACTCTACGGCAACCTTTTCAAAGCCCGTGGCAATGACGGTCACGCGGATTTCATCCTCAAGGTTTTCGTCAAACTGCGCACCGAAAATGGTGATGGCGTCCATATTGACTGCCTCCTGCACCAGCGTGGCAGCCTGCTCCACTTCCTCCAATCCGATGTCCATGGAGCCGGTGACATTGATGAGCACGCCATGCGCCCCGGCAATAGAGGTTTCCAGCAGCGGACTGGAAATCGCCATTCTGGCGGCCTCCTCGGCCTTGCCCTTGCCCGCTGCGCGGCCAACGCCCATGTGGGCCAAACCCGCGCCCTTCATAATGGTGGTCACGTCGGCAAAGTCCAGGTTGATAAAGCCGGTATCCCGAATCAAATCGGAGATGGACTGCACCGCCTGACGCAACACATCATCCGCGATTTCAAAGGCGTTGGCAAATGTAATTTTCTGGTCTGTGGCGTGCTTAAGCCGCTCGTTGGGAATGATGACCAGAGAGTCCACCTTTTCCTTCAGCTCTGAAATGCCCTTTTCCGCCTGTTGCAGCCGGCGGCGACCCTCAAAGCCAAAGGGCTTGGTCACCACCGCCACAGTAAGAATTTCCAGTTCCTTGGCGATCTCCGCCACGATGGGTGCGCCGCCAGTGCCGGTGCCGCCGCCCATGCCGGCGGTGATGAACACCATGTCCGTGTCCTCCAGCGCCTTGGCAATCTGGCTGCGGCTCTCCTCGGCGGACTTGCGGCCCACCTCCGGATCCGAGCCCGCCCCCTGCCCGTGGGTCAGTTTTTCACCGATCTGAATTTTATAGGTAGCGCTGGACACGTTCAGCGCCTGCTTGTCCGTATTGATGGCCACAAAGTCCACACCCTTAGTGCCGGAACGGACCATACGGTTAACCACGTTATTTCCGCCGCCGCCGACGCCGATCACCTTGATGTTGACCACGGCGTCCGGGCCGGTTTCCAATCCAAATGCCATAAAGCTGCCTCCTGCTGTCGTTCGTATCGGGAGGAATCTCCTCCTTGCCTGTGTAAATTGGCACGCATAGCCCTATTCTTATTAATAATAAGACACTTTGCGCTCCGGGTCAAGTCTTCCTGCAGTTTTTCCGGCAGTTTTTCCAATCAGTCTTTGATAAACACGTTTTGACCGTTGTCGCCCGTCATTCGGAGGACGCCCGTCTCGTTGGATTCAATTCTGCCGCTGTCAAGAATCGCCCGGAGCGTGCGGAGCTTATAGGCATAGTCCGCGCCATAAGGCAGCTCCACGCGGAATCGCTTCATATACCCCATGGTCAGCACCGCCGCGTCGTCCAGCCGGATGGAGTCCACTTCGCTCAACATCCCCTCAGTGCAAGCAGGCTCTCCTGCTGCGTAAGGCGCTCTGTGGGCATTTGAAGGAAGGAGGCCACCGCGGGAGAAAGCAGTTCGCAGCCTTCAATTTTCGCAAAGTCGGCGGCGGCACTTGCCGCCCGCTGCTCCACAATTTTACCCTCCGGGCTCACAAGCCACGTATAGCCCTCCTGCACCACCGCCAGCGCCGCTTCACTCTCTGTCACGTCGATGGCCAGCGTGTCGGGCAGGACCCGGTTGATGCGCACCAGCGCAATGTAGGGTAGCTTTCTCTGAAGGCCTTTTGCAATTGCGTATTTATTCAGAAGAAGCAAATTGTCGCCTATTTCCAGGCCGGAAGCCTCGATAATTTCCGCTTCGGAATAACGATTCTCCCCTGTGATTGCAATGGTATTTACCCGGAAAAACAGCGTCAACGCCACCACAATCACAGCGCAGATGGCCAAAACGGACAGCAGCTTATAGAGGAGTCCGAATCTCCCCCTTCGCTTTCTGTTGTAATTTCTTCGTTTGGCCATCTGCCGTACTCCAGTCTATCTCTATTCCTCGCTGTTCCCCTCGTCTCGGCTGATGTCTGCTCCCAGCTCCGCAAGTGTTTTCGCGAGGTCTTCATAGCCCCGGTCAATATGTTCCACGCCGGACACGGCGCTTTCGCCCTCCGCCGCCAACGCGGCCACGCACAGCGCTGCCCCGCCCCGCAAATCCGTGGACTGCACGGAGGCGCCGTGGAGCCGTTCCACACCGTTGACCACCGCTACTCTTCCGGACACCCGGATATCCGCTCCCATGCGGCTTAGCTCATCGACATGGCGGAAGCGGCTTGTAAAAATATTTTCCTCAAATACCGTGGCGCCTCGACTGCGGGCCAGCGCCGCCATCAAAACGGCCTGCGCATCTGTGGGAAAGCCCGGATAGGGCGCGGTGTGAATGGGACGGATGCCCTGCAGTGCCCGCCGCCTGCGCAACGTGATTCCCTCTTCGTCCACCGCCACGGTACAGCCCGCCTCCCGCAGCGCCGCCGTCACGGTGGATAAATGGCCCTCCTTGGCACCCGTCAAGTGCACCTCACCTCCCACAGCTGCCGCCGCACAGAGATAAGTAGCCGCCGCGATGCGGTCCGGCATCACCGTGTAGGTGCAACCATGTAATTGCGCGCCGCCTTCCACTGTTACGGTGGATGTTCCCGCACCGGAAACCTTTGCGCCGCAGGCACTGAGATAGTTTTGCAAATCCTCAATCTCCGGCTCCCGGGCAGCGTTGTAGATAGAGGTGACGCCGCTTCCTCCACAGGCCGCCAGCATCAAATTCTCCGTGGCGCCAACGCTGGGCAGACTAAGCACCACCTCCCGCCCCACAAGGCGGGGCGCGGAGCAGCGAAGCCGCCCGCCGTCTTCCCGGATATCGGCCCCCAGCTCCCGGAGACCTGCCAAATGTAGATCAATTGGTCTTGGTCCCAGTTCGCAGCCGCCGGGATAGCTGAGATCCGCCTGACCGCAGCGGGCCAGCACGGCCCCAAGGAAAATGGCGGAGGAGCGCATCTCCCGCATCAGCGCGTCGGAGATATTGCAGCAATTCATGCCGGCGGTATTTACCGTCAGCGTGTCCTCCTCCCAGCGAGCCTCGCAGCCAAGATGCTGGAGAATGCGGACTGACGCGTCCACGTCCCGCAGTCGGGGGCAGCCTTTCAGCACCGTCTCCCCCCGGTTTAAAAGCGTGGCCGCCAAGATGGGCAGTGCGCTGTTTTTGGCGCCCTGCACCCGGACGGAGCCGGAAAGAGCCCTCCCGCCCTTTACGATGATCTGACTCATAATGCAATTCCCTCCGCATACAGAATGGTTCAACAGTCCATCGTATGCGTGGGGAGCCGTTAAGGGTTACAGCAGCTCCAGCACCGTCTGATAGATACGCTCCGCCGCATCGGGAATGCCAAGCTCTTCCATAGCGGCGGACATGGACGCGCGCCTTGTGTCATCCCGGAGAATTTCAAAGGCCTTTAGAAAAAGGGCCTGCCCGTTGGCCTCATCCTCCAAAAGGACGCAGGCGCCGCCCGCTTGCTCCAGCACCCGGGCGTTTTTCTCCTGATGATTGTTGGTCACGTAAGGGGAGGGCACGATCAGGGCCGGAACTCCCAGCGCCGTCAGTTCGCTGATGGTGGACGCTCCTGCCCGGCAAAGCACCAGATCCGCCGCCCGGAGGGCGCGGTCCATATCATAAATGTAGGGTCGTACCTCAAGAGACGGGTGCCGCTTGAGGTCCACGCCCCGCTCCTTCAGCGCCCGCAGCAGGGCGTTGTAGCCGCCACCCGCGCCGTGAATGTGGTGAAATGGCTCCTTTGCCGATTCCAGCGACAAAAACGTGGCCATTTCTCCGTTCATTCCCGCAGCGCCCAATGAACCCCAGAACGACACAATTAAGGGTCGTTCGTCCCGAAACCCCAGTTCGTCCCGGGCCTGCTGTTTGGTTCGGGTAAAAAAATCGCACCGCACTGGCGTTCCCGTGACGACCACCTTATTCGGATGGCGATACTGTCCCCGGCACGCCTCAAAGCCCACCATAATCCGATCAGCAAAAGGCTCCAGCAGCCGGGTGGTCAGTCCCGGAACCATATTTGACTCGTGGACGGCGGTGGGGATTCCCAGCTTTGCCGCCGCCTTTACCATTGGGAAACTGGCATAGCCCCCGGTGCCGATGACCACCTGGGGGCGAAATTCCCGCAGAATGCGCTGCGACTCCCGGGGTGCCCGAAGATAGTTCCCCATTGAGATTAAATTGTGCTTAATTTCCGCTATCTTCATGGAGCGGTGAAAACTTGAGATGTGGACCGTACGAAAGGCGAAGCCCGCCTTTGGAATCAGGTCTTTTTCAAGGCCTCGCTCCGCACCCACAAATAAAATCTCCGTATCCGGCTTCCGCGCGAGCATCAACTGCGCCAGAGCGACAGCGGGATTGACATGTCCCGCTGTCCCCCCGCAGGTAAAAATGACCCGTTCGGGCGCGTTGCCCATTTTATAACACTTCCTTAAAGTCCGCGTGCCCCACATCAAATCTTCATCTGCCGTGACACGCTCAATACAATGCCCATTTCAAAGAGCTGGATGGTCAGTGCCGTCCCCCCGTAGCTGAAAAAGGGAAGAGACACGCCCGTGGTCGGCAGCAGTCCCGTAACCACTGCCATGTTCAAAAAAGTCTGGAAAGCCAGCAGCGTAGTGATACCCACCACCAGCAGACTTCCGAACCGGTCCCTTGCGTGAAGGGCAATCCAGTATCCCCGTAAAATCAGTGCCGCGAACAGCAGCATAATCACCGCCGCGCCGATCAGCCCCAGTTCCTCACACACGATGGAAAACACAAAGTCGTTGTGCTCCTCCGGCAGGTACATGAATTTTTGACGGCTCTTGCCAAGGCCAACGCCCAAAAGCCCGCCGGAACCGATGGACAACAGGCTCTGAGACAACTGATATCCGTCTCCGCGGGGATCGATGAACGGATTGTGCCACATGGCGATGCGGGACGCGCCATAGCCGATGATTCCCACCACGGCGTACATCCCCGCCGCGGCCACACCCAGCGCGCCACCAACCCAGCCCCAGCCGATGCCGCCCACCAACATGATGGCGGCCCCGGCACCTAAGATCAGCAGCGTTCCAGACAGGTGAGGTTCCAGCATCATCAGCCCGGCCAGCACCACCAAAATCATACCATAGGGCAGAATACCGTACCGAAAGGTCTGCATTCGTTCTTTCTTTTTGGAAACGCTGTCCGAAAAATAGAGTACCACCGCCAGCTTTGCCACCTCTGAGGGCTGGAATTGCAGCGCCGTACCCCGGATTCCCAGCCAGCGGGTGGCGCGGTTGACGGTAAGGGCGAAGGGGTTTCCCGGAATAATCACCAGTACGAGCAGAATAATGGCCAGAAACATCAAAGGTTTTGCAATGCCACGGAACCGCTGGTAGTTGATCTTTCCCACAAACGCCATCGCCGCCACGCCCATAATGGCAAACACACCCTGCTTCGACACGTAATAGGTCGGGTTGCCGCTTTCGTAATAAGCTCTTGGAAAGCTGGCGGAAAACAGCATAATGAGGCCGATGACCGTCAGCAGCAGCACCAACAGACAAAAGGGCAGATCAATCGGCCCTCGAGCCAGCTCCCGTCCCTCTTGCTCTCGGAGCAGGCGCTCTTCTTTGGCCCGCTGCCGGGCCAAAAGCGTTTCCCGGCTGACGGGGGGACGGCGGACAGAGCTGAATCCCCGGTCCCGTTCTCCCCGAGAAGAGCGGGGCCGTGCGTTATTCGGTTTGCGTTCCCGGACCACCGGCCACTCCCCCTTCTCCATTTATCAGACGCGTCAAATTCTCCCCTGAATCCCCAGCCACGCCACGATACATCCCGCCAGCGTGATGAGGGAAAACACCGTAACAAGCTTCGCCTCGCTCCAGCCGCACAGCTCCAGATGGTGGTGCAGCGGCGCCATTTTGAAAAAGCGCTTGCCGTGGGTGGCTTTAAAATAAGCGATTTGAATAATGTCGGAAACCGTCTCTGCAATGTAGATCAGGCCAACGGGAATCAGCACCAGCGGCATATCCATTGCAAACGCCAGCGCCGCCACAGCACCGCCCAAAAATAAGCTTCCGGTGTCTCCCATGAATACCTTTGCCGGGTGACAGTTATATGCAAAAAATGCCGCCAGCCCCCCAGCCAACGCAGAGGATATCAAACTCAAGCCCCCGAAGACGGCGGCAGTGGCCCCGGCGAAAAACATCATCACCACAAAGGTGACGCCGGTGGCCAGCCCGTCGATTCCGTCGGTCAGGTTCACGGCGTTGACGCAGCCCACGATGACAAAGGCCGCAAAAGCTAGATACATCACCCAGTTCAGCTCCAGTGTCACGTTTGCAAAGGGAATATAAAGGCGGTTGCTCAAAAGGCCCTCGTAACGCATGATGCTTAAAAACACCACGGCCGCAGCCAACTGCAAAACGAACTTTTGCCGGGCGGTGAGCCCTTCGTT
>NZ_DAMBZJ010000008.1:75216-76662 GCF_032060045.1 Oscillibacter sp.
CTGGCGCACCTTGCGGTAATCGTCCACAAAGCCAATCAATCCAAACACCAGCGCAAACAGATAGACGTACAGATGGACGAATTCACCCGCCAGCATCTGCCGCCAGCCCAAGCCCACCACCGTCACTCCCGTGCCGATGATGAACATGATACCGCCCATGGTGGGCGTTCCGGCCTTCCCTGCGTGCCATTTGGGGCCGTCCTCCCGAATCTCCTGCCCGGCTTTCAGCTTCCGCAGCTCCGGAATCAGAAATTTTCCGATTATAAGCGTTAGAAAAAAGCTTACCGGCGCCGCCAGAAAATTTGCAATATCCATGTACCTTCCCTTTACCCGGTGGAGCCGGGTCCTTCCCTCATGCAGTCTCCGTATTAAACGCGGCCATTCTCCGCAAGGCGGAGGAGCTGTCCTTCAAGCAGGACGCGCGCCCTGTTCCGGGCGCTTCAGCGCGCCCCTCCCAGATGCTCCGCCACAATCTCCCGTTCGTCCATATGGCGCTTTTCGTGGTTCACTTCCTGATACGTCTCGTGCCCCTTGCCACACAAAACGATCACATCGTCTTCCTTGGCGTTGTCCATGGCGAAGCGGATTGCCTCCACCCGGTCCTCCACCACGGCATAGCCTGTCGGCGTCCCTTCCATCCCAACGAGAATCTCGTCGATGATGACGGCGGGCTTCTCCGTGCGGGGATTGTCGGAAGTCACAATCACATAGTCCGCAATCTCCGCCGCAATTTTTCCCATTTGGGGGCGCTTCGTCCGGTCCCGGTCCCCTCCACAGCCAAACACCGCTATAGTGCGTCCTTTGGCAAAGCCCTTCACGGCGGTCAGCACATTTTTAAGACCGTCGGGGCTGTGTGCGTAGTCAATCAGAACCGTATAGTCCCGTCCCGGTGTGGGGACCACCTCCACCCGGCCCTTTACATGGGGAACCCGGCGCAGAGCCTCGGCGCTCTTTTCAAGGGGGATGCCCAACTTCAGCGCTGCCGCTAATACATCCAGCGTATTATATACCATAAATTCACCGGGAATGCCAACCCAAATTTTAACACATTCCGTTTTTGTCACGGCGGTGAAAGCCACGTGGTCGGCTCCCAGCTCAATTTCTTGGGCCTGCAGGTCGGCCCCTGCTTCCACCGCGTAGGAATATTTTTCGCAGGTTGCTCTTTGCAGCAGCCGCCCGGACCACGGATCATCGGCATTGTAAACGCCCACGCCGCAATTTTGGAAGAGAATGGATTTTGCGTCGCAATAATCCTCCATGGTCCCATGGAAATCCAGATGATCCTGGGTCAAGTTGGTAAACACACCCACGTCGTACTGGATTCCATAAACCCGGCCCTCATACAACGCGTGGGACGACGTTTCCATCACCACATGGGTGCAGCCAGCATCCAGCATTTGGCGAAACAGGCTGTGAAGCTCAAAGCTCTCCGGCGTAGTGCGCTCT
>NZ_DAMBZJ010000008.1:76672-77885 GCF_032060045.1 Oscillibacter sp.
GGGCAGGCTTTCCCCGCCGATCATATTCTGATTGGTTCCAATCAGACCCACCTTCGCGCCCGCCGCCTGCTCCAGAATGGCCTTGAGAAGATAGGTGGTGGTGGTTTTCCCGTTTGTCCCAGTAACGGCGGTCATCACCATCTGCTTTGCCGGTTGGCCAAACCAGTTGGCTCCTATGACCGCCAGCGCCCGACGGGACTTCTTCACCAGTACGAAGGGAATGTCCCCCTCCGGTTTTTTTTCGCAGACCGTGCACACCGCGCCGGCTGCCTGTGCCTTGCCGATATAGGCGTGGCCGTCCATGGCATATCCGCTGATGGCCACGAACAGGTCCCCCGTCTTCGTCTTCCGGGAATCATAGCTGACCCCTGAAATCTCCATGTTTTCATCCGCGTGAAACTCCAGCACCTCCGCGCCGGCAAGCAAATCCTTTAATTTCATTTCTGAATACGCCCCTTTACAGTGTGGAATGGGTAAGAATACACCATTCACAGTATATCCGGAGCGATTTGCAAAGTATACGGGAGAAGGTGCTCAAAACCATGCAAAACCTGTCAGTCCGCCATACTGCCCTGCGCGCCAAGCTGAACGGTGACCACCGTTCCCGCCGGAACCTCCGCCCCGGGCGACACAGACTGGTTCAGGGCAAACACATTTCCGCTGCTGGCGGAGGTGGCACCCGACACGCGCATAATCAACCCCGCATTGGTGAGCGCCGCGTTTGCCTGAGCCGCGGTCATCCCCACCACCTTGGGGACCGTGCTGGGTGTGTTGGGCTTTTCCTCGCCCAGATACAGGATGACCGACGCACTGCCGGGAATAATGGAGCCACCCAAGGGCGTCTGATCGGTAACCGTTGGCCCCTTGCCCACAGTGCGGCAAGTGAAACCAAGATTTGTAATCCGCTCTTTTGCCGCCTCTGCGGTTTGACCCACCACGTTGGGCACGGTGATGTCCGCGCCCACCATCTGCTCGGCAGTATAGTCCGGCTCCACGCCCACATAGGGCAGAATCTCACCCATGACGGAGCTGGCGGTAGGCGCCACCATGTTGCCGCCGGAGACGTAGACTCCGGTGTTTCGGCTGGGGGTATCCATCGTAATCAGCATGATGATTTCCGGATCGTCCGCCGGAGCGAAGCACATAAAGGATACCACAACCTCGCGGTTGGGGTTGCCGGTTTTATCGGCGGGACCGGTTTTTCCGCCGACGC
>NZ_DAMBZJ010000008.1:77895-87190 GCF_032060045.1 Oscillibacter sp.
CACCTGCCCATTTTTGCCGGTTCCGGAGGCCACCACGTATTCAAGGCACTTGCGCACGGTGTCAGACGTTTCCTTGCTGACAACCTGACGTACGGGAGTGGAGTCGTGCTGATATTTGACGTTCCCCTGATCGTCCACCACCTGCTCCACCAGATACGGCGTGCGCAGATACCCGCCGTTGATGGTTGCAGCCTGTGCACGGATAACCTGAAGCGGCGTGACGGTGAAGGTCTGGCCGAAGGAATACGAGGCCAAAGACACCACGTTGGTTCCGAAGTCCTTTTCACTCGCGAACAGTCCAGTGGTTTCGCTGATCTCGTCGATGCCGGTCTTCTCCATCAGGCCGAAAGACTTCAGATACTGATAATATTTCTCCGTTCCGATTTTCAGACCCATTGAAATAAAAGCGGGGTTGCAGGAGTTTCCGGTGGCCTGCATCAGGTCCTGAAGTCCGTGGCCCCTGTGGTTGGAGCAATAAATGGGCTTGTTCCAGCCGGGAACCCGGATGGAACCGGAGCAGGTGAAGGTGGAATTCAGGTTTACCAGCCCTTCCTCCAGCGCCGTTGCCAGCGTGACAGGCTTGAAGGTGGAGCCAGGCTCGTAGGTGTCGCTGATGCAGCGGTTGCGCCATTGCTCACCCAGCGCCGCGCGGTTCACCTGACTGCGGGCGGCGTTGTATTCGTCGCTTCCCTCCGTAAGCCCGGCCAGCGCCTTGACCAGATTTTCATCGGTCAGGGCCTTCAACTTTTTGTCATAAATGGTAAAGGGTTCGTTTAAATCAAAGGTGGGATAGGAGGCCATGGCGACAATCCCGCCGGTCTTCACGTTCATGACAATGCCGGTTCCGCCGTTTTTTGCTCCAAATTTATCCACCATGGACTCAATGCCCTTTTCAAGAACCGACTGGACGCTCACGTCCAGTGTCAACATCAGGCTGTCGCCGTTTTCCGCATCGTAATACTGTTCGTATTGATACAGCATATCCTCGCCGGTGTTGGTCTTGGCGGTGACGGTCAGGCCGGAGGTGCCCTCTAGCACATCCTCATACTTGGCCTCCAGACCATACAGTCCTGTATTCTCACTGCCTACAAACCCGATGACCTGCGAGGCCAGCGTTCCATAGGGATAATAGCGCTTGGAGTCCGCGTTGAGAAAAATTCCCTGAAGCCGGACAGGACGCTTGGAGGGGTCGCTGATGAGGATGGTCTTGCCGTCCTCATCCAGCTTTGTCAAAGCATTTCCCTCATCGTCGATTTCTCCGTTGATAAAACGGCGGACTTCGTCGGCAGTCTTCTGCTCCACCTTTTTCTTCAGCTCGATGTACTGCGAGTTTGTATCCTCCATTTTTTTGAGAACGGCAGCCTCATCAAGTTCCAGGATACGGGCAAGACCCCGAGCCACAAACGCTGGGTCCTGCGTTTCCTTATTGCTTTCAATGTCGCGAGGAGAAATACACACCGTCTCCGCCGAGGCGGAAACCGCCATAATTTCTCCGTTTTTATCGTAAATCGCCCCTCGGGACGCGGTGACCACCGCACTGCGGGTTTGCTGGGCCACAGCCTTTTCCTGAAGCTCTTCGTGCCGCACGATTTGCAGGCTGTACAGCTTAAACAGCAGCGCCACAAATACCGCAATGCCCAAAAGAACCATCATCAGCACCGTCCGGTTTCGAACCGTCTGATTTGCCCAGCGGGCGGCGTCGCTTTTCCTGCGTTTGCCTGGCTTTCTCATTGATATCCTCCATCCTAAAAACGACGCTCGACACGTTTCGCGTCCCGGTAAGGTTCAAGGAGTAAGAAGGAGCGGCCCTCCTTCTTACTCCCCCTGTTCACTGTATTGCGTCTCAGTCGAAATATTCCACCACCGCGTAAACGCCGTGGTTCAGCGAGGACGCAAGCTGCTCCAGCAGCCCCGCCTCTTTTTCCTGATAGACCACGGCGCTGTCTCCGCCGCTGAGGTCCAGATAATAGGTCTGCCCGCTGCTGGGCTTGGCCATTCCGGCGGACTCCGCCGCTTTTTTCACCGTGTCCAGATCGAACATTTGGGCGTATTGCGCAGTGAGAATCACCTTTTCCGTCTGAAGCTGGGACAGTTCTTTGTTCAAAGCCACCACGTCGCTGGACAGGCTTGTAAGCTGTACGTAGCACAGCAGCGTCAGCACCGCCAGCGCCGCCACGGCGCTAAAACTCAGTACAGCCAAAAAAGAAATGTGCTGGCGTTCCCGAACCTGCACCGAAGCTGCAGAACGTACCTTCGGAGCAGGCGCGGCCTCTTCCCGACGCCGGGGCAATTCTCCCGCGTGAGACAACTGGCGCTCCCGCAACTCAAAGTCCAGATCATATGCCAGATTGCCGTTTGTCGCCCCCCGCCGGGGATAGCGCAAGTCCCGCGCTGCCGCAGCCGCCATGCCGTCCTCCTCCAATCTTTTGTACTACACACCTCGCGCTTTGCACGCGTTTCAGAGAATGTCGCTTCCTTAATTTTCCTTCTCCGCAAGCACCGGGCTCCCGTCCCGGTCCAGCAGCGGCGTTAAACCCGCCGCGCTGCCATTGCGGTGGAACAAATAGTGTACGCCCGTCTCATGGTCCACCCAAATCTCTGTCTGAGTCAAAGTTCCCTGCGTATAAATCTCCTCAAATCTGGGCCTCATACCGTCTGCTCCTTTCGCATTCCACGCCGTCACGGCCCGCATTTCTCCGCCACACGGAGCTTTGCGCTGCGGGCGCGGGGGTTTTCCGTTAGCTCCTCCTCGTCGGGAACAATGGGCTTGCGGGTCAGAATCTTCAGCTTCGGCTTATTGCCGCAAACGCACACCGGAAACTCCGGCGGGCAGGTGCAGCCCCGGGCCTGTGCCAGCAGGGCCCGCTTGATGATGCGATCCTCCAGAGAATGAAACGTAATCACGGCCAATCTTCCTTCGGGGGCAAGGACCTCCGTGGCCGCCTCCACCATGGGTTCCAGCGCATCCAGCTCTCCGTTGACGGCGATGCGGACGGCCTGAAAACTCCGCTTGGCAGGGTGCTGCTTTTCACGCAATGCCTTAGACGGCATAGCGGACTTAATCAGTTCCACCAGCTCAAGGGTTGTTTCAATAGGCCTGTCCCCTCTTGCGCGGACAATGGCCCGGGCGATGGCGGGAGCATATCGCTCCTCGCCGTAATCATAAAGAATGCGACGCAGCTCGTCCTCGCTCCATTCGTTCACCACCCGGCGGGCAGTGAGATGGGCAGAGGCATCCATCCGCATATCCAGCGGCGCGTCGTGCATGTAGGAAAAACCACGGGCCGCGTCGTCCAGTTGGGGCGACGACACACCCAGATCAAACAGCAATCCGTCCGCGGCGGAAACGCCGCAGCTTTTCAGGATCTCCGCAAGCTCGGAAAAATTGCCCCGGACCAGCGTCACCCGGTCCAGCCAGGGGGCCAGCCGCTCCTTCGCGGCGTCAATGGCGGCCCCGTCCCGATCAATGCAGATTAGCCGCCCGGTTGTCAGCCTTTGGGCAATCTCTTTTGAGTGCCCGGCGCGGCCAAGGGTCCCGTCCACGTAGATTCCGTCGGGACGGATGTTCAATGCTTCAATGCTCTCTTTCAGCAGCACGGACTTATGCAAATACTCCATATCAAAAATCCAGTTCTTCCATGGCGGAGAGCATGTTGCCGCTTTCCAGCTCTTGCTTCTCCAGCTCCTGCCACGTGGCGCTGTCCCAAATTTCCGCACGGGAACTTACACCGATGACAGACACGTCTTTTTTTAAGCGAGCGTATTCCCGCAGTTTTTGCGGAATCAGGATGCGGCCCTGCCCGTCCGGCTCGCAGCGGACGGCATTGGAAAACAAAGGGCGCAGGGCGCGGGCTTTGGAATAGGGCAGCGCCTCGAATTTTTCGGTCAGTCGCGCCCAGCTTTCGTCGGAATAAATGGTGAGGCAGGGATCGGGGCCGATGGTGACATAGAACACGTCTCCCAGTTCTTCCCGCAGCTTGGCTGGGATGGCCAGACGGCCCTTGGCGTCGATTGTGTGCTGATTGGTTCCGGTCATCGGCGCTGGCCCTCCCTTTCGTTTTTTGGGATTGAAGTGAATTATTCACCACTTGTCACCTATTATCACCACTTATCCCCACTCGCATCTCTGAGTATAATCAAACTTCTTTGGAATTGCAAGAGGTTTTTTGGAATCTTAAAATGGTTACAATTTAGTTTTTTTGACAAACTTTGTCGAAAAAAATGTATTTTGAAACACATGTTCCAAAGAGTTTCATCTGTTAACATAAAATAGAAAAGTTTCCCAACACAACATGTTGTGTTGGGAAACTTTTTCTAAAATACCAAATACCATATATGGGAATTAACGCGAAATTCCATAAGCCGTCTTAGTGATTTTTCACAAACTTTCAGGTTTCCTCCTGCTGGGAAGTGTTTTCCGTTTCCTCGTCAGGAGTGTCAAGGCGGCGGCGTTGCTCCTGTATCTTGTTTGCCGAAACGCTGCGAAAGCGGATACGGGACTGCTTCACCTCGTCCAGCGCCATGGAAATGGCCTCTTCCGTGCGGGCCAGCGCGTCCTCAGCGTATTCGTTGGCCACTTGATAAAGGCGCTTGGATCGCTCCTCCGCATTGTTGACGATGGTCTGCGCTTTCTGGCGGGCAGCGGTAAGCACTTCACTGTCGGACACTTTGGCCTTGACCTCCAGCTCTGCCTGACGCATCATGCGCTCCACATCCCGTTTCGCATCCTCCACGAATTTTTCCCGGGCGGCCAGCAGCTCTTGCGCTCGCTTGATTTCGATGGGAAGCTGGGCGCGCAGCTCGTCCAGCAGATCCAAAAGCTCATCTCGGTCCACCATGCTCATATTGGGCTTAAGCGCCGGGGATTTCGCATCTTCGATCTGCTCGTAGAGCATGTCAATCAGGCGGCTGACATCGTTTGTATTGTTGGGCATCGGCTTCACGCTCCCTCTTTGTTCGACTCTTCTCTCATCTTCCGCACAAGCTCGGCCGCGGCAGGAGGCAGATACTCCTCCAGAGGCTGTCCGTAGCGAATCATTTCCCGCGCCATGGACGAGCTGAAATGTTCGTATTTTGCCGCAGCGGGCAAAAGCAGTGTCTCCAATCCCGGGCGCAGATGCTCATTAATGCGGGCAAGCTCCCGCTCCAGATCCCAGTCCGTGCCGTTGCGCACACCCCGGACGATGATGCCTGCGTCGTGGCGGACGGCGTAATCCGCCAGAAGGCCGGACCACAGCTCCGCATGAACGTTGGGGTATTCCGCAACTGACGCTTCCACTAGCCGCAGCTTTTGCTCCGGCGTGAACATCTGATTTTTCTTTGCCGCGTTCGGACTGACGCAGACCCAAACCATATCGAAGCAGGCCGCCGTCCTTCTGATAATATCTAAATGCCCCAGAGTGATGGGGTCGAAGCTGCCGGAGCAAATGGCTGTTCTCATGTGGCCGATTCCTCGCTCTCTTCCTCTCCCGCCCTGCGGAAAAGCGTCACAGAGATTCTTCCGTAGCGGTAGGTGCGGCCCATCCTATAAGGAGCCGCCGGCTCCGGCAGAACTTTTTCAGCAGGAGCCTCCGCCGCAATTATACCATGGGGCGTTAAAATGTCAAACCTGACAATGCGCTCCAGCGCCTCCTCCAGCAGCCCTGCCTCATAGGGCGGGTCCAGCAGAATCAGGTCAAATTTTCCCTTCAGGGAGGACAGGACTTCCAAGGAGTCTCCCGTCATCACTCTGGCCCGGTCGGTCAGGTCCGTGATCTTCAAATTTTCTCGAATCAGCTTCACTGCGTCTGCCCGTCGGTCCACAAAGACGCAGCTCGCCGCGCCGCGGCTCAGCGCCTCGATGCCAAGCTGTCCGGTTCCGGCAAACAGATCAAGAATTTTGCGTCCCTCAATCTCAAATTGCAAGGCGCTGAACAGACCTTCCTTCACCCGGTCGGTGGTGGGGCGGGTATCCATGCCCTCCAGCTCTTTCAGCCGTCTGCCCCGAGCGGAGCCGGTGATTACTCGCATGGTTCGCTCTCCTCCATTTTTTTCATCATTTTCATCGTTTTTTCCCGCTTCAAGCGGTCGGAAATCACGAAAATTGCAAGACTTGTCCACACGAAGCCGAACAAAATTCCGTGAGTCAGAGTAAATTCCTCGTGAAACGCCAGCACGCCCAGCAAAAGCTGCAGCGTGGGATTCATATACATCAGCACGCCGGACAAAGACAGGGACGTGGTTCGGATTCCAACGGCAAACAGCATCAGCGGAATCGTGGTTACCACGCCGGCAAGAGGCAGCAGCAGCCACTGCGCCCCGTGGAGCACTCCCACAGCCCCGCCTCCCCGGATATCTGCCACCACAATCCATAGAAGGGCCAGCGGCGTCACGGCGGCGGTCTCAATAAAGAGGGCCGCATTCGCGTCCGTCTTCACCGTTTTTTTCACCGCGCTATACAGCGCAAAGCTTCCTGCGATTACCACAGCAACCCAGGGGAACACCCCAAAGCGGAACGAGGCGATTACAATGCCCGTCGCGGCCAGCGCCGTGGCGAACCATTGCAAACGAGTCAGCCGCTCCCGGAACAGCTCCGTTCCCAAAACAGCCGACAGCGGCTGCATCATATAATAAGCAAGGCTGGCATCCAAAATGTGGGCGTTGTTGACTGCCCAAATATAAAGTCCCCAGTTTACGGTAATCAGTGCACCTGCCCCAGCAAGGCGCAGCATCTCCGTCCGCTTTCCAAGTACCTCACGAACGCAGCTCCACTCCCGCCGGACTGTCAGCAAAAGCAACATCATGGCCATAGACCAGAAAATCCGGGCCGACAGCACGTATACAGAGTCTACCGCACCCAACGTTTTCCAAAAAAGGGGCAGAACTCCCCATGCGGCATAACATGCCGCCACATACAGCGCGCCCCTCTTCATGTCCTCGACAATCCCTTCCGGTCACAGACCTCTAAAATTTGCATCTCCTAATTGTACGACAATACATGTGGTTTTTCAATAACAAATCCGTAAATTTCTTCTTTTTTCCCGTGCGACTCCTGCGGGCGACAAAAACAGCAGCAGGGAAATCGGCCCGTAATTGTTCCGGTTGCTCTTGTGCTTTTGCGGAAAATCGTATATAATAACCAACTGACTATGCGAAACGGCACATTTTCGGTCGGGGTTCCCCGGGGGACCGGCCTATGGAAAGGAAGAATGCGCTTATGATCCAATTGAATTCCGAACAGGGCGCCGTCACCATCAGCAGCGCCGTGTTTTCCAACATTACCGGCATTGCCGCCACCAACTGCTTTGGCGTGAAAGGCATGGCCTATCGCTCTATGACGGACGGTCTGGTCCATCTCCTGCGGCGGGAGGCTATGAGCAAGGGCGTCAGCGTCACCGCCAATGACGACGGTACCGTCTCCATCGAGCTTCATATCATTGTTGAAAACGGCGTGAATCTTCCCGCGGTGTGCAGCTCCATTATGAACGAGGTGCGCTATATGGTCACCAAAAATACCGGCGTGGAGGTCAGGGTGGTCGATGTGTGCGTCGACTCCATGACTCTGTGACCGAGGGAGGGCTCAAAACAGATGAACAAACAAATCAGCGGTGCGCTTTTCAAGCGGATGATGCTGCACGGAGCGGCCGCCGTGTCGGCTCAGAAGCAGGCGATTAACGATTTGAACGTGTTTCCCGTCCCCGACGGAGACACCGGCACCAATATGAGTATGACCATTGCCGCCGCCGTGGACGAGCTGCGCCGGTGTGATCCGGATAGCGTTGACCGGGCTGCTTCCGTCACGGCCTCCGCCCTGCTGCGGGGTGCGCGAGGGAACTCCGGCGTGATTCTCTCGCTTTTGTTCCGTGGAATCTCCAAAGGGCTGAAAGGTCAGGAGCACGCCGATGCGTCCACGTTTGCCGCGGCCATGCAAGAGGGAGTTTCCGCTGCCTATAAAGCAGTAATGAAGCCCGCGGAGGGCACGGTGCTCACCGTTTCCCGCCTCACTGCCAAACGGGCGGTGGACGCGGCAGCAGAAGGGATGGACCTGGAAGCCATGCTGGATTCCGCCATCCGCGTGGGTTATGAGACGCTGGCGCAGACCACCGACATGAACCCGGTTTTGAAAAAGGCCGGCGTGGTGGACGCGGGCGGCAAGGGCTTCCTCCTTATTCTGGACGGAATGCTGGCCGAGTTGCGGGGCGAGCCGATGCCAGAGTTGTCCGACGCTGGCACGCCGGAGAAGGAAAAGGCCGATTTTGGCGGCCTTTCCTCTGATGAAATCACCTTCGCCTTTGACACGGTGTATATCGTGCGCAAGGCCTCGGCAAATATTTCTCTGGAACCCCTACGGGCTTATCTGAACAGCATCGGCGACAGCCTGGTCATCGGCGAGGACGACGAGGCCTTCAAGGTCCACGTCCACACCAACATTCCCGGCGCAGCGCTGACGGAGTCTCAGAAGTACGGCACGCTGGAGCTGGCCAAAATTGAGAATATGCGCACGCAGGCAGACGCGCTGGCCGCCGGACGGCAGGCCCAGAGCACCGATGATCTGGACGCGGTGGAAGCCGCGCTTGAAGCCCAGACGGAGCAGGAAGCTCCCCAGGGCATCGCCCCGCCGGAGAAGAAATACGGCTTTTTGGCGGTGTGCGCGGGAGCGGGGCTGGAAGCTTTGTTCCGGGATTTGGGAGCCGACGGCGTGGTGTCCGGCGGGCAGACCATGAACCCCTCCACCGAGAGCATTCTGGACGGAGTAAATGCCATTCCAGCCGAAACTGTGTTTATCCTGCCCAACAACGGCAACATCATTATGGCCGCCCAGCAGTGCGCCGCTCTGACGGAGAAAAACATAGTGGTCATTCCCACTAAGACCATACCTCAGGGTGTTACCGCCATGATGAATGTGGACTTTGAGGCGCAGGACACTGAAGTTCTCACTGCCGCCATGACGGAGGCCCTGTCCTCTGTCACCACCGCCCAGATCACCTATGCGGCGCGGAACTCCGATTTTGATGGATTCGACATCAAGGAGGGTGACTTCCTTGCTTTGGAAGAAGGACGCCTGTTCGGCACCGACAAATCCATTGCCGCACTGATAGAAAAGCTGGCGCAGGACGCCCGGGAACGGGGCAGTTCCTTCATCTCCGTCTACTTTGGCGAAGACGTTTCCGCGGAAGACGCCCGGAAAACCGCCGAGCTGTTTGAGTCCACCTGCCCCGACGCGGAGGTAGCGGTTCTCTCTGGCGGGCAGCCCGTGTACTACTATATCATTTCCATGGAGTGAGTTTTCCCCATATTTCCATAAAAAACCGGTCCC
>NZ_DAMBZJ010000008.1:87200-88410 GCF_032060045.1 Oscillibacter sp.
GGGACCTTATAGTTTCACACATAATAGAAACCATCGCGGTCATTCTTCCGCCATTGATTCGCTTCTATTTTAATCATACCGAAAACACCCGGCCCCGCACCCAAAAATTAAAGTCTCATTTCCGGGCACAGTTCCCGAATTTTTGCCTGCAAGCCCTTTAAATCCTCAAACGTCTCCGGCCTTTTCGACGGATCGCGGAGCAAGGCGGAGGGATGGTAAAGCGCCGTCATCTGCACCCCATCCCGGACGAACCACTGCCCGTGCTCCGCGGTAATGCGAAAGTCGTCCTTAATCAATTCCTTCGCCGCGATGCGGCCAAGACACACCAGAATTTTGGGGTGCAGCAGCTCCATCTGCCGCTCCAGCCAGCCCCGGCAAGCCGACATCTCCACATTTAGCGGATCTCGGTTCTGAGGCGGACGGCATTTCACCGTATTGGCGACATAAACCTTTGTCCGGTCCAGTCCGATGATTTCCAGCATATCGTCCAACAGTTGCCCCGCCTTACCTACAAAAGGAATGCCCTGCTCGTCCTCGTTCTGCCCCGGTCCTTCGCCCACCAACAGCACCTCGGCCGTCTCGCAGCCGTCGCCAAAAACCACAGTGGTGCGGGTCTGTTCCAGACCGCAATTTTTGCATTTCAGACACTCTTGTCGCAAAATCTTCCAATCGTCCATGCCGCTCCTCCTTACCCTTTATTTTTCTATAAAGCGCCGCATGAATTTTTCCCCCCCGGACAAACTGAAAAAAACAGACGGAGGGCTTTCATTTGGCATACTGGTTCTGGGTCTTCATTTTTTATAGCCTTGTAGGATGCTTTTTAGAGCGGGTTTATGCCCGCCGCACCACCGGCGATCCGCATCCCGTTAGGCGATGTCTTCTGTTTCTTCCACTATGCCCGGTGTACGGGCTGGGAGCCATGGCGGTGCTGGCCCTGCCCGCATCCATGCGGGCAGGCTTGTGGCTCCCAGTGGCGGGCGCGGCGGCGGCCACGGCAGTGGAGTTTCTCTATCACTGGGCCTGCGAAGCGCTGCTGGGCGTGAAATTTTGGGACTATTCCCACGTCCAGGGAAATCTTCAGGGACGGGTTTGCATCCTATTCTCCCTTGCCTGGGGCGCTCTGGCCTCCATGGCACTTTTACTGATTCATCCGCCGCTGGTGGCGATCATTGCCGGCATCCCTCCGCCGCTCACCTTCGTCGCGCTGCTG
>NZ_DAMBZJ010000008.1:88420-99486 GCF_032060045.1 Oscillibacter sp.
CCCTGCGTATCCATATGGAGCGCTACGATTTCGCCGCCGCGCGGCTCACCGTCACCCACAGCGTGGCGGCGCTGCGGGGAAAGGCGTAGCGCTCACGTCTCCCTCTCGGCGGGAAACCGGGCCAGCAACCAGTCCGCCAGATCACGGCAGACCTGTTGCCTGCAAACATCGTTTAAAATTTCATGCCGCACACCTGGGTATAGCTTCACGGAAACATCCTGCACACCCGCCCTTTGAAAGCTCCGGTACGCACGCGCCACGCCACGTCCCTGTTCGCCCACCGGGTCTTCTTCCCCGGAAACAAACAGCACCGGTGTGCGCAGGTTCATTTTTTTCACATTGGCCTGCCTTGTAATAAACGCGATTCCCCCCAGCATCTCCCGAAACAGCCCCACGCTGGGATTTTCTCCACAGTGGGGGTCCTTTTCATAAAAATTCACCGTCGCCTCGTCGGAGGACACCCAGTCAAACTCCGTCCGGTTTGGGGAAAATGCCTTATTGTACGCGCCGAAGGCCATCTTCTGCACAAGCGGACTGGCGCGCTCCTCCCCGATTTTGCAACATTCGGCAGCGGCAATCGCGCGGCCCGCCGCTGTTAGGATCGGGCGCATCTGCCCGGTGCCCATCAAAATCGCACCGTCCACCGTGCCGGGATAGCGGATCAGGTATGTCCGGACCAGAAAAGACCCCATGGAATGCCCCAGCAGAAAATAGGGCAGGCCGGGAAACTGTTGGCCCGCCAAGCAGCGAAGGGCGTATAGATCGTCCACAACTGTATTCCAACTCCCCGCCGGGCCGAAATACACCCGAGGTGCGCCATCAGCCACGGATGCTCCATGGCCCAGATGATCGTTTCCCACCACGGCAATGCCCCGCTCCGTCAGATAGGCCGCAAGTTCCTCATACCGCAGGACATATTCCGAAACTCCATGAGCGATTTGCAGCACTGCCCGCGGTCTTTCCCCCGGAAGCCACTCCACCGTGTGCAGCTCGGTTTTCCCATCGTGAGAAAGAACTGTAAATTCGCGCTTTACCATGGCAACGCGCTCCCCTCTGTGCTATAATGCCTCTCATACAGGCATCATAGCACACAGCGCGTAAAATTTCCACAGGAGGTTTTGCCATGGAACCCTTTGTCGCTGCGCTGGATCAGGGCACCACCAGTTCCCGGGCGATTCTTTTCAACCGGGCAGGAGAAATTGTCTCACGGGCCCAGCATCCCTTCCGCCAGATTTATCCCCAGCCCGGCTGGGTGGAACACGATCCCCATGACATCTGGGAAACAGAAAAGCGGGCCCTTCAAGAGGCGGTGGACGCCGCCCATATCGACCCTAAAGCCATTGCTGCCATCGGCGTCACCAATCAAAGGGAAACGACCGTCCTATGGGACAGGAAGACCGGCCGCCCGGTATACAACGCCATCGTGTGGCAGTGCCGACGCACGGCGGGCCTTTGCGACGAGCTGAAGGCCCGCGGCCTTGGCAAAATGGTGGCGGAAAAAACCGGACTTTTAATTGACGCGTACTTTTCAGGAACGAAAATTAAGTGGATGCTGGATAACCTCCCCGGCGTCCGAAAAAGAGCGGAGCGGGGCGAGCTGCTGTGCGGCACGGTGGACTCATGGCTTATCTGGAACCTCACCGGCGGGCGCGTCCATATAACGGACTACTCCAACGCCTCCCGCACGATGCTGTTCAACATTCATACACTGGACTGGGACGAGGAACTGTGCCGTGAGCTGGACGTTCCCATGAATCTTCTGCCCCACCCGGTGAGCAATTCGCAGCAATACGGCACGGTGGCAAGGGGGATTTCCGGCCTAGAGGGACTTGAGGGCATTCCCATCTGCGGCAGCGCCGGAGATCAGCCCGCCGCTCTGTTTGGTCAGGGCTGCTTTCAGCCGGGACAGGTGAAAAACACCTACGGCACCGGCTGCTTCACCCTGATGAATGTCGGCAGCAGCCCAGTCGTTTCAAACGCGGGACTGGTGTGCAGCGTGGCGTGGAGCCTTGGCAGCCGGGTCTGCTACGCGCTGGAAGGCAGCGTATTTAACGCGGGCAGTACCATCCAGTGGCTGCGGGACGAACTGGGGCTGATTGAAAGTGCTTCAGAGTGCGATCGGCTGGCGGAGAGCGTTCCGGACAGCGGCGGGGTGCTGGTGGTCCCGGCCTTCACGGGCCTCGGCGCGCCCTACTGGGATATGTACGCCCGGGGAACCATTCTGGGCGTCACCCGGGGCACGGGGAAAGCCCATCTCTGCCGTGCGGTGCTGGACTCCATCGCGTTTCAGGTCTGCGATTTAATTACCGCGATGGCCGCCGACGCAGGCCGTCCCATCACCTCTTTGCGGGTGGACGGCGGGGCATCCGTCAGCGATCTTCTGCTCCAGCTTCAGGCGGATGCACTCCGATTGCCGGTGGACCGACCCGTGCAGGTGGAAACCACCGCCTTTGGCGCGGCGGCGCTGGCGGGACTGGCGGCGGGCGTTTGGACCGGGCCGGAACAGCTCTCCGCCCTGCGGCGCAGCCAGCACGTGTTTCTGCCCGTGCGGGGCAAGACGGTCTGCCGGGAAGAATTGAGACGGTGGGGCCGAGCCGTGGAGCGGGCACGAGGCTGGATTGAGCCGGAGCCGTGACACTTACGCCGCAGAATCACTAATGTTACATGGAGCTGCATCCACTTGAAAACGAACTGTGAATTTTGGAAAAATCGGTTGCGTTTTATCCAATGACCATGTATACTAACTTCAAGAAACCTGGTCTAAGGGCTGCACTCCAACGGATACAGCGCGAAAGCGCAGGAAATGAAAGGGGTTTTCAACATGGCATTTGATTTTTTGAACGATCTTGGTAAAAAGGCGCAGGCCGTTGCCGCCGTTGCCGCCGATAAGGCGAAGGACGCCGCAGAACTGGCGAGAATCAATATGGCCATTGCCAGCGAGCAGCGGGAAATTGATAAGAGTTTCCGCGCCATTGGCGAGTGGTATGTCAGCGAATTCAGCGGTGAGATTCCTCCCGCAGTGAAGGATCTTGTGGATGCAGTGTCCGCCTCTAAGGCGAAGATTGCCGAACTGGAGTCCAGCAAGCCCATGAAGGAAGAGGCTTCCGAGGCGGCGCAGAGCGTCAACAAGGCCTGCCCCATCTGCGGGACCTCCTCTGACAGCAAGTTCTGCCCCCAGTGCGGCGCACCCATGGGCGAATAAGCTTCGCAATCAAAACATTTGCAACGTAAAAGGCCCGGACATTCGTCCGGGCCTTTGTTCATTCTGTTTCGAATTTGTGGGAGACGCTCCTTACAGTGCGGCCATTTCGGCGGTTACAGCATTCTCGCAGGCACGCATTGCCGCAAGCGTTTTGTCCAAAAGCGCATCCAACTCCCAGCCCAGGCGCTCCGCGCCGGTCTGAATCACGTCTCGGGAGCAGCCCGCAGCAAATTTCTTATCCTTGTATTTCTTTTTCAGGCTGGAAAGTTCCATGTCCTGACAGCTTTTGCTAGGCCTCATCCGGGCCGCCGCGCCGATGAGGCCTGTCAGCTCGTCGGCGGCAAAGAGAACCTTTTCCATCTCCTCCACAGGCTCCACATCGCAGCAAATCCCATAGCTGTGGCTGCAAACCGCATGGATGAATGCGTCTCCGCAGCCGATTTCCTTCAGCAGTTCCGGTGCTTTCAGGCAGTGCTCCTCCGGCCACTTTTCAAAGTCCACATCGTGCAGCAGGCCCACCGTGGCCCAAAAATCCGCGTCTTCGCCGTACCCCAGCTCAACGGCGTACCACCGCATTACGCCCTCCACCGTCAGCGCGTGCTGAATGTGGAAAGGCTCGCCGTTATACTTGCGCAGCAGGGCCAGTGCCTGTTCTCTCTGGGGATAGTCTTTCATGGATGTCTCCTCCGTTTTAAATGTGTGCGCGCTCCACAGGGAAGGGCGCGCTTATGTGTGATTATGCCGCATTATACACGTCTTTCCGAGGGTTTGCAAGTCTCGATCAGCTTGGTTTTCGCGGGTCCGGGTCCCCCTCCAGCGTCACGAAATAATCGTAATAGGGCAGCAGAAATTCATAACCTGTTTTCAACCGGTCCACCAGATCCCGCGTGAAGAGAATCTCGTTCAGCTTGTCCCGGCGCCCCAGAGAAAAGCTCTTTTTCAGATACCATGGCGACAAAAGTTCGCTTGGTGCACCCTCCTTGGGGCGCTTATACTCCTCTCCCTCCAAAGAAAACTCCTGCTGCCGATTCAGTTTCCGGGTCAGGGCCTCCATGGGTTTTGGGTCCCGCTCCATGCGGGCGCGGAGCTTCATCATGGTAGAGGGACTGGCTGCGTAATACCCAAGTCCATAGCTCCACTCGTCCGGTCCCAGCTCAAACCAGAAGCAGGGCTGCACCGTCCACACGCTTTCCGCCGGGGCCTCCACGCTGATCCACAGATGGTCTTTAAATGGTCCCCGCCCATGGAGCCGCCGTGCATCCCGATAGATGCGGGAAACGCGGCCCCGTAGCGGAAGCTCCGGTCTCTGCTCTGAAAACCAGCTGTATAGCTCGTCCCCCAACTCCTTCATAGGGCGGTAGAAGCTGGATAAGTATATCTCCTTATGCGCCTCGAACCACGGCTTTTCATTGTTGAAGCGGATGCCCCACATAAAATCCACCGTTTCATCCGTAAAGCCATTGAACATGATTGCCTCCCGTTCCTTTGTTTTTCAAAACTGCAAGGGTGGCGGCACAAATTGCCGCAACTTTTTCTACAAGGATATCATACCACCGATTTCCCCAAAAAGGAATTGAAATATTCAATTTTGGAGCCAAAAGGTTTGCTTTGCCCCGTGTCCGTGCTATACTGTACAAATACTTCTTTAAAACGCGGGAGCCTACGTCTGCCCGAACATTTGAAAACCGGAGGGATTCGTTCATGAAGCTTGATTATACAATCTGGGACCCCACGAAAAATATCACCCTGCTGGTTTCCACCCCTGTTCCCCGTGCCATGCAGCCCGAGGTGGCGGCAAGGCTGATGTCTATGCGTCCTCAAGTGGAGCAAGTGGGGTTTATCGAGCCCGCTTCCCTTCCCGGCGCAGTGTTGCGTCTGCAAATGATGGGCGGCGAATTCTGCGGCAACGCCTCCATGTCCGCTGCGGCCTATGCCGCAAACAGAGACGGACTGAACACCTCCGAGGTTCCGCTGGAAGTCTCCGGCCACGAAGGACTTCTCACCTGCCGTCTGGACCGGCGGGAAGATGGAGTGTGGGGTACTGTGAACATGCCCCTGCCCGTGGAGATTACCACGGTGGAACTTCCCGGTGGGCTTTCTGTTCCCGCCGTGGTGTTTGACGGGATTGTCCACTGCGTTGTCCCCGCCGGCTCACTTTCCCGGGAGGCGGCGGAATCCGCCATCCGTCCCCTGTGCGCAGCGCTGGACGCGGACGCCTGCGGCATCATGCTCTACAACCGGGACACAAGCTCCATTACGCCGCTGGTCTATGTCCGCTCCACCGACACGGCGGTGTGGGAATCCGGCTGTGGCAGCGGCAGCGCCGCTGTGGGATCGTACCTTGCCTCTCAGGCGGCAGAAGACGTCACGGTGAACCTCCACCAACCGGGAGGGACCATCACCGTTTCCGCAGCGTGGGAAAATGGGCGTGTCCCCTCCCTTTGCATCACCGGTCGGGTGGCACTGGTGGAGCGGGGCAGTTGCGAGCTGTAAGGATTTTCTTCATTTTCGCAGTATCGTACATAAGAAATTGCCTAAATGTTAATTTTATTCATTGAGCCTGATTTTCTTTGCATTTTTCAAAAAGGTGTGGTATGCTTATCGTTGCTTTTGGCGACCCCCTACTATATAAGGAATAACATTCCGACTTTTTCTCCCAAAAAGCCGGGTCAGAAAGGATCTTTAACTACCTATGAGCTTCATGAAGAAAATTTTCGGAGATTACAGCTCCCGCGAGCTCAAACAGATTTATCCCATCGTCGATAAAGTCGAGGCGCTGAGTGACGAATACAAGGCGCTGAGCGACGAAGAACTGCGGGGCAAGACGGCCCAGTTTAAAGAGCGTCTGGCAAACGGCGAGACGCTGGACGCGATTCTGCCGGAGGCGTTTGCCACCGTGCGGGAGGCTGCGGACCGCGTACTGGGCCTGCGGCCCTATCGCGTGCAGCTTGTGGGCGGCGTGGTGCTGCATCAGGGCCGCATCGCAGAGATGAAGACCGGTGAAGGAAAGACCCTGGTGGCCACCCTTCCCGCCTATCTCAACGCGCTGACCGGAGAAGGCGTTCACATCGTCACTGTGAACGACTATCTTGCCAAGCGCGACAGCGACTGGATGGGCAAGGTTCACCGTTTTCTGGGACTGAAGGTGGGCCTGATTGTCCACGGCCTGACCACCGCCCAGCGGCAGGAGGCCTATAACGCCGACATCACTTACGGCACCAACAACGAAATGGGCTTTGACTATCTGCGGGACAATATGTGCATCTACTCGGCGGAGTTGGTCCAGCGGGGCCACGCCTTTGCCATCGTGGACGAGGTGGACTCTATCCTGATCGATGAGGCCCGCACTCCCCTGATTATTTCCGGACAGGGCGAAAAGTCCACCCAGCTGTACGACATGGCGGAGATGTTTGTCTCTCGCCTGAAAAAGCGCGTGGTGGCCGAGGTGGACAGCAAGGAAGAGGACGACGAAAACGAGTCCGCCGACTATATTGTGGACGAAAAGGCAAAAACCGCCATGCTCACCGCCAACGGCATCGAAAAGGCGGAGCAGTTCTTCCACCTTGAAAACCTGTCCGACCCTGAAAACTCCACCCTGTCCCACCACATCAATCAGGCCATCAAGGCCCACGGCGTGATGAAGCGGGACATTGACTACGTCGTGCAAAACGGCGAAGTCATCATCGTGGATGAGTTCACGGGCCGCCTGATGTTCGGCCGCCGGTATTCCGCCGGGCTGCATCAGGCCATTGAGGCCAAGGAGCATGTGACCGTTGCCAGCGAGAACAAGACGCTGGCCACCATCACCTTCCAGAATTATTTCCGCCTGTACGAAAAGCTCTCCGGTATGACCGGAACGGCCATGACCGAGCAGGAGGAATTTGGCACCATCTATAATCTGGACATCATCGAGATTCCCACTAACCGTCCCAATCAGCGCAAGGACAACCACGACGTGGTCTATAAAACGGAGGCGGGAAAATACCGCTCCGTCATCCAGCAGATTAAGGAGTGCCACGAAAAGGGCCAACCGGTGCTGGTGGGCACGGTGTCCATTGAGAAGAACGAGATTCTAAGCGGGCTTTTGGGCCACGAGGGCATCCCCCACAGCATCCTCAACGCCAAGAACCACGAAAAAGAAGCGGAGATCATCGCGCAGGCGGGCAAGCTGGGCGCCGTCACCGTGGCCACCAACATGGCGGGCCGCGGCACCGATATCATGCTGGGCGGCAACGCCGAGTATATGGCGCAGGCAGATCTGCGCAAGGCCGGAATGTCCGACGAGCTGATTGGCGAGGCAACCGGCTATGCCGAAACCGAAAGCGAGGAGATTTTGGACGCCCGGAAGCGGTATGCCGAGGCGCTGGCCCACCACAAGGCGGAAATTTCCGACGTGGCGGAAAAGGTCCGAGAGGCAGGCGGCCTGTTCATCATCGGCACCGAGCGTCACGACTCCCGCCGGATTGACAACCAGCTACGCGGCCGCGCAGGCCGGCAGGGCGACCCCGGCGAAACCCGGTTCTATATCTCCCTTGAGGACGATTTGATGCGCCTGTTCGGCGGCGACCGGATCACGGGTATCATGGAGCGGATGGATCTGGATGAGGACACCCCCATCGAGAGCAAAATGCTCTCCAAGGCCATCGAAAATGCCCAGACCACCGTGGAGTCCCGGAACTTCCAGTCCAGAAAGTCCGTTCTGGAATACGACGACGTGATGAACAAGCAGCGGGAAATCATCTACGGCCAGCGCAAGCAGGTTTTGGACGGCAAGGACCTCAAGGAAATTCTCCTTGGCATGACCCGCTCTGCCATCACCGAGCAGGTGGCCCAGAGCTTTGGTGAGCAAACCGCTTTGGACGAGGCGGGCTTCCAAGAGATGTTGACGGGGCTGGAGGGACTGTATTTCCCCAAGGGCACCTTCCACTTCACCGAGGAGGAACTGACCGAAAAGACCGAGCAGTCCCTTTCAGAGCTGTTCTACGCCGAGGCGGAGAAGACCTACGAAGCCCGGGAGCAAGAGTTTACCCCCGCAATCGCCAGAGAACTGGAGCGGGTGATCATGTTGCGCGTGGTGGACGAATACTGGATGGACCACATCGACGCCATGGACGATTTGAAGCAGGGCATCCGCCTGCGGGCCTATGCCAACACCGACCCCGTCATCGCCTATAAGCAGGAATCCCTCACCATGTTCGAAGAGATGATTTCTGCCATTCAGAACGAAACGGTGCGTCGGATGTTCTCCGTGCGCATCAAGACCAACGAAGAGGTCAAGCGGGAACGCGTGGCCAAGGGCATGACCGAGAACGTGGGCGGCGACAGCACCGCGCCCAAAAAGCAGCCTCGCAAGGTTACAAAAATTGGACGCAACGACCCCTGCCCCTGCGGCAGCGGCAAGAAGTTTAAAAACTGCGACTGCGCGGAGTATCACTCCTGACGAATTGTAGCGCGATTCAGGCCGTCCCCTGTTCTCCTGCCGGGAGGGCGGGGGGCGGCTTTTACTGAAAGGAGCGTTTCATGAAAGACGACGCAAACGGCAGCGCGATACATTTACTGTCGGACATCCGGCATATTTTGGTGGCAATCTGCCTGATGCTTGGGGGCATTGGCTTCATCCTGTTCTCCATGGCCATTGTTCATGATTTCTTTCTTGGCCTGGGTGTTGTTTTGCTGCTCTGCGGCCTTTTAAAAGTGCTGGGCCTTTGTCTGAACGGCAAGATGGACGCCGAAGCAGCCCAAAGCGCCAATCAGCCGGATAGCGCAGACTCTGATACACCTTCAAACAAAACCAACACCCAAAAGGAGGACTGACATGCCCTTGACAACGCATGAGGAAAACGGTCTTGTCTATTTCACTTCCCCCCTGCTGGACGGCTGCGGCGGTATTGCCCACGGCTTTTCCACCCGGAAAGGCGGCGTGAGCAAGCCCCCCTGTGACACACTGAACCTTGGTCCCAGCCGGGAAAATGACCGTCCGGCTGTGGAGGAAAATTACCGCCGCTTCTGCGGCGCGGTGGGCGCGGATATGTGCCATGTGGTGCTGGCCCGGCAGGTTCATGAAACCACCGTCCTTCCCGTCACGGAGGAACGGGCGGGCATGGGCCTGTGGCGGGAGCGGGACTTCACCGCAGACGCGCTGGTCACCAATACAAAAGGGATTCCCCTTCTCGTTTTCTCCGCTGACTGCGGCATCATCCTGCTTCACGACCCGGAAGCGGGATGCGTGGGCGCGGTTCACGCCGGATGGAGAGGCTGTGCACTGGGCATCCTTGAAAAGACGGTCCGGGAGTTGACCCGGCTGTACGACGCAAAACCGGAACGGATGGTGGCGGCCATCGGGCCGTGCATCGGCCAGTGCTGCTTTGAAACCGACGGTGACGTGCCTGAGGCCATGATCAAGGCGTTAGGCGAGGACGCCGCGCCCTATCTTGAACGGCGAGGGCTTAAATGGCAAGTGGACTTGGCTGGGCTAAACCGCCAGTGGCTGCTGAAAGCGGGCCTTTCCCCGGAACATATTGATGTGAGCGGTCTTTGCACTCACTGCCGCCCGGACCTGTTCTGGTCCTATCGCCGGGTCGGCGGGCAGCGGGGCGCGCAGGCGGCGCTGATTTCACTGGTATAAACCGCAGGAGGAAACGGAGAGAGCTATGAAACGCTTCAAAAAATTGATAATCTCCCTGCTCTGCGCCGCGCTGCTGCTGAGCGGCTGCGCTCCTTCGCCCGACGTGACCGAGGAGGAATTTCCCCCTGGGCAGACCAGTGAGAGTGCAGGCCCGTCCGGCTCTGAAGCGGCCCCCTCCGTTTTGCCGAAGGAGTTGGCCCTTCCATGGTATCCGGAGCTGAGTCTGGACCCCATCACCTGTGCCGACGGGGTTCAGCAGACAGCGGCGGCACTTTTGTGCGAAGGTCTTTTTGAGCTGGACAAAACGTTTGCGCCCCAGCCTCTTCTCTGCGCCTCTTATACGCAGGACCCCTCCGGAAGCGCGTACACTTTTCTCCTCCGCCCCGGCGTGCTGTTTTCCGATGGAACCCCCCTCACCTCCGGTGATGTGGCCGATACGCTGCGCCGGGCGCAGTTCTCTGGACGGTATGGCGCACGGCTGGGAGATGTTTCCTCAATCACGGCGGGAGATGGGTCCGTAAGCGTCCAGCTATCCTCCCCTAACACCGCGTTTCCGGCCCTGCTGGATATTCCCATCGTCAAATCCGGCACGGCGGACACCGTGCCCGTAGGGACGGGGCCTTACAGCCTTGTCGCCAACGAAGCGGACACATACCTTGCCGCCAATCCTCATTGGCAGGGAGGTAAGCAGCCGGTGGACCACATTGCATTGCGTGCGGCAGGCGACGCGGACGTGATGCTGTTCCAGTTCACCTCTCACGAGACGCAGCTTTTGACCTCGGACCTCACCGGTTCTAATCCCATCAGCGTCGCCGGCAGCATCCAGTTTTACGAGGCGGCTTCCACCGTCTTTCAATACGTGGGAATAAATGTCCGCTCTTCCGTCCTGTCCAACGCGGAGGTGCGCCAGGCTTTGAATCTGGGACTTGACCGGGAACGGGCTGTCAGTGCATATCTCTCCGGCCACGCAAACGCCACTCAGTTTCCTATCTCCCCCGCCTCGGCGGACTATCCCGCAGAACTTGAGAAATCCTATTCCTACGCCGCGTTTCAGCGGGCCATGACCTCTACGGACCTTAGCAGCGGCCAGCACCTGTCCCTTGATATGATCGTCAACGAGGAAAGCAGTTTTAAGGTGGCGGCCGCGCGGCACATTGCCGCTCAGCTTTCTGCCTTTGATTTAAAAATCAACGTCCGTGTCCTGCCCTGGGAAGAATATTCCGCCGCGCTGGCGGCGGG
>NZ_DAMBZJ010000009.1:0-23189 GCF_032060045.1 Oscillibacter sp.
AATCCAGCCTACCAACGCTGCAAACCAAGCAAGCAAAAGCAATATACTTAGGATTAGTGCTAACCAAGAGATAATTTTGTTTTTTTTCATCATTACCCCCAAGAGATGGTAACAGTGTCGCGAGTATTATATGTGACTTCGTAAGCACGAAGAGCAAAGTCTGTATTATGACGAGAATAAGAATTTATTTCATAATAATCTCCGTCATATTCGGAGACACCATTGTGCTTCTCATCTGTGAGAACATACTTGTGCCCTGACATATTTGTTGAATATCCTCCATCATCGGTGAGTTTCCAATTCACACAAATATCATTGCAAGTTACCCAATAGTCAGGAATAAAAAAGCTTCCGATACTATCTCCAATACCAAGCCACAATACGACTTTGGCAGCAACTTCGCCTGCTATAAGACCGGGAATGCTCAGTACGCCCGTTATAAGTCCAACTAACGAAGCAATATTTTTATATTTTCCAGTTAAGTTATACATGTTCGATTCAGAGGTCTTTTGGTAAGCACAGGTCAAATAGCGGGTTACTGGAATAGTATCATAATATTGATATGTAATTGTACCAGCGGTTGTATAGCTAGCTCTTAAACTGGCCCTAGCGGAATCTTCTTCTTCAAAAAAATATTTAATACTTGAGATGGGATTTCCCTGCTCATAAGAGATATCTTCAATATAATGTTCTGCTCTATGGACATATGATACGCAAGTTGTTACACCTTTGGCAATTTGAGAAATCTTTGCATCACCATTGGGATAATCCTCGATTACCAAGTTGATGTCATTTCCCACATTAACTTCGTTGGCTTGAACTGAAGCATTTGAATATGTGAGACTTGAACAATACTCCGCAGCAAACGCCGGAACGCACAGAGACACGCACATCGCCAGTGCCAGAGCTAAACTCATCATTTTCTTTTTCATGTTATACCTCTTTTCTCATTTTGTAAAGAATTCGCCGGAATAGAGATATGCAAAATGTCATTGAGATAAAACTTACTGCATCGGTCTGCCGCTTTCGCGCTCCGGTGGCATGGGGTCGACGGGTTCGGGTCCCTTTGTAATACGAGTGTCTAAAAAACAGGAAAAGGCGACATTGTTCTTCAAAATTCATGATTTCTTTATGGGTTGCTTCTATATGTTATGCTCGGGCGGAAATCATTTGGGATTCTTGAGATAAAAAACGTCCGAAAGAGCGGATTAAAGAAGCCTTCTAGACTAGCATTCAGGCGACCCTTTCGGGCCGCCTGAATTACAAGTGGTGAACCGTCTATCCGATTTCACTTTTGCAACCTTGCTACAAAAAACTTATATGCTCTTGTAAAAATTTTTTGTATAGCCGTGATAGCAATCGCAGTAAACACCCATAAGATGGTGGTTTTGTTTATAATGACAATGAGCACAAAAAGGAGTACACTTACGAAGCAAAGCATCGCCTGCAAATATAAAAACATGCGTCTTTTGGCTCCCGTAATATCAGTATAAACATCAGTTTTATTTATATTTCGTAATATTGATATACCGAGCCACAAATCGTGAATGAAGTACAAGATTGCTCCAAATTCAAGTAATGAAAACGAATTTGATAAGCTCATAAATAGACATCCTCTAAATTAACTCCAACTAGTCGGGGTGTACTCATTTCCATAAACGTTCCCAAAAAGCAGTCTGCCCAGCGATCTGGCCTTGACAGGGCGCGTTTCCTATATTGGCATAATCGTGGACTGCACGTCGAACGGCAGTCTCCCGGTCTGCCACTGGAACAGTGGCAGAAATAATGTGGCGGTGACAGAATACGTCGTCACAGGCTTTACCCGAATTGTCAGATCAGACGTATTCGATTGATTGTAAAAATAAGGCTACATTTAAGATTTATTATTTTTATCGCTAATCTCCCTGAAAGGCCACATCTGCGGTCTTTCACGGAGATTGATTGAATAAAAACAGATGGTAAAATCTGATAACACATTGCGGGGCAATGATTACACCGTCAAGACGAATGCACCGCCCGCTTGTCTGCTAGTTCTGCAATAAAAAGCTGAAAATATTGCTTATCGCCATAAAAAACGAAACCGTTCACTGTAATCCATGAGTCGTTAAAATAATATGAGGCTATTGTATCTTCGCTTTCTATGTCAATTTTATATGACCACCCACCAGTTTTAATTGGTATTTTTGGAATGCAGAAATCATATCGAAAATTATTTAAAGATGTAATTATTGAATGCACTTGCCCTTTTTCAGGAAATTTCACTTTGTCTCCGGTATTTCCATCTCGGATTTTTACCGATTCAATGGTTGATACATCTATAGAAAAAACTTTGCCACTAAAGGGTTCATATGTGGTAAACACACTGAAACGCGTTGCTAGAAACGAGATGTATATTCCGAGAATGGAATTCCCCCCAATGCCAAAAATATGATATACCTTTTTCGAAAGGGCCATATCAAGTTTTTTCTGGCTGCCATTTTCAAACACGAATTCACCCTTCCCAATAATCATCACCAGAAGCATAGGCCGATGTCAAGGGGGCGCCATCAAGACGATGGCTTCCCCTTGACAGTCATGATTCAACTGAGTACCTAAGAACTAAATCTTCAGATAGAGTAAAATTATCATATTGTTCGGAACCAGCAATTGTACCGCTTGAATCAACAAGAAAATTTATCATCTGCTTGTCATCGACATCAAAACTCCCGATGAGTGGTTCGCTGCCGCTGATTGATATTTTTTCGCTGTAAGTGGAGAGTTCATACGCATCAGTATCGTTACGAATATGAACAAACCGAATATATCCGATATCATGGTTTATGATTATAAATACACTGCTGTCCTGAAGACTTATTTCCTCGACTACATTTTCCTCAGTCTCGTTAAGAGCCAGAAAAATATCACTTATGGAACTGTATTGCTGGGAATTCAGGGTATTGTCTGAGGTGTCTTCACATCCTAATATTAATACGGAGCACATTATCCAAACAGTCAAAATGAAAAGCTTTTTTATATTATTGATACTTGGGATAATATAGGCCATCAGCATATGCACCAACCTTTTGAGGAACAAATCCAGAGACATTATAGGTGTCAGTAAATGTTCCATTATTATATTCTGTTACGACGGTTAGTACGCCATTTGTGTGTCGCATCATGGGCACAAACATAATTCTTGCGGTTTTTCCCGCACCAATGTTAATAGTCATGCCAAAACTAGAGCTGTTCTCCGCAGATTTCGTATATGACACTCCCAATGTTGCAACAATTGTATCTTTATAGGAGGCTGACAAGGATACATTGGCAGTAAGTGTTTCTGAAACTGTCTGGCTTTGCCCATAAGAAATGGAGCCCCCATCCTGTCCGCCCTGCAAAAGGCCTGTAACCGCGTATTCTTTAGAATAAACTAAATAAGTATTACCGCTACTTTCCTGATATTTAACAGTCCGAATATATAGAGGTATGCAAAATGTCATTGCGATAATACTTGCTGCATCGGTCCGCTTCTTTCGCGTCGCCGGGGGCGTGGGATCGTCGCTTTCGGGTTCCTTTGTAATACTAGTGTCTGGAAAGCAGAAAAAGGCAACAGTAAAAAAATAACAGTTACAATTAAAAAAGCAATGTGCTTCGCTTTTGGATTTTCTAGCTTTAACGCTTAAATCATTCCTTTTCAATTTTCCAGCAAAAAAGTAAACACCGGATAAACCGTATTTGAGAGTCGATCCGGTGCAGAGGCATCTCCGTCTGATACGTTAAGATATCCTGTTGCAGCCAGCCGTGCAGAAGTTTGATTTGTGTCGATATTGGAAGATGAACTCATTTGAGTCCATCGCACATTGCTCTGTGTACAAGAAATTTCTGTAATGGGGGAATCAATTTCGTGAATATAGGGGGTTTGATGATCCACAACTACAATGAGAGTGGTTAATTCGCCCTTTATTTCTTTAATTTCAGGAAATGTAAACGCTCCTGTAAACTGATAATAGTTTACACTATTGCCAGTTGAATTGAAAATTTCACTTTCCAAGTCTCTCAGTTCTTTTTCAGCAGACTCATTATCACTGCTATTAAGTTTGGTTTTCAAGCTCACAGCATCTTCAAAGCTGATAATTTCGCAAAATCCAGAATCATTTTCCATCTCAAGGTTCGAAATATTCCACCCACGAGTGTCTGCATTTCCTGTCTTACTAGATAATGCTAGAAATGCAAGACTGCCAACAATTATAAGCAGTATAAGTAATAATAGGCGACGGTGCGTTTTCACAAGTTGCCCTCCAAATTCTATTAAATGGTGACCTGTTTTTATGTTGAAAACCGCAGACTTTCAGTCGTTGTAAGCACCCTTATCTAATGCTAACCGCGCCCCAATTATTGTATATGTATTGTAAATGCCAAACAATAATTGGGGCGCGAGTTTCAGAAAGGTATGTACTGGTTGTGCCTACGCTACCCGAATAGCTGAAGCCTGGAATTATCTCAATGGTGCCACCATGGGATGCGGTGATGCTCGTCGTAAAGTGCCCGGTAGCTGACAATCTTACACTTGTTTTGTCATAAGAAATATTAGAAGATGTTGCCTTCTCAATCCAATCGTAATCATATAGACCGGAAACACGTCGAGTTGAGAGCATATCAACTCTGTCAATTAATCGCGTGTGCCCGTAATCCGAAAATGTGACCACTGTTGCAGTGATTGCACATCTGAAGCTGCTGTTCCCCGGATAAGAAAATTCCTTCTCGTAATTTTGATACTTAATAATATCATTGGCATACGTACGTTCATTAGTGCGGGAAGTTACATTACGCACCCCAAGTTGAGTTAAGATGCGATTTTCTTCAGCCAGCAATTGCTCTTTTGCATCTTCATACGAAATGTTATCATAATTCATCTTTTGTTCTACAGCTTCTTCAAACGTAATCTCTCGGCAATAAACAATACTCTCCGGGCCGTATTCCGCAAGTTCATAGCAGTCTGCGCCACCCGCCTCCACTGCAAACGCCGGAACGCACAGAGACACGCACATCGCCAGTGCCAGAGCCAAACTCATCATTTTCTTTTTCATGTTATACCGCTTTTCTCATTTTGTAAAGAATTCGCCGTAATAGAGATATGCAAATGTCATTGCGATAAAACTTACTGCATCGGTCTGCCCCTATGCGCAGCCAAAGGCGGTAGCCGCAGCGTTAATCGTTACGGGACAGACTGTGTGCGTTCTTTTCCGCGCCAATGATTTCGGAGACCTCCGCCTCCATGAGCTGCATTCACAGCCACTCCAGCATGCTGAGCATCGGGTCTGGCGTCAACCATACATTTTAGTAGCAAATCTGCGAGCCCTGGGGTATTCTTTCTTTGAGCCATTGGGATTCAAATCCTTCAATGGCTTTTCTATGCCTTAAATTGCGAACTTCATTATACATGACCGTTGTAGATTTCTTTCTTTGCGGCAACTAAGATATAAGTCTTTTTAAGATCTATGCGATGTTCAGTCAATTCCGCTGCTCTAGGTTTCTTTGCTCGTTAGATGCATAACATCCTCTAGGAAATCAATCCTAGAGGGCGCTGTCTAGATACAGGGCTTGTATTCCCCATACAAAAAAAGAGACTATTTAATATAGCTTTGAAATCGTGGATTGAAGTCCTAGAAGGGAAGCACGAAATCGTGCTTCCCTCCTTCTTTTAGACCGCTATCAACACACTCAAGCAAAAAGCGCACACGCCGCTGCACAGGCAAGCCAGTAGCATATAGGCTTCAGGACTTTTTGAAGATGGCTTGAGCGCACTAATTAGGAAACCCGGAAAAAGCAATGCTGAAACCACTTCAATGATTAAATAGATCATCAATTCCATAAAAGTCTCTCCAAGGATCAGAAAATATCATTATGCATAAAAGTTCATATATGAGGTACCGAGCGCCGTATTATATCCACTAAAACTAATGGAGCATCCAGCAGGAAAAGATACGCCCAAACCTACTGATACGTTATAATGTCCGTATGCTCCGACCATAGAAAGCGTGGTAAAATTAGCCCCATGGGAATCCTGCAATTCTATGTACGCATAAATGGCTCCGTTTTTTGCCCAGACAGGGAACCCCCCACTATAAGTTTCCATTGGAATTTTAACATTACAACCACGGGAGGGATTTTCGCTTTCAAGTGAATAAGTTATTTGGGGTTGCACACGAGTAGAATAATAATAGTGGACATCCGCACGGGATTCCCTGAAGTTTACCTTAGCCTCATTGTTAAGGCCATTTGCGTATGTGCCAATCCAAGAAATGGCAGCAGCGTCGGTAAAAGTGACGACAGGCTTATAATCCCAAGACCATGCGTAGATAGCCCCCATCCGCTTGGGCCCGGTAACTAGTTTGCCAAGTCCAGCTGTCAGTGTAGCAGTAACAGCTCTCATTCCAGGACGATCTTCCAGTCTGCCACCATCATACGCTTTTAAAATGGAGACTTCCTCATTTCCATAACAATATTGATCTTCCAATACATTTTCTGGCAATGACGCGCGATACTGAAGTTCTTTTTCAATTGCATCTGATTTAATGTATGCAATATCTTTTGAAGGTACTCCAATAGATTGTAGCTGTATATTTCCCGCTTTACGCACGCTTACAATATAATCGTATTCATTAAAGACATCGGGTGTCATTTCAATTTGCTGCAATGCCTGCTTCTCTTCGTCTGTAGCCCATGCAGGAACGCACAGAGACACGCACATCGCCAGTGCCAGAGCCAAACTCATTAGTTTCTTTTTCATGTTATACCTCTTTTCTCATTTTGTAAAGAATCCCCCGGAATAGAGATATGCAAAATGTCTTTGCGATAATACTTGCTGCATCGGCCTGCTCCTTTCGTGCTCCCGGAGATATGGGATCATTGATTTTCTGCCGAGGCTCTTGCGGAACCAATTTTCGTTTCCTACTGCACGGGACTCACCCCTTTCTTTTTAGAGTTGCTTGTGCGCAATACCAGCCCGCTAATGCAGGTAGCTACTTGCGTTTCCAACTAAAATCAGCAAAACTAGACTTAATCACCAGATTCCAGTTTTACGTGCAGAGCTTCCTGTAAAAGCAATCCGCGCTTACCGCAGTTTCCGGGGGACCTCGGGTTCATAAAAATGGGCGCTGCAGGGTGCCGCTGCAAAGACGGCGGCCAAAGCCATTAAAAAACTACCGCTCGCATGCAGAATCCGTTTCCTCGCAACCCGCTTAAATTCTTTGTCCTGTCTTGTTTTCATTCCGAACAGCTCCTTCATTTTAATTTTTGAGATTTCCAATTTTCTTACATCTCTATAGTCGAAGCTATCACAGAATTTGGAAAAAACAAGGGGTTTAGCGCGAGTTGCCTGTTTTCTGGCGTGAATTGCATCTTGCACCCCTGTCCTCCGCTGCTTTTTTATGGTAATATTAAAAATGGTATCGGTGGGAGGGGTGGATATTTACTGTATGCAATCTTATTTTTGGGAAATATTTGTCTGCCTGGTTGAGGCGCTGCTGATTACCTATTTGCTCTATCAAAAAATCGGTTTAAACGCCCACCGCAAAATCAGGCTGCTTCTTTCGGTGGGCGTCTTAACCTGCACACTGAGCTTATTTACGTTTTTGCAGATATCTTCCAGTCTGCGAATCTTACTCAATTACTCCGTCTGCGTTTTGGCCGCGTTTTGGATATTCAACGGGCTTCGTCGCGCCATGTGGTACAAGGCGGTCCTGTGGCCGGGTATCTACTTTTTAATCGTGGCTCTGGCGGATAATATCACGTTTTCTGTTGGGGAAGCGATGATTGACGTTCCGTTGGAAACGTTCATGGTATTTGGCAACGCCAGAATCCAGTTTACTTTGGTCTACTTACTTCTGATGACTGTAATGGTATGGGTGGCTGCTCATCTTGGCGACCGGGAGCCGGCGTTTCCATTGGCGGTCACTCTGGTCTTGTTCGCGCTGCTGTCCATCGGCATTTTTGCGGAAGAGACCATTTTAGATCTTTCCTTGATCCTGGGAACCAATCCCGCAACCCAAGCGGAGGCAAGGAAACTGACGGCATTAAGCTATATCCTACTACTGATTCTTTTTACGCTGTTGGTCACGTTTGAGTGGCTGGGTGTGATTCTCAGAAAAAACAGGGAACTACAACAACAGCAGCAGCTGACGCTGGCCGAGCAGCAGCAATATGATTTAATGGTTTCCACAACCGAATCCCTATCTGAATGGAAACATGACTATCAAGGGCAGCTTCGGCTGATTTCCGCCCTGATCGAACAGGAAAAATACGCGGAGCTGAAGCAATTCTGCGGACAGCTGGACTCCGCACTGCCTGCTTCCGCCTGCATGTTGTGCAGTGGAAACCGCACGATCGACGCCGTCATTTCTCTGCGCATCATGGAGGCACGGCGACACAACATTCGTTTTGCTACCCAACTGTATCTGCCCAATGAAATTCCTTTAAAAGACGTGACCTTTGCCTCTCTTGTAGGCAATCTATTGGATAACGCAATTGAGGCGTGCAAAAAAGTTCCTGAAAATGCCTCCATTAAGTTTGAAATCAGGCCATGGAAGCAAATGATGTATCTCTTCTGCTCGAATTCTTCCGATGGAGCGTATTTGCATGGGGCGCAGGGGAGTCTGCTCTCCACCAAGAGAGAAAACCACCACGGGATCGGGATTCGGCGCATCCGGGAGATTGTCGAGCAAGCTGGCGGAACCTGCCAATTTCAGGCGGAAAAAGACCATTTCAACGTCAGCATTATGATTCCTCTGGAGGATGGGATATGAAGGTCGCAATTGTTGAAGACGAGACGCCTCACGCCGAGGCTTTACAGGATCTGCTGCAGCAATGGTCTGAGGAACATCAGGCCCTGATTGATGTTGCGCTTTTCGACAGCGGCGAGGCAATTTTAAGTGCCTGCGGAGATCTGTTTGACCTTGTATTTATGGATATTCAGATGAAGGGGATGAACGGAATCTCTGCCGCCCGTCAGTTGCGGCAGCAGGGGGTTCATGGTCAGCTTGTTTTTTTAACGTCTTTTTCTGAATATGTATTTGACGGATATGAGGTGCAGGCACTAAACTATCTTATGAAACCCGTCTCCTACGAAAAAATTGCAAAATGCATGGACTATGTGGAGCAGAAGCTGCATGACGATCATTATACGTTCCGGGATCATGATTCTGTGACGCGCATTGCCTATTCCAAGATTATTAATTTTAGCAGCGCCAACCACTATACGCAAATTATTACCACGGAAGGGGACTTCCGGCAGAGGGAATCGCTGCAAATCGTATTTTCCCACCTTCCCAGTCGGTTTCTCTTTTGCCATCGGACAATCATCATTAACATGGAGCATGTATCCAAGCTGAAAGGGCGGGAATTGGTGCTGTCAAACGGCGTAATTGTGCCAATCAGCCAAACCTATTTACAGGATGTCCGGTCCGGGCTGATGTCTTATGCGGACATGATGAGGTAACCATATGATTTCTGAATTATCTCAAAAAATATCGGCGTATCTCATTGAGAACGGCGCCGATCATGAGGAGGAAGAAGTCCTTGCCTATGGGGCGGAGTGCTTTTTAAACCTTCTGATCTCAGACGGACTTTTACTTGTGATTGGGCTTTTAACGCATCACGTGGTGCCCTTATTGATCTGGGCGGTGAGCTTTTCTCTGTTAAGAGCCAACCTGGGAGGGCTGCATGCCCTGTCCCACTTTTGGTGTATTCTGATCGGAACCGGGATCGGCGCGTCCAGCTTGGTCATCAGCCCAGTCTTGGCGGTCCACCCTGTGGCCGCAGTTCTCTGCACCATAGCGGGGGCAATCGTGGCCATTGTGATAGCTCCGGTCCCTCACAAAAACAAGAAACATATTCAGGCGCACAGAAAGAAACTGAAAGTGAAAGTTGCCATCACGGCCGCCATTGAGTGCGTTATGATGTGTGTTTTTTATTTTATTGATCCGATGTACGCGGCCTATTTTGCATGTGGGTTAATCATGGCGGTTGGTCTGGGAGTCGCTGGGACCATATGGAATCCTCGTTGAATGCTTGATTCATCGTGTTATATAACACATCCGCATTTCCTTGATGCGAACATGATGACAGGAAAACGAAGATTTTCAAAAACCTCTTTTTAAATGGCGCCGATTGAGAAAGAATATTCTTTGATTAAACACAAGTGGGCACTGAATCATTCTAAGATTCAGTGCCCACTTGTGTTTGCTTGTAATTTTTACGCGAATCTATAGAAAAACGGGTTTGTTTCGTTGACACTATTTAGTCTCCGTCTTTAGCACCTCTATTATGGGATTCGTTTCAACTCAAATACGGTTGCCTCCAACATGAGGAGAAGTCGATCATTGTTTACATCTATAAAACCTATAGGCATTCCTAGTCCTGTGGAGGAATCAGAAACGCCGAGGATTTTTAGTTCATCATTCATATTTATACTTTCTAGATTAATTTTATCTACTCTATAAAATGAATCGGCATTGTAGTGGATCTCTTGAATATCGTAAATAGGCTTATCTAATTCAAATTGATAAGGTTCATATCCCGCAAAACCTTTTGTTGAGAAGAAATCTTGATCAATAACAATTTGATCGCCTACAATCTTTTGCCCTGTCGGATATTCAGATGCATCATTATAGGAATTTGCAAACCCCAGCATTTTTTCAACTTTCCACGTTCCGTAAAAAAACTTCTCAGTTTCACGATCCAAATCTTCACTGCCTATAAACGGTTCGGATGTGTTGTTTGGAATGTCACCTTCTTCTTTCGCTGCATCCCCAGATGTGGAAGCGCTCGCATCAATTGATGATTTGATTGCAGGTTGGGGTGTTGAAGAGGAATGACTACATCCCGCCAAACAGATACACATTACTGCAAATAGAACCGGTATTTTTTTCATAATTCACCTCCGAATTGATCAATAGATTCGATTGACTGCGTTACAAGCACTACTTGTTTTCCAGGTATTCACGTATAGCAGAAATGGTTAGATCTTGTTCTTCAATATTGTTTGTTATGTCATCAATCAAGTCTGTTGCCAGAATAAAACTCTGATGAGATTTTTCATTGCAAGCTAAAAATATTCTGGCTCTGGGGCGCGGAGTCATACCTTGAGGCCCAGCCCCTGTGACGTAATTAATAATGACAATTACATCTTTGAACTGATCGTTATTCACGTCATAAAAATCTACAGCCTCCACACTATCGAAAAGCCCCACATAGTTTTCTGTGCTGTTATTTTCACAATAGTACGGAAACGAATAAATGACCATATCATCTTTCGTCAGGAAAAAAGAAACATCTTCAAAATCAACACTGTTATCTGGTTCGTAGGATACAAACTTTACGTCTCCCCAATCATCCAACTCTACATCAAAGGATTGATCTTGAATGATTCGGTTTTCATCAAGCGTGATCATATCGGCTGAAGCATCATCAAAACATGCAGATAATCCGCAAACTAAAAATAATACCATTAATCCGAATAGAGTCTTTTTCATATTAATCACCTTTCAAGTATTGGCCATTGCTTTTTTAAATGTTTATCATGTTCAAATCTGGTCTGTTTACGTATCTTTATTGATTTCGGTGGGATTTGCAATCTTGATGGTAACCACCCCGCCAGAATCGCAGTTGCTCAGAACCAGCTGCCCTGCGTGCGCTTTTGTCACTTGTGCTGCAAACCATAACCCAAACCCATTGTGTCCGTCGGTGCCACGTGCCGCATCACCACGCCATAGGCGCTCTGTTGCATGGTGCAACGCCGCCTTGCTGAACCCGGGTCCTTCATCGCGCACAGTGACTTGCCAGCCGTCATCTTCCATACTGCCTTCCAAGTGCACATTTCCGCCCCGCGAGGTATGCTCGATTGCATTTTGAACCACATTGCCGAGGGCGCGCAGTAAATGGCTTTTTTGAATGCGTGCAGCCCCCGAAAGGCCGTTTTGGATGTGCAGGTTGACCCCTTTTGCTTCAGCGATGGCTATTGTACTCTGGGAAAGCTCGTCAAACATGGAAGACAGGCTGGTGCGTTCAAATGCCTCATCCGCACCTGTTGATGCTTCCAACAGGCTGGTTACATACCGCTTGGCCCGATCATTGCTTGCCACAATTGTTTCCACTATTTTGCGGCTGTGTTCTGGAAGTTCTTCATCCAGCAGAAGCTCCGCATTGCCTCCGACCAAGGTGAGTGGCGTTTTTAAATCATGCGCGAGTGCTGCGATTTCCGCCTCCCGTTCTTGCTGTGCCGCCCACTGAGAGGACAGGGAGTTGTACAACGCTTCCCGCATATGCTCCATAGCACCGAGTGCCTGGTCATACTCCCGTATGCCCGCATGGGGAATTAAAAAATCCAACGCCTGCGAGCCAACCTTCTCGCTTACCTCGCTGAACAGCTTCAGCTTGGCGGCAAGCCGCCGACGGAGCCACAGGGTGTTAAACAGCAGACAGACCGCCAATGCAGCACCAAGCGTGGCCAGCCACAGATATTCAAAAGGGGGTAGCTTTCTGCGCAGCACAGGGTTAGCAAACTCCGACCGGTATTGCCATTGAAAGATGATAGTGCTTCCATTTGCATAGGTGTACCTTGACACGTTTGTGCTGGTCGCATCCTCCTTTAAAAAGCCGGCCATGACGTCCAGCCGTTTTCCCTCTACGTTGCTTTCCAACGCCTCGCCGTTTCGGCCAAACAAAGCGTAGTCGGCCAAAAAATTGTCACCGGGAGAAACAAAAATTTTTGGCTCTCCGGCAAGCAATTGCTCGACCTGCTGGTTGGGAACGACTCCCCGGTAAACAATACCGTTGTTTTGAAGTCGCGCAAGACAGGTAAACCATACCATGCAGCATAGCAGCATACAGCCCGACATAACAATCGCAAAGCGCAAAAGCACAAAGGAAAGGCTTACAGAACGCTGTCTTTTCGCCATCTATAGCCCACCCCCCAAACGGTTTCTATGGGATTAAGGCCGTCGGCTTTCAGCTTGGCACGGATATTTTTGATATGCTCAGCAATGGCCGACGAATCGCCCTCGGCGTCGATACCGAAAACCGCTTCGTATAATTGTTCTTTCGTAAACACCTGCCCAGCGTGCAGGGCCAGATATTCACAGATCGCGTATTCGCCTTTGGTAAAGGGCAAGGTGCGTTCGCCTGCGAGGGCCTGTTTTGCCTGCATATCAAAGCGCACACCACCCCGGCTTAGAGTATAGGTCGGCTGACGTACTTCCCGTCGTAGATGGGCATTTACCCGTGTGCGTAACTCCACAATACTAAATGGTTTTTTTATATAATCGTCGGCACCGAACCCAAATCCCTTGACTAGGGCAGCTTCTTCTGCCTTTGCAGTTAAAAATACAATGGGGCAATCCACCTCGGTGCGGATACGGCTGCAAAGAGAAAATCCATCCTCGCCGGGCATCATCACATCGAGCAGTAAAAGATCATACTGCCGGCACAGAGCAGGCTGGACGGCAGCGGCATTGGTTTGGGTGTCCACCTGATGGCCATCCTTTTCCAGGGCGGCGCAAACCAGAGTCAGCATATCCTGGTCATCATCAACCACCAGCACTTTTGGCATAGGCTATCCTCCTTTTTCTGTGTATGACTTTAGGCGCTTCGTCTATTAAACCACAAGACTGCCATAGAATAAAGGTTTGGAGAGAACGTGATAGAAGGAACATGGATCTGTTCATTTAAATTTAACCGATTATCGATGTCGGGCTTGCCTCGGCGACCAATATCATGCCATCGTACAGCTCAGCGGGTGGCTGAAAGATGCGATAGCTTGGGGGTAGAAGGCGCATAAACCAAGTATAACCCTCGCCGAGAGTGCCCATATATATGTACTGCGTGAGGAACTTCGTCAGTTCTGGACTTTTGGAAGCCTTTGCGAAATCCAACCAGCAGATATCCAGCCCTGCCGTTTTTGCCGCCTTGGCCAGTGGATCATGGGAGTAGAAGACCTGATTTGTGCGCCTGCCAGAGGAACCACTGGGCATATTACAGCGTGTTTTGTAGAAATCTGTGCCTATAACATAATAACTCTCGCCCAATTCTTTTGACAACAGCTTCCCCATGGAGTCATAGCTGCCCCATCTGGCCACATGACTGTTGTGACCCGCGACGAAGATGTGCTCACATCCGGCCTTTTGCTCCTGCTCCGCGATCCATTGGGCATTCTCTGCCATGCGCTTGTCTCTCATTGCGCCGCCGTTATCAGTGTCCGACACGCTTTGGAACTCACAGTATTGTAGCAGCATAGCCGCAAAGTGTATAGCCTGCGTGGAGTTTTTCTTACCCTCCAGCTCGGTTCTGACATGAGTTATGATTTCAATCCGCGCTGGGTAGTCATACTCCTCACTCCAATTGTCACTGTCCACGAGCTTCTCCAAGTCGCTCGTATCCACACCCAGCTCCTTGCAAACTTCCGTCAAGAAATGAAAGCTGTATACATATCGCTGCATATCAAAACCATAGAAGCGCAGATCTTCGCCTTCTGCGGCGGTGTCATTATACTGGCGCATAAACGTAATGAGATCCGCCATCTCCTCCGTGCGATATATGGCAAAGCCAATTGCTGCCGCAGCCTCCTGGGCTGTGCCCTCTCCGCCGTGTATATAGCGGTTTACCTGCTCACAGCCACCGTAGTCTCCTTCCAGCGCAAAGGCGCGTACACCATAATTCTGCACCAGAAGTTTAAACACATCCAACTTGAGCTGCTGAAATTCCACATTCCCATGAGTGGCCTCGCCCAGCGCTATGATTCTGGCATCCTCCGATATGGAGATGTCATCCAACGTGCCGGCGTAAACCGCAAACTCCTCTGGGTTCGCACTCTCACCCGTGTCAAAACCACCAAAGTGCATGAATATGAGTGCGGCCAAAGCAAGTGCCCCCAATAGGCACACCAATGTGAGCCGCACCTTAGAGCGTCTTTTCTTCTTCTTCATATTTGACCCCTTTTTGATTTGTTGCTACTATTGTAACAACCGTTTTTAAGGATTTCATAAAGAAGCGAGCATTTAGTGAAGAATAATGGGCGGTTGGCTCTATACGAGCATGTATGGAAACAATTATAGAATCATCTAGAGGAAGCTTATAAATTGAACAGGACTTTTGTTTTCACCGCGGTCAGGTTCTTTGGGACGGGAACGCAGACCGATTGAATCACCATCTTTCGGGCAGAAAGAAAACGCCTGCCTTATGCAGGCAGACGTTTTCAGTAGGTTTGCTTAGCGCTTCATTTCGCTTTCCCAATCGAAATCTCCGGATTCTTCATAACACTTCGGCCAATGGCTGCACCATTCGGGAACAACAGGATTTTCCACCCGGTCAAGGCTGGGTGTGTACGGTTTGATATCCAAAACCGGCGAACCGTCAAACGCTTCGATATATGCAAGGCCAATCGTTGCGTTTTCATGGTCAATATAGGTTACCTGAACACAATCCAGTGCAATCGGATTTGGGCGCATGGGTGAGCGGGTGGCAAATGTGCCAAGTACATCAGGGCTGTGTTTATAGGGGGTTCTTTCCGTGAGATGGCTCCGATCCTTTGGAGTATCACACTCGGAAAACCACCACAGAATCTGAATGTGGCTAAACCCATCCAATCCGGCGAGAGCAGAAGCATAAGCCTTGTCTAAAACAAGCCGCATGTCCTCTCCGTTAGACACAATGGTCCCAATCGTATTCATTTTTAGTTCTGCCATAAATACTAGCTCCTTTTTCGTTATATTTACGGCGCCGTTGATTTTAGTGTAACAGAAGTTTGACACACTACAAGCCTTTTTTTAAAATAACGAATTTTCTTGACGGAGCGAGCCAAGTTACTCATCCTATAAGACGCGCAAATGTGGCAAACAGAATGCAGGAGACAATGCCTACGGATGTTGGAATTGCAGCAGCCAGCGCGGTCCATTTCCAGCTTCCGGTTTCTTTTTTTATGGTCAGCAACGTGGTGGAACAAGGCCAATGCATGAGGGAAAACAACATAGTGCTAATGGCTGTGACCCACGTCCAGCCATTTTCTATAAATAGCGCCTTCATTTGCGCGAGATTGTCAAGTTCGAGAATGCTTCCCTGTGCCATATAAGCCATGATGATAATTGGAATGACGATCTCATTGGCGGGAAACCCCAGAATAAACGCGATTAAAATGACGCCATCCAGCCCCATCAACCGCGCGAAGCGGTCTAAAAAAGAAGCGCAGTGATTGAGAATGCTGGTGTCGCCAACGGAAATGTTTGCCATGAGCCAGATAACCATCCCGGCAGGGGCGGCAACGCAAATTGCTCTGCCAAGAACAAACAGCGTCCGGTCAAAGATGGAGCGAACAATCACTTTCCCAATCTGTGGCTTTCTGTATGGCGGTAGCTCCAGCGTAAATGAAGAAGGAATTCCCTTGAGCAGTGTTTTGGAAAGCAATTTGGTGACCGCAAAAGTTACCACAACTCCGAGCACGATGACGGCTGTCAGCAGGATCGCGGAAAGCAAGGAGGTAAATGCTCCGCCTGAGGTTCCCACAAAAAACATTGTCAGGATGGCAATCAGCGTGGGAAAGCGACCATTGCAAGGCACAAAGTTGTTTGTCAGGATGGCCAGCAGCCGCTCCCGAGGCGAGTCAATAATGCGGCACCCAATAATACCGGCAGCATTACACCCAAAGCCCATACACATGCAAAGCGCTTGTTTGCCACAGGCGCAGCAACGTTTAAAGGGCTTATCAAGGTTATAGGCCACGCGAGGAAGATAGCCGGCGTCCTCCAGCAGGGTAAACAGCGGAAAGAAAATAGCCATCGGTGGCAGCATCACAGCCACCACCCAAGCCAAAACCCGGTAGACGCCAAGAATAAGAATTCCGTGAAGCCAATCGGGCGCATGAAGGTACTGGAAAAATTCCGTGAGCCTGTCTTGCGCCCAAAACAGGCCATTTGATAGCAGTTGCGAGGGATAATTGGCGCCCGTAATAGTAAGCCAGAACACCAAGGCCAACAGGATCAACATAACCGGGTATCCGGTTAGCTTACTGGTAAGAAGTTTATCTAGTCGACGGTCTGAGGCAGCATAATTGTGCTTTACATATGTAATAGCACCGCGGCATACATCCTCCGCGCTTTTTACCAAGGCGGATACGACGAAGTCCTTCAAACGATCTGCGTCAATTCCCTGCGCAGTTAGCTCCTGGTTAGCCTGAGCAATTGCATCTTTTAATTCCGCATCTTGTAGAAACGCTTCTCCAAGATACGTGTTAATTTCCCGGATCAGCGATGCATCCTGATCCAGAAGCTTAAGACTAAGCCATCTGCTGTTCAGTTTTCCACCGGACTTTTGCACCAAAAGCGGCTGAATTTTGGATATGGCGGCTTCGATCATTTCTGGATAGCGGACAGACAGAGGTGCGGTTTGACAATCTCCATCTGTTATGCAATCAAGTGCTTCCATCAGGTCGGATAAGCTCTTCTTTTTTCTTGCAACAGCACCGACGACCGGCACACCCAGTCGCTTCGATAGCAGGGGCAGATCGATACGAATATTCTTCCGCTTTGCTTCATCCATAAGATTTACGCAGACCACTACCTTGGACGAAATCTCAAGCGTCTGCAAGACAAGGTTGAGGTTGCGCTCCAGACATGTGGCATCGCAGACCACGACGACCGCGTCCGGCTCTCCAAAGCAAATAAAGTTGCGCGCAACCTCCTCCTCGGCGGAATGGGCCATCAGAGAATAAGTACCGGGAATATCCACCATGACATAGGATTTCTTTTTTGTTTTGCAATAACCCTGAGCGTTGGTGACTGTTTTTCCCGGCCAGTTGCCTGTGTGCTGATTCATGCCGGTCAGTCCGTTGAAGACCGTGCTTTTTCCTACATTTGGATTTCCAGCCAGGGCAACGACTTTGTCGCTTGGCATTTGTTTTTGTATCACTAATCCGGAATCAACGGCCTTGATTCCAACCGAGCTGTTTGTAAGGCCCATCTCGATACCTCGATTACAACGCGTGAATCAGGATATTTCTGCAATCCTCAGAACGGATTGCGATCACGGCTCCCCGAATCAGAAACGCTGTGGGGTCGCCACCCGGACTTCTGCCCAGACACTCTACATCGGTATTTTCAATCAGCCCAATATCCAACAGGCGGCGCCGCATACTGCCTGTGGATTGCAGCGCGCTGACAGTGGCATGTTGGCCGGGCTTTACATCATTCAAACAAATTTGCTGATTCATAACAGATACACCCTTCGAATAATTTAGGATAAGGAAACTTTCTATCAATATGTTATGCATGGTATCGCAAATGGTTACCGGCACAGGCATTTATGAAAGGGTGCGGAGCATGAGTCAATCAGACGGATTTTATACCATGAAGGGGTATGCCCTCAATGCTGACGGGAAACTGACCAGTGCCATGGAGGATTATCTGGAAATGATTTCGCGCCTGGCGCGGCAGAATGAATCCGTCCGGGTAAGCGATCTTTCTAAAATGCTGCATGTTAAAGCACCTTCCGTCACAAAAATGGTGCAGCAACTGGGGCAGTCTGGACTTATTCAGGCCGAAAAGTACGGAGATATCTACTTGACAGACAAAGGGCGGGAGTTGGGCAATTATTTGCTTTATCGCCACGAAGTACTCCACCGGTTTTTATGTGCCCTGAACCATTCCGACGATGAATTAGAGCAGGTTGAGAAAATTGAACACTTTCTCAACCGTACTACCGTAAAAAATCTGGAGCGCTTGACCGTGGACCTTACAGAGAAATGAGTATTAGGAAGCTGGGTTGTCATGGATTATGCAGAGGCTTACCCCAAAGGCAGAATGTACAACACGGTCGTGGGATAAACGCCGTTGGACTGCGGGGCGAAACGTTGAAAGTTGTAGTGCATGCAATAAAAATGCATCCCTCCGGTTTACTCAGTAAACCGGAGGGATTGCACGATTTGGGGGCATAGACATCAATTTCTGAGGCTGGAAAAAGTCCGCGCCAAAGGAGGAGGGAGCCGCTCAGACCATCTTTTCGGGGCGCACGGCCTTGTCAAATTCTGCGTCACTCAGAAGGCCCAAAGAAAGGGCGGCATCTTTCAGCGTGGTCCCGTCCCGGAGGGCTTGTTTTGCACACTCCGCCGCCTTTTCATAGCCGATTTGCGGTGTGAGACAGGTCACCAGCATCAGGGAACTCTGAAGATTTTGCTCCATCCGCTTCCGGTCGGCCGTGAGGCCCTCCATGCAGTGGACCCGGAAGGATTCCATCGCGTCTGACAGCAGTCGCGCGGACTGCAAAAAATTCTGCGCACACACCGGCAAAAATACGTTTAGCTGGAAATTCCCCTGCGACGCGGCAAAGCCGATCGCCGCGTCGTTTCCCATCACCTGCACCGCCACCATCGTCATCGCTTCGCATTGTGTGGGGTTCACCTTTCCGGGCATGATGGAACTGCCTGGCTCGTTTTCCGGAATATGAAGCTCCCCCAATCCGCAGCGGGGGCCGGAGGCATACCACCTCACGTCGTTGGCAATCTTCATAAGATTTGCCGCAAGGGCTTTCAGCGCCCCGTGGGCAAACACCAGCGCGTCCTGAGAGGTGAGGGCATGGAACTTGTTTTCGTCCGGGACAAATTCCGTGTCGCACAGCTGGGTGAGACAGGCGCAGACCTTCGCGTCAAACCCTTTGGGCGCATTCAACCCCGTTCCCACCGCGGTTCCTCCGATGGCCAAACGGCGAAGCTCTGGAAGGGTTGCTTCCAGCATCCGGCAGGGCGCGTCCACCAGTTCCCGCCAGCCGGAAATCTCCTGAGAGAACCGCAGGGGAGTGGCGTCCTGCAAATGGGTGCGCCCAATTTTGATAATGTCTTCGTTTTCCCGCTCCAGCCGGGCAAGTGTCTCGCTCAGCCGTCTTGCGGCGGGGAGCACGCCTGCTTCCACTGCCAGCACCGCCGCGATGTGTAGGGCGGAGGGAAAGGTGTCGTTGCTGGACTGGGAGGCGTTCACATGGTCGTTTGGATGGAGGGGCGTTCCACGCTCCGCTGCCAGATGAGAAAGCACTTCGTTGACATTCATGTTGGTCTGGGTGCCCGAGCCAGTCTGCCATACCGCCAAAGGAAATTCCTCGTCCCACTCTCCGGCACGGATTTCGCCGCACACGGCGGAGATACGTTCCGCCTGCTCTTCGGTCAGCTTGCCAAAAGATGCGTTAGCCATGGCGCAGGCTTCCTTTAAATAAGCAAAGGCTTCAATGATTTCCCGGGGCATTTTTTCCGTGCCGATTTTGAAGTTTTCAAGGCTCCGCTGGGTCTGAGCGCCCCAGCGGCGTTCCGCCGGAACCAAAATTTCTCCCATGGTGTCCCGCTCGCGTCTCGTTTCCATCCTGCGTCCCCCTGTTTTTGATCTTTTTTCTCATTATAGCGGCCTTTGGGCGAACCCGCAAGTCTCCCATGGCAAGGTTTACGGCAGGGAAGGGGGTGAACGGCGGGGGCTGATTCCATGCGGCTACTTTAAAATGCGGTGCGCCGCAATAAGATTTTGAAATTTGCAAATAATTTCTGGCGGTATCAACATCTTTGACATAGATGCAAAAGGGCAGGTTGTTTGCGCATCAGCCGCGTCCATGTATAACGGCGGGTTCACACCCATCAGCATTTTCGGCAGCGACAAGGATATGTTTCATTTAATTAAAACCGAGTCCGGCCAGTTTTCATATTATTGCATTTCTGCAAACAGTTCAGAGGGGTATGCCTATGAAGCCTATATCAGCTTTGCCCAAGGAGATCTTCTTTCCATGGAGGAGCTTGCCTTCGTGGAGGAAGAAGCAAACCCTGCGTTGTCCGATGAAAAGAGCTACCGATACCGCATAGACGGGAAAGAGACATCGGAGGATGCGTATGTGCGGAAAGTAAACGCGTTTCTTGATAACGCGGAGGAGCTTCCGACAAATGTTTCTGCTGTCATGCTTACGGATAAAGACGATACCTCCGACCTGCAGGCGGCGCTTGAGCTGTTTAAAGAGGCAGCGGCAAATTATAAACCTCTGGAGAATTAAAATAGGTTGGAAGATGGAACCGCTTGTTTTTATGGGTATTCAAACCGTGTCTTTCTTGACACGCAGAGCCACTTGTGATACCGTAGAAGCTTAGGAATACAACCCAAATTCATTGGGAATACGGAGGAAGAATATGACGACGCAAGAGCTGGAAAAATTCTGCGCCGCGGTCCGGAGGGACATCATCAACATGACCGCCGACGCGGGCAGCGGACACCCCGGCGGCTCGCTCTCCGCGGTGGAATTGATGAGCGCCGCGTTTTGCACCCAGATGCGGGTGGACCCCAAGAATCCTCAGGACCCGGACCGGGACCGCTTCGTCCTGAGCAAGGGCCATGCCTCCCCCTGCTACTACGGAGTGTTGGGTGAGCTGGGCTTTTTTCCCAAGCAGGAATTTAAAAGTTTTCGCCAACTCCATGCCATTCTTCAGGGGCATCCTGACGCGAAAAAGGTTCCCGGAGTGGATGCGTCCACCGGGTCTTTGGGGCAGGGCGTGTCCATCGCGGTGGGCATGGCCCTTGGCGCAAAGCACCTGAAAAAAGACACCAAGGTCTTTGTCATGTGCGGCGACGGCGAGGCGCAGGAGGGCCAGGTATGGGAGGCGTTTATGTCCGCCGCCCACTACAAGCTGGACAATCTCACCGTTTTGTTTGACAACAACGGCCTTCAGATTGACGGCTCCAACGAAGAGGTCATGAGCCTTGGTGACCTGCCCGCAAAGCTAAGAGCCTTTGGCTTCGACCTGATCGAGCTGGCCGACGGCAATGATATTGCCGCCGTGGTGGAGGCGCTGAACCGCCCCGCCGTTTCGGGCAAGCCCCGGTGCATTCTTGCACACACCATGAAAGGCAAGGGCGTGTCCTTCATGGAAAATCAAGTGGGCTGGCACGGCAAGGCCCCCAATGAAGAGCAGCGGGCCGCGGCCCTCGCGGAACTGGAGGGAAAGTAAGATGGCAGAGAAGATCGCAACCCGCGCCGCATACGGCGAGGCGCTGATTGAGCTGGGCGCGCAGAACGACAAGGTAGTGGTTCTGGACGCGGATTTGGCCAACGCCACCCAGACCGCGAAATTTCAGAAGGTTTATCCTGACCGCCACTACAATATGGGCATCGCCGAGAGCAATCTCGTGTCGGTGTCGGCCGGAATGTCCACCATGGGGCTGATTCCTTTCTGCTCCACCTTTGCCATGTTCGGCGCGGGCCGCGCTTATGAGCAGGTGCGCAATTCCGTGGCCTACCCCCATTTCAACGTGAAGCTATGCATGACCCACGCGGGTGTCTCTGTGGGAGAGGACGGCGGCAGCCATCAGGCCATCGAAGATTTGGCATTGATGCGGGTGATTCCCGGCATGACGGTGATCGTCCCCGCCGACGCAAAAGAAGCGAAAAAGGCCGTTTTTGCGCTGGCGGAACAGGAAGGCCCTGCTTATCTGCGGCTGGCGCGATTGGCTTCCCCGGTGTTCGAGGAAGACTATCCCTTTGAAATCGGCAAGGCAAACGTCATGCGGGAGGGACCCGACGCGGCCATTTTTACCTGCGGGCTGATGGTGTCCGAGTGTCTGGAGGCCGCAAAGCTTCTGGAGGCCGACGGTTTCCGCGTCAGCGTCATCAATGTCCACACCATTAAGCCCATTGACGCGGCCTGTGTCACGGAATACGCCCAAAAGTGCGGCGCGGTGATCACCGTGGAGGAGCACAGCGTCATCGGCGGTCTGGGAGATGCGGTGGCGGATGTGCTGATGGGCAAGGTTGCCTGCAAGTTCAAGAAGCTGGGCGTCAACGACCGCTTCGGCCAGTCCGGCAAGGCGGAGGACGTTCTGCGGGAATACCGGCTCACCGCCGGTCAGATCGCGGAGGACATCAAGGCTGCCCTGTAAAGCTCTTTGATCTGATTGAATTTTAAAAGCGCGCCTCCGGATTTCCGGAGGCGCGCTTTTCGCTGTATTGCAAGCAATCAATTGATTATCAAATTCTACGGAAGCTTATAGGTCGTTTCAAAAAGAAATCGAAGATTTTTTGAAGCGATCATCCGAAAAAATGGTTTGATCGATTACCTGTCTGCATCATTTTTGGACTTTGGCACATCATAGGGGCGATAGGCCGAGGTGAGCACTTTCTCAAAAATCGGCGCGTCCGGATCCTCCACCCGCTTT
>NZ_DAMBZJ010000009.1:23199-38479 GCF_032060045.1 Oscillibacter sp.
CGGCGATGTTCCCCAACTCATCCACAGGCTGGACAATGGAGTCAATCTGGTTGGCGTAAAGTTCGTAAAAATCCGATTCGTAGTCCACAAAGCTCACAAGGTCGATGTCCTGGGCAAGCTGCACACCCTTGCGGTGCAAGTGGATGATGGACTCCGAGGCCATCAGACCGTTGGTGACGATCACCGCGTCGCAATGCTGCTCTAAAAGCTCGTCAAGACAGCCGTGGGCGCTGTTTTCCATGGAGTCTCCATAGCGGATCAGCGACTCCTCCGCCACCAGGCCGCAGTCTGAAATAGCCTGTTGATAGGCAGAAATGCGCTCCTGCGTGGAAGACAGGCGGGGCAGACCGCCGATGATGCCGATGCGCCGGTCGCCTTTGCCCACCAGACGGCATACGCTGCGGTAGATGGGCTGGAAATTTGACACGCACACAGAAGTGAATTTCTTCTCGTCAAACACCCGGTCCACCAACACCACGGGAAAGCCCGCCGGAATCAGGCTGTTCAGCCGCTGGAAGCTGTCCATGGTGCTGGCGATAAGAAGTCCGTCCACAAGACCGGCGGCAAGCAATCGAATATTCCGCTCCTCCCGGTCCATGTCCTCCTTAGTGTTGGCAATGATCAGGTGATACCCGGCGGCGGCCAGATAGTTTTCCACCGACTCAATCATGGTGGCGAAAAATTTATTGGAGATGTCCGGCACGATAAAGCCGATGGTTTTCCGTTTTCCGGTGCGAAAGCTCCGGGCGGAGGCGTCCGGCGTATAGCCCAGACGGGAGATGGCTGCGTAAACCTTTTCTCTTGTCTCCTCCGAGACGTAGCGCGTGTTGTTGATGGTGTGGGAGACCGTGGCCGTGGACACGCCGGCAAGCTTTGCCACATCGCTGATGGTCACTTTCATCGTGGAGAACCGCTCCTTTCTCACGTAGGTTCGCTTGTCCCAATACCCGGAGACGGGAACGGTTAAGCGCGGACACGCCGCACAGCCACAGCCACAATGCCACGTTTCGTAGACCGTGGGGCTTGCGCAAGCTGTGTCAGCATTACGTAATCCTTTAATTAGTGATTAGTATATGCCCCTTCCGATACAACGTCAAGGCCCTGGGGCAATTTTAAACACAATATTGTGCGGATTTTTCAAATATTATCGGTTTTATACAAGTGGAAATAAAAAATCTTACAGTTTTGACAGTTGCAAAGGCAAGCAAGTTGTGATACTATGCAGATGTAAACGATTAACACAAACGGTTGCGCAATCGGTTTTCAGTGGCCGAGTTTAAAGTGGCCGAATTTGAAAGGAGACGTTTCCTTATGAAAGTTCAGATTGGAATTAATGGCTTCGGCCGCATTGGTCGTCTGGTTTTCCGTGTCGCTCAGGCCCGGAACGACGTGGAGGTTGTGGCGGTGAACGATCCGTTTATGACTCCTGACTATATGGCGTACATGCTGCGCTACGACACGGTGCATGGCCGGTTTCAGGGCGAGGTGTCCTATGAGGACGGCGCGCTGATTGTCAATGGACGGCGTATTGCAGTGTACGCGGAGAAGGAAGTTGGCAGCATCCCTTGGGGCGACGCGGGGGCTGAGTATGTCTGCGAGTGCACCGGGCAGCACCTGACAAAGGAAAAGTGCCAGGGCGTGAACAATAAAAAGTACTCCTCCGACATGCAGTTCGTGTCCAACGCGTCTTGCACCACCAACTGTCTGGCCCCCATTGCCAAGGTGCTCCACGAGAGCTTTGGCATCAAGGACGGACTGATGACCACCGTTCACTCCGTCACCCCCACCCAGAAGATTCTGGACGGTGCTTCTTTGAAGGATTGGCGCGGCGGCCGGGCAGGCTGCGGAAACATCATTCCCTCCACCACCGGCGCGGCAAAGGCCGTTGGCAAGGTCATCCCCGACCTGAACGGCAAGCTCACCGGTATGTCCATGCGTGTTCCCACGCTGGATGTGTCCGTGGTGGACCTAACCGTCAATCTGGAAAAGGCCGCCACCTATGAAGAAGTCTGCAAGGCCATGAAGACCGCCTCTGAGGGGGAGCTGAAGGGTGTTCTGGGCTATACCGAGGATGCGGTTGTCTCCTCTGATTTCCTTGGAGATTCCCGCACTTCAATTTTCGACGCCAAGGCGGGCATTGCCCTGACGGACACCTTTGTCAAAGTTGTCTCATGGTATGACAACGAGTACGGTTATTCCAGCAAAATGGTGGAGCTGGCTTGCTATATGGCCTCGGTGGACCATAAGTAAGACGATTTTAAGCAAAATGAAACCCGAGAGCACCCTTACAGGGCGCTCTCGGGTTTTTTCGATGCTTTATTCGATGGCGGTAATATCCGGTAGCACCACTTCCGGCATCAGCTCGCCGCTGATGATGCGTAGCATCTCCTCCAGCTTCGCACAGTCGTGCGGGGGAAAGCGCCGCTGCATCCGCTTCGTCACCTCCCGCACATAGGAGGAGCTGATGTTGTAGTAATCAATATACTTCTGCGTCACCCGCAGATGATACTCCCGCCGGTCCGCCGGAGACTGTACCCGGTCCACATACCCCTTTTTTACCAAACTGTTGACCTTGTAGGCGGCATTGGAAGGGGAGATGTGCAGAAACGATGCAAACTCGTTGATCGTGGGGCTTTTCAGCGCCTGAATAGACTCCATGCAAAAGGTTTCTATGGTGGTCAGGCTGGCCTCTCGTGATTGGAAACCGGTTAAAATCTCCTGATAAAAATGCAGCTTAAATTTGCTATACACCTCAAAAAAAAGCTGATCCAGCACGTTAAAAACCACCTTCTTTTAAATTTCCGCCCTTCTGGGCATTCCGGCCGATGCTCAAAACCGACCGTCACTGTCCGATGGCGAAGGTCAACTCCGCCGTGGCGGTCAACGTGCCGTCCACCCGGACTTCCGCCTGACCGATTCCCACCGGGCCGCGTTGCTTTGTCAGCGTGCAGGTGATTTCCAGTACGTCGCCGGGAGTTACCTGCCGCTTGAAGCGCGCGTTTTTCACAGCCCCCAACAGGGCGATTTTTCCCCGGTTTTCCGGCAGTGCCAGCACGGCCACGCCCCCCACTTGCGCCATGGCCTCGATCATCAAAACGCCGGGCATTACGTGCTTTTGAGGAAAGTGTCCCTGAAAAAACGGCTCGTTCACCGTGACGCACTTAATTCCCTTGGCCCACTTTCCCGCCTCACCGTCCACAATGCGGTCCACCAGAGCAAAGGGATAGCGATGGGGCAGAATCTGGGCAATTTCGTCGGAGTTATATTGCAATCCCATGGTTCAGCCCTCCCATTTCTTCAAAAGGATGCTGCCGTTGTGCCCGCCAAAGCCCAAGGAGTTGGAAAGAGCGTACCGCAATTTGGCATTTCGACCCACATTCGGCACCACGTCCAGATCACAGGCGGGATCACTTACCTGATAATTGATGGTGGCGGGGAGATACCCCTCTTTCAGCGCCAGCGCGGAGAACAGGGCCTCCGCCGCCCCTGCCGCGCCCAGCATGTGGCCGGTCATGGACTTGGTGGAGCTGACGGCAAGTTTTTTTGCGTGCTCGCCAAACACGGTTTTGATGGCTGCGGTTTCTCCTGCGTCGTTTAAGGGAGTGGAGGTGCCGTGGGCATTGATATAGTCCACATCTTCGGGCCGCGCCCCCGCGTCGGAAAGGGCCAGGGCCATGGCTTTGGCGCCGCCTTCGCCGCCGGGCAGGGGAGCGGTCATGTGATATGCATCGCAGGTGGAGCCATAGCCCACAAACTCCGCGTAAATCTTCGCGCCCCGGGCCAGTGCGTGGTCCAGCTCCTCCAGCAGCAGAATTGCCGCACCCTCGCCCAACACAAAGCCGCTGCGCTCCGCGTCAAAGGGAATGGAAGCACGATTGGGGTCGGCGCTCTGGGTTAGGGCCTTCATGGTGGTGAACCCGCCGATGGCCAGCGGTGTGACCGCGGATTCGCTGCCCCCGCAGAGCATTACGTCGGCATACCCGTCCCGGATATAGTGGAATCCATCACCCACGGCGTTGGTGCCTCCGGCACAAGCCGTCACAGGGCAGGAGCACATGCCGCGGAACCCCGCGTCGATGGCGATTTGCCCTGCCGCCATGTTGCAGATGGTCATGGGAATATAGAAGGGAGAAACCCGGTCAATGCCCTTTTCCAGATACCGGCTGTGGTGTTTTGCAGTGCGCCGATGCCGCTGGACACGATTACGCCGCAGCGATCCATATCCGTTTTTTCAGGGTCAAAACCGGCGTCTTTCAGAGCCTCTCGGGCAGAAATGACCGCAAACTGAGTGAAGCGGGCCATGTGCTTCGCTTCTTTTTTATCCAGAAAATCATCCGACTGATAATTTTTGACCTCAGCCGCCAGCGTGACCTTCTGGGCGGATGCGTCATAGGCGGTGATGGGGGCCACGCCGCACACTCCATTTCGCACCGCCTGCCAGGTTTCGGGGGCGGAGTGTCCGATGGGCGTGATGGCGCCAAGGCCGGTAATCACAACTCGTCTTTTATCCATAGCTGTCTCCTTATTGCTTTATGCGTATGGGAGCCTTTGCCCCCGCCATTTTACATGCCCATGCCGCCGTCCACGCCCAAAACCTGCCCGGTGATATACCCGGCCCCGGCTCCGGCAAGAAAAGCAACGGCCTCGGCCACGTCCTCCGGCGCGCCCAGACGGGCCATGGGAATGGTGGCCAGCAAGGCGGACTTTGCCGCCTCGGGCAGGCCGTCGGTCATGTCGGTGGTGATGAAGCCGGGAGCCACGGCGTTCACCGTGATGTTCTTAGAGGCCAGCTCCTTGGCAAGTGATTTTGTCATGCCGATCACGCCCGCCTTGCTGGCGGCGTAATTCACCTGCCCGGCGTTGCCGTGAAGACCTACCACGGAACTGAGATTCACGATGCGGCCGTATTTCTGCCGGAGCATAATGCGGCTGGCGGTCTTCATACAAAGAAACGTCCCTTTCAGGTTCGTGTCAATCACCGCGTCGAAGTCCTCTTCCTTCATAAGCATTACCAGTCCGTCCCGGGTAATGCCCGCATTATTTACAAGAATGTCAAGCTTGCCAAATTCCTTGACGGCGGTGTCCATCAGAGCTTTTACGGCCTCGCTGTCCGCCACGCTGCCCTGTACGGCGCGGACGTTTGCGCCCATGCCCTCCAGCTCCGAAAGCGTCTGCTGCGCGGCGGCGGTATTTCCTGCGTAAGAAAAGACCACGTTTGCGCCATGCTCGGCAAGCTTGCGGCACACGGCCCGGCCCAGCCCCCGGCTCCCGCCGGTGACTACGGCTGTTTTACCCGTAAAATTCATCCGCGTTCCACCCCTTTCAGCAGTTCCGGCAGTTTCTCAACATCCTCTGCTGTTTCTACACTAAACACGGGGAAGCCGGGAAGCGTTTTTTTCACAAAACCGGTCAAGGACTTGCCCGGGCCGATTTCCACGATTGCGTCCACTCCCAGTGCCGCCATGGCGCGGATGCAGTCCTCCATGTACACTGCGGACTGAACCTGCCGTTCCAGCAGAGCGGGGATGGTCTCCCCGGTCCGGTTTTCGCCGCCCAGGCAGTTGTGCAGGACGGGGATGGTTGGCTGTTGAAAGTCCACGGTTTTAAAATATTCCCGCAGCGCGTCTCCAGCGGGTTTCAAAAGGGAAGTATGGAACGGGCCGCTGACGTTTAAGGGCATGCAGCGCTTTGCGCCCAGCTCCTTAGCGACAGATGCCGCCTTTTCCACCGCCGCCCGTTCACCTCCGATGACAATTTGCCCCGGGCAGTTGAAATTGCAGGGCTCCACCACGCCAAGGCTGGATGCGGCTTTGCAGGCGGCGGCCACCGTTTCCCGGTCAGCCCCCAGCACGGCCATCATGGCGGATTCCACGCCCTTTGCCGCGTCAGTCATGGCCTTGCCGCGAAAAGTGACCATTTCCACGGTGGTTTTCCCGTCCAGCACGCCTGCGGCGTATAGTGCGGAATATTCGCCAAGCGACAATCCCGCAGCGACGGAGGGGACAATGCCCTTTTCCGCCAAAACATCGGTCAGTCCCACGGCAAAGGCCCCCATGCAGGGCTGGGTGTATTGCGTCGCATTCAAAAGGCCGTCCGGGTCCGCAAAGGAGATGGACTTCAAATCAAAGCCCGCGTTGGCCGCATCCAGCGCGGCCCGAAAGGCGGGGTATTGTTCATACAGGTCCGCGCCCATGCCGGGGTGCTGGGAACCCTGCCCAGCGTATAAAAATCCCAGCTTCATAGACTTGCCGCCAATTCTCGGATGCGGGCGTCACCCGCTGCCACAAGCTCCTCCAAGATGTTCCGCAGAGGACGGATTTCGTGGAGCATTCCAGCCACCTGACCGGTCATTACGCTTCCGTTCTCCACGTCGCCCTCCAGCACTGCCCGACGCAATCCTCCCAGCGTCACGGTTTCCAGCTCCTCCAGCGTGGCATTGCGCTTTTCAAGCTCCAGATAGGTCCGGGCCATCTTGTTTTTCAAAACCCGGACAGGTCCGCCGATGCTGCGGCCCGTCACCACGGTGTCGGAGTCCTTCGCCTTGAGAATTGCCTGCTTGTATCCGTCGTGAATGGGGCACTCCTCGCTTGCAAGCAGGCAGGTGCCCACCTGTGCGCCAATTGCGCCCAGCGAGTAGGCCGCCGCCAGTTGCCGTCCGTCGGCAATGCCGCCTGCGGCGATGACGGGGACGTTTACCGCGTCGATGACCTGCGGAACCAGCGCCATGGTAGTCATCTCGCCCACATGCCCGCCGGATTCGGTGCCCTCGGCAATAAACGCGTCCACGCCGTAACGCTCCAGCCGTTTTGCCAGCACCGCCGCCGCCACCACGGGCATCACCTTGATGCCCGCTTCCTTCCACGCGGGGATATACTTTCCGGGGTTGCCTGCCCCGGTGGTCACCACCCGGACGTTTTCTTCCAGAATCACTCTTGCGATATCATCGGCATGAGGACTCATCAGCATCAGATTCACGCCGAAGGGCTTATCGGTCAGCTCTCTTGCCCGGCGAATCTCCTGCCGGAGACGCTCGCCGTCCCAGCCGCCGGTGGCAATCATGCCAAGGGCGCCCGCATTGGCGCAGGCGGCGGCAAATTCGCCGGTGGCGATGTTGGCCATGCCGCCCTGAATAATGGGGAACTCCGTTCCCAGAAACTCGTTCAATCTCATATCACGTTGCTTCCCCGCAGGCGCGGGTCCGTCCTCTCATTTAAATTCCGCCAGCGCGGCGCCCCAGGCGCGTCCGCCGCCAAAGCCCACCAGCATCACCCGGCTGCCGGGGCCGACCTTGCCAAGCTCTGTCAGCTCGCTGAGCACCATGGGAATGCTGGCGGCGGAGGTGTTGCCGTATTTCTCAATGTTTTTGTAATACTTCTCCTCCGGAATGTGATACTTTCTCACCGCCAGATCAATGATGCGGGTGTTGGCCTGATGGAACACGAAAAAGTCCACATCGTCAATCGTTTTTCCGCTGCGCTTCAGCGCCTGATCCATGCAGGAGGGCACGGCGTTCACCGCGAACTTGAATACCTGCTGGCCATGCATGAAAATCTGCGGCGGGGCCTTGTGGCCCGAGCCTGTGACGCCCAGCATTTCGCTGTCGCCCTCGCAGTGGAGCACCGCGCCGAGGGATTCATATTCCTCGTTCCATTCCACCACGGCGGCGGCCGCTGCGTCGCCAAAGAGGACGCAGGTGCCTCGGTCCTCCCAGTTGATAAAGCGACTGAGCATCTCCGCCCCCAGCACCAGCCCATATTTCCGGGGCGATGCCGCCAGCAGACATTCCGCTGTGTGGATGGCGAAGAGGAAGCCGCTGCATGCGGCGTTGATGTCAAAGCAGATCGTGTCGTTTAGAAGACCCAAATCCCGCTGCAAAAGGCTTGCGGCATTGGGGGAAAGAAAGTCCGACGAAAATGTGGCCACGATGCACACGCCAATTTCCTCCGGCCTGATCCCTGCCCGCTCCAGCGCCGTCTGCGCCGCGTGGCGGCACATGTCGGCATGGGTTTCCTCAACGCAGTGGTGACGGGTTTTGATGCCCGTACGAGAGGTGATCCACTCGTCGTTGGTTTCCACGATTTTCTCAAGGTCGGCGTTGCTGACCAGCTTCGGCGGGACGTAGTGTCCCGCACCGCAAATTTTAATTCCGCTCATTGGTCCTCCTTCGGGGGTGTCCCCATCTGTCTGAATTTCCGATACCGCCCCGCAGCCAGCGCCTCCCCGCTCTGGCGGGAAAAGGACTTTAAATTCCGGGCAAGCGCTTCGTCTAGTTCGCGCAGGGCAATGTCCGGGGCCAGATGTGCGCCCCCCGCCGGTTCGGGGACGATTTCGTCGATGATTCCCAGCCGCTTCAGGTCTGGGGCGGTGAGCCGCATCAGTTCACAAGCCTGCCCGTGGCGGGAGGCGTCTTTCCACAAAATGGTCGCAAACCCCTCCGGGGAGAGAATGGAATACACCGCGTTTTCCAGCATCAGCACCCGGTCCCCAACGCCCAAAGCCAGTGCGCCGCCGCTGTTGCCCTCGCCGGTGACGGTGGCAATGATGGGCACGGTGAGGCGGCTCATCTCCATCAGGTTCCGGGCGATGGCTTCGCCCTGTCCCCGTTCCTCCGCCTCCATGCCGGGATAGGCCCCCGGCGTGTCGATAAACGTGAAAATCGGGCGACGAAACTTCTGGGCCTGACGCATCAGGCGCAGAGCCTTGCGATAGCCCTCTGGGGAGGGCATCCCGAAGTTGTATTTGATATTCTCGTCCAGCGTGCGGCCTTTACGAGTGGCAATCACCGTGACGGGCCGCCCATGAAATCGGGCCACGCCCCCTAAAATGCTCTCGTCCTCACCCCCCAGACGGTCGCCCCGCTGGATAAATAAGTCCGTAAACAAAAAGTCAAAAATCTCCTGCGCGTTGGGCCGTTGATGGTGGCGGGCAATCGCAACCCGCTCGGCGGCGGTCATAGGCTCATTCATTGCGGCCTCCTTTCCCGTGAAGCGCCAGCAGATGGGAAATCGTGTCCCGCAGCTCACTGCGGGGGACTACCGCGTCCACAAAGCCGTGCTTCAGTTGAAACTCTGCCCGCTGAAAGCCCTCCGGCAGCGTTTGTCCGATGGTCTGCTCGATGACCCGGGGACCGGCAAAGCCGATTAGCGCGCCCGGTTCCGCCAGAATCACGTCGCCGAGGCTTGCGAAGCTGGCGGTGACGCCGCCCGTGGTGGGGTTCGTAAGAACCGAGATGAAAAAGCCTCCCTTTTCATCAAACCGGGCCAAGGCGGAACTTGTTTTTGCCATTTGCATGAGGGAGAGAATGCCTTCTTGCATTCTTGCCCCGCCGCTGGCGGAAAAGAGAATCAGGGGGAGCTTACTTTTTGCGGCAAACTCGATGGCGCGGGTGATTTTTTCTCCCACGGCGGCACTCATGCTGCCAAGGAAAAACCGCCCGTCCAAAACCCCGATGACGCATTTTTGTCCATCCACGGCTCCCACGGCGGTGACCACGGCTTCGTTTAGCCCGGTCTTTTTCCGAGTGGCCTCCAGCTTTGTGGAATAGTCGGGAAAATGCAGCGGGTCCGTGGAGGTCAGGCGGGGGTTCAGCTCGCGGAAGGAGCCGGCGTCCAAAATCGTGCTGAGCCGGTAGTAGCTCCCCAAAGGCATGTGATAGCCACAAAGCGGGCAGACATACTGGGTCTGGGCAAGCGTCCCCACGCCCACTGTCTCGCCGCAGCCGGGGCAAACTGTCCCGGCTGCGGGCGCATGAGTCTGTCCGTCCCGAAAAGCCTTCATTGCCAGCAGCTTTTGCCGCCGTTGGGCAAAAATCGAAGTCATTTGACCGCCTCACTTTCCACTGCCTTGCGGTCCCAGTCCACCAGCTCCTGTAAATGATTTTCCAGAAACGCGGTGGTACAGGTCCCCCGAATAAAATCCGGATGATACAAAATCAGATGGCTAAGCCCCGCATTGGTGGCAAAGCCCTCAATGGTCAGTTCCTCCAGCGTACGGCGCATCCGGCGAATGGCTTCCAGCCGGGTAGGTGCGTGAACCAGAACCTTTGCCGCCAGAGAATCGTAATAGGGCGGCAGGGTATAGCCGCTGTAAAGCCCTGAGTCAATCCGCACGCCCATTCCCCCGGGAAAGTGGACAAAAGCCGCCGTACCGGGACAGGGACGGAAATCGGCAGAGGGATCCTCCGCGTTCACGCGGCATTCAATGGCGTGCCCGGTCAAATGAACGTCTTCCTGCGAAAGGCCCAAAGAAAGACCTGCCGCGATGCGGATTTGCTGGCGTACCAAGTCAACTCCGGTGACAAGCTCTGTGATGCCGTGCTCCACCTGAATGCGGGTGTTCATCTCGCAGAAGTAAAATCGCCCGTTCTCCGCCAGAAGGAACTCCACCGTTCCGGCGTTTTCATAGCCCACGGCACGGGCGGCGCGAACCGCCGCCTCGCCCATCTCACGGCGCAGCTCCGGTGTGAGGCATCGGGCGGGCGCTTCTTCAATCAGCTTTTGGTTTCGGCGCTGAATGGAGCAGTCCCGGTCAAAAAGGTGAATGGTGTTTCCCTGACTGTCCGCCAGAATCTGAAACTCGATGTGCCGGGGATTTACCACGAATTTTTCAAGATACATCGTCCCGTCGCCAAAGCAGGCCACAGCCTCCGCCACGGCTTCATGGAACGCGGCGGGCAGATCCTCAGGGGTTTCCACCTTGCGAATGCCCCGTCCGCCGCCGCCGGAACTGGCCTTCAGAAGCACGGGATAGCCCACCTGTTCGGCGACTTTCAAAGCGGCATCCACATCCGCCAGCGGGCCGCCGGAGCCGGGAACCGTGGGAACGCCTGCCGCAGACATCAGCGCGCAGGCGGCGGCCTTGCTTCCCGCCTTGCGGATGGAATCGCCGGAGGGGCCGATGAATTTCAGTCCCGCAGCCGTGCAGGCGTCAGCGAAGTCGGCATTTTCCGACAAAAAGCCGTATCCGGGATGAACCGCGTCGCACCCCGTGGCTTTGGCAACGGTCAAAAGAGCTGCCTGATTGAGATAGCTGTCGGCGGCCTTGGGCGGACCGATGCAAACGCTCCGGGTGGCAAGCTGGACATGGAGCGCATCCGCGTCGGCGGTGGAATATGCTGCCACCGTTTCAATCTCCATCTCCCGACAGGCCCGCAGCACCCGCAGCGCGATTTCGCCCCGGTTGGCAATCAAAATGCGCCTGAACATGATTACGCCTCCCGATAGCGGAAGATAGGCGCGGCAAAGCCCAGCAGGTCGCCGTTTTGCACCAGCACCTCTTCAATCACGCAGTCGCAGGGAGCCGTTACCTCGCTCATCATCTTCATGGCTTCGATGAGGCACACGGTCTGCCCTTTGCTTACACGGTCGCCCGGATGAACAAGGGGAGGCTGGTCCGGGGCGGAAGCGGCGTAAAACGTTCCCACCAGCGGAGCGTGGATCACCGGCCCCTCCTGCGTTTCGGAAGCGGACACGGCGATAGCCGCCGGTGCGGAGCCCGCGCGGCTCAGTTCCAACTCATCGCCGCCAACACAGACACGCATGGTCAGAATGCCGCTTTTTTCAAAGCGGTCCATCAATTCAAAAATTTCGGAGTTAGTCATGATTCTCCTTCCTATATGCGCACTCCGGTTTTCACCGGGAGCGCGCCCTTTTAACGGCCCCCATAGGGCACGCAAAAACCTTTATAGCGCGAAAGGGAACCGCAGCGGTTCCCTTTCGGTCGATGTGCGGCAATCAGGCCTTGTGAGCTTCCAGATACTTCACGATATCGCCCACGGTTTTCAGATTGGGGAGCTCCGCGTCGTCGATGGCCACACCCGTGGCCTCCTCCAGCGCCATCACCAGCTCCACGGAAGCTAGGGAATCCGCGCCCAAATCCTCTGCCAAAGTGGCCTCCAGCGTCACCTGTTCGGCCTCACAGGCCAGTGTTTCCACGATTACGTCGCGTACCTTCTCAAAATCCATTGTGAATATCTCCTTAAATATAAATGAGTAATTTTATTTAGTCAAAAAAATTGAACTAATTCGAGGTAATTCTAAACGCAGGCGCTTGGTTTGTCAATAGGAAAAAATGCGGAATTTTGGCGCTTACGCCATAAAAAGGGTTTGCTGCGTCTTTCGGTAGGGGAAAACAGACGGGATTGCACGGTGGGCTGAAGCGTGGTAAAATAACCGCAAAGCAGCGGACTTGGTTTGCGTCCGGAAGATTTTTCAAGCTGCGCAAAGCCGCGGAATATGGCGATAGGCCATTCGCGTCCTGCCCTGCGCCCGGCACGGATCCGAGGATGGTGTGCTGTGTGCAGATGTATCCTGCCCTGCGCGAACAATTCATAGGTGATTCTGGAAAGTGAGGCTATTTATGAACTATAATTTTGATACTGTCATCGACCGCTCCGGCAACCGCGCCGCTAAATACGATGAGCGGCTGAAAAAGTTCGGCACGGAGGACGTGATTCCCCTGTGGATTGCGGACATGGACTTTCGCACCGCCCAGCCCATTATCGACGCGCTGAAAGCCCGGGCGGAGGAGGGCATCTGGGGCTATACTGCCCGGCCAGACAGCTATTTTACGGCCATCCGCGGCTGGCAGAAGCGGCGGAACGGCTGGGAAATCGACCAGAGCCTGATGAGCTTCAGTCTCGGCGTGGTGCAGACGCTTTCCGCCTGCATACAGCTGTTTACTCCGGCGGGAGGCAGCGTGTTGATTCAAACGCCGGTGTATTCCGAGTTTTACGACATGACCGAGGCGTGGGAACGCAACGTGGTTGAAACCCCCCTTGTGGAGAAGGATGGGAAATGGACCGTGGACTGGGCGGACTTTGAGGAAAAGCTGGGCCGGTGCGACCTCTTTATCCTGTGCAACCCTCACAATCCTCTGGGAATCGTCTGGTCGGCGGAGGAGCTGCGGCGGATGGGAGAGCTGTGCGAAAAATACCGGGTACCCATGGTGTCCGACGAGATTCACTCCGATTTGATTTTCCACGGGAAGAAGCACACTGTCACCGCCAGCGTTGCGGAAAACGTCATCACCTGCATTTCCGGCACCAAGACCTTCAATCTGGCGGGCTTGCAGGCCAGCACCGTGGTGTTTCCCAACCGGCACAAAAAGCGGGTGTTCGACCGCTTTTGGCACCGCATGGACATTCACCGCAACAACGCCTTTTCCCTCACGGCCATGGAGGCCGCGTTTACCCATGGCGACGAGTGGCTGGACCAGCTTCTTCCGTATCTCAGCGCCAACTTTGACTACATTCATGACTACTGCGCTGCACATATTCCGCAGATTCGTCCCACTGTGCCGGACGCCACATATCTCGTCTGGCTGGATTGCCGCGCACTGGGGCTGAGCAACCGGGAACTGCACGATTTTATGATCCACAAGGCGCGGCTGGGCCTGAACGACGGAGATTCCTTTGGACGGAACCTCAACGGCTTCATGCGTTTAAACGCCGCCTGTCCCCGCTCCGTGCTGGAGCAGGCTATGGAGCGGCTGAAGGTCGCCGTGGACGGCTTAAATCTTTAATCAAGGGGAGCGGGCAGCATGCAGTTGCGGGCGCCGGATTATCTGGAACAATTTCAATGCCTTGCGGGCGCGTGTCCCCACTCCTGCTGTCAGGGCTGGGAGGTGGTGGTGGATGAAGTTTCCGCCGCCGTTTACCGCACCTTTCCGGGGCCGCTGGGAGAGCGGCTCCGGGCGGCCCTGAAAACCGAGGACGGGGAGGATTTCTTCGCCCTGACAGACACGGGCCACTGTCCTTTCTGGGATGCGGACGGCCTGTGCGCGATCCACCGGGCTCTGGGGCCGGAGGGTACCAGCGAGGTCTGCCGCAGCCATCCAAGGTTTATTGAAGATTATGGACCGCTGCGGGAGACAAGCCTCGTGGCTTCCTGCCCGGAGGCCTGCCGTCTGCTGCTTTCCTCCTCCGCGCCGCTGACGTTTCCTGAAACGGAAACCAACGAGGCGGGGGAGGAAGCCGACCCTTGGCTGGCTCCGTTGCTGTCCGTCCGGGAAAAGCTTCTGGAGATTTTACAGGGGCGCCCTCGTAAACTTAAGTCTCGCCTTGCGGAGCTGCTGGCCTTGGCGGAGGAAGCGCAGATTTTGCTGGACGAGGACAACGCCCCGCTGCTCCCGGCGCTTTGCCGGATGTGGACGGGTCCCGTCTCCGGCTGTCACGTGGCGGGAACGGGGGTGTTTCCCCGGGCGTGGGAGGTGCTGTCGGGTCTGGAAATCTTGGGGGACGACTGGCGGGCGCTGCTGCGCCGGGAGAGGGAACCCGTTCCCGGTGCAGTCCCAGAAGCTTTGCTGGAACGGATTGTGGCTTATTTTTTGTTTCGCTATACCCTCAAGGCGGTCAATGACGGGGACTTGCTGGGACGGGTGCAGTTTGCCCTGCTGAGTGGTTTAGTGGTGGAGCGGGCGGCAAGCCTTCTGCCGCTTGGCGAGGCCCTGCGGCTTTACTGCCGGGAGATTGAGCACAATGAGGACAACCTACATGCGCTTGTGTCTGCTTTTCGCACCGAGTCTTCTCTCTCGATCCCTGCTTTTTTCCAAACATTGGGAGAAGAGGGGAAGGACCTAAAACTCGATCTGGATAACTGTGCAGATTGAACAAAAACATGCGATGGAGTAATAGCGGAATGTAGAAACTTACAAATATCGCTTGACTTTTACGCGCTAATGTGGTATTTAATAGTTACCGGAAGGGAGTGAGTCCAATGGGCTAGCTGGTTCAGCAAAATCCAGTCTCATTTCCACCGCCGCGTTTGGAAGTATCCCGCAATGTCACCGCAAGCGTAGACTGATTTCAGCGAATGTATTTTCCCGCAAGAGTAAGTACGTTTCCTGCAACCCGGCAAATCCTTGGCGAATTTCCGGCAGACTCCAGTGAAGCTCCGGAGGGAACCAAAGACGAGACATGACTCATTTCAATGAGAATCACGAGATTCGGTTTTGGCAATGTCCAAGGCAACTATCTGCGTGCAATTGGTGTTTTATGGATTGGCTGTCACCGAGCGTTTTTCCTGTTTTCCGGTAATCCCGCAAAGCTTTTTCCGGCATTCCACAGCGCAAGCTTCAGCATCTTGGCCTTCCAAACGTGAATCTACGAAAGTAAGAGGTAGTAACATGGCAGAGAACCCCAGTCAGAAGTAACCCCCCATCTGCGTTGGACAGATGGGGGTTGTGCTTTTTAATAATGATGTATTGTCCCTTGCCGTTCCGGAAGGGGCGTGTTTTTTTGCCCAGATGTATTAGCAGTCACCGTTTTGTCGGGCAGGGGGGT
>NZ_DAMBZJ010000009.1:38489-42099 GCF_032060045.1 Oscillibacter sp.
GTGTTCTTCTTGTGGAAAAAAGCAATTCCAAGCGTGTTGGGCCCGCAGTGGGAGAAAATGGTGCAGCCTGCTTTCCCCTCCAAAATCGTGCCAAAGCGTCCGTCCGCGCGTAGAACCTCTTTTGCCGTGTCCGCCAGAGCAGGGGAGAAGGCGGTGTCCACCAGCCAGACGCGCTCCGTGTCGATGTCGGTTCGCCCGTCCAGCCGGTCATGGAGGTATTCCGTTACCACCCGCTCCATGGATCCGCGGTATTTCTTCGTCACGGACATTTTTCCGTCAATTACCTCCACGCAGGGGTGCAGCTTCAAAAGATTTGCCCCGATGGCGGTGACGGAATTGCAGCGTCCGCCTTTTTTCATATAATCCAGCCGGTCCAGCACAAAGCTGACCTCCAGCCGGTCGCGCAGGCTTTCCAGCTCCGCAACAATCTCTTCCGGGGCGCGGCCTTCCCGTGCCATCCGCGCCGCACGCAGGGCAAGCTCACCGATGCCCACTGTCAGATTGGCGGAATCCACCACATAAACGCCCGGCAGTTCTTCCGCCGCAATTCTGGCGTTTTGATGGCAGCAGGAAAAACCGGCGCCCAGATTGATGTGGATGACCGCGTCGTATTCCTTCAGCAGTTTGCTGAACAGTTCGTGGTAATCCACCGTATTTACGGCGCTGGTGGTAGTGATGTCTCCGCCAGCGTCCACATGGGCGGCAATGTCCGCTGGATGGATGTCCACGCCGTCCTGATAGACACGCTCGCCTTTTACAATGCCCAGCGGCACCACCGTGATATTATTTTCCCCCAGCAGGGGGATCGGCAGGTCGCAGGTGCTGTCCGTGGTAATTTTAATCATGGGCGGGCTTGCTCCTTTTCGTGATGTCCGATTTCCTAAAAACGGTCAAGTTATTAGCGGCTTGTCTGCCGTAAATGATTTATCAATAGTATCACAGCCGCCCCGAAATTTCAAGAGCGCGGCACCGCCGCAGAATATCCCCTGCGGCGGTGTGCAGGTCCCGGCGGCTTCTAGGCCGCGCCTGTTCATAGGGAACCGCCAACCGGTTGATGGAAAAAACCGCCGTAACGAAAATTAGTGCTGCATTTGCGAGCTTCTGCAATAAGAAACGACCTTGTTCTGAAAAACTTGGAATGTTGACTTTGCCCGTTGGGTAACGTATACTTTGAAAAAAATTGTCTGCCGAACAAACGTGTCGGACCCGATCACAAAATTTTGTGGGCGTGGGCACGGGTCCTTTTCGGCAACATGCAAGAGGAGTAAGGGTATGTTTCGTGAAATGCGCAGAAAAAGGCAGCTTTTGTCTGAGGAGGATGCGGTTGCGGTGCTGAACCGTGGAACGGCGGGCGTCCTTGCCTTGTCCGGAGATGACGATTATCCCTATGCCGTTCCTCTCAGTTACGTGTATGATGGTTCCAAGATTTATTTTCACGGCGCAAAAGAGGGCCATAAACTTGACGCGATGCGGCGCTGCGAAAAGGCATCCTTTTGTGTGGTGGACCGGGATCAGGTGGTGCCGGAGGAGTACACCTCTTATTTCAGAAGTGTGATTGTCTTTGGCGCGGTCCGGATTGTGGAGGATGACACCGAAAAGTTGGAAGCCATAAAGAAACTGGCCATCAAATACGCTCCGGAAAACACGGACCAGAGACTCAAGTCCGCCATTGACCGGGAGTGGAACCCCCTTTGTGTGATGGAGATGATCATTCATCATATGACAGGGAAGGAAGCCGTGGAGCTGATGAAAAAGCGCCCGAAACAGGGTACGTGATTGCGATAAGGCTGTATCAATTTCGCAAATTAAAAGAGGCATGAAAAAGGGGCAGGGGTTGCAGTCTCGGTAAGAATGAAGTCACGAAACATCATTCTGAAAGGAGACAGCAAGCCCTGTCCAAAAAAATTGTACGGTTCAATGGGGAAGAAATCAAAGGGACACATCAAGGAATTCGCCCCAAGCCGTGCAGAGAAACTGTAAACAGCTTGCTGGAAGCCTTGGAAGAAGAGTCATAGAGGCGAAGCACCGGCGTTGCGTGGCGTCGCCAGCAAGTTCGCATACTCTCACTCTGCAATAGTATCGATATTATGTAGTTTCATTTTATATTGCTTAGGAGTTAACCCATACATTTTTTTAAAAATGGCAATAAAGTAAGAAATATTCAGATAACCCAAATTGAACGCTGTATCCGTAACACTGATGTCCTTGAGCATTTCTTTTGCCTTTTCCAATTTTATTTTTGTAAAATATTTGTTCGGGCTTATTCCGGTTATTTTTTTGAAATATTGGCATAAGCCTGATTCTGACATACCTAAATTATACGCAATTTCCTTGATACACACCGGCTTCGTATAGTTGCTGTTCATATATCTGATCGCTTTATTGACGGCATTCTCGTTATCTAACAACAATTGCCGGATTGCTTCATTTTGAATTAAGTGATAGACAAGTTCCTGCGTATATAGATTAATGATAAAATCCGATTTGTTTTCTTTACACAGTTCCTCTCTGATTTTAATTAACAGTTCATTATACTTATTGTTTCCTAAATAAAATTTTTGATTAATGAAGAATGAAAGATTTAATGAGTAGTCATTGCAAATTTCTTCACTCACGCGGTCAATTACAATGTTATTAAGCTCATAAACAATTGCTTTTGTCGGTTTGTATATTTTCATTCCTATTTTTGCCTGAGATGGTAAAATAAGAACCTTGCTGGAATCATATTTTAAGGTCTTATTGTCGACGGAAATGCATTTTTCCCCTTGCGTGATTGTGCATAATCTAGTATATTCGTATGTTCTATAGCAATCTTGATAACCGGAAGGAAGTTCATAGCACAGTGTCCTGATACTATCCGACTCCAAACCATTTAATGACTCCAGATCACTTCTGAAATTCGACAACATAATTATCACCTATCCTAACAGGTAATTACCAGCAAGGAGCAACCCTCCAAAAGCATGCAATTACCGATTTTTACAGAATAGCAAGCCCGAAAACTACTTATTCTTCAGGAAGGAGAGTCCCAATTCGGTTGAAACAAAAACGAGCCGAAAGGGGGGGTGGCTGCTATGTACCGACAGGAATGCATTTACAGAAAGCTTGGGAGCAATGAAACTTATTCATCTAAAACTGGTGGCATTTCTTTTTCAGCTTCTGGGTTTTTTTCCGTGACTCCGGGGGTCAGCAACCCTCCTTTTTATGACATGTATCTTACAATAAGACGTTGACTCTTTGAAATCTCAGACGGAAGGACCGCTGCTGAAAAAAGGCGCGATCATAGAGTCCGCCATGGTCGCCGCACCGTCCCCTTCAAAGAGCCACGTAAGTATACGAAAAATTAAGCGTTTTGCCTACAACGGCAACCTTGATCCCGGCCGACAGGCTCTGCCTGTCGGCCGGGTTTGGCATATTGCTGCAAGCAGATCTTGTCTACCTGCTTTTTGGACTGGCGTAAGGCGTTTTATTCTTTTATGTGGTCTTACCACAATTATTTCAATGATTTTAAAGATTCATGGGTATATTTACCATTCTACTTCACTTCTTTAAATAAATCAAATTTTTTTTGCGGTGGTCTGGGAAAAAAGTATTCCCCCGACTACGGGTG
>NZ_DAMBZJ010000009.1:42139-44897 GCF_032060045.1 Oscillibacter sp.
ATCGGGACATTTTGAGCCAAAATTAATTTTAAAACCAAAACAACCGATATATTTGCCCCAAAATTTATTGCTGGCATTATCTTTTCAAAACAAAGTAATTATTTTTCAGAAGTAAATTTTGAATTAGTATATAAATTTTGAGTTAGATTTATTTCTGGTTTATAGATATTATAACCATACTACTTGGTCTAAAGGCTTGAAAATTTGAATAAAAAAACCGAGCAGCTATCCTGCGTCAGATTGCCGGACCCCTACCGTGGAGTTATGAAGGAACGCTCCGGCAGAGTGGATTTGCTTCCGCAACCTCATTGGACAGGTCTTACGGATTTTACAGCAGCGATTGCCACAGCATCAGCTCCGGATCATGAGAAGCGCCGTATTCCGTGATGCGCTGTGGTATGGGAGAAGATATAGAAACCAGTCACTCCAACGTGTGATAAGTCATGAAAAAGGGTGTCTTACGGAACTCGTCGGTTTCACGACTGCGCACTTTTTGGGTTAGAAAGAAAGGAGACGATGTAATCCAAATTACAGAAATCACAGCAAAACCAATTGCAAATTGAAAAGGGAGGCATATTTATGGCAAACGCATTATTGATTAATTCGGTAGAATCATTCGAACAGGCTCTTCCTATCATTCGCGCTTCTCAGGAAGAGTATGCTACCTTTACACAGGAGCAGGTAGATACGATTTGTGAAAAAGCCGCCATGGCGGTGTCCAAAATGCGGATTCCACTTGCGAAAATGGCCTGCGAAGAAACCGGCTACGGTATTGTTGTGGACAAGGTAACAAAGAATCAGTATGCTTCCGAGCATATGTGGAATTATATGCGTCACGCTAAAACCTGCGGCATTATTGAAGAAAACCGTGCCTTTGGCACCAAGCGGGTGGCCTCTCCCAAGGGTGTAATTGCCGCTGTTACGCCCACCACCAATCCCACCTCTACCACCATTTTTAAAATGCTGGTTGCCCTGAAAACCAGAAACGCCATCATCCTCTCCCCGCACCCCCATGCTGTGAAGTGCTCCATCGCCGCCGCAAGAATTATTCGGGACGCCGCAATTATGGCTGGACTTCCGGAGCATGTAATCAGCTGGATCGAGACGCCCTCTCTGGAAATCTCGGATATATTGATGAAAAAGGTTGACCTGATCATGGCCACCGGCGGCGCCGGCATGGTTCATGCAGCCTATTCTTCCGGCACACCCGCCATCGGCGTGGGCCCCGGCAACTGTAACGTCGTGATCGACGAGACAGCGGATCTCCGTATGGCAGTCGAATCCATTATTCACTCCAAGACATTCGATAATGGAATGATCTGCGCCACAGAGCAGCATATCACGGTGATGAGCAGCGTTTATGACGAGGTGAAGGCTTTCCTGAAAGATGCCCGCTGCTATTTCCTGAATGATGAAGAGGCCGCCAAGGTGGCCAAAGTCTTCTACAATCCTAAAAATCACGGTGTAAATCCTCCAGCTGTTGGCCAGACCGCCGTTCGTCTTGCCGAGATGGCCGGAATTCAGGTGCCTTATGATTCCAAGGTTCTGATTTATGAGACAAACGACACCTCTCACGAAAACCCCTGGGCCAACGAAAAGCTGACCACTTTGCTGGGTATGTTTAAGGCGGATACGCTGGATGAGGCGTTTGATATCTGTGAAAAGCTGGTTTACGAGGGTGGCGCAGGCCATTCTGCCGCGCTGTACATAGACCCCACGGAAGAGGATAAGATTGATCGCTTTGCCGAAAAAATGAAGGCAGGACGTATCCTTATCAATACACCCACGGCCTTCGGCGGTATCGGCGATCTGTACAACTTCGATATTGCGCCGTCCCTGACGTTAGGGCCTGGCTCTGTGGGTCACTCCGCGTACATGGGCAACACCAACTTTGAACAGTTGCTGGACGTCAAGGTTGTTGCCATTCGCAAGGAAAATCTGCTGTGGCTGCAGCTTCCAAAAAAAGTCTACCATAAAACCGGCTGCACGCCTGTGGCCCTGCGGGAAATGAAGCACGTTTACGATTTTAAGCGCGCCTTTATCATTACCGATGCCAACCTCTATCAGATGGGCGCCTGTGACGACATCCTCAATCAACTGCATGGTCTGGGAATTGAAACTGCTGAGTTCTTTGATATTCAGGTGGACCCGCAAATTCAGGACGCCATGAGGGGTCTACCCAAGATGCACGAGTTCGAGCCTGATGTCATCATCGCTGTGGGCGGCGGCTCCGCAATCGACACCGCCAAGATTATGTGGATCATGTATGAGAATCCCGAAGAGGCGTTCCTCGACATGGCCACCACGTTCATTGATATCCGCAAGAGAGTTCGTTTCTTCCCGCAGATGGGCAAGAAGGCCAAGTTGGTCTGCATCCCCACCACAGCCGGTACCGGTTCTGAGTGCACACCGTTCACCATTATTTCTGATGCCAACACCGGCATGAAGTGGCCGCTGATTGGCTATGAGATGATGCCCGAAATGGCCATCATCGATGCAGAAAATATGATGAAGCTGCCCCCCAGAGCGACGCAAGCCTCCGGCTACGACGTGCTGACGCACGCTGTGGAAGCCTATGTTTCCATCTTTGCCACCGAGTATACGGACGGCTTCTGCCGGGATGCCACCAGAATGGTATTCGATTATCTGCCGCGGGCCTATCATTCCGCGTTTAAGGGCGCGAAGGCCGATCCCGTCGCCCGCGAGAAAATGGCCGACGCCTCTTGTCTGGCAGGCATTGGCTTCGCCAACGCATTCC
>NZ_DAMBZJ010000009.1:44907-45468 GCF_032060045.1 Oscillibacter sp.
CCCACAAGATTGGTGGTTGGTTCCACATCCCCCATGGAACCGCCAACGCGTTGCTGTTCCCCTATGTCTGCCGCTTCAATGCCCAGAAGCACCCCTATCATATGGGGACCTTCTCTCAGTATAAGTATCCGCAGGCATTTGAGCGCTATGTCCAGTTGGGCGAACTGATTGGCGTCAAGGGTGCTACGGACGAGGAGACCTTTGAAAACTGGATCAAGGCTGCCGAGCAGTTGAAAAAAGACGTGGATATTCCCGAGACGATCTGGGACTGGCTGATGGAGGCCCACCCCGAGAAGAAGGCCAAGACATGGGAAGCAGACTTCCTGGCCGCTGTTGACCAGATGTCCGAATGGGCGTTCCATGACGCATGCACCGGCTGCAACCCCGTCTATCCCACAATTGAAGAGCTGAAGGCCTGTTACCTGAGAGCTTTCTACGGAAACGAGAAGTTTGTTGAGAAGTTCGGCGATGTCCTGGAAGTGCCGGTCAAGCTGCCTCTCGATACGCATGCAGCTTATCCCATGGGGCTTTCCGCAGAAATCGGCGTGGACAAAGTCGGCG
>NZ_DAMBZJ010000009.1:45478-48183 GCF_032060045.1 Oscillibacter sp.
CAGGAACCCGGCGCCTGCCGGCGTCGGCTTCCTGACTGTTTGGTAAGTTGGAGGATATCCGATGAATATGTTGAATCTTCCCAAAAAGGTTTATTTTAAGAATGGTTCCGCAAGCGTGGCTTTGCGGGAACTGAGCGAAGTCTATCATTTGAAGCGCGCGCTTCTCGTATCAAATCCGCGGCTGTATCGCAATGGCACCGTTTCATCGATTGGTGGGCAGTTGCGAAAGCAAGGCATCCGTACGGCTGAATTTTTCTCCATAAGTGCCGTGCCGTCCTTTGCGGACCTTCGCAGTGGCCTGCCAAAGCTGTCGGAATTCCAGCCGGATGTGATTGTAGGCATCGGTGGCGGCGGGGCGATGAGTGCAGCCAAGGCGCTTTGGCTTTTGTATGAAAATCCGGATTTGGACTTGGCGGCCGCGGCAGAAGCTCCCGCCCGCATTCATACCGGCGTAAAAGCAAAGCAGGTGTTGGTGGCCACTTCGTTTGGAAGCGGGGCGCAGAATTCGCCATTTTGCGTGCTGAAAAATGATTCCGGAGAGACCTGTGTCATCAAAAGCTTTGAATTGCTGCCGGAAATTTCAGTCACGGACGCCCGGTTCGCCGAAAGTCTGTCTCCCGCCCAAATCAAAGCCTGCGGACTCGCCACGCTCTCGCAGTCAATTCGTGGATTTGCAGGCGACAGCTGCTGCGAATATACGCAGGGATTGCTACGGGAGGCAGTGAGCGCGGTGCTCAGCAATTTGAAGGCTGCCGAAGGGGGTTGCCCTGTCGCGCTGGAAAAACTTCATAACGCAGCGGCCCTTGCAGGCGCGGCTTACGGGAATGTGATGGATACCGTTGATTTCACCGCGCCGTTCTACCCGTTTACTACGGAAAAAGCTATGCATCGTGAGCGCATAGATATGCTGGCCCAAGACTTGAACTTATCAGGGGTTCAAACGCTGTGGGAAGCATGTGAGGCGCTCTTCTAAAACCGTAGGCAAGCTGGCATCCCGATTGTCGATCATCCCATGGCGCCCAAGCGTATGCATTACTCTGAAAGGTCTATCACTATGAACTATCCGTATAAAACGCGGGAAGGCGGGGCGACAATCACGATTTTTGTCCCGTATGACTGCCACAATCACTGTCCCTTTTGTATCAACAAGGGCGAATACGCAAATCCGGACGGTTTTTCTGTTGAAAAAATCTGCCAGAGCATTGAGCAATTGAATGCCGTCACACCTCACTGCGATTATGTGTTTACAGGGGGAGAGCCTCTGGCCAATCTGGATTCTCTTCAGATAATGCTGGATAAGATTCCCACCACCCACAAGGTCTACATCAATACGACACTCCCTGTGTCCGAGCATCAGTCTGAAGAGGACATCGTGGCATTTACTCGGCGGAATCGAGACAAAATAACCTGCATCAATGTCTCTCGCCATATGCAGCGGTATGTGGTGGAGTCCAACGATCAACTGCTTCCCAGACTAGCGGTTCCCTTCCGGATTAACTGTGTCCTCTATCAGGATTATCCCGCGTCGGCTCTGATCCCCTATCTGGACCGGTTCAGTGAAATCCCCGGCAGTTCTGTCCAATTCCGGTTTGACTACACCGCCACCACGCCTGAAAACCTTTATGAGGAGAAGGGCGACCGAATTTTGCAGGACTTGAAGAGAATTGCCGTCTACACCGGGCTGGAGGGCTGCCGGATGCGCTGCGGTTTTCATTTTGACTACCGTGGTTTGAAGGTAACCTACCACAAGACGCTCCCCTATAGCACCATTGTAGAGCGGGATTCTCACAGCGGCGTAACCTATGCAATTTTGTACGACATTCTCATCAAGCAAAACGGAGACATTCACTCCGATTGGGACGGCACACCGCTGAATTTGGAAGCATACCGCAGCGCCGTGTTTGAACCGCATGATCTGAAGTGGCTAGCCCGAATTGCATAAACAACAGGCAAAGGCGGCGCAGCATTGCTGCGCCGCCTTTGCCTGAACTCTTTCTGCGACCTGTTTACCGGGAAGTCACTGAGGTAACAAAACTGATGATAGATACACTTGCTCTTATAAAGGAAATGCGGAAGTTGGCAGGCAGGATGGTCCACCATGTGCTTACGAATCTATACTCTTTTCCATAAAACAATTGGTAAGCTCTATGTTCCTGCGAACCGCTATGTTTTTTCGGACAACACGATAGCCGCGCGCTTCAAAAAAAGGCTTCGCGGTGATCGAACCATAGGTCGTAAAATGAAAAATACCGCGAGAAATTGCCTGATGTTCAAGTTCGTAGAGTATAGCGGTTGCAACACCTCTGCTTTGATAGTCCTTGTGGACATAAAGCATATTAAGATAACCAGTATCGTCCATATCGCCGAAGCCAGCGATATCGCCGGTTATTTCTGCAACAACAGTGTGATGCTCTAAAAAAGACTTGTTCCATGCAGAGATGTCTACATTTCCTGTTGCCCAGGCATCAAGCTGATCTTTTGCGTAATCTTTCGCGTTTACTGCGTGTACCGTGTTGAAAAAAAGCTTTGCCAAAACAGGACAGTCTTCAGGTTTATAGATTCTTGTTTTCATGGACACCTCGTGCAGCTACGAATAAACAGGTGAGCTTGCCTGCTTTTCAATACTTTTAGTTTATGGGAGAGGGAGGCTCAAACGGGTTGGTTCAAAATGGATAGGGTTATTGCACTATAAATAGACAGAAGCC
>NZ_DAMBZJ010000009.1:48193-64039 GCF_032060045.1 Oscillibacter sp.
GGAATTTTATAGAAATGTTTTATTGAATCACGCGTAGTGCTAATTATTTACAAGAAGATACTAAATTAAAGCATCCGTTTAATAGATTATGTGCGTCGCTTGTAAGTGGAATGAGGTCGCTCCGGTCCAAAAGCGACAAATTGAACTTCCGGTTCAGCGCGGCAAAATGGGCGATGCCAAAACCAATTTTCCTCAAATAGGAAAAGACTCCGATCGCGCCGGTGGGGTAACTATGCGCCTCGGTTCCGTAGATGGCGCAGAGATCCGGCAAATCACCGAAAATTTCTTCCACGGTTGAGCCGTACTTCTGAAACAGGGGACGAATGGTGCCGCTCTTAATTTCATTTCCGATGCTCTCGCCCGTCATAGCCGCCGCCATGGAGGCGCGGCACAGACCGACACTTTTCACCAGCCCATCTCCAAAGGCAAGTGCCTTGAATACCTGGTCCTCACTGGCGAAACCTCCCGTTATTGTAATCGCCGGAAGAGGTAAATTCTCGCGTTGAAGCTTTTTTGCCAGACCCACCACCTGGTTTTCAAGCATGACGGTAGGGGAGGACCACTCGTTCATCATTTTTGACGGACTGTAGCCTGAGCCGCCACCAGCGCCATCAAAAGTCACCATATCAACGCCGTTGGCGCTGGCCATCCTTAAAACCCGCTCCAAGTCAACCGGGTCATAACCCGCCATTTTGAAGTAGATGTTTTTAGCGCCCATGGAGCGAAGCAGCTCAATGTGCCTTGAAATGGTTTCTTCTGTCCACATGGGGAATCTGCCGTATGTATAAAAATTGGGACAGACACCGTTCTCATATGCTTTTTGCACCGCTGGATCCTCAGGGTCGGGATGAACCAGATTTCCCAGCGCTTTCTTTTTCAGTGCGGTTTCTATATTCTTGACTTTTATAACAGGCTGGACACCCTTTGCCGACTGCCCAAATTTAATTTCAATCGCATCAAAGCCGTATTTTTGTAAAGCGATTTGAGGAACGCCTAGCAAATCGTCGTCGGGGTTGCACTGCAAGATCATTTGGCCTTTGCCGCGGTAATATGGCTCATAGCTTTTTCGGATGGAGGCGAGAAAAGGGAAGTCCACAACCTGTCCATTTTTAATAACGTGCTCTGGGTCGTTATTTCTGGCGTGCTCACCGATTACACAGCTTACGCCGGCCATGGCCGCGCCGGCAAAATAGTCCTTCCAGTTGAGTTTTATCAGTGCGGGAAGAATCAAGGGCAAATCCATATCAATTAGATTGTGCGTTCCATAGGATGCGGATAAATCCATGTTAAAAACCGCAGCTTGCTCCATATCCTCTGCAATTCCCCGCGCGCCAAATACCCGTCCGTTAATATTGAAATGAGAGTAATCAACGGGATAGATTTTTTCAGAGGCTATTTGATTATCGCCGGTGGTGATGGGGTACACGGTTTGAGAGCCCAGCACGGCTGAAAGCGCAATTTCACAGGTACCAGGGCAGTCTCTGGTGCACATGGAGCACATGCCGGACGTGGAACAGGTGGTCTTGCTCTTGTTCATACCGCCGGTGAATGGGGAACTCAAGTTTGGTGAATATGACATTTTAAACCTCCTCAAAATATGTTTTTATACAATAATTTTATGCGATGATGAGAGATCAAAATGCGTCTCCGCTTGCTTCTTATGAGAATAAGACATTATAGTTTTCCAAAGGTCATGGGTTGTACAAGGCGTCCGAGGTCAATGATTGTGGCGGATAATGCCAGAGCAACAGGGAAATCCACCGTTTTAATTTGTAGATTTTCGTAGGTGTTGAAGAAGTATTTGCGGCTGTGCAGGTCAATAAAGGATGTATACTGTGTGTAATCATTTGTACCTCGTACGGTCACAACAGCCCCTTGGGGGATTGACACACTTTTCATAATCTGAAAGAAAGAGATGACTGCAGCCTCGGTGTTTTCCGAAGCGAGACGATGCGTTTTTAGATAGGCTACCCGTACAAAGCGCTCCGGAGAAGTATACCCGCCAGGCAAAGGCATGGTTCCCCCGCCCTGGCCAAAGGGCGTCAGCTGAACATCCCCCCAAACTGCTTTCTCCGTCTGCAGGGGTGATGTATTCATATAATTGCGAAGGTTCGTCATATGCCACGGAAAATCAGGACTGTTGGCCAAAACACCGATTGGATTGTAGTACATCTCGGCCCCTCTGTCCGTCAGCTCCAGAACAACACAATTTCCAGTGCGATCCTGGGCAATCCAATGCAACGGAGCCACCGTTTGCGTCAGCGGATCTGATACGCCTATGATATGAATTTGGTCCATCTGCGACAGGAAGTCTTCTACCGACGCGCAATGCCCCAAAATGTAAGAGAGAAAATCATAGGACGCCACCTCCGTGGCGGACACATTTTGCACAGTGGCATGATCATACTTGGCATATCCCGCAAAGTACAAAGTAGCGGCCGCAAAGCCGTGCTCATTGACCCCGTCGAAAAAACTGAGTACCCCGTCCAGTTCCTGTCCAATCCCCATGAAACTGTATGGATTGCATATTTCCTTTCGGGTTATCACGTTTGTCCATCGGTAATTTTCTGGTGAAAAATAAAAATGCGGCTGGAGTGGATAGGAGAAGTCCATGTTTCTTCCAAGGTAGGCTGTCCCCGGTAAAGACTGTGAAGTAATGGCCGTACACATGGGTTTTACCTCCTGTCAAAATAAACTATAAGGCATCTTATGTGATTGAAAATTTTTGGGTACCTTAAAAGATTCCGTTCGGTTCTTTCAGATTCCCGCATCTCAAAGATCACCGTTTTACCTGTTTTAGGTTAGTTTATTTTATAGTAAAACCCTCTGAATACTGTAATATCGGCTTTGAAGCTGGAAACTTCGCCATTGTTGTGGGCAAGCCCAAGGGAGGTATCCCTTGGGCTTGTTTAATACGAAGCTCCATTTTAGTTAATCATGAATGGCATATATTTGCAATCCATTATCATTCAAATGCTCAAACCGTTTGCGAGCACTTTAATTGGGTAAGAAATAAGGTCCGCAAGCCCGGTCTTGTTGTTTTTCAGTTGTGACATCCCTTAAACAGTTTAAATTAGATTTGCGGGATGGACAAACGAGAAGCGATAATGAACATTAGCCAAAGGTGAATTCAATTTCGAATTTGACAATTGGGATTCCAGTTCGTTTATTCGTGAACAATCAACTCCAGCACGTCCGGCCTTGCATAGTGCCCACAAACATCAAATTCCATACGGCTCATAGGAACCTTTTGCATATCCAATTCTGCATATATAATTTCTTCTCTGTCCCATACCGGCATAGTTTCATAATGCCCATAGGGGTCAATAATACAACTTCCACCTCGGCATACCACTTCAGGGAGCTTTTCAATTTCATCCGGGCAGTGCAGTTGCTTTGGATACATTGCTTTTGTAAAGTACATATTGCAATTTATGAAATAGCAGTGACCCTCAATTGCAATATGGCGAATGGTAGCCTGCCACTCCTCATTGTCATTCGTGTTTGGTGAAATGTAGAGAGTGACGCCTTTTTGATACAAGGCAACACGCGCCAGCGGCATATAACTCTCCCAACAAATCAGGCTTCCCATCGTTCCCCACGGAGTATCTGCAACCGGAAAATACGCGTTGTCTGCATCACCCCAAACAACACGCTCTGCACCGGTGGGTTTCAGCTTCCTGTGGACGGCAACTAATTCTCCTTCTGGCGAGAAAAACAGGTTTGTGTTGTAGAGTGTAGCGGTTACAGCATCGCGTTCAGATACTCCGATACTGACATAAGTGTGTGCCTCTTTCGCTGCCTGACCAATGCGCGAGCTTTCCTGACCTGGCACAATGATGGAATTATCATAGTACATTTTCCAGTCCTTGCGCCCATCAGGATTACGGCTACCAACGGAGAAGCCAAAAGTCATTCCGTAGGGATATCCAGGAATAAACAATTCTGGAAATACAATTAATTCCGCATTCTCTCCAGCGGATTTTTGAATCAGATGAATTGCTTTTCCGACACAAGCGTCCTTATCAAACATTATGGGAGCAGCTTGAATTACAGCGATCTTACACGTGTCGTTCAATCTTTTCATAATATTCTCCATAAATTCAATTTGGCGATTAAAGAACTTGTTTTTTTCATTGCGTAAGCATCCGATATGTGAAGTTCGTATTTCTTGCGCGGAGTTATATTACTTATAGTCCTTTTAAAATTTGGCAACTCATTGTCCGAAAAACCTGACAGTATTTTTGAAATCCATGCGATCCAATTATATAGATATTAGGCATATAGGCCATTCTTTTCCTAGAATATGCAATGCGTTCCAGTCCATTGTCAATGGAAGTGTGATTGCTTAAAGCCACATCTACATCTTTGCGTATTGCCGCATCTGCAAAGTAATCCAATGATTTCAGGTACTGTTTCACACCGAGCTTTGTCCACGGAGGTGTAGTCCCACCCCACAAGGCTGCCATATGATTTTCCTCGTTTTCTTTGACCGGAAATATATAACTCAGGCATCCGGGTGTATGGCCGGGTGTGCTGAAGACGTATATTATTTTATCGCCGAGCTTTATGGTGTCTCCATCCTTCAGATAATGGTCAATGTCATAGTCCTTCCATGTTTCTGGCCTATCTGGCTTGGTCGGGTGTTCCTGCCAATAGATATCATCAACTTTGGAGAGGTATGTGTTCACATGGTATTGGTCAACAAACCATTTTCCACACCCCGTGTGATCCACATGCCCATGGGTTAAAACTAGCTTTTTTATGGTATCGGGATTCCATCCGACCCCTTTAATTGCATTTACAATGGCATTGAACGCTTCTTGGGCCGGCCAGATTGCATCTATGACGATCAGCCCATCCCTTGTCTTTAATACAAAGCAGTTTGTCTCTTTTTGGGCAACAATCAGTAAGTCATCAAAAATAAGAGCATGGGTAAAAAAAGACATATCTTCCATTGCTCGGATGGTCTCACCTGTAACCACCGGTTTATCGAATCGATTCATTTAGTATACACTCCTCTGTACAATTTGTTCTTTATATTTGTACAGAGGAAAAACGATTCTTGGGGGGCATACCATCACTCCTTTTCAAAACACTGATGATCCATTTCTGAGATTAAACGCGTCCTGAACAAATCGCCCAATGAAAAGGACGAACACCCTGAACACAGCTTACAAATGCGTTCCGCAAGTTATTGCTGGAGCCTAAGCATCCCTTTTTCCAGACAGGTGGACAGGATAAAGCGCTTTGTCGTTTCATCAGCAAAGCGGATTGTGACGGTATCCCCGCCCTTTTCCGTAATCATTCCACGCCCAAATACGTTGTGTTCGACACTTGCACCGTTGATGTAGTCTTTCGCGATCCACTGGATTCTTTGCGCCACTGCTGCCGCCGGACTTGGGGACAGTGCCATCTTCTTATTTTGTTCCATGGTTGATTTAAGCATCATCGGCTCGCAGAGTTGCCGGATAAACGTACTCTCTGGCGTTTTTTCATAACGCATAAGGAGAAGCTCGTTTTTTGCTCTGGTCGCTGCCACATAGAACAGCCGCCGTTCTTCCTCAAAGGCGGTTTGCTCGTCTTTATCCAAAGCCTGTCCCGGTTTGAGCATCACCGAGGGTAGGATGCCATCTACCGCATCGATGACAGCAACGCGGTCGTATTCCAAGCCCTTGCTTGAGTGTATCGTGCTGAGGATTAGATTGCTCTTTCTGTCGCCGCTCGCTTCAAGCATACATTTAAGCGCATCCAGCCGCTTTAAAAAGCTTTCAATGTTCTTTTCCCGGGATGCCAGCAGTGAGAGCAGATAGAGCCGCTCGTCGTCGCCGCCGTTCCGCATGAGGTACGCGCCGTATCCCATTTGGTAACGCATCCGCTTCAGCGCATCCGCTGCACTGTCTGTCCTTAGGGCAGCAAAATGCGCTCTAAGCTGGATAAGCTTTTCCATCATCCGCTCAGGGTTTTTGCCGGTGGGGCTTAACGCAGCAAAAAGGGACACACATTTCCCCGCCCGGCAGAACTCCACCGCCTTTTCGGCGTCTGCTCGGCTTATGGGTAGGTTTAACTTATAGTAGATACGCATGAAAGCCTCTGTATCCAGCGGCGAGAGTGCCAGTGTCATAAGGTCGCGGACGCCGGAAACCGTGCGGCTGGTGAAGAAAACACCGTCTGTCTGGCGGATGCAATAGGGGATGTCGTTTCTGTCCAAGAAGTCGATTAGCGGCACGGCGCTGTCGTTATTGCGGTACAGCACGGACAGCTCCCGTTGGGGTTCGCCCTGCGCCATTTTTGCGAGGTAGCTGTATTGCGCGGCTCGGCTTGCGAGTGATACTTTTCGCACCGGCGCGCCGGAAGGCCGGGAAGCACGCATATGCTTTTCATGCCGCATGGTGTTCCGAGTGATAAATTTCTCCGCTGCCGAGACAATCTCCGGCGTAGAACGGAAGTTCTCTTCCAAAAGCAGGACGGTGCTGTTTGAATACTCCCCCTCAAAGCGCATCAGCGCGTCCGGGTACGCGGCGCGGAAGCCGTAGATGCTCTGATCTTCGTCGCCTACCATAAAGAGATTGCCGCTCTTGCCGGCCAGCAGGTGAAGGATCCGATGCTGGATCTTGGACGTATCCTGCGCCTCATCCACGCAAAGATATGGGTATCTCCGCTGATAAGCCTTCAGTATGTCCGGACGGGACTTGAGGATGTTGTACGCGTAGACCAGTTGGTCGTCATAGTCCATCAGACGGCGGCGCTTCATTTCTTTAATATATGCATCGTATATAGGGCCAATGTCTGCCCCATCCAGATCAAGCGCGTCTATTTCCTGACGGGTAAGGCACATATTCTTGATATATGTAATCTGCTTTTGAAGCTCCTTCACTTCGCCGTCCACAGGATAGTCGGCGCGCAGCTTCCGGTAGATTTCGGTGAGCAGTTTCCGGTTGTCGTCCAGCAGATCAAAGCCGTCTGTGCCCTTATTTCTTACATACCCGTTGATGATGGAGGCGCATACGCCATTTATCGTGCGAAATTGAAGCCTTGCTGCGTATTCATCGCCGAATATGGTGGCAAACCGGTTTTTCATATCCCCGGCCGCCGAGACCGTATAGGTCATCGTGAGGATGCGCTCCGGGGCCACGCCCACGCAATACAGCATATATCCCAGACGCGCCACCAGCGCGGTTGTCTTTCCGCTTCCGGGAACGGCAAGCAGCAACACCGCGCCTTCGGTGTGCCGTACTGCCTGCGCCTGCTGCTCGTTGAGCGAGATGTTGAACTGTTTGCAGAATTCTTCGTAATGCACGTTATACCCTCGTCGGTTGAATTTCTCTTGCGCGGAGTACTCTGTTTAAATCCGCTAGGACACGTTTCTTGTCGCCGCTCCATTTTGGTGCGATCAAGTCGCGCTTTGCGCCATCGCCGGTGAGACGATGGACAACCACATTTTCCGGCAGCAGCTCCACTGCGTCGGCCACTAACTCGTAGTATTCGTCTGGCTCCAACGTCCGAAATTCGCCACGGTGGTAGCTTTCCGCCAGCGCCGTCCCTTCAAGGACATGGAGCAACTGGAGCTTGATTCCATCCGTCAATTGCCCGGCAAATTTGACGCTTGCCAGCATGTCCGTGCGGGTTTCCCCCGGAAGGCCGAGAATGACATGGGTGATTCGATGGACGTTCAGTTCCGCCAAGTCCGCCATTGCCTTTTCGTAGACTGCCAGAGGATAACCCCGGTTAATGCGCTTTGCCGTTTCCTCGTTTGCGGTCTGTAAGCCTAGTTCCACCCAGAGAGGCTTTTTTGAGGCCAGCCGCTTCAGCATCGCCAACGAATCTCTTCCAAGGCAGTCCGGCCTTGTCGCGATAGACAGGCCAACAATGCCCGGATGCTCCGCCGCTTCGGTGTAGATGCGCTCAAGACGCACAAGGTCGCCGTAAGTACCGGTGTAGCTTTGAAAGTATGCGATATACCTGAGCCCCTCGCCTTTGGCGCCGAGTATCCGCTTCGCATCCTCAATCTGCTGCGAAACCGGAAGCGCGGCGGACGCGGCAAAATCCCCGGAACCGCCCTCCGAGCAAAATACGCAGCCACCCACGCCCACCGTGCCATCCCGATTGGGGCAGGTGGACGCGGCGGACAGCGCCAGCTTATAGACCTTGCCGCCAAACAACCTGCGGCAATAGACGTTTGCGGTGAGATATGTGTGGGACATGGAGGGCCTCCGGGAGTTATTAATTATTATAGCACAAAACGAAACCCAAGTCGCTCAGAATTGTATGACCAGAAGTAACCGTTTCGAATGCGCCGATTCGAATGCGCCGATTAAGCTTTGAAAAACCTACGAACCCATAAGAACGTACAAATAGCACTTATTTTGCGGCAAACAGTTGGTTTATCATAGTCTCACCTTGCGCACGAGTGGGAGCGGCCGAAAAATCTCCGTATTCTGGAAGCAGGCCCCACCGCCACGCTTTCTGTACAGCGTCTTTATTCCACGTTGTGGTTTTCAGTGTATCCGGTACAGCGTCGCTTCGCACGGACGTAGGTTGAAGTTTCAATGCATCGGCAGTACGAACCAGAAAGACAGAGGCCTGCTGCCAACTGACAGCGTGCGCAGAGGCAAAATTGCCCGTGGTGTCTCCCCGCGCAATCTGTGTTGCCTTTCCCCAGTTTAACGCAGGAAGATACCATTCAATCTCCAGAACGTCATTAAATGGCTGGCTCTCAATGCTAACTTTGGGCGTGCTTGCTTTCTGGAACAGCAACCCCACAAAACGTCCACGGGTCATGGGGACATCCGCGCGTTCCGCAGATTTTAAAATCTCGGGATTTTCCAGAATCTTTTCTACGCACGTATCTCTGCCTGCCTGAGAATCGCTGAGTGTCTGCACAATTTTAACGTCGGGCTGGAGCGGCTCTACGCCTTTTCCGGAGGCGGCGTCAAAATAGCCGCTCATTGAAATGAACTTCGAGGAAATACCCATTCGCATGCCGGAATTGGGCAGTTTAAAGGACTGCACTGCGCCAAAGTGGTCAACGCTGCCGCCGGTGGCCTCTCCAGCCAGCGCGAACCCCATTTCCTGCAACTCCACGGAATTGATAATGGCAGACGAAAATGTTCGTTTCCCGATCAACCCCGCCACCTGCACGCCTTGCTCGCGCTGCTGCGCCAGAAGCCTCAGCAGCGGCATGATCACGCCGTCCGAGCCGCCTCCGTTATTTCGCAGGTCAACCAGAATTAAAGAATAGCTCCCTGCATCCAACGCAGCCTGAACCTGCTGACAGAATTGCTTCATAGGCAGGGCCTTATCTTCCGCACATTTGTTATATTGAATGTAATAAGTGGTGCTGTTCAATTCTTTTGCAAAATAGGTCTTCGTTTTGTCGTAGGCGGTGGTTGCCGGGCCTGTCTGCCAATCGCTCAGCATCGCCAAATCCTCAGACCGAAAGGCACTCTGGCTCACAGAAGAAACCGTCAAGGTACTGGTTTTACCTGTGGAGTCCTGCACCTCTATGCGCATAGGCTCGCCTTGCTTGGCAATTCCCAGATACTGATACGGCTCCAGCACATAGCACATCTTCCAATAGGAATACTGTAGCTTTACCAAATTGTCCGCGCTGAGAATGGTTCCGAACTTTTCCACAACCTGCTCCATGGAATATCCGTTTATGGCGGTTATCTTTGAGCCTAACAATGATTTATGGGCACTGTCGATTGCACGCAAAACCCAAGACCCGTCGTACAGGTCCATATCGAACAGGCAAATGTGAAGATCGTACCCGCTGCTGCCCAAAGAGATGTTGGTATGTGAGTCTTTAGCCAGCGCAGCCAGACTTGCGCAATCCAGCGCGAAATCAAAGCTGCTTTCCGTGCTAAGCCGTTGCTCGATCTGGCTTTTCCTTGCTTCAAAAACAGTCTCTGGCGCGTTGGCAAACAAATCGGGATGATTGATTTTTAACGTTGTGTACAAATAGTCAAGATCATCTTGACGGGAGGTTGACTCAGTTTGGTCGACAGCTCCCGCTCCAATGCTCAGCAGAAGTATTGCAGTAAAACAGCAGGTCAGGAGTCTCACCCAGGCATTTTTCATCGTATTCATTTACTTTCTCCGATCTTAATGTATTGGTATATTAATACATTAGTGCGCCCGGGATTAAATGTCAAGGGAAATCTTACCGGTGTCAATGAGGTAATGAAATGGAACATTTAAATAGAAATGTCTTGAGGAACTGACTTATTCTCAGTAGACTCAATAAAATCGATTGACACGGTCCATTGGCAGGAACTATAAGATCGCAGAGTTTCAAAACATTGGGCGTTGAGTTTACGCCTCCTCTCGGCAGGCAATATTTAAAAATTCCTCCATGGCTCGGCTGATATAACGATTTTTCTTGTAGTAAAAATAGATAATCCGTCGGGAAAAATTACTATCCAGTTTATAGTAGGCAATGTTTGGGTGGGGTAAAATGTTTTTTGCCAGCGTGTCGCTGATGAAAGCGACGCCTGTACCCGTGCTGACCATATTATAGGCCGTCAACTGCTGCTCCAAGGTTAAAATAACCCGGGGTGTAAAACCACACCTGCTGCAGAGTTGAATAGCCCTCTGATAGATGTCGCTGCTGGGGCGAAGCAGAATAAACGATTCGTTAGCAAAAGCCTCCAGTGGAACTGGGGGATATCGTTCGGCCAGATAGTCGCCGGAGAGGACATTATCAAGGCTGAGCCTCCACGCAAGCAGAGAACTGTTTACAGGAAACTGTTGCGGTGCCGCCAGCAGGAGATGTTCTTCCCGATAGGGGCAGCTTTCAAAAACATCCTGTGCAAATTCTTGGTAATTCATAACAAGGTCCAGTTTCCCATTAAACAGCAACTTTTCCAGTTGTGGTTGGCTCTCCTCCATCATGCTTACAGTAATTTTAGGATATTTGCGTTTATACTCTGCGATCAGCGGGGGCAGGATATAAGATGCAAACATACCGACGCCGCCAATTGTCAGTTGCCCCGCCTCCAGCATGCGGGTATCGTCCAGATAGCCGGAAAACCTTCGCTGGGCACTAAAAATCTGTTCCGCCGCCTGAATGTACTGTTCGCCGCACTCTGTTAATTTTACCGGTGTGGTGCTGCGATCAAACAGCGGCACGCCAATTCGCTCTTCGATTCGCTTGACGCTGCTGCTGAGCGCGGGCTGGGAGATGTAGAGGTTTCGGGCCGCCTTGGAAAAGCTTTGTTCCTTATAGACCTCGTAAACATACTCCATACCATGAAACATAACTTGTTTTCTCCTTTGTTAAGATGGTTTTCACAATTAATATTTGTATTACCAAATTTGCAGCGCATGGCACGCAGCGGCGTTGTGCCGCAAAAGGCGAAATAAACCGGGGTGCAGAGAGGAACTGGGCTGGATTAAAAAAACATCACGGTTGTTCGCTTGCATTATAACATAATTGTTATAATTACTATATCGGTATATGTATTTGCGAATACTATTTAATTAATGTAAAATTAAAATGACCAAAAAACCAAGGGGGAAAATCAAAAGGAATGGAGATTTTACATGAAAAAGGAAAGCGGGAACCAAATTCTCTGGTATAGTCTGGCAGTCATGGCCTTCAGCACTGTATGGGGATTTGGCAACATTATCAACGGCTTTTCAGAGTACGGCGGACTGAAAGCAATTGCGGCGTGGCTTCTGATCTTTGCGATTTACTTTATTCCATACGCTCTGATGGTGGGCGAACTTGGTTCCACATTCAAGAATGAAGGCGGTGGTGTCAGTTCATGGATCAACCAGACGATTGGTCCCAAAATGGCCTATTTTGCCGGCTGGACCTATTGGATTGTCCATATGCCTTACATTTCGGAAAAACCCGGCAGCGTCATCATTGCCTGCAGTTGGGCAATTTTTCGGGATAACCGTGTCAGCCAAATGAGCACCATGACCATGCAGCTGATTCGTCTGGTAATTTTTATTGTGGCGCTGCTGCTGGCCAGCCGAGGGATCCGCGTGTTACGCAGGCTTTCCACACTGGCCGGAACCGCCATGTTTGCCATGTCGCTTCTCTTCATCCTGCTGATGATTGCGGCGCCCGCGCTCACAAATGCGCAAGTGCTTTCCATTAACTGGACTCCCTCTACGTTCACCCCAAATTTTAATGCGACGTTCTTTTTAAACATTTCCATTCTGGTTTACGCTGTGGGCGGCTGTGAAAAAATGTCGCCCTATGTCAATAAGATGAAAGATCCGTCCCGGGACTTCTCTAAGGGTATGATCGCCTTGACCGGTATGGTGGTTCTCTGCGCAGTGCTTGGTACGATTGCACTGGGAATGATGTTTGACTCCAATCATATTCCGGGCGACTTGATGACCAACGGCGCTTACTACGCTTTCCAGCAACTGGGCGTGCATTACGGACTGGGCGACCTGTTCCTGATTCTCTATGCAATCTGCAACATTATCACACAGATCTCCGTAATCATCCTCTCTGTGGACGCACCTTTGCGCATAATGCTCGATAACGTCGATACGCAGTATATCCCCACTGCGTTACTTAAGCAGAACAAATACGGTGCGTATTCCAACGGCTTGAAGCTTGTATTTGCAATCGTTTCTGTTATAATTATTGTACCGGCATTGGGCATCAGCAATGTAGACGTGCTAGTCAGGTGGTTGGTCAAGTTGAACTCTGTGTGTATGCCGCTGCGTTATTTGTGGGTGTTTGCCGCCTATATTGCACTGAAGAAGGCGGGGGAACGGTTCCCTGCGACCTATCGTTTTGTGAAAAGTCGGCGGTTGGGTATGTTTCTGGGCGGCTGGTGCTTCGCTTTGACAGCCTATGCTTGTTTAAGCGGTATTTACTCCGATGACCCGTTCCGTCTGATGCTGAACATCATCACGCCTTTCATTCTCATTGGACTGGGCTTTATCATGCCGTACCTTGCAAAGCGAGAGCATTTGAAGGCACAAAACTCCAGTGAACAGAACATTGTTGGTAAGTAAGGAGTTTCACATGTCAGATCAGATCAACGATTTATTGTCTTTTATTGAACAGAGCCCCACGGCGTTTCAGGCCGTGGAAAATATGCGCCGTCAGTTGCTGACGGCGGGATATACAGAGTTGGAGGAGAGCCAGATCTGGAAACTTGATGAAGGGGGACAATTTTTTGTTGTCCGCAACCAGTCGGCGCTCATCGCCTTCCGGTTGCCCACGCGGAAGTATTCAGGATTCCAGATTGTGGCCAGCCACGGCGACTCTCCCTCTTTTAAGATCAAGGAAACCCCTGAGATGCGGGTGGAGGACCAATATGTAAAACTGAACGTTGAAAAATATGGTGGGATGCTCTGCGCGCCTTGGTTTGATCGTCCTCTCTCTGTGGCGGGGCGGTTGATCGTTGAGACACCGAACGGCTTGGAATCCTGGCTGGTGCGGGTAGACCGGGATCTATTGATGATCCCCAGTTTGGCCATCCACATGAACCGAGATGTCAACGACGGTTACTCCTATAACGTTCAAAAGGATTTGCTGCCCCTTTGGGGAGACGGGTCTTCGGAGAAGGGAAGTTTCCTCTCCATGGTGGCACGGGAAGCCGGTGCGGAGCCGTACAGTATCCGCGGCAGCGACCTATTCCTCTACAATCGGATGCACGGCTGCGTGTGGGGAGACGGCGGACGCTTCCTCTCTGCCCCCCGGCTGGACGATATTGAGTGTGCGTATGGTTCTCTGCAGGGCTTTTTGCAGGGCAGCGCCGCTGAATGTGTTCCTGTGTTCTGTATGTTTGACAATGAAGAGGTGGGCAGCGGAACCAAGCAAGGCGCGGCGTCCACGTTCCTGCGGGATACACTGCACCGGATCAACGGCAGTGCGGGCCGCAGCGAGGAGGAATACCTCACTAGCATTGCGTGTAGTTTTATGGTCTCGGCGGATAACGCACATGCCGTGCACCCCAACTATGCCGACAAGTGTGATCCTACCAATCATCCCTATCTCAATGGCGGCGTGGTGATTAAACATAGTGCGAACCAGAAATACACCACCGACGCCGTGTCGGACGCGTTGTTCCGTTGTATCTGCGACCGGGCAGGGACCACACCGCAGCATTTCCACAACCGCTCCGATATGCTGGGCGGCTCCACGCTGGGAAACCTCTCCGGAAATCAGGTTGCCGTCAACACCGTGGACATTGGGCTGCCCCAACTTGCCATGCACTCTCCCTATGAGACGGCAGGCGTACAGGATTATTTAGACTTTCTTCGAATCTGCGAAAAGTTCTATAGTGTCAGCGTGGCGGTGAAGGACGGTCGGCTGACGATTCAGGAATAAAACCGTGGTCATATAGAAGTCCGGTCTGTGGCTGCCGCGCAAGCGGCAGCCACAGACTTCCCACAGGGCGGGAAGCGTTGTTCCAGTCTGCTTTTAGTATTGCGTTAAGATTGAAACCCCTTATATTTTCGAAAGAGGGCAAGAGAATGCGGGCATATGAGAGGCTTTTAAACTATGTAAATTTCTGGACGACCAGTGATCCGGAAGCAGACACGATGCCTACTTCATTCCGTCAGTTCGACCTGGCGCATCAGCTGACGTATGAACTCAAGCTGATGGGCGTTGACAACGCACGAATCAACAACGATTGCTTTGTTTACGGAAGCCTTGAGGCAACGCCCGGCTATGAGCACGTCACGCCCATCGGATTCATCGCGCATATGGATACCTCCCCGGAGTTTAACGGGCGGCATGTCCACCCACAGATTCTTGAGAACTATAACGGGGAAGATGTGACACTGGGTACATCCGGACGGGTGCTGCGGGTTTTGGACTTTCCGCGACTGAAGACGCTGAAGGGCAGCACCCTGATTACCACGGACGGAACCTCTCTGCTGGGGGCTGATGATAAGGCAGGCATCGCTGAAATTCTTACGGCGCTGGAAGAACTTATTCAGAATAAACGCCCGCATGGGAAAATCTGCATCGCCTTTACCCCGGATGAGGAAGTCGGCACTGGAATCGCCAGATTTAATCTGGAGGAGTTCGGGGCAAACTATGCCTATACACTGGACGGTTGGGAAGAAGGCGAAATTGTCTATGAAAACTTCAATGCCGCCAGCGTGGTCATTAGTATCAACGGAAAAAACATGCATACCGGAAGGGCCAAAGGCGTGATGATCAACGCCCAGCTGATTGGCATTGAAATCAATAATCTGCTGCCACCCGACGAGATTCCATCCAAGACCGAAGGACGCCAAGGATTTTTCCATCTGCTGCATTTCCATGGTAGCGTGGAATACGCCCAGTTAATCTATAACGTCCGTGAGCACAGCACGGAACGATTCCGCCAGCGCAAGGAACTTCTATGTCGGATCGTGGAGCAGATGAATGAAACGTACGGAGAACATACCGTTTCCATTACAATTACCGATGTTTATTACAATATGAAGGATAAAATAGAGCCTTGTATCCATATCATCGAAAATGCGCAGAAGGCTGCGCGCCGCGCCGGAATTCAACCGAAAATCAGAGTGACCCGAGGTGGCACCGATGGCGCGAGCCTCAGCTTTATGGGCCTCCCTTGCCCTAATTTGGGAACCGGGGGTCAGGCGTTCCACGGCCCGTATGAGCATATCACCATAGAGGGAATGGATCGGGTGGTTCGGATGCTTCAGGAGTTGATTGCAATTTATGCGGAAGAATAATAACGAGGAGACAAATCCATGTCAGTCGTGTTAGATAGATTTTTAAAGTACATTTCCAAAGACACCACTTCCAGTATGCACAGTGAAAGCTATCCCTCCACACCTTCCCAGTTGGAATTTGCACGTGCGCTTGCAAAGGAGCTGGAGGAAATTGGCCTTTCCGCTGTA
>NZ_DAMBZJ010000009.1:64049-78362 GCF_032060045.1 Oscillibacter sp.
AAAGCTGGACGCTTACGGTTATGTGACTGCCACGCTGCCGGCAAATCGACCTGGCGTGCCAGTTTTGGGGCTATTGGCCCACATAGACACCAGCAGCGAAATGCGGGGTTCCGATATCCGTCCGCGTATCGTGGAGTATCAGGGCGGCAACATTCCGCTGGACAAAAAAGGACAGATTGTATTGTCAGAAGATATGTTCCCACAATTGAGAGATTACACGGGCTGCCACCTAATTGTTACGGACGGCTCCACGCTGCTGGGGGCGGACGATAAAGCGGGGGTTGCGGAAATCGTCACTGCTGCTCAATACCTGCTGATGCACCCAGAACTGCCCCACGGAGAGATTCGTCTGGCCTTTACGCCCGACGAAGAGGTGGGACAGGGAACCCGATATTTTGACGTAGAGCAATTCGGCGCGGAGTTTGCCTATACGGTGGACGGCGGTCCATTGGGCAGCATTGAATTTGAAAATTTCAACGCCGCAGATGCAGATATTACGATTAACGGTATCAATATCCATCCCGGCTCCGCCAAAAACAAAATGAAGAACTCCACCCAGATTGCTATGGAGCTTAATGCGTTGCTCCCCTCTGGTGAGAGACCCGAGTATACGGAAGGCTACGAGGGATTCTTTCACCTCGTGTCCATTCATGGTGATGTCAGTAAAACCCGGATGCACTACATCATCCGGGATCACAGCATGCAAAAGTTCAACGATAAGAAAAAATGTCTTGAAAAGATCGTTCAATATTTGAATGACAAGTATGGCAGGGATACCGTTCTCATGACAATCACGGATAGCTATTATAATATGCTGGACAAAATTTCCGGACATATGAAATTGGTGGATCTTGTAAAAGCATCGTTTGCCGACTGCGGCGTGGTCCCCCGCGTGGCACCCATCCGGGGCGGTACGGACGGTGCACGGCTATCTTACGCTGGACTTCCATGCCCAAATCTCTCCACCGGCGGCGAAAACTTTCATGGGAAGTTTGAGTTCATCTCCGTGGAGGCTCTGGAGACGATGGTAGAAGTTCTGATTTGCTTGGTCGGAAAATTCTGCTGATGCCGTAGCACGCTTGTGAGTGTTTTAAGAAAAGTTGCGGGAATTAATAATTGCTATAATCGAGATGTATATAAAAGGTTTGCTGTGTCGCTCTTTTTTGCGGCTATGCTCGGATAATTCGTTACTTATTAGGGGTAGTTCCCTTTTAGAGAGAATCTTTTATCACAAAAATCGTTACAGCTAATAGAAGTAGCATCCAAAAATAAAGCCGACTTAATTTTCTTTCCTGAGATTCAACTTAGCCCCTTTTTCCCTCAGTATGAAAAACGTAATGTAAGCAAATATCTGCTACCGCTTGACCATGCATTTATTCAGGAAATAAAGGCTATGTGCCATAAAAAAAGGATCATGGCTTCGCCAAATCTTTATCTTGAAACAAATGAAAAGGCTTATGATGCTTCGCTGTTCATTGATCGAACTGGTGAAATCCTGGGTATCTCAAAAATGGTTCATATTATGCAGAGCCCGTACTTCTATGAGCAGGATTACTACACCCCCTCTGACGATGGCTTTAAAGTGTACGATACTCCGGAGGGAAAAATCGGCGTTGTCATTTGTTTTGATCGGCATTTGCCGGAAAGCATTCGCAGCTGTGTTGCTCTCGGGGCAGACCTCATTTTGATACCTACGGCCAATATCGACGGAGAACCACTGGATCTGTTTGAATGGGAGATCCGTGTACAAGCCGGAATACAGCAGATCAAATTATATCAAGTCCGCTGCCGTATAAATCAACGGTGGCGGGCTTGATCAATTTTATACTGTGTGACATCAAAAACCCGTCCGCTGCGCGGGGACGTGCCGTCCTAATGATATAATCGCCTTAAAACCAAAAAAGCATTTTATTTTTTAGGTCAGTCGCATATATCCTGATACTAAGGGGGGCGATGTGATGTACAGCAAAATAACAGATAGTTTTTTTGACATTTTTGACGGAGAGACTGGCCTTTACATGGGGCACTCGCATTTTACGCTTACGGATGGGTCGGAACAGAAGCTGCTTGATTTTCTCAACTACAATAAGGTTCCCCGTTCGCTTGTTTTGCTAAATGTATCTTTATCCGATACCGCCGCAAATTATATTACCCCGGAGCTATTTCAAAAGCAGAGCAGAACTGCGGTAATGTTTATTGATGCGATTGACGCTCACTCTCAAAAGCTTATTCCCATTGAAATTGAGATGAAGTACGATGTTTTGGTGAGAGGAAAATTGTCTGGGAATCCCTATTATTTTGAAAGCATTGAGTTGGGAAATATAGAAATTCTAGATGTAAATTGCAGGTATATTCAATAACAACTTGCTTTATAGCAAAAAATTTCCCAGGAGCCTACCGTCTGGTATGCTCTGGGGAGTTTGTTCTGTGCCGACTGTTTTTGGCTGGTCGCGCTGCCGCTTAAGCCCGGGGCATAGTCCTAGGCGGCGCGCACCCTCGCCACCCTGACTCTGCAGCTCTGACTTGGGAATCTACTCTTTGAGTCACCTAATACCGGCGTGCTTGCAGAAAAATCCACCAAATACAACTCCAACTCGATTACAAACTGGAATAAACACACCCTTATATTACTCTTCGGCTGAGTCTGCCATCCTAGCACATTTCTGACCTCGTAATCCGCCGACGCAGCCACTCTCGTCCGTCGGTTCCAAGGCAGGTGCGGATGCAGCGGTTGGTCACAGTTCATCATTGGCAAGGAAAATTTGCGCGGACAGACTGCCTTCCATATTTAGCGTCTGACGCGTTTGTATATTCCATCCGCGAACCCATCAATCACTCGCTTTGCACTGCCGCTATTCCGACTATCCAGTAGCTCCATTCCCGCATAGAATAGGATAGTAATTATGGATGGAGGTAATGTTTGTGTATAAATGTCACTCGTGCATGCGGGGGGCCGACTATGGTCCAGAGCCGTTTGTTGTGAACATAGAAAATTCAACTTTGCAGAACCCGTTTTTCCGCACCGCCTTATGGACCGGGGAATATCTGCAGGTCACATTGATGTGTATTCCCGTCGGCGGTGAGATTGGTCTGGAAGCCCACCCCCACCTTGACCAATTTTTAAGGATTGAAGCAGGAACAGGATGTGCAAAAATGGGAAGGGACCGAGACTTGCTCAATTACCAATGTCGTGTGACCGATGGCTGTGCAATTATAATTCCAGCAGGTACATGGCATAACTTGATCAACATTGGCAACAGGCCGATTAAGCTGTATTCGATTTATGCGCCGCCCCAGCATCCATACGGGACTGTTCACAAGACCAAAGCAGAAGCAGATGCCGCCGAGTTATATTGACGTTTAATAAGGTTAGCGTTCTGTCCGGATGGCTCTGCAACTACGCGAAGTAATTCTTATTCGTCTTCAAAATCCGCGTGGCTCATCCTCAGGAATCTTGTCTGTCTTCGTTTAATCGCTCCCTTCACAAAAAGCAGCCCTTATCCAATGGATAAAGGCTGTCTTTTTATTGTCCTCATTCAAGCGCATTGTTCAAATTCAAAGGTTTTAACCTTCCCGGCAATGGGGCCGGAAAACGCACCTTTCCCAGCGGCTCATTTAAACCGCACAGATATTGCGATTACGGATGACGGCTTGAATCGCGCGCTCGTCGCTGTGGCAACGGGAAGCATCCGCCATTGCGAAAACATCATACAGAGCTTCGCCAGTCGGAGTCGATGAAAGAGCGCTGTTCTTTATGCTCTAGCCAAACCTGGTAGACTCGCTTCGCCATGTCGCTTGCCCCACTGCATTGTTCTTTTTGGGCCTAAGCCGCAGGCGATTTTTTGACAAAATAAGTTCGTTGAATTGCCAACGACGGATTGTTTGTAATGACGCCATCCACCCCTAGAGCAATCACTTTGTCCAGCATCTGTTTTGTATTGATGGTCCACACATAGATTGGCTTTCCTGCCGAATGGGAAAGCTGTACGACATGTGCATCCACGCAGTTTGCGTTCAAGCTGATGACATCCGCACTTTGCAACCGGAGAATAGAGCTTTTAAAATCGCAACCTACATAGGCTGTTCTGATTTCAGGTGCATAGCTTTTCACGCGCTGAAGAATTTTACAGTCGCTGGAGGCGACCAGGCAACGGTTTTGCATATTTGCTTCCAAAATTGAATTTACGACCTCTTTTTCATAGCCATCTTTCCCACATGGCTTGAGTTCAATCTTTAACATCAGGCTGTTGTTTTTAAGAAACTGCAATACCTCCTGAAGTGTTGGGATTGTTTCTTGAATAGACCCAAAGCCCCCAGGTTTTTTTACCTTCAGACTGCGGAGTTCATGATAGGTAACGTCACAAATTTCCCGATCTATGCCCACAGTGCGCAAAAGGTTACTGTCATGCATGACCACTAGGACTCCGTCCGATGTCTGCCGTACATCCAACTCGGCATAGTCTGCCCCCGCATCTGACGCACCGCGAAAGGCGGCCATTGTATTTTCTGGAAACCGGAAAGAATCCCCGCGATGCGCCACAATTTCAATTTCACAGTTATTTGCTTTCTTAAGCGGCTGATATGAAAAAATTCCGCAAAGCCAAACAGCTAAAAAGGCTGCGGCAAAAAGACCTGCTTCCGCTTTTTGAAGGGCTCGCCAATGATTGCTCAATTGTATGCCGCCTCCTGCTCACAGCTAAATAATTATTTATATTTCTGCTGTTAAAAGCTTCTGCATATATGTTGGATTTATGCGATTTATAGACTTTTATAGGGTTTTATCAGAGCACCGCAAAGTCTAAGCATGAAAAGTGAAAGCTGCATTTTGATGGTATCGTAGGCTCGCCTCCGCATTTACCAGTACGGAGTCCGTGCAAAGGATTCGTCCCTGGATGCTGGCATTTCTAGGGAGTGAGGAAGTCGACGCGCGAATCGCGAAATCGGCAGACTTCCGCAGGATGTTCAAAAAGATACCACCGTAGCACCTGACCACGGCGGAAGACAATCAAACATCGCTTAGGTAAGTCAGCGCCCTTGGGAAGATCACTCCCAAGGGCGCTTTTGGTCGAAATCGGTGTAAAATTGGTGAATGCTGAAAGTGGTAATTATTCGAAGTTGAATACATCAAATGGAGTATAAATTATATATTATGAAATTATTTTTTATGGAATTTCGAATTGTTTTTTTAATTTTAATCTTCATAAGACCTGAATGGTTCTTCTTTTGAAGGATACGTTTCTGATTTAATATATAATCCCATCTCATTCTTTTCATGACGCAATTCAATAAACAGAGATATCATCATAAGCAAAATGATCACGGAGAAAGGTAATGCTACGATAATTAAAATGTTCTGCAGTGATTCCAATCCTCCAGCCATTAATAAAACAATGGAAATAGCTGAGATTAATAATCCCCATACAGCCTTTACCTTATTGTGCGGATATAAACTGCCATCTTCAGACAGCATTCCAAGTACAAACGTTGCAGAATCCGCTGAAGTGATGAAAAAAATATAAACCAGCAATATTGCAATGAGTGAAAGTACAATTCCTAATGGATAATAATTGAACGTACCAAACAAAACTTCTTCTGTGGACAGCATTGTTAATTGTGCGTTATTATTTTGCGCATTGATTGACAATACGCCAAACGTAGAGAACCATAAGCAACAGAATAAAGTCGGAATCAGTATAACATTCGTTAGAAATTCGCGTATTGTACGACCTTTGGAAATGCGAGCAATAAAGACGCCCACAAACGGGGACCAAGAAATCCACCAGGCCCAATAAAAGATTGTCCATGTGTGAATCCAAGCTTGCTGCTCTGTATCAAATGCAGCAGTTCGAAAACTCATTCTTAAAAAGCCTTGCAAGTATCCGCCGAGGCTTTCCAGAAAAGTATTCATAATTGATACGGAAGGTCCTACGATGATTGCCAAAGATAATAGAGCAGCTGCTAAGATAATATTAATATTGGATAATATCTTAACCCCTTTTCCTATGCCGGACAAGGCTGACATAATGAAACAGATCGTGGTTGCAGTGATAATAATGATCTGCACATATATATTATTTGGAAGACCAAATAAATACTTCAAGCCGCCATTAATCTGTATTGCACCAAATCCAAGGGTAGTTGCCACACCAATCACCGTTGCAAAAACAGTAATACTATCGATTACTTTCCCCAGAAATCCATCTGTGTGTTGACCAAAGATTGGTTTCAGAGTAACGGAAATTAAGGATTTTTCTTTTTTCCTGAATTTAAAGTATGCCAATGCCAATGCGACCAAAGCATATACTGCCCACGCATGCACCCCCCAATGAAAAAAAGTATACCGGAAGGCATCCGCCAATGCTTCGGGAGTGCATGTTTGACCTTGTGGCGCTGAAACAGCATAATGGGATAACGGCTCTGCTGCACCCCAAAACACAAGGCCAATTCCCATGCCTGCTGAGAATAGCATTGCAATCCAAGATAGTTTTGAATATTCGGGTTTGGAATCAGGATCCCCTAACCGAATCTGACCGATTGGGCTAAAAATGATAAACAAACAAAAGAAAACAATACAGGCTACCAAAAGTAGATAATACCACCCCAAGTAGTTGCTGATAAAGTTTCTTACCTGTTCTGTTACTAATCGAAATTCTGTAGAGAAAACAATTCCCAATAATACAACAAGGCCGACCATGCCAATCGATAGCCAAAAAACCGGGGTTACATAGTGATTAATTCTTTTCTTCAATTTTGTACATCCATTCCTTTCGCCTCACTGGCAAGTTGTGTATGTGCTGTCCTACGCTCTATATTGCTCTTTGCCAGTTCTGTAAATAAAAATATATTTTAGGGTAACATATTATTCCCAAGCTGTCAAAACTAGACTTATGGAGCAGGGAGGCTGAACAAAAGGAAAATATCGGATAAATAGCACGTAGCTTTGAAAATCTATGATATAATGTAACCAAAATCTAAAAATTGAAGACAAAATCTTGTCTCTTGCAAAGCTGTACGACATCGCAATGGAAAATCTCTTGAATGCAGTGGGATAGCCAGTTTTTTTAGTCTCTTGCTATATTTACATTCACGCCATTGACTTCGACACCATCGTCAGCTGGAATAAGTATGTATTTTTTGCCATCAATCATCTTTGTTTCCACCATATAACTGTATTCCGGGTCCACAGAGATCTTGACTTGCGGCGTGACAAGCTCAAATTTGCTGCTGTCAATAATGTTGCGTGGATTGAGTACGGCTTCGTTGCCGAATTCCTCTCCACACTTCTCTTGAAATACCTGAACCTGCTCTTGCGGCACACCATTGCTTTGCAAAATTTGCCCAACCTCACGGGATGTAATATCAAGTGAATCCGGGTCTTTGCGCTCCTTGTGCTGCTCAATGCGCTCACGAATCTGTTCGTGCACAGCCTGAATCACGTCATAACTGCAGCCGTCCGACAAAGAGTCGGCGAGCACACTTTGAAATGTTTCTTTTTGCGCGTCAGCAGACATAGGGGCTTTCGTATGAAAAACAGCGTCGATGAATTCGTGGTGGATCTGCGCTGTATCCTTGGAATAGAAAAGCGCATTATAAATATTTGCTGCACGGTCATCAAAAGCAGGAAACAGAAAGCCAAGATCAGGCGGTGCCACAATTTGCTTCGTGGCATAGCCATGGAACTCGTTTTCGCCGGAAAAGTAACCGAGTTCTGGTTTACCGTCTCTGACAGGGCAGACGGCACAGATTATATATTTGAAAACGGTGTCGGAAGCATCAGCCTGGATCTCATCATCTTTCCCGCGATGCGGCACGTCATAGGTATCACTGGCAAGAAGAATCAGATAATTGCAGTCCTCCATATCCAGCGACTGTATTACTTTTTGATAGAATTGTTCTCTGGCCACTGCATCTTTAAGTTCTGAGCTTGTCAGGCTTGTAAGCAAACGATGTTCGTCGCTGTCGTGCACCTGCTGAGTGGAAAATACGATATCAACCAGATTTTTTCCGAGGCTTCCGGACAACGCCTTCTTTAGAAAAACCATATATTTTTCCATCTCCAGTTGAGACATAATTCCAAGAGACTCTTCCAGATATGAGATAATCGCTTTATTGCTATTGACGTAGCAGCCATGAATTTTGCTGATGTTCGATTTGTTAGGAGTTATACGGCGGCGGATTTCATTCAATTCTTTTTGATTCATAACGAGACCTCACAATTTTGAAAATAAGCCATCGACACGGCAAGGTCATGGCAATGGGAATTAAATTATATCACGTTTGAGGCTTGAATTCTACATCCCCGAGGGCGTTCAATTGTGCCTTGCTATTTTTCCGCCTTGCGTTAGCACCCGCCCCAGCGCATAACGCGGCAAAACCTACTGGAGCGAAAGCTTTTCCAGTTGGCTTTCACAGTGGCTTTCAAGCTGCTCAGTTTATTCATAGTGTAACAATTCGGGGAATTTATCTAAAGGATGATTTGTTATATTATACAAAAAGAAATTTGAGATTGGAAGAATACAGTGATGAAGCATTGGAATGTTGGAATACTTCTTTTTAACCAAGTTGAAGTGTTGGATTTTGCCGGACCATTTGAAGTATTTTCATTGGCTTCTTATCCTGATTGCAATCAGAAACCATTTACAGTGAACACTGTGGCTCAAACTACAGATTTGATTATTTCTCGAAATGGTCTAAAAGTGCAACCCGACTATGATTTTCATAATAACCCTCACTTTGATATTTTAATAGTGCCCGGTGGGTATGGAGCAGAAGAAATAGAGATTCATAATGAAACCCTTATAAAGTGGATTAAAGACAGCACGCGGAAATGCGAGATAGTTGCATCTGTATGCACCGGCGCATTTTTATTAGCTGAAACTGGGTTATTAGATGGAAAACAAGCAACTACGCACTGGATGGATCTAAATAAACTGGAAAGTGAATATAGCAAAATAATTGTCAAGCGAGGAATTAAATTTGTTGATGAAAACGATATAATCACATCAGGGGGGATTTCGGCTGGAATCAATATGTCGTTTTATCTTTTGAAAAAGCTCGTTGGTGAGGAAATAGCCCTTGCGACAGCAAGAAGAATGGAATATGATATAGACATTCATAATTTGTGATATACTGGCGGATTGTGAAAAATAAGAAACCATTGACCAAGGCTAAATGAGAACAGCAGGATCGCACTAGAAAATTGAAGATGATAGATTAGTAACAGTATATGAAGCTTGTCTATTTCCGGGATTGCTATTTAGGTGTGAAAATAACACCAATAATAACTATAAAAATGAGGAGAGGGACGGTTTCGTTGAAACCGTCCCTCTCCTGTGCGCGTGCACGAAGCATTTACTACCTTTAATTTGGGTCCCTTTTATTTTGCCAGATACCGATACAAAAAGGTCACGATTTGTGCGCGGGTACAACCATCAGCGGGGTTGAAGGTGGCTGCACCGGTGCCGGAGGTAATGCCCTCGGAAACTGCCCACAGCACTGCGTCAGCGTAGTAGGCGCCGGATTTTACGTCTGCAAAGGGATTCACCGCGCCCGCGGCAGGATTCCCAGCCGTGCGCCACAAGAAGGTCATGGTCTGGCCGCGGGTAACCGTCACATTCGGGCTGAAGGTGCGATCAGATGTACCCTTGGTGATCTCCTTTTCGTTTGCCCACATAACGGCCTTGTAGTAATAGGCGTCCTTTGCCACATCGGTAAACGGGCAGCTTGTTGCAGTCGGATCCGGACTGCCCATGGCGCGCCATAGGAAGGTGACCGTCTGCGCCCGGGTGCAGATCGCGTTGGGATTAAAGGTCGCTGCCGTTGAACCGCTGGCGATCCCTTTGTCCAAAGCCCAGAGAGCCGCATCGTAATAATAGGCATCTGCGGAAACATCGGTAAAGGGCATTGTCCCTTTTTCGGTCCATTTGGCATAGATGGTGGTATTTTCTGTCAGTTTTACGCTTGTGATTGCTATGGTCAAGTTTGCGTCGCTGTACCAGCCTGCAAACGTATAGCCCTCCCGCGTAGGCGTATAAGCGGACAGATGAATCGTTGCATCGGAGGCCTTGGAGAGCGCCGCAATGGCGCTGCCGCCGTTTACCTCAAAGGTCAGTTTGTAGCTGGGTACGCCACTACTACCGCCGCTGCCGCCGGAATAGGTGACACCCTTTATGGCGTAAGCCGAGAAGTTTTTGGTATAGACCGTGAGCGTGGTCTTATCCTTGCTGACCGCAATCTTTTCGCCGTCTTTATTGGCGGTGGTGGTCAGGGCCTGTACCTCCGTACCGTGGTAGCGGTAGACGGTGTAATTGTTCTTGCCTTGCAGCTCGGCGGGTAACGTGATGACCGCGGTGAGCAGAACGGGCGAGCTGTCCAAAGGACTTGGCGGAGTACCGTCAATTGTCTTCGTCAGCGTAAAGTCAAGGAACAGGTCAATGCTACCGGCCTTTTTCTCAATTGCCTGCTGTGCGCTATTTGTGCTGTCCGCCGCCTTGGCCTCAGCGGTGAGTTTCAGTTCCACCGTCTTACTGGCGGCATCGGTCTTATCCTGCTGGGAGAAGGCTTTTTCAAGATCGCCCACCACGATGGCGGGAGAACCGGCCTTCACCTCCACCACGGAGCTCAGCTTGCCAGTGGGCATGGTGATGGTCTGGTCTGTAACCGCTTTGTCCTTGATGGTGACCAGAACGGTCTGGGTCACGCCATTTTTGTTGGCAACCAGATTATAGACGCCGGGAAGGACCTCTGCAAAGCTGTATGTTCCGTCCGCGCCGGTGACCGTCTGCCCGATTTGCCGGCTGCCCAGCATCAAAGTGACGACCACGTTGGCGGCAGCGGCTGCCGGATCGCCCTCCTGCACGATGCCGCCAATGGAGTAAACCTTATCGTTCCACAGCGCTTTTAGAGTCACGTTGGAGGATGGCTGTGTGAAGCACTCGCCGGGCTGATAGGTCTTACCGTTATACTGCCAACCCGCAAAGACCTTGCCGCTGCTGGTAAATCCACTCTCGGGTAACACGCGAACGGTGCCGGTTTGTACCGCGTCCATGGAAGCGGTGCTGCCGGTGCCGCCGTTTGCGTCAAAGGTGACGGTGTAGGCTGCGGGAATGCTGCTGTCATAAATGGTCAGTACGCCGATTTTTTGTGCGGTGCCATCCGTGCCGCCCGCATGGCGATAGTTCGGGTTTGTAATTTCTGCATACACATCGTAGCTACCCGTTTCGGTGGGAGCTGCCACCTGTTTGCCGCTGCGCCAATAGGTGAGCGTGGCACTGATGCCGCTGACCGACGGCGTGGCGGTGATATTCACGCTCTCGCCTTTTTTCACACTGTTGCCGGACAGCGTAAAGCTGACGGGCGCTCTGTGAATGATGAAGGTACCGTTGGGATTTGTCAGGGCGTAGTTACCAGAATTGGTTCCAGTCAATTCCGCCGTGACGGCGTAGGTATATGCGTTGGTCTTGCTCTCGGTGAGACGGGCCGTCACGCCGGTGTCAGCGGCTTTCAGCCCCACCAGTTCAAAAACCGGGGACTGCGCCGTGCCGTCGTAAACCGTGGTTGTGTTCTTCCACAGGGCGGTGACGGCGTTTTGCTGAATGGTCAGCGTACCGACCTTGTGGCTGCGGGTGGCGGCGTCGCCCTCGCCTGCAAAGCAGAAGTTATCATCCGAAAGGGTGACGATGATGTCATAGACGCCGACAGCCGTCTTGTCCGCCGTGCCGCTGCCATCAGCGGGAAGTTTGTAGGTGACGGTGTATTTGCCTGTCGCAATGACCGGTGTCTCGCTTGCCGTCTGCGCGATAGTCGCCTTGTGCGCAGTGGCATCGTAAGCATAACTGCTGTCGGTCACCACAAAACTGAGGGGTGCTTTTTGGATGCCCCACTCTTTTGAAATAGATTCGCCGCCGGTAAGCGTGTAATTGCTGTTGCCCAGTGCGGTGACCACGGCCGTGTAGCTGCCCGCATTGGTTTTACTGTTGTCGGAATAGATCAACGTAAATGTGTCCGCACCGACCTTATTACTGATGGTGGCGGTGACGGTTTTCGCCGCACCGTCGTAGGTAAAGGGCGCGGTGTAATCCCATGTCAGCGTCACCGGCTTGGGATTGACCGAGAGAGTGATTTTCCCGGTTGCCGTGTTGTAATTCGCCGTGTCAGTGGGCGTGAAGGTTACCTCGTACTGCGTTGAATGGCTGTCCGATACTTCGGGGGCGGTGGTTCCCGCGCTCCAGCTGTAAGCACCGGGCACATCGGTGTTTGCTGATCCGTTGTAAGTTGCGCTGGCGGAGCCATCGGTGAGGACGCTGTCGGACAGTTTCTGACCGTAGGTAATTGCGCCCGCGGTCGGCAGCGTCAGTGTGGGCACAGCCTTGGAAACGGTGATTAAAACCGTCTTCTCGAAGGGTGCGAAGTTAATGTCCTTAGGCGTGCAGACCACGGCATAGCCGGTATTTGTCGCGGTGGGGAGGATCGTGCCGGTTTTCCACGCATAGGTGCACTTGGGATCGCCGCCGGTGAGGACGCTGTCGGACAGCGTCGCGCCGTAGGTCAGGCTGCCCGCCGTTGGCAGCGTGAGGGTATCCGCGCCGGGATATGCCACGGCGCTGATGGCCAGCGTGTCCGTGAGGGGCAGGCTGCGCACCGTATCTTCCTGCCCGGAAAACTTAAAGTTGTCGTCTGTCAATGTAATGATAATTTTGTACACGCCCACATTGGTTTCACTGGCCGTCGCCGGCTCTGTGTCCTTCTGGTAAGCCACGGTAAAGCAGCCCGCGACGGACGGTGTCTCGCTTGCCGTCTGGGTTACGGTGGCGGTATGTGCAGCTGCGTCATAATTATGCGTATTGCCGCTGACCGTGAAGCTCACGGGCGCTTTGGCGATGGAGAAGGCCTTTTCCGCTGTGCATTCGTTGTATAGATCCGTGGCGGCGAAGGTGGCGGTTACCTTGTAGCTGCCCGCCGCTGTGGGTGCGGTGGCGCTGGCGGTGTAGCTTGTGCTGTTGGTGCCCTCATAGCTGTACGTTACGCTGCCTATGCCGTTGGTGGCGCTGGTGGGTGTGGGGATAGACGCCGCGCCGCCATAGGTCCAGTCGTCAAGGGCCACGCTGCCGGAGCCCTCGGCTTTGCCGACCGTCACGATTGCGACATCTGAGGTGGCTGTGGCGGTTTGGTTGTTATCCGTGCGAGTCGTGGTGACGTCGCAGTAGTAATACTCCGTCGTTCCGGCAGCCTTGCCTGTTGCCAGTTCGTAGCTTGCGGAGGTCGCCCCGGAAATCAAAGTACCGCTTGAATTACTGTTTGTGGAATTTGAATACCATTGATAGCCGGTGATAGTGTGCCCATCTGCCGCCGTGGCGGTAACCGACACACTGCCCGAGGTATAGCTGTAGGTCAAGCTCGCGCCCGTCACACCGGTGATCGTGGGGGCGGTGGCCGCCGTCAGTGTGGCGCTGGCGGTCAGGTCGGTTTTTGCGCTGACTGTAATGGAGCGATTTGTCATGGTTGTGTTATTATCGCTCCATTTTTCAAAGGCATAGCCGGCTGCAAGTGTTGCACTGATGGTTGCGGTTTCGCCGCTTAAATAAGTGCCTCCGCCTGTGACGCTTTCAATTCCTGTGCCTGGGGTTAAGTTAACGTCATAATAATTCACTGTGGCGGAGTTGACGCCACCTTTGCTTACAGTGATATTCACCCCTGTATCGGTTGTACCCACATAAATATCGTAAGTCCCCGGAAGAACCGATGCATTGTAGCCGCTGCTATTCAAGGTGTAGGCGTTGATGCCGTCCTTATATAGCGCGAAACTTTTCCCATGACCTGACCACACATCTCCATTCCTTTTCACCGCCACCGTGACGGCTTGCGGAGATACTGTCTCAGGGAAAACAACAGTCAATTTGAGGGTTGAACCGGTATTATCGGATGCAGTAACTGACGTTGCTCCATTCACCGTAAAAGTTCCTGTCATTCCTGTAAATGTGTAGCTATCAACTGCTGTAAGAATGAATGTTCCCGTGTATACTGTTCCAGGCAGAAAAGGGGTAGCACTCGGAGACCATGTTACTCGACCTGAATAACCGGTTCCGTAGATATCAAACATTTGACCATATGCGCCCGGAGAAGGCAGTATTAATTGGGGTAAGCAGCTGGTGATTTCTTCACCGCGTATTCTTAAATCAATTGTCATGGTTTTTCCCCCGGCAGTTACACTGGCATTGGTTATTCCTGCCGGCATCCAAACATAAATTTTGCCCTCGCCATCGGTTTTTACGTCATTTATGCCGTAGGTGTAGCCTAAAGCGGGCGTTACCGAAA
>NZ_DAMBZJ010000009.1:78372-95938 GCF_032060045.1 Oscillibacter sp.
AATGATGAGACCGATGTATTAGGATCTCCCCCTGTGAGAATATATAATTTTAAGGCTTGTGAATTGCGATTTTGTAATGTGCCGTCATGATTGATTGTATTAATCGTGCCCCCGGTAACATAGGCTGTGCCGCCGGTAAAAATACGGAACAATACAATGTTACCACCGGTAACATTGATTGTACTTCCGGACAGAGAACTCAACGAGTTAATATAGCCGCCGGATACATTGACGATCCCGACGGTTTTGATTGCCGGCGTGTCGCCTGTTCCAACCACGGTTCCGCCGGAAATATTTGTTGTTCCTGAGCCATTGATTGCGCCATAACCTTCAGAGCCTCCATTATCAGCAATGACTGTTCCTCCTGTTACATTGACCTTGCCTGCGCTGTTGTTGCAATGAATTGCCGGACCGTATCCTCCCGAAATTGCTTTTATCGTTCCTCCAGCAACAGTGAAGGTTCCGTTGGACGTGACCGCAATCGGTGAAGGATATTGTATTTTTCCCGAACCACTCCCCGTATCGGTCACAGTCAAGGTTCCGCCATTTCCCACGTTAATTAAATAATTCGTATAGTAGGAATTATCAACGCTGCACGTAATTAATTTGTCATTCAGGTCAAGGGTTAACGTTGTACCCTCAATCATTACAGTTGCATCGACCACACAATCAGTTTCGAACTTGATTGTGTCGCCGCTCACAGCCTTGGCAACCGCACCGGCAAGTGTTTTATATTTTGCGTCCGTTCCGCGAGCTGCGCTGTCATCTGCCGCGGAAGTGTTTACAAGTAAGGTTACTTCCCCCGCGGCCATTGCGGTAATGGCAAAGCACGGCAGCAGGGTAAGCACCATACACACCGAAAGCAAAATACTTAAAAGTCTCTTTTTCATTTTGTCTTTTCCTCCTTCATCTTGCTTAAGCTGCATATGCCTTTTTGCGAGGGCTGTTCGGTGAAAATTCCGAAATCTCCATACCTGCAATACCAGCATTCCTGGGCGGAAAACAGCCGGTCCGGGTCCTGTTCAAAAGCGTCGCAGACGTCACCTCGTGCGATTTCAACGTTACCTGTCGCCGTCTTTAGCTCCGCGGTTCTGTCTTCGGGTTCTCCCATTTTCAAAATCACTTCCTCAAAGCTAATTTCTTAGTATGAATGATACAAAAAAACCACGGCCGAAAACCGGCCGTGGCGTAATTGCAGAATATTTGGCGTAAATGTTGAAATATGTCAGTTTTTACAAGTGGAGCAGCACCCGGGTTCTGAATACACCGTCGTGTGCAGTGAATTCCACCACACCTTTATAGCGTTCAGCGGCATAGGCAATGCTCCTTGTCCCGGTTCCGCCACCGGGCTTCTCCGATTTTGGAAAGCCGCTTTCAAAGGTAATGGTGTTCGCGCAGGTGTTTTCAAAAACAATGTGAAGCTTTCTGGTGCCATTATGAACGGAGTAAGCGATCTTTACGGTAATCAATTTCTCCGTGCCTTCAGGTGTACGCAGACAGCCCTCTACGGCATTTTCAAAGGAATTGGCAAGGATGCCAGCCAACGCAACCTCGTCCATCGGAAGATTTGCGGGAATGCTCGCGTCTATTTCCGTTTTAATGCCGTTCTCCCTTGCCCGAGCCGCCCATCTTGACAGGATGGCATTTGCAGCAGGATGCTGGCAAACGGCGGACAGAACGACGCTCTCTGTTCTCTGCGTCTGTGCAGTCAGATAAGACACGGCTTCCTGCGTTTTTCCACCCTCCAGCATCGACAAAAGAGTGTCGTAGTGATGGCGAAGATCGTGGCGGTCGCGACGGGCAGCGTTGACGGCATTTTTCTGCTCTTCGAGCTGTTCTTCCCACATCTTGTTTTGCTGTGCGAGAATCCTTTCCCGCTCCTGAGATTCATATTTTTCCACAATTGCACTGATGGATCGAAAAATTAGCCAGTAGACGCTGAAAAACACCAGATAAGAACTTGCAACGAGATACAGGCGGTTGTCTGTCTCATACCAGTAAAAACGCGGACAATATAGAATAACGGCCTCCAAAACGTAGAAGAAGAAGGCAGCCAGAGTGATTAATCGCCACTCTTTTCCCATGACCTCTACCAGTCTGCGGAAGCGAGGACGCAGATATTTGAAATTAAAAAATAAAAGTGCGCCGAACAGCACCGTTCGGTATATTAAATATTCAATGTGATAGGTAAGGCCTATGGCCCCGGTGGTGCACACATCCGAAAGATAACTGATCCCAAGATATAAATTGAACTGCGTAAACATGACAAAAAGCGATATGTTCCATTTATCCGCAGAACAAATAATCAGTAAAATCAGACATAACCCGATTTCCACGGGTACAATCAGGCGTTCCGCAAGCTCCTGCCCATATACCAGCAGAACGGCACAATATGCCCCGGCAACCGCAGCATAAATCGCAATTGTAATTGCGACCCGTTTTCTTTTCGGTTCCTTCAGCTTTATGAGCGAAAAGAAGAACAGACTGATATAAGCAGCCGTTTGTAAAAACCTAAAGAGGACCAACAAACCGAAAAGCATACGAATAAGGCTCCTTCCCGTTCAGATGCGGCAGCTGTAATCCATGTACCGTTTTTTTAGTTCCATGTATTTCCGACTGAGAATTGGAATCCTGGCACCGGAAGAAAAGGCCACGCCTTTGGATGAGAGCTCTACAATGTAGTCCATATTTATGATATAGGTACTGCCACATTTATAAAAACGCGGCTCATCTTGAAGCGATTCGAATAGCTCGGTTGAGGCTTTGCGGACATTGATTACTCTGCCGTCTGACAAATATAATTTCTGGACATGGTTATTTGTTTCAGAGTATACGAGCTTGTTCAAGTCCACACGGCTGATACCATCGGTTGATTTAATTGTAATATAAGCTTCATCTTTTTTTGTAAGCTTATCCACCACCTTGTCAAGCGCCGAAAAGAACTCCTTTTCGGAATATGGCTTAACCAAATAATGTGTGGCACCCAGGGAAAAGGCATCTATCGCATGGTCGCGCGAGGTGGTCAGAAAAATTATCTGGCACGTATCACCCATATCGCGTAATTCACGTGCTGCATCTGTTCCTAGAATACCGTCCATATAAACATCAAGCAGCAATAAATCAAATCCACCATTTGCGGACACAAAGGAAAGCAGTTCTAATGGCGCAGCAAAGGAGTGGATTTTTATATCATATTGCGAATGTTCAAAAGCGTAGTTCTTGAGCAAGTCCTTTGTTCGCTCAAGTTGCTGCAATTCGTCGTCACATATTGCAATACTAATCATCGGCCGGCTCCTTTTATTTCGTAAAGACTGCCTTTAAGACTGATAAATAATTTTAACATAGGATCCAACAGGTTACAAACAAAAATCGACTGTGTTTTTAGCAATAGAGGAGAAAAAATGTGTCGTGAAAAAGTAAAAACGTAACATCGCTGTTTAACCGTTGCAGTTAGCCGTTTTCACAGGCATTTCGGTCGTGCAGAAAATAAAGATCATTACAAACGCAACCGGCAGCCTCCGGAAAATGTTTCCGGAGGCTGCCTTAATTGCGCGCTGATTCAGAAAATGATGGCCTCCCCTATGAGAACCCATTTTACAACTCTGATACAACTTATTCTGTATTTGTTGTTATAATTAGAAAGGGGTGGTGTGACAATGGCAAAAATAATTGTAGTTGAAGATGAAGCGGCGATAGCCGATTTGATTTTAATGAACCTTAAGTTGGTAGGACATACAGGAATCAAGGTGGGTAATGGAAACGATGTGATGGACAGCATAGAACAATACAAACCGGATTTGATTATTCTGGATATTATGCTACCTGGAAAAGATGGCTTTACGCTTATGAAAGAAATTGAACCGTTAGAAATCCCTGTGATTTTTCTAACGGCAAAGGAAGATTTGACTGACAAAATAACCGGTCTTAAACTTGGCGCGGATGATTATATGGTAAAACCCTTTGCAATCATTGAACTCGTAACAAGAATTGAAATTGTTCTGAAGCGATATAAAGTAAACAGTCATACGTTTATGATTGATAATTTGGAAGTGGATCTTGATGCCCACATTGCTACTTTGAATCATGAGCCAGTAGAATTGACAACAAAAGAGTTTATGCTTTTAGAGGTCTTGATTCGCAATAAAAACATTGCGCTTTCACGGGAAAAGCTGTTGGAACTGATTTGGGGATATGATTATATGGGTGAAACCCGGACGGTTGATGTGCACATACAGAGGCTGCGAAAAAAATTGTGTTTGGATGATAAAATAAAGACTGTGTTCAAAATGGGATATAGGCTGGAGGTTCCGCGATGAAATTCTGGCAAAAATCCTACTTATTTATTATTGTGATATTTTTAATTGGCTTTGACGCCACCGCGCTTTTCCTTATTACTAAAAGTTATTCACTGAGTATGGAGCAGGCATATTCAACGGCAGACAGCGAACGACATGTGATCCAATACTCCTTGCAAAACAGGATCTCCGCCATTTCAAAACTATATGACGAAATTAATGAAAATAACTTGGAAATGTACATGCTCCCTTACGGTGAGTATTATGCAGATCAAAAAATTTACATGGAGTTATACTATAATGATCAAAAAGCGTACTCAAATTTCCCTTATACAGTGGAAGAACGACCGGAGCTAAACATAAAGCAGGGAGAAAAGAGTACGATTCGAAGAGAACTTAACGGGATTCTATATTATAGTATTACAGGCTATCTGGAGGCGCCATATTCCAACATAAAATTTGTATATATCAAAGACATACAGAATTTAACCGCGTATAAAGCCGAGATGATTCAACACACCGTGACGGTAGGAATTGTGGTGGCAGTGCTGCTCTCCGTCGTTCTGCTGTTCCTGTTATTGAAGCTAACACATCCCATACGTCGATTAAATCAAATTACCAAAGAAATTGCCGACGGTAATTATGAGAAACGCGCCGACATAAGGAGCAAAGATGAAATCGGTGAGTTTTCCAAAAATTTCAACACTATGGCGGATTCCGTACAGGCGCATATTCAAGAACTCTCCGACATAACACAAGCGAAGCAAAGATTTATTAATAACCTCGCCCATGAAATGAGAACACCAATTACAGCCATTATGGGCTATGGCGAATTTTTAAAATATGCGAAGTACACACAGGAGGAGTATGAAAAAGCCATAGATTACATCATTCACCAAAGCGAAAGAATGAAAAATATGGCGCAAAAGTTAATGAGTTTGGCCAGACTGAACCATATGGAGCTCCACCCCCAAACCATCGACTTGCGTGAAGTGTTATCTTATGCGGAAAGATCATTAGAGCAGATTATCAATGAGAAGCAGGTCCGCATTGAGAAAAATCTAGAAGTACCCTACATGGAAAGCGATAAGGATTTAATAGAATCCCTAATTCTCAATTTAATGGAAAATGCACTCCGTGCTCTGCCGGATGGAGGTAAAATCGAAGTAAAAGCCCATCGTGAAGCAAGCAGTTTTATTCTATCGATTACCGATAATGGAACAGGAATAAGCCAAGATGCCATTTCAAAGATTTTTGAGCCTTTTTACCGCGCGGATCAATCAAGATCACGCGCTTATGGCGGCGCGGGTTTGGGCCTGGCTCTTTGCAAGGAAATCTGCGACTTACACCATGCACAAATGGAGATTTTTTCAAAGCCCAATATCGGTACGTCAATAACGATGAAATTTACAATCTTGCGGAAAATTTGCGATAGCTCTGAAGCATTAGACAATGATTCTAATCCAGCAGACCGATAACTATATGAGTAAAAGCAATAAAGGAGTGATCGATTCAATGAAAGCGCAGGCGAAGAAATTCGTACTTGGATTGGCGATTACAGCGGTAATCGGAGCAGGGGTTATCGTTGCAAACGGTCTTTTTGTTGCCAATGCCCTGGCAATAGATAATGACCAGAAGGCTCCGATAGTAACATCGGATGTGCCCCTTGTTAGCACGAACGCAAACATTACAACTAAGTACGTTACCACAGTGGTTACAAACGACGTAGGTAATCAAACGATTATTTGGGATGAAGTGCTGCCCGACGAAGGGCAGGCGAGTTTGGAACATCCCTTTCCACCCAAAGAGAATCCTGATTCTGCCATTAAGTTTGTTGCCGGAACCCCGTCGGAGGAGGACTTATCTGAAACGATCGCCATCAAAACAGCTAAAAATGCGGTCACGGAGAAATTTGCGCTGACTGAAGAGACATGGGCTAGGTTTTCCACCAGCACCAAGTTCAACGTCGCTGATCCTGATTCCCCAATCTGGGGCATTACGTTCTACCCCACAGACCAAAATGATTTTCCTCTGATAGGAACGTATCATGTGATTATTGATTCACGTTCTGCAGACATCATTGAAATCATGTCTGCAGCCGACGGCGTAGGCTGATTGCACAAATAGATTCATGGGATTTTACAATAAACATGCCCTCCAAACCTGTGCGTTTGGAGGGCATATTTATATTTAAATAAACGCCCGTGAATCACTCAGATTAATTAAGAATTTACAACTATGTGCCATCTCGATGATAACTCCGCAAAATCAAGCAATTATGATAAACCTGTAAACGACTTAGAGAAATAGGGGGATCATAATGGAACAGTCATATGGCTACAACCGGCAGAACAATTTGGCGGTAAATAATCACATTCGAAAAAAGGTCAAGCGAAGAAGAAAACTTGTAGTATATTTCGTACTATTTGTTTCAGGTTTTTTCTTAGGGATGCTTTTTAAAACATCGACTGTCAATCAGGTGGAAGACCTGAAATTATCAACGCATGTAGAAAGTTTACATACAGTGGTTTCTCCAAGTACCCTTTCAAAGAATACAGCTAATTTATCGAATCTCTCGCAGCATGAAGATACAGGTGTTCAATCTGAGCAACCTTCTGAGAAAACGCAAGATTGGGCGCTAATCTTAGTAAATCAGTGGAATCCACTACCGAATGACTATGCAATCACGCTTACGAAGCTCAAGAATGGGCATGCGGTTGACGAGCGCTGCTATCCGGATCTCCAGAAAATGATGGACGATTGCAGAGCCGAAGGCAAATCTCCTTTGATTTGTTCCTCTTATCGTACAAAGGAAAAGCAGGAACAATTATTTGCTAGAAAAGTGAAACATTACGTAAATTTAGGGTATTCCGCTGACGACGCAAAAACAGAGGCGGCAAAGAGCGTCGCAATTCCCGGGACCAGCGAGCATCATTTGGGACTTGCAGTGGACATTGTAGATATCCACAATCAAAATTTGAATTCCTCACAGGAAAAAACGGATGTGCAGCAATGGCTAATCAAAAACAGCTGGAAATATGGGTTCATTCTTCGCTATCCTTCTGACAAGACCGATATAACAGGTATTATCTATGAACCGTGGCATTATCGCTATGTAGGCAAGGATGTAGCAAAAGAAATCCATGAGCAGGGTATATGCCTTGAAGAGTATCTGGATCTTTTATCCTCGTCAACGTCGGAAACTCCCAGTACTCGCGCCGTTGATGATTTAGTTGTTAGTTGAGGTTTCCCCCCAGAACCGCGCCGAAAATGAAGCGCAGTGCGCTGCTGCAAACATGGACGAATCCGACGCTGGCCCGGAATTTGACAGGTACAGCAGATACTAGTATTTGTAGCAGGCTTAACAGAAAAAGGAACTGGAGTTTCGATACCGCTGCGCCAGCGGTTTAGAGCTATGGTTTTACAGGACAAGCCCAGGGGTATCCCCTGGGCTTGTAAACAAATAGGCAGAGAAAATTTTCTACTAATGCAGATTGTTTATGTAAAGAAAAGATTTGATTAGAATCTTAGCTGGCATGTAAATGGCATGAAAATGAGGTCATTAATAAAGACACATTTCACTTATCGAATTTCAGCCTTGCGCATAATCCCTGTCCAAACTGCCGGCTGGTCAGGCTTCGGACGACCGCAACGTGCAGAGTGGATTAGCCATTTCTATGGCGCTTTCGGCACACTCGGACCCCTTGTTTCCGGCCTTGCTTCCCGCCCGTTTGGAGGCCGCCAGCGGAATTTCAAATGCGCCGGGCACCCACATCAGCGAAATATCTTCCTCCTTGACGCCGTGGCGCACAAGCGTATTCTCACAGCCGCTGAGCAGCTTGGAGACGATGAACTCGTTGAAGCGCGCCGTAACAATGCCCACGCGCAGCCCGTTCGATACTAGATTTCCCTCAAAAGTTTTCATGGTAGAAGTCTCCTTAATAATTCAGAATGTGCCCCATGCGTTTTTGCTTGGTACGCAGATAAAAAAGGTCGTTTGCGGTGGCCTGCATCTGGATTGGAACCCGCTTCGTGATCGTCAGGCCGAAATCCGAAAGCTGATAGACTTTGTCTGGATTGTTGGTGAGCAGCCGCATACTTTTTACGCCCAAGTCCTGAAGAATCTACGCGCCGATATAATACTCCCGTAGGTCGCCCGCAAAGCCCAATGCCAGATTTGCTTCCAACGTGTCCATGCCCTCATCCTGCAGTCCGTAGGCCTTGAGTTTGTTTAAAAGCCCAATGCCGCGCCCCTCCTGCCGCATGTAGAGCAGTACGCCGCGGCCCTCGCTCTCGATTTGCCGCATAGCCGCTGCCATCTGCGCACCGCAGTCGCAGCGTAAAGATCCGAAGCAGTCGCCCGTCAGGCACTCGGAGTGAACACGGCAGAGCAGATTTTCGCCGTCTCCGATCTCGCCCTTGACGATTCCAGTATTTTGCGAAACGCTGTTTGCACTATCTAAAACATAAGGCGAATGCTTGTGTCAATTATTATAAATTTGCAAGCATCTTTCTTTTGTGATATTATTCATTTTAACGAAAGGCATGGAGCGGAATGTAATCAAGGGGTTTATCATGGAGGATATATGACGCGGCTAAAGGCACAACAGACGTATAGATAAGACGATAATAAGACTTTGAAACGTATCGGCCTATAGCTGCCGCCAACAGAGATGGAAATTTTCAGTGGCCTAGCTAAGACCTCGGGCATCATCACAATAAATGCGCAGAGCAGCACTTCTTTCGAGAGTTCTCTGCGCCCAGTTGCCGTGCAGGGCAGTGTGAAGTTCCAAAACCTTTGATTGCACTATGTTCATCAGGTTTCGCTCACGGCCAAAATGAAAATGATTGTGAGGTGGTTGTTTGAAGCGATTGCTATATGTATTTTTGGGGGTTTGCGTGCTTGGGGTACTCTTCTCGCAGATCGGCTCTAAAAAAGACGAACGGTTTCAAACTACTTTTCCATTAGAGGAGGAAGTGGTTACCGCTACGCTGGAAAAAACCGGGCTGCCGGGGATTATTTCCGAATCAGAAACGAATTCGTATAGAAAAGGACATATCCATTATGTAGTTCGCAGTCCACCAGAAACTTTTGACGGCACCAACTATAGCGCGTTTCTCGCGGATATTTCCTCTGCAAATTATAAGGGCGAACGAGTGTTATATACAGTATTTGATCAGAGCGTTGATTCTGAGCAAATTGTGTGGGAGGACTGGAAGCAGCAAATCGTGTTTGCCACGCTGCTTTACGGTGGTTTCGAGAATGAAGAGGAGGTTTATCAGGCGTTCCTAGAAAAAGAAGTTCCAAAAGATTTCTTTGGCAAGGCCGTGGAATTACCTGCGGGATATAGCAGGGTGTCCTATAGGGGGGACGTGCAACTTCCTGAGGGATATTGCAGGGTGTCCTATACCTTCAGCAGTTATAGAACTTATAACGAAGACAGCTTTCCTATACGGAAACAATCCGCTTCTTTGAGAGTAGACATCTATGAGTCCTACGAGCTTTGTCAAAAGCTCAGCACGAACCAGCAAGGCAAAACAAACCGTTAAGGATATTGGGCACTCCTGTTGCTCTACAAACTGCTAAACGAATCCACCTACCAGTGGGTAGAGCTTCCAGAGGGCGTGTTTGATATGACCACGATGATCCACGGGGGTATGAGTAACGGACGGGGCGCTTGCTGCGCCCCGTCCGTTACTCAGTTTCTTCGTTCAGGATATCCGTGCAACAGGGTTTGGGCGTTGAAATATCCTCGGCCACGATTTCCCGGGAGGTATTCGTACTCACTGTGCCATAACCGTGGGCCACGAGATTGCGCATGGCCATGCTCTGAAGTCATGGACCCCCAAAAATGCCGGAGCCGGAACTCTCGGAGAGCGAGGCGGGCAGAACAAACATTCTGGAGATGAACTGATGTACTATAAGAATAGGTCATTTTGAGAGAGTGCTTATAAGCATATGGTATAGAATTTGCTGAATCGTCATGAGCCGTAAGTTCTAGCATGAAGACACGCTTATTATGACGTCTTTTCTTCCCTGACTTTTTCGGCTATCTGCTGAAATTGGAGATAAGCATCTTCAGATTTATAGACGGAAAAAAATACAGAATTCCCTTCTGAAAAGCGCTCGGGTTTCATAGGGGTTTCTGTCACCATACAAAAATATCCACCGGTGAGTATACCTTGCCAGAGGATATTGGTGTCCTGTGGCAGCTCCACACTAGAACAGACTCTATAAATCTCCTCCGCGTCCTCAAACCCTCCATAGAGCCGTGCAACCAATACAAGCGTCTCGCGCCAGTCCTCCCAACAGGCGGTTTTCTCTTCTTGCCACCATGTTTTATTCTGCGGCTCACGAAAATAGATTTGAAGTACGTGGCCAAGCTGTTCAGAATCATAGCTGGTGATAAAAACGCCATTATAACCGACTTTATCTTCTGAGCGGTGCAAGGAATAACCGATGCTTGTATCCGTTCCGTCTGAGTACTCATCCGCCTGTTCAATACTCCAGGACAGTCCGATTTCCTCTAGCGCGGCGGCTATAACCGACTCCGACAAGGGGAACTCGGGCTGGGGCATGAACTCCTTCTTTTGCCAATGAATGTTAGTCATCAATGATATTGAGCCGGGACAGCATAGCAAAAGCTCTTGTCTTCATGACGATCATAACCATTTTCAACCCTTTGCCCATTCCATGCTTCATATCCACAATTCGGGCACCACTCGCGATAATAATAAAACATGACTACTTCCTTGTCACTATGCATTCCATTCTTCTCCTCTCATCTTTGCACGTGGTAGGTGTGAATCATTGTCTCTCGTTAAAAAGTAACAGTTATTCCAATACTCCTGTTTCAATGCATTAGCCTTCAAACAAGCCGATAGCTCAAAATAGTAAATGGATAGATGCGGTTGTCTTTTGCATAGCAAATTAGCTTCTGGCCATGCTAAAATGCTTTGGATCATCCTACAGAATACATTGAACAGATAGATTACAATATTAATTGCTATCGTATATATACGATAGCATGTTGAATACTTAGTGTCAATTTTTTGGTAATTTTTATTAAAGATAACTTTAAAAATGGTCCCGGGGAGATCGGCCCATGGCTTACGTGCATCCGCGCACAGTTTGTCACTCGGAGAAACCCCTTGAGCACGTATATGAAGCACAAGTGCAAGCGCCGCATCGACGACTGCATCGCGGATGAGCTGCACGAGTACAACGGCAATTCAGGCCAGGGGAACGCCATGGACGAATTTTCAACGCCGCCCATAAAATCATCGGCAGGACGGTGCCCCTCATCAATGGGCCGCATCAAGCGAGGAGATGGATACGGATAGAATCGAACAATATCTCGCATTGCTGCAAGACAGGGCTCCGGTCATGGAGGACTATGGCCCGGCTGCCCAATGGAATAAGCTGGTGACAGATCATTCTATGCTGGTTGAGGAAGACGGCATATGTGAGGGTATGTCTGAAACCGTGGCGGCAAAGGGAAACATGGATGTGGTTCCACTCCGCCGCCGGCCGATTCGGATGCTGCGCATAGCAAGGGTCTGTAAATAGTTTTGTGCTTTTCTCCATCCGGAGACTGTTGGATTGGAGGCGGGAGTATAAGGACATAAAGGGACCCCATTCTCTGAGAGATTTTTCTAGAGAATGGGGCCTTTATTCGTTTTATATATTGTACACTTATGTACAGTTTACCCCCCAAAAGTCAATTAACTTTGCATACAGGGCTTATTGACCAGAGGTTATCAGCGCATAATAAAAATCCCCCGAAACTTACCACTGGTATGCTCCGGGGAATTCATTTATCAGGGCTGCACTTGTTCCACACTAATAACCTTTATATCCCCTAACTCCATGCTGTCATAGAAATAAATATTTCCGGAAAGATTTCCTCTTGCCATCATATCGTATTTTAGCCGTACTTTCACGGGAACCCACTCCTTAGAATTTCTGTCTCTGGCCATTGCAGTTAGAATCGAACCGCGCTTTTTTACTTCCGAAACACCCGGCTGAGTATATCCAGCACCTGGATTTAGTAAGGTCACATTGGTCAATAATATAACGTCAGGTACTGCGTTGTAATTAATTAAATTCAGGATAGCGATTTCAGCAGGGTCTGGCAGGGAAAAATAGGTTTCACCAATATAATTCCCGGTCTCACCGTCGCGAATGGTAAACCTTGTGTTTGCTATTCTGTCATACATTTTCAACCCTCCCCACTACGTTATATTCGTCGAGGCAATTTTATGCATCTAAAAATGAAAAATAAGCCGCTGGAGATGTCTTGTGCAAAACCACGCTGAGGCCTATATCAGATAGGCCGATTGACTACCGGCTGTGGTCATATTTATTTAGAACTAATGCCATAGACGAGCGGATGGAGCACAAATAAACCGATCTCCCAGACCAACTGAAAAGTCAATTGGAGGAATTTTATGTCCAGATTCTTGTCCGTTTTTTCAATTATTTTTGGACACGCGTCATTCTTTTGCGAATGAGCACCAATCAAAGAAGAATCTTCAACCCGTTGCAGTTCTAAGCAAAAAAGAAAGAAGCCCTGATTTCTCAAGGCTTCTTTTCTGGGAGCTGCATCAAATCTGAATATCATGTTATTTATAGTATAAGGATTCAAACTATCACTTTAATAAATAATATCATCAAAAATTCAAAATAATTATGGTTCTTTCGCTTATGCTCATACTGGGGAAACATTCCAATTAAATTGAGCTACCTTCTATGTCTTTGCAGAACCCGATTTTACTCGTTGCAAAACAACGTTTACTATTGGTTTGAAAAGCAAATATAAGAGGTAACCTATAGTCCCGCCAACAGAATTGGTGATTATGTCGGTTATATCCGCTGCCCGGGAACCATTAATAAGTGGCTGTAACAATTCAATACTTAGGCTAAAAATGAATGTTCGTGCGATGCAGGAGAGTAGATTTTGCTTTTTTATTACGGGTAACAGAAATCCAAACGGGATCATCATGAATACATTCAACACGATTTGTCTAACCGTATCGCCTCTTCCATTTAAATAGTCATCAAACGGCAACAGATTTATAGGGACATAGGGATGATTAAAAATAAATGGAATGGATGCAATAATTGGCATTAGCGTAACATAAAGAACTAATCCGATATATACGTACATAAGTGTATTTACAAGAAGGGTATCTCTGCCTTTTATATTCCATTTCTTATAAAGGAAAACTACATATATTGCAACCATGGCAACCAAATCTACAGTGCATTTTATATTCATGCTGCGTTCATTCACTCCTTAATATGCTATAAATAATATGTCTTTTTAATTTTAGCATAAATAAAACAAAAAGTCATGTATGGGGTCAAATCCTCATACATGACTTTAATTTGGTGGAGCATTGCATTTAACATACGAACTCTTACAATCCAAAGGTTCGTATGTTAAATGTTGTGGTGGAGCGTCCGCAACCAACGATGAACACCCACAAGCCGCATTGTCGGCCTCAATTTCATCTAACAAGCTGCCGTCAATTTCAATGGGCCTGTCTCCGCCGTTCAATATCAGCGTAAATTTATCATCCCAGAGATAGACCGCCCGGAGAAAGATATTGATAATGCCCTTGCGGTTATGTTCGTCGTTGATACCGCCTTTTTTCAGTGCATAGAGGAAAGCGGAGATTTGGGGGGCGGTGAATACAACTTGTTTATTCATCTCAATGGCGATTTGCGCTTGCAATTCTTCTTTTTCCTTTTGCCGTTTTTCAATGCGTCCGGTTATCATCTCCACCGATTGGCCGCTTTCCAACGCTTTCCAGAGGTTTTCAATGGCAGTATTGGCCTCCTGCAAAGCAGCTTTCAAACGCTTAACCGCTGAACTGTCAAAATCAGCGTCACACGCTGCCGCCACGGATTGAGCGATTTTCTCAATGTTGCTTTCGGTCAACAGCTTGCGGCACTCCAAAATAACTCTGTCCTCGATAGCCTGTTTGCTGACTACCTTTTTCTTGCACTTGTGCCGCTTATAGTTGTTACAGGCATAATAAAAGTAGTTTTTTCCGGATTTTCCTGTGCCGCCGTAGCCTGTCATTAGTTCCTTGCAATAGCCGCAAAACAATTTGGTGGTCAGTAGATATTCCATCTTGCCCCTTGACCTCGCCGGGGCTTGTTTATTGCGGCCTAGGATGTGCTGCGCCCGCTGGAAAAGCTCGTCCTCAATGATGCGGGGCATCCCATCTGGCGTTTCAGTGTTTTTGTAGATGTAATAGCCGATATACCGCCTATTTCGCAAAAGTCGGTGCAGACTGTTTTTGTTGAAGTCCTTACCGATGGAAGTTCTAATCTGCCGGGCGTTTAAGTCCTTGATAATGTCGGACACCATTTCGCCGCTAGTGTACCGCTCGAAGATCTCGCGCACAATGGGAGCAGTTACCGGGTCAACGTGAAATCTCCGTTCCTCATCTATCCGATAACCCAAGCCGGGATTGCTGCCGTTGCTCAAGCATTTTTCGGCGTTGATATTCATTCCCCGGCGTATCTTTTGGGATAACTCGGCAGAGTAGTATTCTGCCATACTCTCCAAAACACCCTCCACCAAAATGCCGCTGGCATCCTCGCTGATATTCTCTCTTGCGGAGAGGACACGCGCACCGTTCTTTTTTAGCTTGGCCTTGTTGATGGCACTGTCATAACGGTTGCGGGCAAAGCGGTCAAGCTGATAGACAAGAACACCCTCGAAAGTGTGCTTATCGCTGTCGGCAATCATCCTTTGAAACTCCAAACGGCTGTCGGTTGTGCCGCTCTGTGCCCGGTCTATGTACTCGCCCACAACGGCATGCCCGTTCTGCTTGGCGTACTCATAACAGGTTTGAAGTTGTCCCTCAATAGATTGCTCGGTCTGGCTATGGCTGGAATAGCGGGCATAAATGACAATGTTCATGGAAGCACTTCCTTTGTTACATCGTGGGTGGCTCGTCTGCCTCATTGGGAGCGTTGCCCTTGAAATCCGCACATTCAAGAATTCCCACCAGTCAAGGTCTGATTTATCAGTTCATTTTAACCTTGACTGGTGGGAATTCTTGAATATACTCCGCAAGGGGAAACGTCCCGCCTACTTATGCTGTTCTTCTAACATCTGCGTAAGCACTTCCCGTAACTTTTCGCTGACAGGCGACAATGGGTCAAAGCACATATCCACAAACTGCCGCAGTTCCTTATTGTCCCGTGCAATCGCCCCGACCACATTCGGCTTGTGTTCGTATAGCTTCCCCTCCGGCTGCTCCGTCCTGGCAAAGACATAGTCCATTGATACGTCGAAAAAGTCAGCGTACCAGCGCAATACTTTCAGCGGCGGAGAAGTCTGTCCATTTTCGTAGCGGTTCACACTAGCTTGCGTCGCACCTATTAACTTGGCTATTTTAGCTTGTGACAGGCCAACGCTCTCTCGTAGACCCTTTAACCTCTTGGCAATCTCCTGCATAGTCAACGCTCCTTTCACATATTTAAATATACATTAAATGAGTTATAATGTCAACACGAAATAGTAGTAAGGCAGCTAAAACAATCGTTTTAACTGCCTTACTGCTGCGCATATCAATTATTTATCCATTTAAAATTTTATTTTGAATAAGCGCGGTACAGGAATGTCACAATCTGTCCCCGGTTGCAGGTTGCGTCAGGGCTGAACGCTGTGGAGGACGTGCCGGAGGTAATCTTTTTCTCAACGGCCCAATTGACCGCCGCCGCATAGTCCGAATCCGCGCCTACATCGGTGAAACTACTAGACGTGGAGGCAGTCGGTTTTCCCGCCGCTTGCCACAGATAAGTCACCGTCTGACTGCGGGTGCAGGGCGTGGAGGCGTTAAATTTCGTTCCACCCACCATGCCTTTTTCATATGCCCATAGAGCGGCGTTATAATAATAGTTGCCATCGTTTATATCGCTAAAGGGATTAGAAGTCGCAGTGGTCGGCTTCCCGGCAGCTCTCCAGAGGAACGTCAAAATTTGCGCATTGGTGCAGGTTTCGTCCGGAGCAAAGGCCGTGTCGGTTTTGCCGGTGGTAACGCCCTGCTTTACCGCCCAATTTACAGAATCGTAGCAAAAAGAACTTGTGCCTACATCAGAAAATGTACCGGCTTTTTCCGCTGCCGTGTCTGTATTTGCCACCCGGATATTAACGCTTCTCCAGTTGGATTCCCCTTCGCTGGGATGCATTTCATAAACAAACCGATAAATCCGATCCGTGTTCCCAAAGTTCCAACTGCATTCAAGCATATCCTTGTACAAGTCCCTTTGATCCACAAATCCATAGTCACGAAACTCAATTTTTGTAGGGATGTCGGTTCTGATTTCGGCATCAGACCCAAGAATGCCCTCTCCCATGTAGGTTTGTCCCGAAAAATAGTACATTGGAACGCCGCTACTATCCATGTTAAACCGTATCGGAGAATCGTCATTTGCATTGCTTTTATGTTCAGCGGTTTTCTTGGCGTCTGCATTGCGGAGGGCCTCATCAATGCCAATAAAGTATTCCGCACACAACATAGCGCTTCCGTCTTTCAAAATTATGTATTCATCTACATAGCAATTGATTTCTCCATTATAATTGGAATCTTTCGTAATAAGAATTGCGCTTCCCGGAGCTACGTAATGCACAGTCCTGCGAATTAACAGTGCCTCTCCCGGAAACCGAATGAGATTCTTTCTTACCCTGCGCGCTGGCCTCTTTTAAGTAGCCGGTAAAATCCATATGCACCGATTTTGCTCCGGTATTATAGTCCGTTATGTACGCCGAGTTAGAACCCCCGGTTTCTGCGAAAGCCGGGACTATGCCAGATACCATGATTCCAATTGCGAGTACTGCTGAAATGAGTCTGCGTGTTGCCTTGAAGTTCATAATGCACTTCCTCTCTTTTCGTCTATATTTTATTCAGCTTTATCCGCTGCATAGCTGCTTGCCGTATCATTTTGAATAAGCGCGGTACAGGAATGTCACAATCTGTCCCCGGTTGCAGGTTGCGTCAGGGCTGAACGCTGTGGAGGACGTGCCGGAGGTAATCTTTTTCTCAACGGCCCAATTGACCGCCGCCGCATAGTCCGAATCCGCGCCTACATCGGTGAAACTACTAGACGTGGAGGCAGTCGGTTTTCCCGCCGCTTGCCACAGATAAGTCACCGTCTGACTGCGGGTGCAGGGCGTGGAGGCGTTAAATTTCGTTCCACCCACCATGCCTTTTTCATATGCCCATAGAGCGGCGTTATAATAATAGTT
>NZ_DAMBZJ010000010.1:0-3685 GCF_032060045.1 Oscillibacter sp.
CCGCCGTAGGCAGCCAGCGCCATCAACCCTCCCGCCGCTATTTTTACCGGCGGAACGGTCAGCCAACCCATCCCCGGCAAAAACACCGCTGCTGCATAAGCGCCTCCCAGCAGCGCCGCCAGAAGAAACCGCCGTCTTCGCAGCCTGGCGCCTGCCAATTGGGCGGCGGAATATACCAGCAGATAGTCTGCCAGCGCGTTCAGCGCGAACACGCTGTCTATGTACACCACCGTCATCTCTCGTCAATCCCTCCCCGCATCATGTGGCTGTGTATCCCTCATTATAGGACAGCCGGTGCAAAAATCAGGTCGCAATCAAAGTAAAATTCACGCTTGACAACGGAAAAAATATAAGACTGCCGTGGCAATTAGTTTCACAAAAAAGGGCGCGGAACGATTTGTTCCGCGCCCTGTCGGCTCATAATCGATTCAATTTGATCGTTTTCTTTAAAAAGCAGGCATTCTCACGCAGACACTTCCCTGGCCGTTTTCTTCGGGTTCCGGCGGGCGTGGTTCAGCCCTCCTCGGCGATTTTCCGGCCCATAAGGGTTCCCATCACGGAAGACATCATCAGTCCCCGAGTCCAGCCGGAGGAATCCCCCAAACAGTGCAGCCCCATCAGGCTGGTATTGAAGTCGGTGTCCATCTTCACCCGGTTGGAATAGAATTTCAGCTCCGGAGAATACAGCAGGGTCTCCGTCGAAGCAAAGCCGGGAACCACATGGTCCATAGCCTGAATAAAACCGATAATGTTCACCATGGAGCGGTAGGGCATAGCGGCGGTAATGTCCCCCGCAACGGCGTCCGGCAGCGTTGGACGGATGTTGGACTGGGCCAACTCCTTGGGCCATGTCCGCTTGCCGTCCAGAATGTCGCCAAAGCGCTGGACCATAATGTGTCCATCTCCCAGCATGTTGGTCAACTCGCCCACCTTCTGGGCATAGGCAATGGGCTGGTTAAAGGGAACACTGAAATTGTGAGAGCAAAGAATCGCCAGGTTCGTGTTTTCCGTTTTCAGATTTTTATAGCTGTGGCCGTTGACCACCGCCAGATTGTTGTCGTAATTCTCCTGAGAAACAAAGCCGCCGGGATTCTGACAGAAAGTGCGTACCTTGTTCTTGAACGGCCGAGGATAGCCCACCAGTTTGGACTCATACAGCACGCGGTTCACCATCTCCATAACCTCGTTGCGGACCTCTACCCGTACGCCGATGTCCACCGTGCCGGGAGCGTGGGCAATGTTGTGCTCGGCACACAGACGTTCCAACCAGTCCGCACCTCGGCGACCGGTGGCTACCACGGTATGCTTCGCCAAAATCTCCTGCTCCGTCTTACCGTTGGAAATGGAAACGCCTTTGCAAACGTTGTTCTCCAAAATGATGTTGGAACACTCATATCCAAATAGGATTTCCACACCATGTTCCTGCAAATACCGCTCGATGGCAAAATACAGGCTCTGGGCCTTTTCCGTGCCAAGGTGCCGGATGGGACAGTCCACCAGCTTCAGTCCCGCCTGAATGGCGTGCTTGCGGATTTCCTTGCGCTCAAGGTCGTTACCAAGACCTTCGATGTGCTCGTCCGCACCGAAATCCAGATAGATTTTGTCGGTATAGTCGATTGTCTCCTGCGCCAAATCCTCTCCCACCAGCGTGGGCAGGTCGCCGCCCACTTCGTAGGAAAGAGACAGCTTTCCATCGGAAAAGGCCCCCGCGCCGGAAAACCCGGTGGTAATGTGGCAATAGGGTTTGCAGTTTACGCAGTAGCCCGTCTTGTCTTTAGGACAGTGGCGTTTTTCCACACTCTGCCCCTTCTCCACCATTACAATTTTCTGTTTACTGCCCTTTTTGAGCATCTCCAGCGCGGTAAAAATACCGGCCGGGCCCGCACCCACAATCACAACGTCTGCGTTCATCGTTTTTCTCCTTATTTTCCTGGCTGGCGTTTACTTTCCTGAAAGCTCCACGGCGTGCCGCACCAAAGACAGCGGCGGCACGGGGCGGGGCAATTTCATTTGAAATACGGCCTGAGGCGTTTTGATTTCCTGAACCGTCGAACCGTCCGAATCCCTCAAATTCGGCACGGTCATGGCAAAGGGACGGAAGTCCGGTCCCACCACCTCCACGTGCTCTCCGCGTGTCAGCTTGTTGCGCAGGGACAGGGTAGCATTTCCCTCCTCGTCGCAGCCGATGACAAGGGCTTGCACCTGCCACTCTCGAATATACCGGGAGTCGGCCACATACTGCCCCGGCTGGCCATAGAAAAAGCCGGTGGAATAGCGGCGGTGGCTGACGTGGTCCACTTCGTCCCGCCAAACGGGGTCGATCGGCTCTCCTGCGCCCACCGCATCCAAACAGCGGCGGTATGCGCCGGTGACAATTGCCGCGTAATACGCTGACTTTGCGCGGCCCTCAATTTTCAGGCTGTCAATTCCAGCGGCACACAAATCGTCCAGATGGTCAATCATGCACATGTCCCGGGAATTCATGATGTAGGTCCCCTGCTCGTCCTCAAACACCGGGAAATATTCGCCGGGGCGTTTTTCCTCCATCAGTGCGTACTGATACCGGCAGGGCTGGGCGCAAGCACCCCGGTTGGAATCCCGCCCGGTCATATAGTTGCTCAAAAGGCATCGACCCGAATAGCTCACGCACATGGCTCCGTGAACAAAGCACTCCACCTCAAGAGATTCCGGAGTTTTATCCCGGATTTCCCGAATCTCTTCCAAGCTTAGCTCCCGGGCCAAAATCACCCGATTTGCGCCCAAATCGTGCCACGCCCGGGCGCTTTCATAGTTGGCGATGCCTGCCTGCGTGGAGACGTGCCGTTGGCAGCGAGGGGCATATTTTTCCGCCAAAGCGAACACGCCCATATCTGCCGCAATCAGCGCGTCTACCCCGGCGCTCTGGAGTGTTTCCAGATGCGCCGGGAGACTGGCTATCTCCTCGTTACGGGGCACGGTGTTCACTGTGCAGTGAACCTTCACACCCTGGCTGTGGGCGTATTCCACCGCAGTGGACAGCTCTTCGTCGGAAAAATTCCCGGCAAAAGAGCGCATCCCAAAACTGGTGCCTGCCAAATATACCGCGTTTGCCCCGTAGGCCACGGCCATTTTCAGCCGCTCCATATCCCCCGCAGGGCAAAGCAGCTCTGGAAGCTTAATTTCCAACATACTGGTCACTATTGATAAACTGGTTGTGTTCCTGAAGCGTGGCAGAGAAGAAGTGGGTTCTATCTTTGCCCAGCGCATAGAAATAATAGCCGGTGGTTTCGGGGTTCAGCGCCGCCTGCAGAGATTTCAGCCCTGGATTTGCGATGGGCGTGGGCGGCAGGCCCGCGTATTTATACAAGTTGTACGGAGAATCCACCTTTTTGTCGTCGTTGGTAATAATGCCCTCATGATCCGGAATGGCATACAACAGCGACGCATCCACCTGAAGCATTTTATACGTGCCATGGCTTCCAGTATCCGCCAGCCGATTGTAGATGACGGATGCAATGGTAGCCTGATCGCCGCCCGCCGTCTCCTTCTCAATCAGGGATGCAATGGTGACAATCTCCTTGAGACTGTAGCCGGAGGCTTCCACTTGCGCCATCATGTCCTCATCCATCTTAGCGGAGAAGTTAGAAATCAGGCGGCGCAGAGCGTTTTCAGGCTTTTCATTCACGTAGAAATCATAGGTGTCCGG
>NZ_DAMBZJ010000010.1:3695-22614 GCF_032060045.1 Oscillibacter sp.
CCGGGAACAGATATCCCTCCAGCCGTGAAAGCTCTGTAGAGGCATTGTCGATAAAATCATAATTGAACCTGCCGTTTTGGGCGGCCTCGGTGAGGGCCGCTTCGGTGTTGACGCGGTTTTTCGCCAACAGTGCAATGATCTGCCGGACGGTGTATCCCTCGGGAATGGTGACGCGGACGGTGTCCGTGTTCATGCCGCCGGAGGAGTTGTGCATGGCATTAATCAGGGCCATGTAATCCATCTCCGTGCTCAACTCATAATTTCCGATACCAATTTTTTCATTGGCGTCGGCAAAGCCGCCGAAGAGCCGGAAAAACCACTTGTATTGAATTAGCCCCGCCTCCTTAAGCTTCTTGGAAACGGTTCTCAAATTGTCATCGGCCGTAATTTCGACAGTGGTTGTGATATCCGGCTTGCTGAACGCACAAAAATCATTTATCAGCAGCCATCCAATGCCCGCCACCAACACAGAGGTCAGCAGCACAAACAGCACATACTTCCACCCGCTGAGAAACCGCCTGCGGCGGCGACGGCGGCGGGGAGGACCTTCTCCGCGCTCTCTATGGCCAGAAGACGGCCGGCCGCCCTCCCGGCGGACCTGTTTTGCATCCCAGCTTGCGGTTTCCTGATTGTTATATTCGGACATAACTTGTCATACCTCCCGTGATTTTGCTGTATAGAAAAAATTTTGATGGCCAAGTCTCCCTTTTGCAAATCCGCGCATAGACTATCACAAAGACTTTAAGTGAGGTGAAAATCCATGTGCTTTAACTCGGGGAATGGCAACAACTCCTGCTGGTGGCTCATCATTATCCTTCTTCTCTTCTGCTGCTGCGGGAACGGATTCAATGGAAACAGTTGCGGAAACAACTGCGGCTGCAACGACAACTGCTGCTGATCCACCTCCAAGGGCGGACGGGACGCAATGCGTCCCGTTTTCCCATCATATAAAGCGGACAGGCCTTATAGATATTTCTTCATGTTGCCCCACACCTCTGCGTGAATCTCTTCCACAGAGCGAATCTGTCCCTCTTTGGCGCAGTTCACTACCGTCCAGTTAAGGTCCCGGGCGATCTTGCGGGCATTCTCCCGGCATTCCCGCAAATATGCGTCGTCCTGCTCATGGATGTCTGCCTTGATCCCGGTGCTGCGTTCCCTTTGACGGAGCATCTGTTCCGAAAGTTCCGTTGGCAAATCCAGATAGAGCACCAGATCGGGCTTTGGAAGCCCCATACGGCAATACTCCAAATCAAACAGCCAGTTTAAAAAGTCCGTCCGCTCGGCGGGCGGAAGCTTCGACGCCTGATGCACCGCATTGGAGGTGGTGTACCGATTGGCAAGAATCAGCCCTCCGGCCTCGTAGGCCGCGCCCCAGTCCTGCTTATAGGAGGCGTATCGGTCCACCGCATACAGCGCGGAGGCCGCATAGGCGCTGACATCGCCGGGATTTTTCCCAAGCGCCCCGTCCAGATACAGTCTGGCAGGCTCGGCAAAGGGGTTTCCGTACCGGGGAAAGTCAATCTCCAAAAAGGGCACGTCCATTTTCTTCAGTCTTTCTCCCAGTAGCCGGGCCTGTGTGGCCTTGCCAGAACCGTCGGTCCCCTCGAATACAATCAGCTTTCCATTCATTTCCGCCGTCTCCTCTCTGTGCGCACATGAACCAGAAACAGAGGCAGCTTCATCATCCGCCCAAGGCGGCGAGGCTCTTTACACAACCTGTAAAACCACTCCAGCCCGTGGCGGGACCAAAATTCCGGGGCGCGCTCCACTCGGCCTGCGAACACGTCCAGGCTTCCTCCCAGCCCGCACAGCAGGCGCGCTCCGGTGGCTTCTCCGTTTTTGGCCATCCACAGTTCCTGCTTCGGCGCGCCAAGACACACAAACACACAGTCTGCGCCGCTGCGGCGGATGGCTTCGACCACAGGGGCGTCCTCTTTAAAGTAGCCGTCGTGGGTTCCGGCAATCCGCAGGCCGGGATAGCGGATGGTAAGGCGAGTTCTCGCCTCCTCTGCAACCCCCGGCTTTGCTCCCAGCAGAAAAAGAGACTTTCCCTCCTCCGCCAGTTTCCCCATCAAACGCTCCGCAAATTCAATCCCCGGCGTTTTTTCCTTCAGGGGTGTCCCAAGTATCGCCGCGCCTTTAATGACGCCGATGCCGTCCGGAAGGACCAAGGTCGCACCGTTCACGGCGCTTAGAGCCGCCGGGTCCTCCCGGCAAAGTTCTATAATTTCGGGGTTGGGGGTAGCAACATAATGCGCTCCCTCCGTATTCAAAAGGCGCTGCCCCTCTGCCACGGCTTCCGCCATGGTCATATTGTCAAAGCCCACGCCCAGCACATCAATCCGCATGGAAACACCTCATATATTTTTCACACTCATACAACGCTGCATTATATCATATTCGGAAACCTTTGTCCAACGCAAAAATTCCTGAATTTGTCGGCGCTTCCCACTGGGGCAGCAAGCAAAACGCACCTTGCCGCAGTAAAAAAGAGCGGACGCAACGTCCGCTCTTTCTCCTGTTTTAATCAGGCATCAATGCCCCGGGAGGTCAGGTATTTCTTGACCATCAGCGCCACCTTAAAGGTGATGGCGTCGTCAAATTCCCGAAGATCCAGCCCCGTGAGCTTTTTAATTTTCTCCAGCCGGTACACCAACGTGTTGCGGTGGACAAACAGCTTTCTGGCGGTTTCGGAGACGTTTAGGTTGTTTTCAAAAAACTTGTGGATCGTAAACAGTGTCTCCTTATCCAGCGCATCAATGGGATTTTTCTTGAAAACCTCCTGCAGGAACATCTCGCAAAGCGTGGTGGGAAGCTGATAAATCAGACGGCCGATGCCGAGGTTTTCATAATTGATGACGTATTTCTCGGTGTCAAAGACCTTGCCCACCTCAATGGCAATTTGCGCTTCCTTATAGGACTTTGCCAAATCACGCAGATGGGTCGCCACGGTGCCGATGCCCACCACTGCGGCAGGCTCTCCGCTTACCTGAAGCGCCTCTTCAATGGAGGCCGCAATCTTGTTCAACTCGCGGACGCCGGCTCCCTCCGGAAGCTGGCAAATCAGCACCACGTTTCCTTCGCCCACAGAGAGAACGAAATCGTTCTGCCGGTCAGGATACAGGGTTTGAATTGCGTCCGTAGGGACGGATTCGGTCTTCTTCAGAGAACGAATGACAAACACGCCCCGGGCCACGTCGCTAGATACCCGCAGCTCCTTGGCACGCATATAAATGTCGCCCAGCATGATGTTGTCGGTAATAATATCCTTGATAAAGGAGCCACGGTCGTGCTTTTCCTCGTAATAAGACTTGGCTGAATTCAGCGCCACGGCGGCAAGCGCGCAGACTGTTTTGCTGATCTCGTTGTCACCGAAGGCAAACGCGGCATAATCAAACTGGGCCCCCCAGCCGTTCAGCGCCTTAAACGTCTTTCCAGAGGAAACCACTATGCTCCCCCCTGCGGTATTGATCGCGGGGACAAACTCCGCCCACCTCTGTCCGATCATGGAAAGCTCGCTGCACGCGATGACGATTCCTTCTCCGTCGATCACTCCCACCGTCCGGTCCGCGTTCTCCTTGAGCTGCAGGACTACATTCTGAAAAATTCTTCCCGACATTGCCGGCCCTCCTAGCGCACATTCTGCGTTTTTCTTTGTGCATTCTGTCAATGCCCATATTATATCGACTTTTTTGTGAAAATGCAAGACTTTTTTTCTTTTTTCAACAAAATTTTAGATGGCTTTTTGTGTGATATTCAGCTTTCAATCGTTTCCACTTTCGCCATTTTGTAACATCTGCCGCTCCTCTTCCGTCAGAAGCCGAAAGCTGCCGGGTTCAAGCGTCGCGTCAAGAGTCAATTTGCCCATGGACAGCCGCTTGAGATACAACACCGGCTTCCCCCGGGAAGCCAGCATACGCTTTACCTGATGAAATTTTCCCTCCCGAAGTGTCACAAGGCACTCGCTCGTCTCCCCTGCCGACAGAATTTCAAGGCCCGCCGGAAGGCAGGCAAGGCCATCCTCCAGCGTGATACCCACCTCAAACGCCCGGCTGTCTACTTCCTCCAGCCTTCCGTCCGCCTTTGCGTAATACACCTTGTCCACATGATATTTCGGGGAGAGCAGCCGATGGGCAGTCTGCCCATCGTTTGTCAGCAGCAGCAGTCCCTCCGTGTCCTTGTCCAGCCGCCCCACCGGAAACAGTCCCAGCCTTTGCAGCTCCGTTGGCAGAAGGTCCAGAACGGTTTGACCTCGCCCGTCCTCCGTTGCGGAGAGAACACCCGCGGGCTTGTTCAGCATCACCCAAGTGTATCTGGACAGCACAACAGGCTCTCCATCCACCGAAAGAACCGCCGTCTCCGGGTCGTACTTCGTCTCCGGGGAGGAAGCAGGTGCGCCGTCAGCCAAAATCCGACCCTGCTTCACCAGCAGCTTAACTTCCCGCCGGGACCATTTTCCCGTTCCGGAAAGTAGCTTATCCAATCTCTGCATTTCCACGACTCACCCCCCTTTCCATTGCGATTGTCCTTAATTTTAGCATATCCCGGCGGCGAATGGAATAAGGAAATGACGGAGGGATCGGAGAGTTTATCCGAAGCGTCATGGTTTTGCGCGCGGCAGCTTGCGGTGCGCGGGGAGAAAGGGATGGTTGTATATGTTCATCTGGACGGCGCATCTGCGAAAGAAACGCGTGCTTGTGGCAGTGGTGCTGCTTGCGGTGCTGGCAATACTGCTGGTGGTGCTCGGCGGTATTTTCCGCAGTCCAGCGGAAGACGGCGCCGCGCGGCTGGACACAGAGGAAGCCCGCATCGGCTACTTAAAGGAGTTGGGCTGGGAGGTTACTCCTGACCCGGTATCCACCCTGCAAATCCGTATTCCGGACCCCCTGACTGAGGATTACGAGGCATACAATGATCTTCAAAGGGAGCAGGGGTTTGATTTGGCGGAGTTGAAAGGCCAGCAAGTCACCCGCTATACATACAGTGTTCTGAATTATCCGGAGCATCCCGAGGGCGTGCAGGCTAATCTGTATCTCTGCGAGGGACTTCCAGCGCCGTAGGTTTACGGCGGGCGGCAGCGTATTCAAAGAGGGGTACTTAGTTAGTTCTTGGTATGAATGGCTCGTTTTTCCACATTCAGCGCCGCCTCGCGCATTGTCTCCGTGACGGTGGGGTGGCTGTGAATCGTGGAGATCAGCTCCTCCACCGTGGCCTCCAGCCGGAGGGCCAGCGCGCCCTCGGCAATGAGGTCCGTGGCCCGGGGCCCGATAATGTGCATGCCCAAAACCTCGCCGTATTTCTCATCGGCAATGATCTTTACCAAGCCTTCTCCACCGTTGAGAATCAGAGCCTTTCCGTTAGCGCTCATGGGAAATTTGCCCACTTTATAGGCAAGACCCTTCGCCTTGCACTGTTCTTCCGTGAGGCCCACTCCGGCAGCTTCCGGTTCCATATACACACAGGTCGGGTTGGTCTTCTCATCGTACACCGCAGGTACACCACAGATATTTTCCGCAGCCACTTCGCCCATGGCGGAAGCGGTGTGCGCAAGCTGGGCATAACCCATTACGCAGTCGCCAATGGCGTATACGCCGGAAACGCTGGTTTCCATCTTCTCATTGACAATGATGCGGCCCCGGTCATTCTTCAGCCCCGCCGCCTCCAGATTCAACGACGCGGTGTTGGCACGACGTCCAATGGCCACCAGAACCTTCTCCGCTTCAAAACCCACGGTTTCGCCCGCTTTATTTTTGCAGACAACTTTTGCGCCCACGGGGGAGATTTCCACAGCCTGCACGGGACACTCCAGATGGAACTCCATGCCCATCTTTTTCATGTGGGCCACACCGATTTCCGTAAGGTCGCCATCCAGCATGGGCAGCATGTGGTCCAGCGCTTCCACCACCGTGATTTTCGTGCCGAAGGCAGAGTACGCACAGGCCAGCTCCAGCCCGATCACGCCGCCGCCGATCACCACCATGCTCTTCGGCAGCTTCTTAAGGCTTAGTGCGCCGGTGGAGTCAATGCAATTTGGATTTTCCTTCAATCCCGGAATGGGGGGCGCGAAATTGACGGAGCCGGTAGCCACGATGATCGCGTCTGCGGTCATTGTTTCGGTTGCCCCGTCGGGCTTTTTCACTAGCAGAGTCTTAGGCGCAGTGAAGGTAGCCTCGCCGTCAATCTTTGTCACTTTGTTCAGCTTCAGTAGCCCAGCCACGCCGGAGGTCAGTTTTTTGGAGATATCGTTCTTGTGGGATATCACTTGCGGGAAGTCAACTGTAACGCTATCAACCTTTACACCAATTTCCGCACCCTGCTCCTTAATTTGGGAAATCAGTTCCGCGCTGTGGAGCAGACATTTGGTAGGAATACAGCCGATATTCAGGCAGGTACCCCCCAAATGTTCCCGTTCTATGAGCGTGACCTTTGCGCCCAGCTGCGCAGCCCGGATGGCGGCAACATAGCCGCCGGGGCCGCCGCCCACCACCAGAACGGTCTTTGCGCCAACCGTCGGTGCGGCTGTCGCAGGAGTGGATGTGGGCGTGGATACGGCGGTGGCTTCCTCCACGGATGCTGAGGAAATGGAAGCCGCTCCGCCCGCTGCGGGAATCGCCTCGCCGGGCTGGCCGATGTAGGCTACCACAGTCTTGCAGGCCACCGTCTCACCCTCGTCCACCAGAATTTTCAGCAGCGTACCGTCGGTGTCGCACTCCACATCGTTGGTCAGCTTGTCGGTGGCCACAGAATACAGGATGTCTCCCACCCGAACAGCGTCGCCTTCCTTATTCTTCCACTCCTCGATGGTACCTTCGGTCATCGTCAGGCCCATTTTCGGCATTAGAACTTCAGTTGCCATAGTAAATGTCCTTCTTTCTTCTATCAGGCAGGAGGTCCGGCGTCAGCCAGGCCCCAAACACTTCTCCGCGCTACGGAAAACCAACTCAAAGTATCTTTGTCGGGATATGTGCCTGGCAAAGATACATTATACGAGAAGCATATACGGATTTTCCAGCAGCTCGCAAATGCGCTGGAGGAACTTGGAGGCCATCACGCCGTCCACTACTCGGTGGTCTGCGGTAAGACACAGGTTCATCATGGGACGAATCACAATTTCGCCATCCCGCACCACGGGGGTATCCACCATGTCACACACGCCCAGAATTGCCAGCTCCGGCTGGTTAATAATGGGGGAGAAATTGGTAATCCCGTATGGTCCAAGCGAGGAAATCGTGAATGTTCCGCCAGTCATATCTTCCATGGAAACCTTTCCCTCTCGCGTGGCGGCGATCAGGCCCTCCGTCTCCTGCGCGATGTCGGCCAGAGACTTCGCCTCGGCGCTCTTCACGTTGGGGACGATCAGCCCCGTGCCCTTGGCCACCGCAAGGCCGATATTCACATGGGGGTGGTGGGTCAGCAGATTATCCGCAAAGCTGGAGTTGATATCCGGGAACTCCGTCAGCGCCTTGGCCACCACCTTCATCAGGATGTGGTTGTAGGTCAGCTTAATTCCCCGTTCCTTCACCCCGTCTTTCAGCTTGGCGCGCAGCTCCTTCATGGCGGTGGCGTCCACGGGGCGGGTATAAGTCACGCGGGGAGAAGTCAGCCAAGAGGCGGTCATATTAGCGGCAATGCTACGGCGCAGGGGATCCACCTTTTTTGGTGCTTCGTCGTTGCTGCCCTGCACGCCAACAGGTACGTTCCGCATCTCGGCAACAGCCTTTCCAGCAGCAGCCAGCACGTCGGCTTTCATCACACGTCCGTCCGCATCCAATCCGGTCAGATCCACGCCCAGCTCTGCCGCCAGCTTGGCGGCCATGGGGCTGGTCTTGGGACCTGCGGTGAAGGATTCCACATCCCTTGCCACCACAGTTCCCTTGGGGCCAGTGGCGGGAACCCGGGATAGATCGTAGCCCTTCTCCTTTGCCAGCTTTCGGGCGTAAGGCGTTGCCAAAACAAAGCCGCCGGGAGCGCGTTCCACGGTCTGCGCAGTGGCCTGCGGTGCCTCCGAAGTTGCTGCTGGCGCAGCGGGTGCAGCAGCAGATGGGTCCGCAGAGGATGAGGATGCGGCGGGAATCGCCTCGCCCTGCGCACCGATCCATGCGATGATGGTTTTGCACTCCACTGTTTCACCGTCGGTGTCGGCTTCGACGTCGTTGGTCAGCTTATCCGTAGCCACGGAAAACAGGATCTCGCCCGCCCGAACGGCGTCGCCCTCCTTTTTCTTCCACTCTTCAATGGTGCCCTCGGTCATGGTCAGACCCATTTTAGGCATCAATACTTCAGTTGCCATATTTGAATATCTCCTTTATCCGGCATTAAAACATGCCCTTGATGCCCTTGTACAGGTCCTCCGGATACACGCGCACCATCTTCTCCAGCGTGGGAGCGAAGGGAATGGGACAGAACGGAGCGCCGTACCGCAGGATGGGCGCGTCCAGATACTCCATTACCTCCTCAGCCACGGTGGCGGAAATCTCCGCGCCAAAGCCGCCCTGCTTCACAGCCTCATGCACCACGCACAGCCGATGGGTCTTCTTCACGGAGTTCAGCACCGCCTCCTTATCCCAAGGGGACAGAGTAATGAGGTCGATGACTTCGGCCTTGATACCGTCCTTGGCCAAAAGGTCGGCCGCGCCTCGGGCATTTTTCATACCGATGGAGTAGGACACGATGGTCACATCGCTCCCCTCTCGCTCCACGCGGGCCTTGCCCAGCGTGTAGGGCACCTGATCTGCGAGTTCGGGCAGCTTGCCCTTTTCTTTATAGAGAATCTTGTTCTCAAAATAAATCACGGGGTCGTCGCTCTCAATGGCGGCAATGAGAACCATTTTCGCGTCATAAGGATTCGAGGGGGCCACCACCTTAATGCCGGGAATGTGAGGGAACCACGCCTCCACGCACTGGGAATGCTGGGCCGCACCCTGAAACGTCATGCCGTCCGGCGCGCGAAGCACCAGCGGTACCTTCGCCTGACCGCCGAACATATAGCGGGCCTTTGCCATCTGGTTGAACACCTCGTCCATGGCCACGCCGATAAAGTCGGCAAAGTGCATATCCACCACGGGCCGTGCTCCCGCCAAAGCCGCGCCCACGCCGCCGCCGATGATAAACGTCTCGGAGATGGGGGTATCAATAATCCGTCCAGGGAACTTCTCGGGCAACCCCTTGAACTGACCGAAGATGCCGCCCTGGCGGGCGAGGTCCTCGCCCATTACAAAGATTTTGTCATCCTTTTCCATAGTCTCGGCCATTGCTTCGCAGGTGGCCTGAGAAAACGTTAATTCACGCATAGTCGTCATCCTCCTCAGTTCTTAGTCCACGTAGACATACTTCATAAACTCGCTGGAATCGGGATACTCCGACTCCATGGCGAATTTTTTGGCCGCTTTGATTTTCACAACGCACTCCGCGTCCACGGCGTCGCATTCCTCGGCGGTCATCACCTTCAGCTTCTCAGCTTTCTTGCGGAACAACTGGAGAGGATCGGTGTCGTGGAAAATTTTCTGGGTTTCCTCTCTCGTGCGGTAAAGTTCGGGGTCTCCCACGAAATGGCCCTCAATACGGTAGGTCTTGGCCTCGATGAAAGTGGGGCCTTCGCCTCTCCGTGCGCGGGCAACGGCCTCCACGGCGGCATCATACACGGCAAAAACGTCCTGTCCGTCCACAATCACGCCGGGAATACGATAACCCGCCGCGCGGTCGGAAATATTTTCAAGGTTGCAGGTGGTGCGATAAGGCGTGGTGGAGGCCCAGCAGTTCATCTCGTTGATAAAAATAATGGGCAGCTTCCACGCGGAAGCCACGTTCATGGCCTCATGAAAGGTTCCACGATTGGAGGCGCCGTCGCCGAAGAACACCACGGAAACCTTGTCGTTTTTCAAAATAGTTTTGTTGGCCAGTGCTGCGCCGGTGGCCAGGTTATACCCACCGCCCACGACGCCGTTGGCTCCCAGCATACCGACAGAGAAGTCCGCGATGTGCATGGAGCCGCCTCGGCCCTCGCACAAACCCGTCTTCTTGCCAAAAATCTCGGCCATCATCCGGTTTACGTCGGCGCCCTTGGCGATGCAGTGGCCGTGGCCCCGGTGGGTGGATTCAATGGAGTCATCGCTGCGCAGAGCGGCGCACACACCGGTGGCGATGGCTTCCTCGCCGATATACAGATGCACAAAGCCGGGAATCTCGCCGGCCAGAGAGTCATGCTTAATACTCTCCTCAAAATGGCGGATCGTGGACATTGTCTCATAAAATTTCCTGGCCTGGTCCTGGGTATATGCTGCCTTTACGGCTTTTGTTGTTGCCATAGGAAAAACTCCCTTCTGCCGACAGTTGTCGGTTTTTTGTAAAATTTATAAAATTAATCCATCAATTCTGACCGAACTGTCAAAATTTTCACGTGAATGATTCTGAAAAAGCGTGGCGACAGACCACTGCAGCCACGCTTTCTCAGTGAACGCAACTTAAAATCTTTCCGTTTTTCTTAGGACCCGATGCTTACTTCGTGAAAGCGGCAATCAGCTCAGGGGTCAGCTTGTCGGCAAATTCCTCGTACAAAGGCGCGGAAGCGGCCTTGAACTCCTCGACAGCTTCGGGAGTCAGCTCGGTAACAGTCACGCCGTTGGCCTTCCACTTCTCCAGAATTTTCTGGTCCTCTTCCCGCTCGCGCATGCGCTGATTCTCTGCAGCCTTCTTCCCACACTCGTCAACGATGGCCTGCAGCTCAGGAGACAGAGCGTCATACAGCTCACCGTTCATGGTAAAGAAAATGCAGTCATACACGCCGGTCCAATAGGTAACATTGTTCTGAACCTCGGCGATGGAGGCACCGTCAGCGGTGGGCAGAGGGTTCTCCTGGCCGTCATAGGTCTTGGTCTGCAAGCCGGTGTAAACCTCGGACCAGTTGGCGTTGGCCCAGTTGGCGCCCCACTTGCCATAAGCGGCGCTCAAAAGCTCAGAACCGGCTACGCGGAGCTTCAGCCCCTTCATGTCCGCCAGAGAAGCAATGGGACGGACGCTGTTGGTGGGGTGACGGAAACCGTTTTCACCGATGCCCAGCAGGTGCAGACCCATGCTCTCAACAACTTCGCCCAGGGCCTTGCCGCCCTCGCCGTCCAGCTTCGCGTCAACATCCTCAAAGGAGTCGAACAAGAACGGCAGAGAGACGACGTTCAGCCGTTGGTCAAACGCGGAGTAAATCAGGTTGGAGTGGGCAGACAGCTCGGTAGTGCCATCGATAGCGGCCTGAATGCCCTCTGACTGGTTCCCGGCGGTCAACTGGTCGGCGGCGTAAACCTGCACAGTGATGGCCCCGCCGGTGGCGTCGGATACCATCTGGCCAAAGTCGCGGCCCATATCTGCCCAAACGGTGTTCTCTGTGGCCGAGCAGGCAAACTTCCAAGTCTGCTTTTCAAAGGTGGTGTCGCCGCCAGCGGCGGAGCCGGATCCGGAGCCGCTGGTGGCAGGCTTACTGCCGCCGCAGCCGGCCAGCAGCGTCGCGGTCATGGTCAGTGCCATGGCTAGTGCAAGAAACTTTTTCATAATGTTCCTCCTCAAATTTTGATGGCGGGTCAAGTTGCGTATCTGAAATCACACTCGTGATGGCAGATTCTTTCAATCAGGTCGCAGCGCCCAAAAATGCGGTGGAGAAGAAAGGCACGTAGGTGACGATCAACAGCGCAATTACGCAGGAGAGAATCATGGGCCACACAGCCCTGGACATGGATACAATGGTCACTTTGGATTTGTCCTGAATATTCTTCAGCTTGTCGCTGACGCCAATGGCCACGAAGAGATTCACGCCCACGGGCGGAGTCACCTGACCGATGGCCATATTCACCGTGGCGAGCACGCCGAAGTGAACGGGGTTGATGCCAAGCTTTACCGCCACGGGATACATGATGGGGATGAAAATATACATGGCGGAGTTTGCATCCACGAAGCAGCCGGCGATCAGGAAAATCACGTTGACAATCAGCAAAAACACGTACTTGTTGCTGGAAATATCCAGAAGCAGCGCCTGGGCCGCGCCGGCGATGCCGTGGACCGTGCAGATATAGGAGAATAAGGTGGCGCCGCCGATGATCAGCATGATGCTGCCCATGGTTTTGCTGGAATCCACCAGCAGGTCATACAGGTCGCGCCACTTGACTTCACGGTAAATGAACACGCCCACAATCAGGCCATACACCACAGAGACAGCAGCGGCCTCGGTGGGTGTAAAAATTCCGCCGTAAATACCGCCAAGAATAATCACGGGCATTAAAAAGCCCCAGAATGCGGAGCGGAAGGATTTCCAGCGAGCACCCCAGGAGGCTTTTTCGCGGGAAGCCTCCAAGCCCTTCACGCGGACCTCGATCATGATGATGACCACCAGAGCAAAGCCCATCAGGACACCGGGAAGGATACCGCCCATGAACATATCGCCAACGGACACGCCGGTGATGGATGCATACACCACAAAGGAGATAGAGGGAGGAATCACAATTGCAATTGATGATGCCGCGGCCATCAAAGCCGAAGAAAACGGCGCAGAGAAGCCACCGCGGTTTATCATGGCGGGAATCAGGATGATGCCCAGCGCCGCCACGGTGGCGGGTCCGGATCCGGAAATCGCGCCGAAGAAACAGGCAACTATAACGCACACAATCGCAATACCACCCCGTCGATGGCCAATGCAGTCGTCAATAAACTCTACAAGGCGGGTGGAAATTCCGGCCTTTGCCATGATATTTCCGGAGAGAACAAAAAACGGAATTGCCAAAAGCAGAAACTTTGCCATGCCGTTATACACGTTGGTGGGGACCACAGAGAGCTTATCTCCGGCATAGACCATCGCCAGAATGGAAGAAAGGCCCAGTCCGACGCTGATAGGTATGTTCAAAAACAGCATGATGAAGAAGGTACCGAACAAAATCAGGTTGATCATCAGACGTTTCCTCCCTCATCTTCGGTTTTCACGCAGTCCGCTTTGTTGCTCATCACATCAATGAAAAACTCAATCGTGTGCAACGTTAAAAACACACAGCCAATGGGTAGGAAAATCGTGAATACCCACTCGGGCCAGCCAAGAGAAAACGTACGCTTTCCGTTAGCCAGCTGAACCGCCACCTTGTCGAAGCCGGTCTTCATCACCACCAGATAAAAAGCGATGTTAGCCACCGTGATAATCGACACAAAGATTTTTTTGCCCCGACTTTTCAACAAATCAAAAATCAGGGAGAGGCTGATGAGACTTCCCTCTCTGGCGCAGAGCGCGCATCCCAGCATGACCAGAAGAACAAACAGGTTGATAACCATTTCCTCGGTCCAGGCAAACTGGCTGTCGGTCATTTTCCGGACCACCACGTTTGCGAAGGTGATGGCCGTGATGAACGCAAAACCCACACATAGAATCAGCTTCTCAATCGTGGCGATAACATCCATGATCTTTTTGTAGATATTCATTCAATGAATCCCTCCTGTTAATACCGCGGTCCTTCCTTCTAAAACTTCCCCCGCTGCCTTTAACTCATCAGCCGTGCACTCAGGCGCGGTGCAAAAGTTCTTCTCTGTCGGGTGCCGCTCCACAGATAATTTTAGTTTCTGCAAATGTGGACAAATTTAACAAAGACACACAAAAACGCAAGGTTTCCAAAAGCTTCTATCCCGTTCAGTATTCCATCTTTCGTGCAAAGTAAAAGGGCATTTATCATGAATCGCGCCATTTATCAAAGACACGGAATTTTATTGGCATTTTTCAGCCGTCGTGCTATACTCAAGGTCGGCCCTGACCGTGAATTCGGGACGGGCCATTCAACGCTTTGCTGCAAAGGAGACCTGTATCATGCCGCTGCGCCAGATCACATTCAGCGCCAACGCCGGGGTTTCCCTGCGTCTGGGCGACGTCCGCCTTTGGGTGGACGCTGTGCACGAGGAGCCCGTCTCCGGGTTTTCCGTTCTCTCCCCTGCGCTTCAGGACACCGTAATGAATCACCCGGACTTTCAGCAGCCCAACCTGATTTTCTGTACCCACTGCCATCCGGACCACTTTTCCCGCCGCCTGCTGGGGCAAGCGATGGAGCGCTGGCCCCTTGCGGAGATGATTCTACCGGAACGGCAGTTTGAGCGTCAAATTTTGCTCTCCCAGCCCCGGGAAAGTCTGGTTCTTCGGGAGCTTTCCATTCGATTCTTCCGCCTGCCCCACGAGGGGAAGGAATACGCCGCCGTGTCGCATTACGGCTGCCTTTTAAACCACGATGGCTTTCGGATTCTGATTGCGGGAGATTGCGCCGTGGCCACCCCCGTTCTGCAGGAGGTTTTACAAGAAACCGGCCCGGTGGACCTGGCACTTCTGAACTTCCCCTGGATTACGCTGAGCAAGGGACGGCGATTTATTGAGCAGTTTATCCGCCCCCGGCATCTGGCGGTATATCACCTTCCCTTTGAACGAGACGACATTTACGCCTACCGCCGTCCGACCCTCCGGGCTGTGGAGCAGGTTTCAACAGAGGATGTGCGGCTGTTTCTCAATCCGCTTCAACAGGAGCGCTTTTCATAAGCCTCGGGAACGCGCAGTGCGCGTTCCTTTTTTACTATAGCAGCATCGTCATTGGCTCCTCTAAAAAGCGCTTTATTGCGCGTAGGAGATCTGCCGCCGCCCCGTCGTTCAGCGCCTCAGGCGCATAGGTCAGGTGGATGCGCACGGTTTTATCCGCAGCCACATCCCCCACCGCCAAAACGGCGCTCTCACCGGAACGCAGTGCGGGCATCATCCCTTCTACACCGTGTTCCAATGGACGAAGGAGCACTCCCAGCCGGGCCGCCACCCGCTCTGCGAATACAGGAAAGGTCAGCGTGCCACCCAGTGTATTCAGCGCCGCCAGCAGTTCTCTTACGTCCGCCGTGGCATAATACCCGGCCACCCATTCTGTGCACGTTTCTGCCGCGGACTTTGCCGCGGCCTCCACGTCCCGCCTGACAATTCGTCCGTTGGAACCGGTGCCCGTAATCCCATTTAGCGCTACGCCCAATTCTTTGGCGCCTTTTCGGGCATAGGGCGACGCACGAAGTCTTACGTTCTCAGCCATACGTGCCCCCTCAGCGGCCCAGCGTCTTTTTCACGCCGGCCACGATGTCCTTGGGATGGGGAAATTGCGCGTCCTCCAGCACAGGAGAAAACGGAGAGACAACGTTCATTCCTGCCACGCGGCCCACTGGAGAATCCAGCTCGTCGAACAGCTCTTCCATCATCTGCGCGGACAGTTCCGCGCCCACGCCGCCGCGCTTCACGCCCTCCTCCACCACCACCGCGTTGTGGGTTTTGCACACAGAGTCACGCACCATCTCCCAGTCCAGCGGGACCAGTGTCCGAAGGTCCAATACCTCTGCGTCGATTCCCTCCATGGCCAAAGCTTCGGCGGCCTCCAGCGAAAACAGCACCTGCCGGGACCATGTGAGGATGGTAATATCCTTCCCCGGGCGCTTGATATCCGCCTTTCCCAGAGGAATGACGTACTCGCCGTCGGGAATTTCTTCCTTTCGGGCGTAAAGCAGCTTGTGCTCCAGAAAAACCACCGGATCGTCATCTCGGATGGCGGCCTTCAGCAGGCCCTTGGCATCCGCCGCCGTGGAGGGGCAGACCACCTTCAGTCCGGGTATGTGCGTGAACAGCGCTTCCAGGCACTGCGAGTGCTGCCCGGCGTTGCGCCGTCCCGCGCCCATGGGCGCCCGGAACACCACGGGGACCTTCACCTGCCCACCGGTCATATAGCGCAGCTTTGCCGCCTGATTCATCACCGGATCAAGACATACGGAAATAAAGTCGTTGTACATCCACTCCACCACGGGCCGCAGCCCACGCATGGCCGCACCCACGGCAATTCCCGTAAAGCCTGACTCGCTGATGGGCGTATCAATCACCCGGTCGGGGCCGAATTCATCCCGAAAGCCCGCAGTAATGGCGAACACGTTGCCCATGACGCCCACGTCCTCGCCCAGAAGAATCACGTTTTGATCCCGAGCCAGCTCCTCATGAAGCGCCTGCCCGATGGCCTTACTCACGGTGACCTTCATCGCAGCACACTCCTTTCGTTGTCGGAGGAATACACGTCGTCAATCACGGCCGATGGGTCAGGGTCGGGAGAATTTTTTGCAAACTGATAAGCGTGTTCAATTTCTTCTGCAACGCCCCGGTCAATGTCCGCAAGCTCCGTCTCCTCAACACCCAACGACAAAAGCCGCATACGTGCGTTGTTAAGAGGGTCCTTGGACTTTCCCTCCGCCAGATATTCCTTGGGCCGGTATGCGGCGGGATCGCCGCAGTAATGGCCCTGATATCGGTAAACCATCGTCTCTACAAGAGAGGGGCCGCCGCCGGAACGAGCGCGTTCCACCGCTTCGGCGGCGGCATGGAAAACCGTCTCCACGTCCGTGCCGTTCACGGTGAGGCCGGGAATGCCGTAGGCCGCGGCTCGGACGGATAGACGCTCGGTATTGGTGATGCGATGAATCTCCGTGGAGACGCCGTATTGGTTATTTTCAAGTAAAAAAACCATAGGTAGCTTCCACACGGCGGCCATGTTCAGTGTCTCGTGGAAGGTGCCCTGATTGGAGGCCCCGTCTCCAAAAAACGCCATGGTAACTCCGTCATCGCCCTTAATTTTTGACGCAAGAGCGCTGCCCGCCGCCAATGGGATCCCCGCACCCACGATGCCATTCGCTCCCAGAATTCCAAGGCTTACGTCCACGATGTGCATGGACCCGCCCCGACCCCGGCAATAGCCGGTTTCTTTACCAAATAGCTCCGCCATGGCAAGGTCTGCCCGGGCGCCCTTTGCAAGGCAGTGCCCGTGTCCCCGGTGAGTGGATGTGATATAGTCGGATGTTCGCAGGGCAAGGCATGCACCTACGCCGCTGGCCTCCTGGCCCATATACAGGTGGATGTTGCCCGCCAGCTCGCTGCGGGTAAAGCAGTCGGCCGCCTTCGTTTCAAACGCTCGAATCAGCGCCATCATCCGATAGGCTTCACGATACCAATCCGCTCCGCAAACCGCTTCCTTCGCATTCAAGGAACCGCCTCCCTTTTTATTCCGCGCGGAACATCGTATCCAGAACTTCCTCCTTCTGGATCCCACCAAACAGCTCTGTCAGTGGGAAACGGTCCAGAACCGCCGCAGCGTCATCCCTTCGAAAAGCACAGCCTTTCAAGGCTTTTGTCAGCTCGTCCAACGGACGGACGGAGAGAAAATCGCCGTAAAACACAATCTCCGCGATCCGGCCCTTCTCCACCGCAATTCTTGGCTCCAGCGTTCCACCATCAAACCGGCGCTTGTCGGTAAAATCGTATCTGGGAGAGCGTCCGAAATTCCACTCCCATGTGTCGTACTTTGTCCGCTTCAGTTCCTCTACGGCAGTCAGCTCCGCTTCCGTGAGAAACTCCTCCGTAAGGCCGCCGCCCGCCAGAGCCGTTTTGAGGTACTTCCAGAAATCCGCCATGTCCATAGGTTCTTCCAAAAACTCCCGGATATTCCCAATACGACTTTTAACCGATTTTGCGCCCTTGGACTGAAACTTCGCCGGGTCCGCGTTTAACGCACCGACGACCATCCCAGGATTCGCGTCAAACAGCAGCGTCCCATGGTGCAAAATGCGTCCCTTCATCAGTCGCTGGGCGGTGCCGGATACCTTGCGTCCCTCCACCAGAATATCGTTCCGTCCGGAGGCCTCCGCATTCAGACCAAGACCCTTCAGCGCCGCCACCACAGGCTTTGTGAAACGCTTCATGGTCAGCTCCTCGGCATTCCCCGCGTCGGTGATAAAGGAATAATTCAGATTTCCCAGATCGTGATACACCGCGCCGCCGCCGGTAGTGCGGCGGACCACGCGGATACCGTGCTCCTCCACAAATGCGGGGTTAATCTCTGCCTCAGCATTTTGGTTCTGGCCAATGACAATCGTGTTGTCGTTCTGCCATAAAAGCAGATAATCGCCAGATTTTCTACAGGTCAGCGCAGTCTCCTCAAATGCCAGATTGTAATAAGGATTCTGCGACCCGGTCTCCATGTATTTTGTCAGATTTCCAATGGTCAGCACACCCTTTATTATCGTTTCGGTCTTACCAATAACCGTATGACGGTAAAACGGTATGTTGGTCTTACCACTCGGGTTATAAGACCACCATACCATTCTGCTTCTTTATAGTCAAGTTCAGACTGAGCAAACGCCTTCCAAATCTTCCCTCAATTTATTGGTTCAATTGCACAATTTTTTTCACGAATCAGTCCCGCTCTGGGTATTTTTGCAAAAATTCATCCACAATTCCGAGGTGCAGCGTCATTTCCCGCTTCGCCAGTTCCGGGTTCCGAGCCTTCACCGCCTCGTAAATGGCATGGTGGGAATCCTGTGTGCGCTGCTGATAATCGGGCAGGCCAAAGAACCTCCGCCGCACATCTGCAAGCAGACTACCCACAAGATGGATCGTGGCCGCCAACATGACATTGTGGCTGGCTTCGGCCAGCGCGTCGTGAAACGCCACATCGTTCATATAATTATCAGGCTCGGCGTCCAAATTGCGAACTGCCTCTCGAATGGTGGCCATATCCTCTTCCGTCGCCCGCTGGCAAGCCAGCTCCACAATTGCCACTTCGTTAATCCGTCGGAACTCGTTAAAATCCTGCCGGATATCTGTCTGGTTGGACAGACGGACAAAGGACATCGCCTTTTGAATATAGTCCGCATCCCGCACCACTACCTTCCGGTTTCCCCGGTTCTCAATGGCGCCCAAAAATTCCAAAATGGCAAAGCACTCCCGTAGGGATCCTCGCCCAACCCCCAGTGTCTCGGCCAAGTCACGCTCCGAGGGTAGTTCCTCTCCTACACAAATATTGCCGCTGTCAATCGCGGTGAGCAGCGCCTTCATCACAAGCTCCGGAATTTTTGGCGG
>NZ_DAMBZJ010000010.1:22636-38546 GCF_032060045.1 Oscillibacter sp.
ATTGCTGTGCCTCCTTGTTTGGTAATACCATGCTACCATCGTCTTTTTTTGCCGTCAATGAACTACACATAGAAAATAATCGCTCTTTTTTGGAATAACCGTCAAAAATCAGTCATAGAACTCCGAAAAGCGCCGTACATGCGGACGGCGCTTTTCGAAATTATTTTACAATTCATATGCGTCCCCGTGCCGCGCCGCATAAATCGCAGGGGCCAGCAACGCCGCCGCAATCAGTGCGGCGGTGAGCACGGTGGAAGTAGAAGTAATCATCACTCCGGTGATGATAAGTAACCCCGCCGCCATCCAGACACGGGCGGCAAACAGGTGGACCGCCCGCCACGCGGCGTCGCTGTGCTCCGTAGAGGAAAAGCGCAGAGCAATCCGCGCATCCCTGGGACAGTCCCACATGTGTCCGCCAAGAATCAGCAGCAGCAAACCCAGCAAGCAGGGGGTGACAAACGGCAGCGTCAGATCCCCACCGGAGGATTGCAACATCATGCCGCTGCAAAACAGGACGGAAATCAAAGGAAATCCCCACCTGCCCACCAGACGTACATAGGGCTTGGGAAGCGTCATTCGCTTTTGATTTATCATAAGCTGTCCGTGTCCAATCAGGTTCATCAGGCACATAAAACCGGGCAGACCGAAGGCAACCACCCAACGGGGAATGGTGTCATCTTTACCACGGCTTCCGACCAGTCCGCTGGGCACAAGCTCCGGGATGCTGTTCCACAGACGGGCACCCAAAATCATGGGCAAGGCACAGGCAATCAGCGTCACAATCAGCAGCGCCGCTGCCTTTTCTTTTGAAATCTGCTTGCCAAGAAGCTTCGCGGCGGCAATCTCTGCCTCTCGCTCAACGGCAGACCGCCTGTTCTTTTTGGACTTTTGACTGCTCATGTAAAAACAATCCTCCTTCAAGCCCTCCCGGCGCAATCTGCAACGCGGGAATCATATCACAACTCCGATAGCTTGTAAAGCCAGCCGCTGACAGCGTGCAGTGTTTTATTCTCTTCCCGAGATGGACTCACGGCGCTGCCGCATCCAGCTTTCCTCGCCGGATTTTTGCTGCATCCTTTAATCCTTCGGAGCAGGAGTCTGCCCGTTTTTCTCCGCCGATAACGCAGTGGTCTTATCTGGCTTCCCCGCAGGTAAGGTCGTTTTTTGTCCCCCATGGAATCTGCGCCAGCACCACCGCAATCAGCATCAATCCACAGCCGAAATACTCCCGTCCGCTCATGCGGTCACCCAACAGCACAGCCCCGGCCAGAACGGCAAAAACGGCCTCAAGGCTCAGCAGCAGCGACACCACCGTGGGATTGGAGTCCCGCTGGGCCAGAATTTGTAGTGTATAAGCCACGCCGCTGGAAAAGATGCCTACATACAAAATGGGCCATACGCACGCTTGCAGCGCTTCCCACGAAGGCTGCTCCGCTGCCAGCATGCCCACGGAGGAAAGAACAGCCGCCACCAAAAATTGCGCGCAGGACAGCTCCACCCCATCCACCTTTTCCGTAAAATGGTCTATCATGAGAATGTGAGCGGAGAAGCAGAGGGAACACAGGAACATGAAAAAGTCCCCTTCGGAGATGGTAAAGCCATCCCGTATGCACAGGAAGTAAAGCCCCACCACAGCCAGCGCCACGCTGGCCCAAACTCCCTTGCCCACCTTCTTTTTCAGAAAAATCCCCAGAATGGGAACAATCACGATATATAACGCCGTGATAAAGCCTGCCTTGCCGGACGTAGTGCTTTCAAGGCCTCTTTGCTGAAGATTGTTCCCCAGCGTCAGCGCCGCTCCGCAACAAAGGCCGCTGAGAAAAAGTTCTCTGCGGTAATGAGGGCGAGGCTTTGCCTGTTCGCCAAAGTCTCGCTTTCGCCGGATACGGAACAGGACCGCCAGTCCCAGCGTGAAGACAAAGGCAATTGCGAATCTTGCGGCGTTGAAGGTGAAGGGCTGCACAAACTCCGTGCTGACACTTTGGGCAACAAAAGCCGTTCCCCATATGATGGCCGCCAGAATTGGAAAAACGTTTTGGCGGATGAAACTGGTTTTTTGCATAGCTCTTGCTCCCATTCTTTATAAATGATAGAATACCCGTATTATGCTAGAAAGAGCGGATCCTCTCCGCCCAAAAGAATCGTAAAACCCGATTAGTTTAACATTTGGAAGAAGAAATGGCAAGTCTTCCCCGCAATATTCTCCGGATGAAGCGGTAAATGCCGCCCGGAAGCTTCCGAATCTCTTTGCCGCTTTGACCGAAAAGAAAGGATGCATATGTTTTTATTTGATATGGACGGCACGCTGATTGATTCCAACAGCATCTGGAAGGATGTGGACCGGGAATTTCTGGCCCGGCGCGGCCTGCCTTATACCCACGCGTTTTATGAAGGCGTGGCTCACACCATCATGCCCAAGGCGGCAATCTTCACCAAGGCCCACTGCCGTCTCCCCGAATCCCCCGAAGAAATTATCGCTGAGTGGATGGAGCTTGCCGGAAATCTCTATGAGCGCGTGTCCATCAAGCCCGGTGTCCGGGCGTATCTGCGCCAGTGCAAGGTGGAGGGACGTCGAATGGCGGTGGTCACCAGCAGCGTACCTTCCCATTGCCACACCGCGTTGGGACATCTGGAGTTGGATAAGTATTTCGAGCGCATTGTGCTGGCGCACGATTTGGGCCTTGAAAAAAAGGACCCCGACATCTGGCTCCATGCCGCGGAAGCCTGCGGCGTGAAACCGCAGGAATGCACCGTGTTCGACGACAGCATCGCCGCCTGCAAGGGTGCCCGCGCCGCGAAAATGCGGGTGGTTGGCGTCTACGATGGTTATTTCGCAAAGGACGAAGCGGAGATGCGGGGCTTTTGCGACGTATATATCAAGAGTTTTGAAGAGTTGCTCTGGCCGCTGAAAAAATAAGCGGTCGCCCTATGTTGGCACAATTGGATACGCGGGCGGCGCGGGAGTTTCCGTGCCGCCCGTTTCCGTTTCCATGTGCTGTTTTTTCGTCTGCGTGAGGCTTTCAGATATAGTTAAGGCATCCCGCCCTCTGCCACCTGCAAGGGGCGGCGGGCGGACGACTGCAAAAGGCTTATGCTCTGCGCCAGAGAAGCTTGCATGCCGAAAACTCGGCAACCAGTTCCCCTTTGTCGTGTAGATAAGAGAGGTAGGAGCGGACGGTACTCCCCACCAGAACATATTGGTTGAAATCCATGGTCAACTGATAGCGCTGGAAAACTTTCTGCAAAAGCTCCTCAAAGCAAAGCGGCTCAATGCACAGCTCCAAAATCAGTTCGCAGATTTCCAGCACTTTGGCCCGGTTCAGTTCCGCCAACGGGCGGATGTCTTCCGCCGGTTCGGCGTGGGCGGGGATGAAGAGGCTGCCTTCCAGCGTCCCCAGTGAATCCAAAGTTTGAAGATAGCCAGCCACATCGTAGATGAAATTAACATGGTACTTCTCCAAAATGTTGGCACCAAAGAGACAGTCCGCCAAAAACCACACGCCGTCCTCCGTTTGAAAACCGCACATGTCGAAAAAATGGCCGGGCAGAGGCAGCATGGTAAGTCCTTTCGGCAGAGTTTCCGCTGTCAAAGTCCGACAATCGCTGGGCTGGGCCAGCAAAAACTTGTTGCGCAGTTCCCGACAGGGATAGCCTCCATACAAAAACGACGGCTCCATAATCGGATACCTAGTGATGGCCGCGTCAATCCCCGGTGCATAGGCTGGAACGCCCAGGCGGACTTGTAGCAGGTTGTTGCCGCCATTGTGGTCGGCGTTTGCGTGGGTATTGAGAATGCACCCCAATGTCCAGCCCTGCGATTCCAGAATTTTTTGGATTTTGCGTCCCGTGTCCTTGTCGCCGCCGCTGTCAATCAGTACCACATCGCCGTCGTCGGGTTTCCAGATTCCCATTTTGACAGGGCTTTGGATATAGTACGTGCGCGGGGCGGCCTGAATCAATTCATACATAGAAACCCCTCCTCTTTAAATCAAACACACTTTGCGTATCCGGGTCATACCGTCTGCTCAGTAGCTGCATCAGCAATTCCTCCCCGGCGGAGATGCACGCCACAGTACACAGAACCACCCAAAGCACCTCCGTATTCTGCCAAAACGGCAACAGATAGGGTGCGCAGAACAGCGCAGCCCCGGTGAGCTTATTTATCCGCGTGTGATACGGGGTAAAGCGGCGGTACTTATAAAGGCCAACGCCATAGGCCCCGCACCGCAACGCAGCCGCCACCAGAATCGGCCAAAGGCCCCAATCCGGGCAGCGCTCCTTCAGCATTGGAAAGAGAGCGACGAGCGCTGCCGCCAAAAACACGACATCCGCGATGCTGTCCAGCATGGCTCCTTCCCGACTCATGGTGCCGGTTCTGCGGGCCACCGGGCCGTCCAGCATATCCGTGACCCCCGCCAGCGTATAGAAGACATAAAATGCCGAAGATAGGGGTGCGATCCAGACCAAAGGAAAAGACAGCAACATGCGGCTCACCGTCAGAACATTTGCAGGACTTTTTATCAATGAACTTGCGCGAAAATTGACCACGGATTCCCCTCCACCCCTTTTCCATCAGGATAACACGCCCAGCAAGCAGCGTCAACAAAAACGGCATTTTCCGCTTTCGCCCCAATATGCGACCCGTATCGGGCAAGCGCGAATATGAAACCCACGGTTGACCCCGGCCCTATTTTGTCCTAAAATGGAAGTTGAGATTATAGAAAACTGGTGAACATATGACTGATTTTAATAAGCGTTTTATTGCCGCCCGGAAAGCTTTTATCTCCCAAGACCTTCGGCGGCTGAACCCCATGCAGCGCCAGGCGGCCATGACCACCGAGGGGCCTTTGCTTCTGCTGGCGGGGGCGGGGTCCGGCAAAACCACCGTTCTCATTCAGCGGGTATACAACCTGCTGACCTATGGCCGGGGCAGCGACTGCGATGAGGTTTCCGAGGACGTGACGGAGGAGGACCTTCTGTTTTTGGAGCGCTTTCCCGACGACCCGGAGCCAGAGGATCGACGGCGCGCCGTTCGGATTTGCGCTGTAAACCCGCCCCGCCCCTGGGAGATCATCGCCATCACCTTCACCAACAAGGCGGCGGGTGAGCTGAAAACTCGGCTGGCAGACCGACTGGGCCCCGAGGCAAACGACATCTGGGCCTCCACCTTCCACTCCGCCTGCGTGCGCATTCTGCGGCGGGACATTGAGCGAATTGGCTTTCAAAAGGACTTCACCATTTACGACACCGATGACTCCAAGCGGGTCCTTAAGGACATTCTCAAGGAGCTGGGCTACGACGAGAAGGCCTTTCCTCCCAGAGATTTGCTGGGTGTCATCAGCAAATCCCGAGACCGTTTTGAAACACCGGGGGATTTTGCAAAGCAATATCAAAACTCCGGTGACTGGAAAATGACCCGCATTGCCAAGGTTTATGCCAAATACGTCGAAAAACTTCGCTCCGCCAACGCCCTGGACTTTGACGACATAATTTTCCACACCGTGACTCTGCTGCAAAAGGACAAGGAGGTACGGGAATATTACCAGCATAAATTCCGCTACGTTCTGGTGGACGAATATCAGGATACCAACCATTTGCAGTATCTTCTCACCTCATTGCTTGCGGGTGGGCGGAAAAATCTCTGCGTGGTGGGCGACGACGACCAGTCCATTTACCGCTTCCGGGGCGCGAACATCGAGAACATTCTGAATTTTGAGCAGCAGTACAAAAATGCCCGCACCATCCGGCTGGAGCAGAATTACCGCTCCACCCAGAACATTCTGGACGCCGCCAACGCCGTTATCAAAAACAACTCCGGCCGTAAGGGCAAAACTCTTTGGACGGACAACGGCAGCGGCGATAAGGTGGTCATCCGCACCAGTTACAGTGAGTCGGACGAAGCGAATTTTGTGGTGGGCGACATCATGATGCAGGTAAACCGGGGCCGGAAATTTTCCGAGTGCGCGGTGCTCTATCGTATGAACGCCCAGTCCAACGCGCTGGAATATGCTCTGCGCCGCAATGGAATGCCCTACAAGGTGGTGGGCGGAACTAAGTTCTATGACCGGGCGGAAGTGAAGGACATGCTGGCCTACCTCTGCGTGCTGAACAATCCGCTGGACGACCTGCGTCTGCGGCGCATTGTGAATGTTCCGGTGCGGGGCATTGGCAACACCAGCATAGATAAAGCTTCTACTGTCGCGGCCCAGCAAGGCATTTCCCTTTACGAAGTGATGCGCAATGCAGACCTATTTCCCGAGCTGAAAAGCCCCGCCCCCAAGCTGCTGAAATTCGCGGATTTGGTGGACGGACTGCGTAAGCTTGGCAGCACGCTGGCACTGCCAGAATTTTACGACGCGGTGTGCGACCAGACCGGCTACGTCCGGGCGCTGGAGGAGAAAAACGACATGGAGAGCCGAGGCCGGCTGGAAAACGTGCAGGAGCTAAAGTCCAGCATCGCGGCTTTTTTGGATGGAAGTCCTGAGGACCCCACTCTGTCGGGCTTTTTGAATGAAATTGCGCTGTACACGGACTTGGATTCCATGGACGGCAGCGACGACTGCGTGACCCTTATGACCATCCACGCCGCAAAGGGGCTGGAATTTCCCAGTGTCTACGTGGTGGGCATGGAAGACGGCATCTTCCCCGGAATGAATGCCTTGTTCGACCAGGACGAGCTGGAAGAGGAGCGGCGGCTGTGCTATGTAGCCATGACCCGGGCCAAGGAGCGGCTGACCCTGACGAACGCCCGCCAGAGAATGCTGTATGGCCGCACCAGCGCCAACCGCGCCTCCCAATTTTTAAGCGAGCTGCCAGAGGAAACCTTTGAGTGGTTCGGAAAGCCGGAGGTCCGCGCCGTTTCTTCGGAAAGCGGCGGTAGCTGGGACAATTTCGGCGACTCTCCCAATGGTTTTGGAGACAGCTTTGGAGGTGGTTTTTCCGGGCGCGGCGGCAGCTCTTCTGGCGGATTTGGTGGCGGTTCCGGACGTCAGGGAGGATCTTTGGCCCGGTCCGACGGCTTCGGCAATACTTCCCACAAAAACGGCGGCATCCGCACCTATCGTGACGGTGGGATCACCCAACAACCCGCCCCAAAAAGAGTAACGGCTCCGTCCGAGCCTTTGATGGCAGTGGCGCAGGGCGACACCGTGGAGCACACCGCCTTTGGCAAAGGCGCGGTGCTGTCCGTGCGTCCCATGGGCGGCGACGCGCTGGTAGAGGTCGACTTCGAAGAGAAGGGCATCAAGAAGCTGATGCTAAAATCTGCTGGTACACATATGAAAAAACTTTGATTCAGCGTATTTAATTTTTTCAACAACTAAGCGACCCTCCGCGTAATGCGCGGAGGGTCGCTTAGTTCTTTAAATATTTCCCCCGGGAGAACCGCTCTCTGCGAACATACCTAAAAGCGGACGTTTCCGTGTAGAGCGTAGCTCTTTTAAAATTCCGATATTTACACTGTCCGGAATTTTCATTTCACGCTCAGCCGCTTGACCGTTTCCTCCTCCGGCGTGACATGCACTGTCTCGCAGGTGGTGTAAATCACCATTCCGGGCCTTGCCCCAGCGGGCTTTTTCACGTTTTTCACCTGTGTGAAATCCACCGGCACATTGCCGCTCTCTCGTGCCTGAGAGTACCACGCGGCAATTTTCGCCGCCTCCACAACACTTTCCCGGTCTGGCTCCGCGCCGTCCGTGCGGAGAATGACATGAGAACCGTGAATTTTTTGAGTGTGGAACCAAATGTCCCGCCGGTCCGCGTCGTGGGTCAGTCTGTCGTTCTGCCGGTTGTTCCGGCCAACAAGCACCCGCAGCCCCGCCGTGGTGCGGAATTCTCGAGGCTTCGCGGGGCGCTGAGGGCCTCGTTTCTCCTTCCCCTTCTGGCGGAGAAATCCCACGTCCTTCAGTTCCGCGCGGATGTCGTTAAAATCCTGCTCCGTCTCTGCCTCCGCGATCTCCTCCAGAACGCTTTCCAGATATGCCGCGTCATGCCGCGCAATTTCCATTTGCTCTTTCAGATACCGTTCGGCGGTTTTCGCCTTCGCATAGCGCTTGAAATACTTTGCCGCGTTTTCCTGCGGCGTCAGCAGCGGGTCCAACAAGATCTCGATTTCCCGACCTTCGTCGTAATAGTTTTCACAAGTTACCTTGCGCTGTCCCTTGTCCAAGCGATAAAGATTGGCCGTGATCAGCTCGCCACTCAGGCGCAGAGCATCCCGGTTTTGCGTTGCCTCATAGTCCTTTTCCTGCATGGCAAGCTTTCGCCGCAGACGATCCCGGGCATTGGTGGCGGCCCGAACCAGATCGGCCCCACGCTGGCGAATTCGCTCCTGCCGTTCTCGGGACTCGTAAAAATCATCCAGCAGGTCGGAAAAGGATGGGTAGGTGTGACTTTCCACTCCAGCACCGTATTGCTCAATAGGAATACAGGAAAATTCCAGAGGTTTTCCGTCTCGCCAGACAGAGAATGGCGTAAACTGTTTTTCCTTTACGCTTTCTTGAAGTACAATAATTTTCTCCCAAAATCGACGCTTTGCGGTGGCATCCAGAGAAAACAGGCGGCTGTCCGTCTCCCCCGCCGCGCGAAAGGCCAGTTCCCGCGCAAGCAACGGTGAAATCCCAAAATATCCGTCCAGCAAAAACTCATCCAGCCTCCGCTCGGGATTGGCGGCGGCCAGACGGGAGAAAAAGTCGTCCTCCTCCGCTTCCAGCAGACTAGTTTTTTCCATGGCAGGCGGGTACTGGTAAAAAAGCCCTGGCAGCACAGGCCGCTGCGCGGACATTTCCGCATCCACCCTGCGTAGACACTCCATAATCCGCCGTTCTCCATCCAGCAAAATTATGTTGGAGTGCCGGCCCATGGCCTCCAGCACCAGAGTCCGCTTTCCGGGCTGACCAAAATCGTCGGTCACGTCCAGCTCCAGCTCCACCAGCCGCTCCAGACCCGGTTGGGTCAGGGCGGCGATCCGCGCCCCCACCAAATGCTTACGCAGAAGCATGCAGAACATGGGTGGTTCCGCCGGGTTGTCCCGAAGTCGCCCCGTAAGCTGAATGCGTGGATTGTTCCCAGCGGTAAGCAACAGCCGCAAACCGCCCCGCAGCAGCAAAATCACCTGATCCTTTGCAGGCTGCTGCACCTTGTCCACCCGCACCCCTAAAAGCTGCTCCCGCAGCTCCTCCGTTATCGCCCGCAGACAGACCGCGTCCAGCGCCATATCATCCCTCCTCTTCCATCATCAGGCCGAACAGCTCGCTGACCCGGTCCCTCTGTCCGGACAGATACAGCCAGCCCAACAGCGCCTCTAGCGCCGTGGCCTCCGCGTATTGGGCACGGCTGGCGTGGCTTGGGACGGTGTGAACGTTGGCGTTGCGCCCCCGGCGAAACACCCCGGCCTCTTCTTCTGTCAAAATGGGCAGAATCTTCTCCGCCCGCGCCGCCTGAGATTCCGCCCGAACAATGGCCACGGTGGCTCGGTGCATCCCTTTGGCAGTGGCCTTGCCCCCAGCGCAAAGCCAGGAGCGGACCAGCAGCTCAAACACGGCGTCCCCCACGTGGGCAAGTCCGATGCTGCTGACGGTCTGAAGTCGACCGGTGGTCATGTGCATCTCAAAATGATTTTCCATCTTTTCTCCTTAACGTAAAAAAGATTTGCAATTGTGCAAATCCCTGTCTGTTTTCAGGATGATGCTATCACAAATAGCAAAAAAATACAAGCCCCGGTCCACGCACCGCCTTGTCCGCCCTTTGGCGGCAAGGCAAGGGCAAACCAGCCCCAAGTAAACGATCTTATTTATCAGGGGTCGAGCAAAAGCGCAGGAGCGGCCGAAAGACCGCTCCTGCGCTTTCTATTTTAACTTTAAACAGTTCAATTGGGAATAAACTGCAAATTACAGTCCACGTTGCCAGCAAGGCCTGCCACGCAGCCTTTACTGGTAAATTGCCAGTAGTCGGGCCGGTAATAAAGCTGGGGATACAGCGCCGTGGATTCCGCGGATTTATACTCCGGATACCACATGGGATAGCCGGACAGTATGGACAGGTCAAATTTATTATAGGCCACGTAACTGCTGGTGTAGACCATGGCCCGATAACCCGCGGCCTCAATCGTTTCGCTGAATGCTTTGGCGCAGGCGGTAGCCATCGCAGCGCTGGTTCCGTACACCCGGTAGGTGCTGTCGTGCATCTCCCAGTCGTAGGCCACCGGGCCGGTAAGGCTCCGTCCGCCAAGAAGACTGATGATATAGTTGGCCTCCTCCACGGCCTCTGCCACCGTGATGGCCTGAGAGAAGAAATAAACTCCGGTATCAATCCCCGCAGCCATGGCCCCGTCGATATTCCGCTCGTAAAATGCATCCTTGTTCAGCGTGCCGGAGCTGGTGCCCCGGAAGCCAATCCGAACAAAGGCAAATTCCACGCCGTCGTTTCTGGCGGCATTCCAGTCAATGCTATTGCCGGAAATCGCGCGATTCTGATAGGCAGAAACGTCGATACCGAAGCGGGTGGTAAAGTCCGTTCCGCTGTACACCAGCCGCCCCGCATTGTTCCAATAGAAGCTTCCCTGTCCAAAGGGATTCACCGGTACACCGGAATAATCGGGAATTTTCTTGCCGTTGCGGTCCGTGATGTAGTTCCAGTTCAAATCCGGAACATTCTCCGTCGGCACAGTAGTTTCGGGCACTTCCACCGGCGTGGTGGCGTACTGATCCACAGGGGCGCTGCCCAAGTTGCGGACGGTTCCACTTATTGTCACATCCTGAAGCACCACACCGCCAGTCACGCCGGGGGCAATAATCAGGTCTCCTTTGATGCTCATATTTTTCAGTATAGCGCCGTCGGCGGCATTTACCATCAGCGTCCCTAAAGAGTCGGCAGAATAATCTCCGCTGTTCTGAATAAGGGTGTCGATCATGTTGTTCAGCAAATTAACCAGTTCTGCCCGGGTGATCGGTTCCGTGGGTCGAAAGCGGTTGTCCGCCCTCACATCGGTGATGTAACCCCGCTCCGCCATGGCGCTGAGATACCCTGTGGCGTAGATTTCGATGTTCTCCGCGTCCGTGTAGGGTAACGCCGTCTGGGACTCGGTCACCTGAAAGGCGCGGCCTACCATGGTGATGGCCTGTTGGCGGGTGATATTGGCGGTGAGGCGCGCGGCGCCGTCGGTTCCCAGATACACCCCAGCGGCGTGGAGTCGCAGAATCGCATCCTCCCAATAGGCCCCTTTGGTATCGTTAAAAGCTCCTGCGGAGGAGCATGCCTGATACTGCAAGAAACGGTTCAGAATCCCCGCAAACGCGCCCCGGGTAATGGGGTCGTCCGGGTGAAACGAGCCATCCTCATAGCCGTTAAGTACGCCGTACCGCTCGCTCCACTTTTCAATGGCGCTCTGCGCCCAGTGCCCGGCTGCATCCGGAAACCCGGCAGCGGCCATGGGCTGCGTCAGCAGGGCGGCGGACAGCGCCAGCGCAGCGGCGGCGCGGTATATACGAAATTTCGCCATAGGCTCTCCCTTCACACTCGTCGAAATCTGTCGATCTGAATTTTAAAAAAGAAGCTTTGGACCGGTGTGTACCGACTCAAAGCCGTTTTACTTTTTATGCAGAAAAATGAACACGGTACGGACAGCATAAAACCGTTCCGTCCGCCCGAATGAACCGGAAACAGGCGGAGCTGTATTCCCATGTGACATCCAGATATTGCCTATCTCCGGGCTATTATAGCAAAAATTGTTTGGTTTGGTCAATCCATATTTTTATGTAAACTTTTCCAACACCGTCAAACAGAATTTGACGGTGCAAAAAAGGGGGTCCGCCCGCGGGCGGACCCCCTTTTACAGGCTCTTGGGTCGGTTATCGAACCTCCACCACCCGGACATAGCCGGAATTGTCCGTATAGACTGTGGAGGAGCTGGCAAAAGCACGCGCCTGATCTTGCGTAATCCACTCTCTGGTGGCCCTGTTGTAATATAGGGCATCGGAAGGCACTGTGTAGCTCCGTCCTCCCAAATTGACAGAGGTGAGGCTACTCCATGCGCTGTTGGCAATATTCTCAAACTTGGTCAAATTCACGATCTTGTTGACAGAGCCGTCTTTCTCGAGCTCCACACCCACAAATGTGCCACTGGTAACGCCGCTGGAAATATTGGAAGTGTAAGTCCTATTGGGAGTAATCACCTCGAGATACGTCCTCGTAACGTTGCCATCACTATCCAGATCTTCTCCGTACTGCGCAATTCCAAAGACATAATCACTGCCCGTGACGTTAGACAGTACCAGCAAGTCCACACGTCCAGCCCAGTTGGTTCGGGCATACAGCACGCCGGAGGACGGAATACGGGAACTTGAAAGTTGGCTCAAGCTGATTGCCTTCAGGCCATTTAGTGTAGACTGATAGACAGTTACATTTTCCGTCAGCAGAGCATTCCCCAATTTCTTTGCAGACACATCCAGATCGCCAGTGGTTCCACCGGACAGATACGTCAGTCCAATTACGCCCTTGTTGGTAGAGCTCACTCCGGCCAACTGGCCCTTCAGACGGTTCACTTCACTTTCCTTCAGGGATACTTTCCCCGTGATGGTCAGTCCGCACAGGAGTTGGACTGTAGCAGAGCCGGAAGATACCTCTTGCACAATGCCCATGGCATTGCCTATTGCCCCAGCGGTTCCCGCCTCCACAGCGCCCGCCACCTGATTATCCTCAGTGAGCAGCAGTGTAATGGTCTGACCCAACTTTAACTTGGACATGGTATCCGCAGCGGTGGGCAGAACGGTAAATTCCGTCCCCATCACCGTAATCTTGTTGGGGTTGGTAAGATTGGGAGAAACGTTTTCGTACACGCCCGTAATGCGGGTATCACACACCCGGATAGAGTTCTCTGCAGGGTTGTAAATTGCCACGTCGTAGGGGCGCATGTCGCCTGCACCGGCGGAAGACCCGTTTTTGTAGATGGAATAGCGGGTACTGCCATTGGCAAGGCCGCTGAAGCCCGCCGTAGACCCCTTTTCATAGACCACCACTGCGGCAGAGGACGCGGCGCTGACGCCCACAAAGATATACTCTACGCCGCCGCTTCCGCCGATATACAGCGTCACGGACGTGCCGGAGTGCAGCATTGTGTAACCGGTTTCCCAGGTCTTCTGCTCCCCGTTCACCACCATGGCCGTATCGCCTTTGATGGAGAAACTCTCGCCGGAGGCAGTGGTAAGCTTCACGGCGGTGCCGGAGGCAAAAATCACAGTACGGCTGGAACCGGCAATCTCCGGGACAAAGGTCATGACCTTCCCCGCTTTGTTCAGAAGAAGGATTCCCTTCATACCGTTCATTGCGCCGGTGGAAACCTTGCCTCCCGCAATGGAGTAGGAGGTAGAGTTGCCCAGACGCATGGCGGTATCGCTGCCATCAGGCGCGGTGGCACTGGAGGTGGTGAGCATTCCTTCCACAGAGCTGGCGGCGATGGAAACACCGTAGGATCCTCCACCCTTCACGTCACTGCGCAGAAGATTCACAAAGAGCCGTGCCGCCGTCGCACGGGTAAGAGGCACAGAAGCAGCAGTGCTCACCCCGTCGGTAAGTCCCACGGTAGATGCTGCAGCCATGTAGCCGTCCGGCCAGATGCCGCCCATGTCGGCGTCGGTATAGCCCAGCAGCCGCATCAAAATGGTGATGGCCTGCCCCACGGTAACCACCCGTTCAGGGTGGAACTTTCCGTCCATAAAGCCCTTAATAATGGAATTGTCCGTCTTGTCCTCTCCGGTGGCACCTCGGCTTGCGTCAGACGCCAGATTAATGTAGGGCGCAGCCCAGTGAGAGGGTTTCACGTCCGGAAACACCGTTACAGTGCGATAGCGGCTGAGCTGGCTCTCTCCGTCCTTGATGACAAAGGTGGCCATTTTGCAGAACTGGGCGCGGGTAACCTGCCCATCCGGGTTGAACGTTCCGCCGCCATATCCGTCCATGGCACCCAGCAGCCGCAGGCATTCTGCCGCCACGGCGGTGGTGTGGTCGCCGATATCGCTGAAACTCACCGTCGTGGACGCGGCGGTTGGCAGCGTCAGCAGCGATGCAGTCATGCACACGGCCAGCAATAGGGATAAGATTCGTCTCTTCATTCTCTGCTTCTCCTTCTTTATTCCGCCCGCAGCGCTTCTACGGGCTGGAGCTTGGAGGCCTTTGCCGCCGGGTAAATGCCAAACAAAATACCCAGCGCCACAGACAGGGCAAACGCTCCCACAGTGATATTCACCGAGGGCCAGATATCCATTTGCATCAGCAGTTTTCCGGCAATCCTGCTCCCCAGCGTACCGATCAGAATGCCGATGATACCACCGATTCCGCAGATCATGGCGGCTTCGATTAGAAACTGGGTGACGATGGATTGGCGCTCAGCACCGATGGCCCGGCGGATGCCGATTTCCCTTGTCCGCTCGGTGACGGTGACCAGCATAATGTTCATAATGCCGATGCCGCCCACCAGCAGGCTGATGGCCGCGATGCCACCCATCACCAGACTCATCATCATGGCGTATTCGTTGCTGCTCTGCTGCCACTGGTTTTCACTCTGGACCTGATACCAGCCTTTTTCATTATTCTGGCCCATCAGCCCCGTCATGAAGCCGATAATGCGGGAGGTGGCCTCCACCGCAGCGTCGGCGCTTTTCGCCTTCACGGAAAATTCGTCCATACGGGCGCTGGGTTGGAGCGTCCGGCTGACGGTATAGGGGAAAACAATGATATTATCCATGGACCAGCGACTGTCCGGGTCCTTTTCCTTATAAACGCCCACCACAGTATAGGGCAGGCCGTTGACCTGCATCTCTTTTCCCAGGGGGTCCACGTAATTGAAAAAGGTCTGTGCCGCCCGCGCCCCCAGGACGCAGATCTGCTTATACTCCTGAATGTCAAGCAAAGACAGGTCCCGGCCTTTTTCCAGCTCAAAATTGTTGCAAATTGCATACTGGTCACTGCCGAAATATAGCGTAGGGGGCATTTCCGTGTTCTGGCTGCCGCCCCCGCCGCCGCTGCTGGACACTGCCACTCCGCCGCCCATATATCTCATTCCGCTGTCTCCGCCCATTTTGCTGCTGTTTTTGGTTCCGTAAACCACGGTTGCCTCAAACTGGCTGTTGGGCGTCACACCATCCACATTGTCACTGAGTTTCAGGCAGAAATCATACAGGTCCTGAAACACGTCCTGCCCATTGTTGTAGTTGGCATACACGGTGATTTTGTTGGTACCCATGGCGGCCATCATATCCATGCTCTTCTTGTTGGCACCGTTGATTACGGAGACGATGGTCATAACGGAGGCAATGCCGATGATGATGCCAAGCATGGTCAGCGCAGATCGGCCCTTGTTTCCCAAAATGGATTTCAGCGCCATTTTCAGCGCCTGCCCGATTTTCATAGCCAATCCACCTCCTGGGGACGGTCTTCAATCTTCTTTCCGTCCGTCAGGCGCACCACCCGGCGGGCCGTAGCGGCAATGCCGTTGTCGTGGGTGATGAGGATGACGGTGCTGCCGTCCTTGTTGAGCTGCTGAAGAAATTTCAGCACTTCGCTTCCCGTGTGGGAGTCCAGCGCACCGGTGGGTTCGTCGGCCATCACGATGGGTGGCTTGGTGGAGATTGCGCGGGCAATCGCCACCCGCTGCTGCTGGCCGCCGGACATCTCTGAGGGCTTGTGCTTTCTGCGGTCTCCAAGGCCCACCTTCTCCAGCGCCTCCATAGCAAGCACACGGCGCTTTTCCAGCCCGATGCCCTGATAGATGAGGGGCAGCTCTACGTTTTCCAGCACGCTGAGGTTCTGCACCAGATTGTACTGCTGAAAAATAAAACCAATTTGCTTATTGCGGATGTGGCTGAGCTCTTTGTCGCTAAGTTCCCTTACATTCACCCCGTCCAGCAGATAGTCTCCT
>NZ_DAMBZJ010000010.1:38556-41835 GCF_032060045.1 Oscillibacter sp.
TGGTGGGAATATCGAGACAGCCCAGCACGTTCATCATGGTGGACTTTCCCGAGCCGGACTGGCCCACGATGGCCACAAACTCTCCCCGCTCGATGTTCAAAGAGATACCGTCCAGCGCCCGAACCTCGCTTTCAAGGCCCTCCGCATAGATTTTATATATTTCTTTCAATTCGATTAGCATAGGCCTTACCATCCATAGGAGTTTTCCATCTGGGTGGTGGTGAACACAACGGTGCCCTCTTCCACGCCGGACTTAATCTCCACGTTATAGTTGTCGGAAATGCCGATTTCCACCGGCACCGGATAGTATCCATCGGGCACGCCGTCCACAGGAACCGCCAGCTCTGCGGCATTCTCCGGGGCCTTCGGCGCCTTGACGAACACCACGTAGCCGGAGGACTCGTCCGTAAACTGGGCGTTTTTCACGCTCTGGATGGGCAGCGTCAGGCAGTTGTCGTTTTGGCTTGCCACCAAAGTATAGGTAACGTTACTGCCGCTCATGAGCGAACCGTCAATGTTGTCCACGGAAATCACCATGGGATAGGCTGCCACACCGTTTTCCACCTTGCTGTTAAGACTGACGGACTGCACCATTCCCATAAACGGGGTTCCCCACTGGTCCAGATCCACCGGCATTCCCGCCTTTACATAGCCGATGTTCCGCTCGTCTACCGTGGCGTCAATCAGGATGGTGGTGGTGTCGGCAATGGAAATAACCGTGGTATTTGCGGCAACCTCCTCCCCGGTAGTAAGCGCAAGCCCCATCACCGTTCCGTCGATGGGAGCCACGGCGCTGCAGTTATCCAGATTCTCCTCCGCGGTCTTCAACGTCTTTTTCGCGTCCGCCAGGCTCTGCTCCAGAGAAAACAACTCATTTTCGCTGTTTTCTCCGTCAATCTGCACCAGCACCTTTCCGGGAGTCACATCTAAAAAGTCCAACAGGCTTGTGGAAACCACCGTGCCGCTGACAGTCGTTTTCAAATCAATTACACGGTTGTATTCCAGCTTGCCGGCCTCATAGGGATACACACTTTCGCCTCCCGCCGTAAGCACGGCGGAGGCAACCATATCCCCGGTCAGCGTGCCGGGATTCTTGATGGAAAATTCCACCTCAAACAGCCGCGCGCCCTCCGGAGAAATCCGATCTACCATATGTACCGCGGAGACAGTGCCGGTGACATTCCCCATCAGCGCGGGAATCGACACATCCGCGGTCTGCCCCACCCGGATATCGCCCTCATAGGCGTAGCTGTAGTACTGTTGAAGTTTCATGGTGCGGTCGTCTACCAGTGTGGCCACCTTTGTGCCTTTGCCGATTTCCTCGCCCACGTTCAGTTTCACAATGTCCTTCAACGTTCCGGCAAAGGGTGGGGTCAGGTTCAAGCCCGCAATATCCTTCTGCATGGTGTTGAGCTTCTTCTGATAGCCATCTACTTCCTTCCGGGCCTTTTCCACAGCGGTTCGGGCCGTTTCGGAATCGATGACAAAGAGCGGCGTTCCCGCCGTGACCTGCTGGCCCTCGGTGACAAAAACTTCCTGCACCGTGCCAGAGGTAGTCAGAGTGATGACCTTGCTCTCCTTGGCTTTGGTAATACCACTGCCTTGCACGGTAGAGGTGATGGAATTGTACATCACCGTATCCTCAACTACCTTAGCCTCCGGCTTCGCGCCGCCACCCAGGATTTTCGACAGTGCAATGACGGCAACCAAAGTCACGCCACCGATGATTCCCCAGCGGATCAGCTTCTTTTTCTGTTTTGGCGTCATAGGCGGGCGCTTGTGCTTCCCTCCGTCCGCCGAAATCCCGCCTGAAGGTGCGCCTTCATTACCGGATGATAAGACGCTAACCTCCTCCGGCGCGGTCTCCCCGCTTTTCATTGGATCTTTCACTTCTGCCATTTGCTGTTCCTTTCTCACAGAGCCGCCTGTGACAAAAAATAACTGTATCAATCAGATTAATACAGTATGCCGTGCAAATCAACAACAAAACAGTTACAGTTCAAATGCCCGACCGTTTTCAAGACTGATCTGCCACCTATATTTTTTGCATTCTCTATAATGACGCACAAACGTCGAAAAAAGTTTCCAAAAAGCAAAACTTTTAAAAACTTTTCCATTTACATAGGAAAGGCCCCGCCGATAAACGGCGGGGCCTTTTCAAGGAGGTTTTACGGCAATCAGGCAATTTGGGCCTGATCCTTCTTAGCTGAGAAGCGCTGATAGACAACCAACGCTGCCAAAACCGCAAGGCCGGAGATATCTGTCACTGTTCCGGGAATCATCATTGCCAGACCGCCAGCGACGAGCACGATGCGGAGTATCCAATTGATCCTTTTGTACAGGAATCCGCCAAGGCCCGCCGCAACACCAAACATGCCCAGCAAAGAGGTGACCACGATAATCACCATGTCATACCACTGGGCGTCGATGCCCAGCATTACGGGACTGAAAGCAAAGATGTACGGTACAATGAACGCGGCGATAGCCAGCCTCGTTGCATTTACTCCGGTTTTCATGGGGTTGCCCCTTGCAATGGCGGCGCCTGCATAGGCGGCCAGCGCCACGGGAGGTGTAATATCCGCCACAATGCCGAAGTAGAACACAAAGAAGTGCGACACCATGATGGGGAAGCCCATCTGCACCAAAATCGGTGCGCAGGTGGAGGCCATGATGCAGTAGTTTGCCGTGGTGGGAACGCCCATGCCCAGAATGATACAAGCGATCATGGTCAGGAACAGGGCAATCAGCGGAATCCCCATGGACGCGGTTAGAATACCGCCCAGCAGCTTGGATGCAAGGCCAGTAACGGTGATGCAGCCTGCGATCATACCCGCCATGGCGCAGGCTACGGCCACGGTAATCACGTTTCTGCCGCCGTTTTCCAGAGCGTCAATGATTTTAGTAAGATTCAGCCGCTCATCCTTATTGATGAAGCCCACTATTATGGCGATGAGGATTGCCACGGCGGCGGAGAACTGCATTGTGTAAGTGTTGGTGGACACCAGCACCACCAGAATCACCAGCGGCAACAGCAGATACATCTTCTTCATCAGGATGCCGATTTTAGGCAGCTCGTTCTTAGGAATGCCCTTCAAGCGCAAACGCTTTGCCTCCAGATGGACGGCAATGTAAATACCAGCGAAATACAAAAACGCAGGAAGAATTGCCCGGAGGGCGATCTGCCCATAGCTCACGCCGATATACTCCGACATCAAGAATGCGGCTGCGCCCATAATGGGAGGCATAATCTGTCCGCCGGTAGAGGACGCAGCCTCCACC
>NZ_DAMBZJ010000010.1:41894-48353 GCF_032060045.1 Oscillibacter sp.
GCAAAGGGAGTTTGCAACTTGAATAAAGAAGCTCGAGATGCCCGTCCGCTCCAAGAACGCGCCGAAGATGATAAACACCACGATGTACTTGGCGCAGACATTAATGGGCGTGGACATAATACCGGAGGAGGTATAGAACAGGGTGTAGATCACCCGGCGAATGACCATATAGCCCGTCGCGTTGGGTGTTTGGAACATATTATAAAAAGTGTAGATCAGAAGGAAGCTCAACACAATCAGGATGGGCAGGCCGACGCTTCGGCGGCACAACTCCATCAGAGCCACAATCGCGACCAGACCCAGCACAATCATATACGGCTCAATTCTGGCGGAAAGCTTGATGATCTTCACAGCGTTGGCTGCATAGTAAAAGAATGGAACAGAGCCGCACAGCATTAAAATCACATCGTACCAGGGCAGGCTGTTGACTTTTACGCTGCCCTTTTTCGCAGGATAGGTCAGATAACCCATAATTGCAATCAGACCCACAAACACGGTCAGCCGCTTTTCCGGCATGGCATTGCTGAATAAAGTCACCCAAATACTGTATACCGAGAACGCCACCATCAGCCAGCGGATTACCTGTTTGGGCATGCCCTCCCATACCCGGACGTTGGATTCGCGGTCATATTTTTTCATAACGGCTTCAACGTCCGCCGCAGTGCCCACATCCACACTCTGGGGGATGTTCATGGCAGAGGTATCCTCTAAAGGACGCTCCTGATTCTCGTCCCCGGATTTGTCTTTAAATAAACTCATACCTTCTCCTTAACTCATGAGGTAAATACAGAAAGCAACCGCGGCGGGCGGATGCCCGCCGCGGCCACTTGCATTAAAATGCTGGTTTCCGATGTTTACTTCGTGGGAACGGTGATGCCCTTTTCGGCAAAATACTTGGCAGCGCCGGGATGATAGGGAACGGAGGTCACGGAAGCGGCAAACTCCACGTTCAGCTCAGTGCCCTTGGCGTGCTGGGCGGAGATAGCGTCCAGATTCTCAAAGATGGTGGAGACAAACTCATAGATGGCCTGCTCGCTGACATCGTCACGGGCGACGACCACAGCACCGACGGCCACGGTCTTGGTATCCACGTCCAGACCCTCATAGGTGCCGGCGGGGATGGTGTACTCCGTGTAATAGGGAGAGGTTTCCAGCAGCTTTGCAATGTGCGCATCGTCCAGGCTCACCAGATACACGCTCTTGGCAGTGGCCAGAGAGGTGATGGCGGTGGTGGGGGCGCCGGCCACGACGAAAGCTGCGTCCAACTTGCCGTCCTGCAGCGCATCGGCACTGTCGCCGAAGCCCTGATAGGTGGGATTGATGTCCTGCTCGGTCAGATCATAGGCACCCAGAAGATCCATTGCGTTGTAGAACACGCCGGAGCCAGCAGCACCGATGGAGACGTTCTTGCCTTTCAGGTCGGCAACGGTTTTGATGTCGGGGTTGGTGGTGACAATCTGCACCTGCTCCATGTAGAGGTTCGCCACGGTGGAGATGTCAGTAACCGCGCCGGTTTCGGCAAACAGGTTGGTGCCCGCATACGCATAGGACATCACGTCGGACTGGACAAAGCCCAACTGCGCCGCGCCGTCCTGCAGGTTCTCAATGTTATTCTGAGAGCCGCCGGACTCGATGGCAACAACGTTCATTCCGGTATTGCTGGTGACATACTGGCTCAGCACGCCGCCAAAGGCATAGTATGTACCCTGAGAGCCACCGGTAGAGAAAGTCAGGGAATCCGTGGCGCCAGCGGCTGCGCCGGAGGAAGCGGCTCCGCTGCCGGATGCGGCCGGAGGAGTAGTCCCCCCATTGTTTCCACAGCCGGAGAGGACAGAGGCCATCATCAAAGTGGCCAGGAGAAGAGACATCAGTTTTTTCATCGCAATACTCCTTTTCTTTCATTCAATCTGCTCGGGACTTGTTATATTGTAGCGTAATTATTGGAAAGTTTCAACATACTTTTCGGCGATTTGTGCAAATTTTTTTCGAGACTATGAATTTTTCCTTGCAAAATGCCAAATTTATTCTTGCATGACTTTAAATAAAATGCAGCTTAAATTTTTTCTTGAAATCATCTATTCACAAAAAATTCATCATATTTAAAAAAAATGTGTAAAAAGTGCAAAAACAAATGCAGGACGGGACGCAAAAAAAATTTTTCGCGTCCCGTCCAATTTCATTAAATTGTCAAGAATCCCCTTTGTGCACTTTGACTATTTTTCCCCTTACTTGATGGTCAAAAGCAGCTGTCCGCCCTTCACCGTTTCTCCCTCGGCCACCTGAATGGCCTCCACGGTGCCCGCCATGCGGGCAGTAATGGCGGTTTCCATCTTCATGGCCTCGATGGTAATGAGGGTCTGGTTCACTTCCACGGTATCCCCCACCTTCACCTGCACCTTGCTCACCGCGCCAGGAATCGACGCGCCCACTTGACTCTTGTCCTCCGGGTTTGCCATGGGAACCTTGACAATGTTTTTCTGTGCCTCAACATCGGGAACCTGCACATCCCGGCGGATGCCGTTCAGCTCAAAGCTGACGGTGCGCATTCCCTCAGTGTCCACCTCACCAAGGCCCAGATACTTAATCATCAGGGTCTTGCCGTCGGCAATGTTGACCTTGTGCGTCTCCCCCACGGCCATGCCATGGAAAAGCACATGGCTGCCCAGCCGGGTGACGTAGCCATACTCCTTCTGATCCCGCTTATAGTCCCGATAAACCTTGGGATACAGGCAGTAAGAGATGACGGACCGGTCAGCCGGATCGGGGTCGAATTCCAGCATTTCCTTACGCACCGCTTCAAAATCCACCGGCTTTAAGAGTTCGCCGGGGCGGCAGGTAATTGCTCCCTTCCCCTTCAAAACCACCTTTTGCAAATCCTTGGGAAAGCCCCAGGCAGGCTGGCCCATCATGCCGGAGAAATAACTCACCGCGCTGTCGGGGAAGGCGAGGTTCGCGCCCTTTTCGACAATGTTCTCCGGAGTCAAACCATTTTGGGTCATAAAAATGGCCATGTCGCCCACCATTTTGCTGGAAGGCGTCACTTTCACAATGTCGCCCAGAATGTCGTTGACCTTCCGGTAGTTCTCCTTCACATCCCGGAACCGGTCCCCCAGCCCCAGAGATTCCACCTGCGGCTTGAGGTTGGTGTACTGCCCACCGGGAATCTCATAGCGATAAATATCTGTGGCAGGGCATCTGATGTCCGCCTCGAAGGAGTCATACCGGGTACGCACATCCTCCCAATAGTCTGTCAGGTGCTGGAGCCGCTCCAAGTCCATGCCGGTGTCCCGCTCGGTGCCCTGAAGCGCTGCAACCACGGCGTTTAGGGACGGCTGACTGGTAAGCGAGCTCATGGAGGAGATGGCAAGATCCGCCACGTCCACGCCCGCCTCCGCCGCCATCAGCACCGTAGCCACCTGATTTCCGGAGGTATTGTGGGTGTGGAGTTGAAGTGGAATACCGATCTCCTGCTTCAGCTCGGAAACCAGTTTCTTGGCGGCGTAGGGCTTCAGAAGGCCCGCCATGTCCTTGATGGCCAGCATATGCGCACCGCGCTTTTCCAGTTCCTTTGCCAGATTGATATAATATTTCAAGGTATACTTGTCCCGGGCCGGGTCCAAAATGTCCCCGGTGTAGCACACGGCAGCCTGACAGATCTTGCCCTGCTTCAACACCTCGTCCATAGCCACTTCCATGCCGGGAATCCAGTTCAGAGAGTCGAACACCCGGAATACGTCCACACCGTTGATGGCCGCCTGCCGCACAAACTCCCGGATGACATTGTCGGGATAGTTGGTATAACCCACGGCGTTGGCGCCCCGTAGCAGCATTTGCAGCAGTAGGTTGGGGGCCTTTTCCCGAATCATGTTCAGCCGTTCCCAAGGGGATTCGTGGAGGAAGCGATAGGCCACGTCAAAGGTCGCGCCGCCCCAGCATTCCAAAGAAAACGCGTCCGCTTCAATTTCAGAGGTGGCCTCCATACTTTTGATAATGTCTCGGGTGCGCACACGGGTGGCCAGCAGAGATTGGTGCGCGTCCCGGGTGGTGGTATCGCAGATCAACAGCTTTTTCTGCTCCAGCACCCACTTGGCCACGGCTTCTGGGCCCTTGGCATCCAGCATTTGCTTTAAGCCGTCAGGCCGCTCCCCGGTAACAGGGGGATAGCGAGGGTCTTCGTAAAGCTTCCGGGGGCCCTGCTCCTTCACCACGATGTTGGCGATGTATTTCAGCATCTTGGTGGCCCGGTCCTGCCCCTCGTCCAGCTCAAACAGGCTGGGAGTTTCGTCGATATACTTGGTGTGGCAGCCGCCCGCCCGGAACACCTCATCGTGGAGGATGTTCAGAATAAAGGCGAGGTTGGTTTTCACGCCCCGGACGTGTACCTCCCGCACCGCGCGAATGGCCTTGCGGCACACGCCCTCAAAGGTGGAGTCCCAGGTGGTGACCTTCACCAGCAGGGAATCATAGTAAGGAGAGATCACCGCGCCGGCATAGGCGTTTCCGTCCAGCCGCACACCAAAGCCGCCGCCGGAGCGGTAGGCCGTGATTTTTCCGGTGTCGGGAGCAAAACCGTTGGCCGGGTCCTCGGTGGTGACGCGGCACTGGATGGCGTACCCGTTCCGGTGCACGTCCGACTGCTTTTTGATGCCGATGCGGGGGTCGCTGAGGGGGCAGCCCTGTGCAATCAGAATCTGAGAGCGGACAAGGTCCACGCCGGTGACCATTTCGGTGACGGTGTGCTCCACCTGAATGCGGGGGTTCATCTCTATGAAATAGTGATGCCCTTCTCTGTCCACCAAAAATTCCAGCGTTCCCGCGTTGGTATAGCCCACCCGTTTGGCGATTTTCACCGCATCGTCATACAGCGCCCGGCGTACCTCTTCAGACACGGAGAAGGCGGGGGTGAACTCCACCACCTTCTGATACCGCCGCTGGAGAGAGCAGTCTCGCTCATAGAGATGTACCACGTTTCCATGCTCATCACCCAGCACCTGAATCTCAATGTGCTTGGGCTGAACCAGAAACTTCTCCATGAAGATATCGTCATTGCCGAAGGCTTTTTTCGCCTCGGACTTCACAAGGTCGTAGTTGACGCCCACTTCTTCCACGGTATCGCACCGGCGCATGCCGCGCCCGCCGCCGCCAGCGGCGGCCTTGAGAATTACCGGGAAGCCAAACTCCATGGCAAGCTTCTGGGCCGCCTGACGGTCAGGAATTGGGTCTTTGGTTCCGGGGGTGGTGGGCACCCCGCACTCAATGGCCAGCGCCTTGGCGGACAGCTTGTCGCCCATCATATCCAGCACCTTGGAATTGGGTCCGATAAACTTAATGCCGGCTTCCTCGCAAGCCCGGGCAAAATCGCCGTTCTCACTCAAAAAGCCGTAGCCGGGATGGATCGCGTCCGCCTCGTGCTTTTTGGCCAGCTCAATGATGCGGGGAATATCCAGATACGCCCCCAAAGGGCTTTCGTTTTCGCCGATGAGATAAGATTCGTCGGCCGCTGTGCGGAACAGGCCGTACATATCCTCGTTGGAATAGATGGCGATGGTTTGCAAACCAAGATCGTGACACGCGCGAAACACGCGCATGGCAATTTCACCGCGGTTGGCCACCAACACCTTCTTAAATTCTCTACCCATGCTTTTCCTTCCTTCCCCCGCGCACCTCAGGCGCGGGACGGCTTTTTTTCGATTCTGAAAACACCGCCAACTGCTACGTGTCCGCAAATTTATATTTGCTTCAGTATACTCCCCCACAAAGCCCCGCCGCAACGAAAATAAGGCGGTTTTTCTCATTTCAGAAAACGCCACAGCTTTTGCGTAAACTTTTCGTCGGTTTCCGGCAGTTTCTACAAATCCCTCTATATCCCCCTGATTTTCTAGAACGCCGCGTCCGGTTTGCGGACGCGGCGTTCTGTTCATGTTCCTTACTTCGTGGCTCTGCTGTCCACCAATTCCTTCAGCTGTGCGGTAAACGCCTCCAGCGACATCACGCCAAGGTCGCCGTCGGCCCGGTGACGAACCGCCACCTGACCGCTTTCAGCCTCTTTGTCGCCCACCACCAGCATAAAGGGGGCCTTCTCCAACTGGGCCTCGCGGATTTTCTTGCCGATCTTTTCGTTCCGCAGGTCCACCTCCACCCGGAAGCCTTGTGCCTCCAATGCGGTGGCCACCTGCTTAGCATAGTCGTCCGCCCGCTGTGTAATGGTGAGAATCTTCACCTGCACGGGGCTGATCCAGGTGGGGAACGCGCCGGCAAAATGCTCGGTGATGACGCCGATAAACCGCTCGATAGAACCCAGCACCACGCGGTGGATCATGACGGGGCGATGCTTCTGGCCGTCTTCGCCCACGTACTCCAGCTCAAACCGTTCAGGCAGCTGCATATCCAGCTGAATCGTGCCGCACTGCCAGGTCCGGCCCAGAGAGTCCGCCAGATGGAAGTCCAGCTTGGGCCCGT